>NZ_VOOR01000160.1 GCF_007993045.1 Phaeodactylibacter luteus
ACAACGGTTGGGCTACCTGCCGTGCGACGTTAGGAGCATGGACAGGTAGCTGGTGTTGCAGGCAGTTCTAAATTCACCTTTCTTTATCCAAGTCAATATCCAACCAAATTTTCGAGTTCACATCTTTTCCAATAAGTTTTCCCGGAGTCCATTCTTCCATTTCTTTTATAATTTGGCTGATTTGACTCTTTAATTCGGGTAAAAACTGTTCATTAGATTCTTTTAAATTATAAAACTCATCAAATTCCCAATTATCAAGATTTCCCTTATTGCTAATAGTTACTTCGACGATTATAAACTGTCTTTCGAATTCCATTGGTATTGAGTCCCAGTTTAATGGAGGTTTGACTCTATTCTCAATATACACTTCAGCATCACCTTTATAAGACGGGGATTCGTCAATATCCCAATATTCATAAGTTTTAGTTTTCCATCTTGACAAAAACAAGCTATCTGCTTTTTGTTCGATTTGTTTGATAAACTCTTTTCCAAATCTTTGACTTATTATGCTGTCCATGTAGTAACCATAACATTCTTGTTCAAGTGTACAATTTGGACCAATTTCTACATATTCAATTCCGTATTCTTTCAGAATTTCTTCCATTTCATCATCATATCGAATTATAGACCATCCTCCTTTAGTATCTTCATATACTAACCTTCCGTTTTCTACATCAATCTTGGCACTATCAATTTGTATTTTGCAATCTTCATTCTCGAAATCAGTAAAGTATTTGCCTGGCGGTTTCATTATTCTTACAGGCTCTTCTCCATCTTCTTCAATTACAGTTCCTTCTTTATCAAGCTTACAACTCCATAAAGCACAAATTAGTAAAATGGATATGACTGTGTTTATTTTCATTCTAATTGCCTGCAA
>NZ_VOOR01000161.1 GCF_007993045.1 Phaeodactylibacter luteus
TCTACGAGGTCGATACACGTTCAAAGGCATGGAGCGATATGGCACTTACTGTGAAAAGACCTACCGACTCCAATTTGAAAAGTCATTCGATTTTCTCCAATTCAATATTGAGTTAAGTAAAGAACATTTAGGTGCTCACCGGATTATCGCCTTTGACCCAAGTTATCTTCCCAAAAGTGGGAAGCACACCCCACAGCTTGACAAATTCTGGAGTGGTTGTTTGGGTAAATCCGTCAAAGGCCTTGAAATAGGTGGTTTGGGCGTAGTCGGCATAGATGATCATACGGCTATGCCATTGGAAGCTATCCAGACGCCTGGTCAAAAAGAACTCAAAGAAAAAGGACAATCCCTGGTAGATCACTATGCCCAGTTGATCATCGAAAGGAAAGAGCAGCTTCGCCAGGTATCTAAGTATGTGGTCGTAGATGGCTATTTCTCAAAGATTTCCTTTATCGACCCGGTTTGCAAGCAGACCGATCTAGAAGTTGTTTCTAAATTTCGTAAAGACGCTGATTTGAAATATCTCTACGCCGGTCCTAGAGAAAAAGGACGTGGCCGGCCCAAGAAGTATAACGGTAAAATCAAGCTGAAGAAAATTGACAAAGACCAATTCCAACTGCTCCACGAAGATCAGGAGGTGAAAATATGGGGATTGATCTGTTGGGCAGTCCGTTTGAAAAGAAAGGTCAATTTAGCCTATGTTGAGTTCCTTGACGAAGGTCAGCCTACAGGCCGGTATGCCGTATACTTTTCAACGGATCTGGAACTGGATGGCCAGTTGATCTACGCTTATTATAAGGCTCGTTACCAGATTGAGTTCTTATTCAGAGATGCCAAGCAATACACTGGTTTG
>NZ_VOOR01000162.1 GCF_007993045.1 Phaeodactylibacter luteus
AGTGCACGTGTTGGACGGCTGCGGCAACTCTGACCTGGCGATCCTGCCATTCAGCGTAGTAGACTGCAAAGCTCCAGCGCCAATCTGTCTGTTCGGTATCTCTATCGAGCTGATGCCAGTTGACGAAGACGGCGACAACCTGCCAGACCCAGGCGCAGGCATGGCTGAGATCTGGGCGAGCGACTTCGTTCAGTCTCCGATCACAGACTGCTCTGAGCCGATCAAGTACTCCATCAACCGCGTAGGTGAGCCTAACAACCCTGACCAAGACGGCCTGGTGCTGACTTGTGCAGACCTTGGCACCCTGCCGATCGAGATCTGGGCGTACGATGCAGCTGGCAACGGCGACTTCTGTGAGACGTTCATCCTGGTACAGGACAACATGGGCGTATGCGGCGAAGCTGGCCCAATGGCAGCTGGTGCAATCAACACCGAGGATGATGAGTCAGTAGAAGATGTAGAGGTAAGCCTTTCTGGCAACGGCTCTGCAACTGTAATGACCGGTGCTAACGGCCAGTATGTATTCACAGACCTGAACACAGGGCTTGACTACACGGTGACGCCACAGCGCGACGGCGACTACCTCAACGGGGTATCAACGTTTGACCTGGTGCTGATCAGTAAGCACATCCTGGGCGTAGAGCCACTGAACACGCCATACAAGCGCATTGCCGCTGACGTGAACAGCTCAGGCACTATCACAACGCTCGACCTGATCCAGCTGCGCAAGCTGATCCTGTCTATCGATACGGAGTTCTCTAACAACACAAGCTGGCGCTTCGTAGAGGCTGCTTATGTGTTCCCGAACCCATCGAACCCATGGCAA
>NZ_VOOR01000163.1 GCF_007993045.1 Phaeodactylibacter luteus
ATCGACTTTCTAAAAAAAAGCTTGCGATGAAGGATGTGGCTCAGCGTCGCAAGATGGTAGAACGCCAGCATGCTCAATTGAGCATTGTCCAGCAGTGTATGCTGTTGGGCATCCATCGTTCGGGCCTGTATTACAAACCGGCACAGGAAAGTGAGCTGAATGAGGAATTGATGCGCCTGATGGATGCCCACTACCTGGAACACCCTTACAAGGGGGCTCCCCGGATGCATACTTGGCTGACCAAGGATATGGGCTACGAAGTAAGCCGCAATCGGGTGGACCGGCTCTACTATAAGGTGATGGGGCTGCGTGCGGTCCTTCCTGGCCCTCATACATCTAAGCGGGCCAAAGATCACCCTGTCTATCCTTATTTATTGCGCGATCTGGCGATTACCCACGCCAATCAGGTATGGGCCACCGATATCACTTATATCCCGATGTCCAAAGGGTTTATGTATCTGGTGGCGGTCATTGACCTGCATAGCCGGATGGTACTGAGCTGGTCCTTGTCCAACACGATGGAAGCCGGATGGTGTGTGGATGTGGTGCGCGAAGCGATCGAGCGCTATGGCAAGCCTGCTATTTTCAATACCGACCAGGGAGCGCAGTTCACCAGTGCCGTGTTTAGCCAGTTTATTCTCGATCAAGGGATCAAATTGAGCATGGACGGCAAGGGCAGGGCCACCGATAATGCATTCATTGAACGGTTCTGGCGCAGCCTCAAATACGAGCATGTATATCTGTACCCTTGCCAGGACGCAGTCGGGCTGTACCATGGCATCAATGAATACATTCAGTACTATAACGAGCGTAGAAGACATA
>NZ_VOOR01000164.1 GCF_007993045.1 Phaeodactylibacter luteus
TAGGTGAGCATACGGGCACCAAGCAGATGATTGCTACAGAGTAAGGCCATACGGTTTTAATACACCTATGCATGAGCCCTGCTCCTGTCCAATGTGGATGGGGGCAGGGCTTTTTGTATCCTTTAACGCGGGAGGGCAAAGTTCAGCCCGTGCAAAATATCTTGGCGGGGCGAACCGCGACAGTGCGCTATGAACCCCTGGTACCAGGTGCCTACGCGATGAAATAGGCACAGTGGGACGAGGGCATAGCACTGCACTGAAAGCGCCTATCGGGCTTTAGCCGACGCTATTTTTTGATCCGTTGAGCACTATCCTTTCCGTTGGGGGAATATCAGTATTTTATAGTAAAATGGTAGGGATTTAGCAATCGGGCAGCGGTATTTCGGCAATTCCTGTATATTTGGGTCAAAGGACACTATGGGCAGCTCTTTGAAAAAAAGAAGTTGTTCGCACATGGAATCAAAATTTTTAAGGCTCGGCCATGCCTGCCATTTGGGGGTAATTGTTCTGCTTGCCTTGATGCTGTCCCCTTGGACAGTGCAGGGGGAAGATCAGCTGGATGGGAGAAAGGCCAGCCGGCCGGATGCCCTTGGTAAAGCACAACTGTTCTTGGAGGCAGCAGACAGCAGTATGCAGTCGTCACCAATGCTGGCTTTAGAATATGCGGTCAAAGCGGAGGTGCTTGCCCGCCGGGCTAACGACAACCGGTTGTTGCCGTTGGCTTTGATGAAGAAAGGCATGGCCAGCTACTACGTAGGAGACTTGGGCAGTGCTGCGGAGGCA
>NZ_VOOR01000165.1 GCF_007993045.1 Phaeodactylibacter luteus
CCTGGACGGATACGGACAGTTCATCTACGAGATCACTGGCCCACAGGTGACTGGCAGCAACGGCAACGTAGCGGTCATCCCTGAGCAGAACTTCACAGGCTTTACTGGCGACTTCCTGCCTGTACTGTCTCCAAACGTAGGCGGCAACGCACTGACTGTAGCCCTGAACGGCTCTTCTTCTATCCAGTTTACTCAGACAGCGGATCCAGGTATTGGACGTCAAGAGGTATCAGCAACCATTGCGATTACACAGTCAGGTACTGCTACCTACGACTGGTCACATAGCAGCAATGAGTTCACCGGTAGCTCCTTCGATATCTTCTTGTATTCTGTAAATGGTGACCGCACCAACCTGTCTTTGGGCACCAGCGGTGCTACAGAGTCTGGCACAGAAACGATTGACCTGCAAGCTGGAGATATCTTGGCATGGGTAATGAGCGTAGATGCTGTGGCACCTAATATTTCTTCTGCTACTATCAGCAACTTCTCATATGTAGTACCTGAGCAGATCATCGGCGACGACGACATCTACGGCGGTTTCGAAAACTGCTGGGGCTACATCACTGGCGAAGACAAGACCGACCCGATCATCTCTTGCCCAGCTAACGATCCTGCAGACTTCCTGTGCAGCGCGTTTGACGTACTGTACGGCGGCGACGCAGGCAACGTAGCACAAGAGACCGCGTTCATCGAAGGCACTTACATCTTCACAGGCGCGCCATCAGCAGTGGACAATTGCGATACTGACCTGGACTTCACTGCTACCGACAGCTTCACAGAA
>NZ_VOOR01000166.1 GCF_007993045.1 Phaeodactylibacter luteus
ACATATTTCGGGTGCAGGTGCTTTTGATCCTCCGGAGCCCAGTCCCAGCCCCAGTCGGTCGCTTCTTTAGACCAGTACCAGGCATCGTCCTGCCAGCGCGGCACCTCCGCGTCCACACAGGCTTCTGATTGTATGAGGTGCTTGCCCGGCGCTTTCTCATGGGCGTACGCCAATGCCTCAGGGAAGTGGTCGTAGGTGCTCGCGTACCAGTGCACCGCCATGCCATCGAAATGTGCACTGATCCCCTCATCAGCGTAGAGCACGTCTACCCACTTGCGCAGCTCTTCATCGCGGTTTTGGTCAAAGCCCAGCACCTTGACCTTGTGACCGTCTGCCTGAAGCTGTGGGCTTAGGTGGCCCTGAACAAAACGGGCCATCTCCTGTGGCGTATAATGCATGCTCTCCCAATTGCTGTCGTTGCCCAAGGGCTCATTCTCTACCGTGATGCCCCAAATATCTATCCCCTCCGCTTTGTAAGCGGCCAGGTATTTTGAAAAAAACAAGGCCCACGACGGGTAATACTCGGGCAGCAGCTTGCCGCCTTTCCAATCGTTGTTGTCTTTCATCCAGGGCGGGGCCGTCCAGGGGGAAGCGATGAGCTTGAACCCATCCTCCGAAACGGCCATAGCGTCTTTGATCATCGGGATGATGTCGTCTTGGTCTTCTGCTATGGAAAAATGCTGCAGCAGGGTATCCCCCGCAACCGGGGCATAAGTATAGTTGCCCAGAGAAAAATCGCAGGAGCTGATGTGGGTGCGCGCAAGGGAATACCGCGC
>NZ_VOOR01000167.1 GCF_007993045.1 Phaeodactylibacter luteus
AAAACGATCCATTCTTCCCTAAAGATTGAAGGGAATACACTAACTGAGGATCAAATCACTGCGATAATTGACAATAAGCGAGTAATAGGTCCCAAAGAAGATATTCTAGAAGTCAAGAATGCGATTGAAGCATATGATAACTTGGGTAAATATGATCCCTACTCATCAAAATCATTTTTATTGGCACACAGACTTCTAATGAATGGATTAATAGAAAAGCCAGGACAATACAGAACTGAAAATGTAGGTATCGTTCAAGGAGATAAAGTAGCACATTTAGCTCCACCGGCAGCAAATGTGGATTATTTGATGAGTGACTTGTTTAAATATCTGAAGAATACAGAAGAATTATTATTGATTAAAAGCTGTGTCTTTCATTACGAAATGGAATTCATACATCCTTTTTTAGACGGAAATGGAAGAATGGGACGATTGTGGCAAAGTGTGATACTATCAAAAGAATACCCTGTGTTTGAGCATCTTCCATTTGAGACATTAATAAGTGACAACCAAAGGGAATATTACGATGTATTAGGAGCAAGTGATGAGCAGGGCGAATCCACAATTTTTATAGAATATATGCTTCGAGTAATTGATCAATCTCTAGATGAATTACTATCATTTAGTAATAGAACAATGAAAAGAGAAGATCGACTACGATACTTTAAATCAATGAATATTGGGTCATTTTCGAGGAAAGACTATATGGAAGTCTTTAAAGATATTTCTTCAGCTACAGCAAGTAGAGATTTGCAAGAAGGAGTCGAAAT
>NZ_VOOR01000168.1 GCF_007993045.1 Phaeodactylibacter luteus
CACATAGAAGGTGCCCGCAAGGGTCTCGTCGAACAATACCGCCGACACACCGTCTACGTCTACCACATCTCCGTCGCGCTGCAGCAGGGCTGCACGCGTGGCTACGACCGTTGCCGGGTTGTTCTCATCGCGGAGCTCTATGAACACCCAGTCGACTATCGAGTTGTTGCCGTAATCCCCAAATACACTTGGCCCGTCGATGGACTCGCCACCGCCTTCGCCGAAATGTACAAATCCGGTCATGCCAGAGTATGGCTCTGTTGCAGGCAGGAGGCCCTGCTGCCGCAGGTCGTCGCGCATCAATGGCACATCAGGGAAGAAGCCGCTCGTCTCTACCAGGGCGCCCTGCAGATAAACGCGGGGCAGGATGCGGATGAATATGGTCTGCACATTGATCAATGCGACCGCTGTATCGCAAAGCGGCATCAGCGCATCGTCATCGCATACCTGATAGGACAGAGAGTCGGCACCGTTGAAACCGGCATTCGGAGTATAAGTGAAGGTGCCATCAGGGTTGAAAGAGAGCGTACCGTTCTCTACATCTTCCAAGAGCGTGAAGATCAGGTCGCCGTCGGGCGTCTCTATGTCAGAGTCGTTCAGCGACACATCCCCCGTAGAGGTCTCATCTTCGTTGAAGGTATAGTTGTCGTTCATCGCTACCGGCGCATCGTTCACCGGTGTCACGTCATAGATGATCACCACGGTGTCCATGCCCCCGTTGCCGTCGTCAACGATCTTGATG
>NZ_VOOR01000169.1 GCF_007993045.1 Phaeodactylibacter luteus
GTGGTAACGAACCCGGAAGACCCGACCCCGGACTGTCCGGAATGTACGGACGGGCCGGATACACCGGACGAGGTATCGGACATCACGACGGTGAAGACGAACAACACGACGACCTACGTGCCGGGCACAACGGTACCTTACACCATCACGGTGACGAACAACGGGCCGAGCGCTGCGAGCAGCGTAACAGTAGCGGACACCGCGCCTGCGGGCACAACGATCAGCAGCTGGACGGCGGTGGTGACCACGGGCACAGCGACGCTGGCGAACGCTTCGGGCACGGGCGACTTCAGTGAGTTGATCACGAACATGTCCAACGGGGCGGTAGTAACCTACACGGTGAACGTGGACGTCCCTGCCGATTTCACGGGCGGCCTGACCAACATAGTCACGGTAACGAACCCGGAAGACCCGACCCCGGACTGTCCGGAATGTACGGACGGGCCGGATACACCGGACGAGGTATCGGACATCACGACGGTTAAGACGAACGGTACCACTACCTACGTGCCCGGCACAACGGTACCTTACACCATCACGGTGACGAACAACGGGCCGAGCGCTGCGAGCAGCGTAACGGTAGCGGACACCGCGCCTACGGGCACAACGATCAGCAGCTGGACGGCCGTGGTAACTACCGGCACAGCGACGCTGGCGAACGCTTCGGGCACGGGCGACTTCAGCGAGGTGATCACCAATATGTCCAACGGCGCAGTG
>NZ_VOOR01000017.1 GCF_007993045.1 Phaeodactylibacter luteus
CAGCGAGCCCCGGAGCATAGCGGCACCTGCCATCAGGCAGGGGCAGGCCCCTATCCTTACGGAGGGGGCAGGCCCAAAAAACGGCAATCTGGTTTGCGCCCGCTAGGGGTGCTCCCGGCTGTTTGCTATCTTTAGGGAGCGGCCTGGGCACCAAAAATCAGCTTAACAAATGCAAGAAGAATTGAAGGAGCAGCCTTGGAAATGGCTGGGGTTTGATGACCGGTGGCTTTTGCTGCTCGGTATCCCATTGCTCAGCTTCTCCATTCCACTGCTCCTTTTTGATGCTACCCTGTCGGAAGGGCTGTCTGCTTACTGGCCCAAATGGCTGGTCTCTGGCATTTATACGGCATCGTATTGGCTTTCTGCCCGGACGGTGTTCATCTATTTCCGTAAGCGCCATCCTGGCGCGGGGCAGACCAAGCGCCGCGTGCTGCGCACTTGGGGCACCATGATAGCTGTTTTTTTCTTGGTCAATCTGCTGTTGGGCTGGCTTTGTGTATCGTTCCTCAACGACATGGGCGAGGTGGCCGTCAGCGAATTCGATATGGCGGTGGGCTCCTTTCTGATATTGGCGCTGACAGGCAGCATCTACGAGGCGGTCTACTTTTATCACAACTGGAAACAAACCCTGTTAGAAGCCGAGCAGCTCAGGCGGGCACAAGCAGAATCCCAGCTCGAAGGGCTGAGAAGCCAGGTCAACCCGCATTTCTTGTTCAATAGCCTCAATACCCTTGCCTACCTGATACCAGAGGATGAGGCTAGGGCGGTCCGCTTCGTACAGCACTTGTCCAAAGTGTACCGGTATATTTTAGAGATAAGAGGCAAGCAGCTGGTCACCTTGGAGGAAGAGCTGTCTTTTTTGGAGGCTTACCGCTTCCTGGTCCGGGAGCGGTTCGAGGACAACCTTCAGATCGGGCTGGAGGTTGCGCCAGAGGCCTTATCTAAGTCTATGGCCCCGCTCTCTCTGCAAATGCTGTTGGAGAATGCGATCAAGCACAACATCATCAGCCAAGCACAGCCACTTGTTATACGGGTTGTTGCAAAGGGGGAATGGGCAGAAGTCTGCAATACGCTGCAGCCCAAAAAGCAAGTAGCAGACTCTACAGGCGTAGGGCTCGAGAACATCAGCCGGCGTTATGCTTATTTTTCCAACCGGAAGGTGGAAGTGGTGCAAACAGATGGCCAGTTTTGCGTCAGGCTTCCACTTATTGATGGGGCTATTTAGGAGCCCCTTGCCTGAAAAGTGCTATTTTCGCATCGAAAATAAAGAGTACTATGATCTCAGAAAAAATGGAAACAGCGCTGAATAAGCAAATTGCGCTGGAAGGCTATGCCTCTTACCTTTACCTCTCGATGGCATCTTGGTGTGATAAGGAAGGCCTGGAAGGGTGTGCCAAATTTATGCACCGGCAGTCAGAGGAGGAGCGTATGCACATGCTGAAAATCTTTTATTACCTCAGCGAGGTGGATGGGCATGCGCTCACCCCGGCTATAGCACAGCCGCCTCACGAGTTTGACTCTGTCAAGGCCCTGTTCGAAGAGGTATACGCGCACGAGCAGAAGGTGACGGCCTCTATCCACGGATTGCTGAAAATCGGCTACGAGGAGAATGACCATACCACACTGAATTTCCTGCAGTGGTACGTGGAGGAGCAGCGCGAAGAGGAAGCTTTGATGCGCTCTATCTTGGATAAGCTCAAGCTCATCGGCGACGGTCCGCAGAGCTTATACTACATCGATATGGAGGTAGAAAAGGTAAATGCGATGGCGGCTGCAGCCGAAGGAGCGGAAGAGGCTTAAATTGGAAGGCTGGGAGGACATAAGCGGGCCGATGGGCAGTTTTGCGGGCGAAGGGCAGATTGTTGCGGCACGGTATTTCTTCCTAGAACCGGAAGCCCGAATGTATGCTGCCCACCTTCGGCAGGCGGGCATCCCGCATTATATTTCCAACACCAACGTTATGTCTGCCCTCCCTCTTGGAGGCGGAGGGCAGATAGGGCTGCATGTCCGAGAAGCAGACCTGGCAGCAGCAGCCCAAGTGTTCGCCCGGATAGACCATCAAAAGGCGGCTTCAGTGGAAGAAGACTTCCGGGAAGCCGACTATGAAGATATTGCTTATCAGCAAGCTTTGAATTCCAGCTCCCGCCGCCTGCCTACATGGGCCTGGCTCTTGGGCGTTATGATGCTACTGCTGCTGTTAAGGGCGCTCCTGCGCAGCAGGGGTTGGGTGAATACTTGGTGGGATTTTTTTTGAAGGCCCGCTAAGCAGCAGGCTGGTTTCTAGCGCTGAGCAATGGATGTCCGCTCGGTTTTGGGATAGCAGAGGTAGTATTTGGTTACAGCCTGAGACTGTAGGAAGTGGTCCATACTTTCTGACATAGGTTTTACGCTCCCATCTTTCCTTAAGATACTAATTTCGTCTTTGGTTTTGCGGTAAGCAGCATTGCTTTCTTGTCCTCTAATAATCAGATAGGGCAGGGCCCATTCTCCTAATCCGCTCCATGCCATGACTCGGTCCGTTACCCGCTGCACATAGGCTTCAGAAAAAGGCTCAAGGCTGAATTCCAACCGGTATAGCCGGCGGTCGGTCAGGCTTTGTGCTAAAAAAGAGAGCAGGGGGTCTTCATGCCCTTGCCAGACTTTCAGGGCTGAGATGATGTCAAAGTCATCGAGCTGGGCAAAGCGTTGCAACAATTCTTTCCTGTGCGCTTTGAAATCCTGCTCGCCGGGCTCGTGGTGGAGGAAAAAGCTGAGTGCAGGGGAGGCCGGCAGTTCAGCCCCTGCCCTGGCAAGGGCCTTGGCCCGGCTCATCGCAGCAATCATCATCCGTTCTGCCGAGAGGACCGTCTTGTGGAGGTAAACCTGCCAGTACATGATGCGCCTGGCTACCAAGAATTTTTCGATAGAGTAAATGCCCTTTTCTTCTACAACAAGCTCCCCATTGCGGACCGACAGCATTTTGATGATGCGGTCATAGCCAATGACCCCCTCGTGTACTCCAGTAAAGAAGCTGTCCCGGTTGAGGTAGTCCATCCGGTCCATATCGAGCTGCCCTGAGACAAGCTGTTGAAGGAATGGTTTATGGTACTCCCCATTGAATATCCGTATGGCCAGCTGCAGCCGGCCATCAAATACCTCATTGAGCTCCTCCATGAAGTAGGCAGAAATTTCTTCATGGGTCACTTGCATCAAGGTATGTTCGAGGGTATGAGAAAAAGGGCCGTGCCCAATATCATGTAGCAAAATGGCGATGCAGACCCCTTCTGCCTCTTCAGGCGTGATGTGTACGTCTTTAGAGCGCAGCACTTCTATGGCCTGCTGCATCAGGTGCAGGGCGCCGAGGGCGTGGTGGAAGCGCGTATGCAGTGCACCAGGGTAGACCAGGTGGGTCAGGCTCGTTTGTTTGATGCGGCGCAGGCGCTGAAAGTAGGGGTGTTCTACCAAGTTGAAAATTAGGCCGTAGGGGATCCCGACAAAACCATAGACCGGGTCGTTCAGGATTTTTTTATTTTTCATAGCGGAGGTTTTCGCATACCTTGCCTTTGCGCCGGGACAAAATGCCCGCCGAGGGCTTTTCAAAGGTACAACCTTGCCAGCAAAGCCTGGTTTGCAGTTTGGCCTTCATTTTATCTATGCAGGCTTTAATCTTCTCATACAATGGAGTACCAGCCGATCAATTGTTCCTTCTATGACGAACTGGAAGCCCGTGCCACGCTGCGCAGGCTATGCCAGATTACCTACCGTGACGAGAGCGGGGGGCTACAACGGGCGGAAGGGGTGATCCAAGACTTTTTTATCCGCGAGAAAGCAGAATACCTGCTGTTGAGCACCGGGCAAGCCATCCGCTTGGACCGGCTGATTGTGGTAGATGGCTTGCCCGTGCCACGCGCTTGCTAATACACCTCAAATTGTCCATCCAAGGGTGTTTGTATCCCCTTGCTGATCGTCAGCAGGTCTCGGCCCAAGAGCAGCTGCCGGGCTTGTTCAATGTCATCGGCAAATATCCGGTCTTCTGTAGCAAAGCTTATGCTGTCGCGTACCCGGCTATGGATAGCTTCTAAGACTGCGCCTGACCTTAGCGGGCGGCGGAAATCAAAAGCCTGTGCAGCGCACAACAGCTCGATAGCTAAGATTTTTTCTAGGTTCTCTACCACCCTAAGGGCTTTCCGCCCACCAATAGACCCCATGCTGACGTGGTCTTCCTGGCCTAGGGATGTGGAGATGCTGTCGGCGCTGGCTGGAAAGCAGAGCCCTTTGTTTTCACTAGCTAGCGCAGCTGCAGTGTACTGCAAGATCATAAAGCCCGAATTGGTGCCGGTGTCTTTCATCAGCAGCTTGGGCACCGCCCCATCTATCCCAGTCAGGGAAAGGTAACAGCGCCGGTCAGAGATATTCCCAATTTCAGAGGCGGCCAGGCAAGCGTAGTCTAACGGCAGTGCCATAGGCTGGCCGTGGAAATTGCCCCCGCTTATGGAAAGGTCTTCATTGAGGATGACCGGGTTGTCCGTCACTGCATTCAGTTCAGTTTCCAAGAGGCCCTTGAGGTGGAGCCATGCATTGCGGGATGCGCCGTGCACCTGTGGTATGCAGCGCAGGGAGTAAGGGTCCTGCACCCGGTCGCAATGGGTGTGGGAGGATAAAATTTCGGAGCCCTCAAGCATTTGCCGTATGCGGGCGGCCACATGGCGGGAGCCTGCAAAAGGCCGCAGGTCGTGCAAGGCAGGATGGAAAGGGGAGGCGGAGCCCAGCAGCCCTTCTATCATCAGTGCACCGATGAGGTCGGCATGACTGAGGCAGGCATGCATGCGGTCGAGCGTCTCAACGGCAAAAGCGGCGATGAACTGTGTGCCATTGATGAGGGCGAGCCCTTCTTTAGGCTGCAGTTGCATTGGGGCCATCCCTTCTGCCTGAAGCATGGCGGCGGTAGGGGTGTTTTCCCCCTTGTAAAGCACTTGCCCTTCCCCGATCAGCGGGAGGAAAAGGTGTGCAAGGGGGGCAAGGTCGCCCGAAGCCCCGACAGAGCCCTGCTCTGGCACCACAGGCGTAATGTGGTGCTCAATGTGCCATAGAATGCGCTCTAAGGTGGGCCGGGAGATGCCCGAAAACCCCTGCGCCAAGGCATGTGCTTTCAGGATGAGCATGAGGCGGGCGGTGTGCTCGGGAATGGGCTGCCCAACGCCAACGCTGTGGCTGATCAGGAGGTTGTGTTGTAGCCGGGCGGTATCTGAAGTAGAAATTTTTGTGCTGCACAAGGGCCCAAATCCGGTGTTGATGCCGTAGACGGCAGCTTCTTCATGGGCGATACGCGCCACGGTACGGGCACAGGCCTCTACTTTTTCCCATTGATGAGCAGATAGGGCTGCTGTGGTGCGGCCCTGGCAAATGTCGAGCGCTTTTCCGGCCGTCAGGTGGTCTTGGCCGAGGTAGAAAGTTGGCATGTCGTATTGGTTTTATGTAACTGGTTAGTGCGCGTAAAAAGGAGGTCAATATTGGTATTCGTAGCAACCGATATCCGGAGCCTGGGCATCCCTTTGGTTGTTGTCTAAGTCGGTCGTAATGCCAGGAAGCGGCAGGGCCATGCCTTCTGCCACAGAAAGGGTGTCCAACAGGTAGTTGTCTTCATTTGGTGCTGCAAAAAGGGCATCTTCCCGGCTGGCGTTGATACAGTTGCTGCAATCTCCTGATTCCAAGAAGCCTGCATAAAGGCCGTCCTGCTGGGTAAGCAGCTGGTCCACTTTCACGATACAGTTTTCGAACCGGACATCGAATAGAAAGGGGGCGTCCCCTCCGCTGATGTCGGAAAAGCGGAGCTCATCCCTGCTAGACCCAAAGAAAATAGAGTTGCGGAACCGGGCGCGCATTCGGTAGTCCCTTCTCACTTCACAAGTCAAAGGGGAATCATAGCAAAAGAAATTAGAGAGTGCGATGGCAGAGGCGTCCACCCCATAGCTGGCTACCGTGCAGTAGTCAAAGTTGTAGTCCCCGCCTTGTATGAGCTGGACAGAGTTGCCAAAGTTGTTGTACACCAGGCAGTTTTCCATATTGATGGTGCTGTGGAAGCCGATGATGCCACTGTTGTTGGTGTTGTAAAATCTTGAGTTTTGGGCGTTGAGCTCGCCCAGGGAGTCCACGTACACGCCAAAAATACTGTTCTTGACCGTGGTATAGGACATCCGGTTGCCGCGGCTGCCTTTGCCGATGATGATGCCCTGCCACTGTCCGGGCTCTTCGGCGAAGGCCTCTTCGAGCCGGTCCCCTTGTACTATGATAGGGGCATCCGGGGTGCCGTTCAGTTCGATGCGGCCATTTTGGAGGGTGTAGAGTATGCCATCGTTGAAGGTGCCAAAGAGCTCATTTTGGGCAATGCCCCCATGCACATAGATCCGGGTGCCGGCGGCCACTTCCAAGGCACAGCTGTCAATTAGGATTTGCCCGTATATGACATAGGGCTTGGGGTCGTCCCAGGTGATTGTCTGCCCATTGCAAGTGAGCAGGGTAGGCACCCCGCGGTTGAAGCGGCTAGGGAAATAATTAGCATTTTGCCCCCAGGCTTCGAGGCGTACGGCCGATGTCTTTTCCCCGGTCCGGAATACGACTTGGTCTTCTATTACAAAAGGGCTTATGGAGAGGTCTTCATCGGGGTTGATGGTCACTTCCACAAAAACATAGATGCTGTCGTTGGGCCAGATTTCGACCTGCTCTACCTCATCGCCTGGGAAGCCATTGACATTCATGCGGAACTTCCCGTTGGGGTTGCCGCCAAGGCGGACCTCGTCGATGAGCACAGGCTGGTCATTTCGGTTGTAAACTTTAAAGGAAAGGGTAGCTGAGCCCAAGGCTGTGAATACCGTATCGAAGCGTAGGGTATCGGTAGAGAACTCTAGGTTGAAGCTGCCGCCGGTAAGGAAGGCCTCATCGTCGTCGCAAGCGAAAAAAAGAAGGGACAGTGCTATGCCGATGAGGGCGATAAGGTACATTTTCATACGTCGGTCAGGTATTTGTTATAGATATAGTCCGGCAACCTAAGATTTGTGATTTCTGTCCACTTCGCTGCGGCTGCTTGCGCACCGCAGGCAAGTTGAAAAGCCTCGCCGGCTTCATCGTGGGGCCTCCTTTACCTAAGCTTCGCGCCGGCATCGCCTCCGTTTTCCGCCTTGCGAGCTAAAAAAAATGGCTTCGCCACAATTTCACACCACGCAGTAGACGCGGAGCGAAACCCTGAGTTGCTGGACTATAACGGCTCAGGGGGCAGGTTAGGTGCGCCAAAAATAGCAGCTTCCCGGACAAATCACCTAGCTTTTCCCCGCTTATATTGGAATAGCAGGCAGCAGGGCATGCGGGGCTAAGTCGTTCATCCTAGCGGGATAGTAAGATGTGTCAAGGGGGAAATGTTATGCCCAGGACAGCTTTTATGAAGATATTTCTGCTACCTTTGCTGCAAATCTGGCATGCATTGAGTAAACCCGTTATTGACGTCATCATACCGGCTTTCAACGAAGAGGAGTCGATAGGAAAAGTAATTGCTGACATACCGCCCGGTTGGGCCCGTGAAGTGCTGGTCTGCAATAACGGGAGCACAGACCGTACTGCAGAAGTTGCGGAGCAGGCCGGGGCAACGGTGCTGACAGAGCTGAGGAAAGGCTATGGCAGCGCTTGTCTGAAAGGGATGGCGCATATTGCTTCCCGCCCAGACAGCGAAAAGCCGGACATCGTCGTTTTTCTGGATGCTGATTATTCTGATCACCCCGATGAAATGCCAAAAGTTGTAGCCCCACTGCTCGAAGCAGGCTACGACCTGGTCATTGGCTCGCGGGCACTGGGGCAGCTGGAAGCTGGTGCAATGATGCCCCAGCAAATTTTTGGCAACTGGCTGGCTACCACCCTTATCCGACTGATTTACAACTACCACTTTACGGACCTGGGGCCTTTCCGGGCTGTCCGGTACGATAAATTGCTGGAACTGAATATGCAAGACCCCAATTTCGGCTGGACGGTCGAGATGCAGGTCAAAGCAGCCAAACAAAAAATGAAGGCCACTGAGGTGCCGGTGAGTTACCGCCGGCGCATTGGGGTGTCTAAAGTGTCTGGCACCGTCAAGGGGAGCATCTTGGCGGGCTATAAAATCCTATGGACGATTTTTAAATTGGTTTAACAAATGCTGCGTGTGGGCTGGGCTGTCGCTTAGCCCTCCAAGGTGCAAGCTTGGCGGCAGGCTTTTCCTGCAAGGCTGTTCGGTACTTGCCGCGCCGCCAATTCTAGTGCATATTAAATTCCTTCTTGGCAATGACTTTAGTAATCGCCTATTCGGTTCTGGCTATTTATACGATCTCCCTCTTCTACATCACGGTCTACTGCGTGATGCAGTTCAACCTGCTATATCATTACAAGCGGCATCAGCGCGAAGTAGCACTCGGCTTGCAGCGGGAGCCCTCTGTGCCTAAGGCAAAGGCGGTGTCATCACGGGCTGCGGAGCTTGTGCTGGAGGGGGGCACGCCCGTACTTGAAGAGGAGCCGGGCGAAGCTTATCCTTTTGTGACCGTGCAGCTGCCGATTTACAACGAATTTTATGTTATCGAGCGCCTCATCGATGCCGTAGCCGCTTTTGACTATCCGCGCGATCGTTTTGAAATACATGTGCTGGATGATTCTACTGATGAAACCGTGGAAGTGGTCCGCAAACGGGTAGCGCATTATCGGGCACAGGGGGTCAATATCCGGCAGGTACAGCGGAAGAAGCGGCAAGGCTACAAGGCGGGAGCGCTTCGCGATGCTATGGAAATAGCAGAAGGGGAGTTTATCGCTATTTTTGATGCAGACTTCCTGCCCCGGCCAGACTTTTTAAAGCAGACCATCCCTTATTTCCAAGACCCTGTCATTGGGGTAGTGCAGACCCGCTGGGAGCACATCAACCAAGATTACTCCCTGATCACGAAGCTACAGGCGTTGCAGCTCAATGTGCATTTTACAGTAGAGCAGGTGGGCCGAATGACAGGCGAATATCTGCTACAGTTCAATGGTACGGCAGGGGTGTGGCGCCGTGAGACAATTGAAGATGCCGGAGGATGGGAAGCAGATACGCTTACGGAAGACCTGGACCTCAGTATACGCGCACAGCTCAAAGGGTGGAAAATCTTTTTCCGGGAAGAGGTCGGCTCGCCTGCGGAGCTGCCGGTAGAAATGAACGCATTGAAGTCGCAGCAGTTCCGTTGGATGAAGGGCGGGGCTGAGACTGCCCGCAAGATGCTGCCTACAGTCTGGTCTTCCAATTTGACGCTGAACCAGAAAATCCATGCGACCAGCCATCTGCTGGCCAGTACTATTTTTGCTTTTGTTTTCATCACAGGCGTTTCAAGTGTGCCCTTGCTCTTCTTTTTGGGAGATTTGATACATGTAGGTTTCAGCAAAGACTTTTTTGCTTATTTCCTCGTAGGGCTGCTATCGATCATTGCGGTGTATTACGTTGCCAATGTACAGGCTCCGGTACACCGGCACTCTTATGGCAAGGCTTTGTATAAATTCGTCAGCCTTTTCCCTATGTTCTTGTCTCTTTCCATGGGGCTGGCGCTCCATAATACCGTCGCGGTAATCGAAGGCTGGAGGGGCAAGCAGTCTCCCTTTGTCCGCACCCCAAAGTTCAACATCAAAGGCATGGGCGATAGCTTCCGCAGCAGTAAGTACCTTACGCAGCAACTGACCTGGACGACCATCCTGGAAGGGGCCCTTGCCCTTTATTTCACCGCAGCGGTGGTGGGCGGTATTTATATTCAGAATACGACCTTCCTGGTATTCCACCTAATGCTCGCTTTGGGCTATGGGGCTATTTTCTACTATACGCTCCGGCATAGGAGCCAAGCTTAAACCAGCAGCAGCCCATGTCCGGCAGCAAAATACACTGGGGCTGGAGTATTGGCTTGGCAGGAGGGGCCGCCTGGGTAGGCTGGTGGCCTGCACAGCACGAGTTCTGGCATATTGCTGGAGGCTATACTTTGGCTTTTTTGGGCTACCTGGGCCTGATGAGCAAGGGAGGGCCGCCTGTGAAACATCTGTTCGCCCTGGCCATTCTTGCCCGTTTGCTCCTTTGGCCTGCGATGCCGCAGCTGTCCGATGATATCTATCGTTTTTTATGGGATGGGAGGCTTATCCTGAGTGGCATCAACCCATTTGCTGCAACGCCGGCCGAGCTAATGGGATGGCCCAGACTTCCCAATGGCATCACGCCAGAGCTGTTTGCCCGGCTGAACTCTCCTGAGTACTTCACCATCTACCCCCCTGTGGCCCAAGGCATTTTTGCGCTGTCCTGCCTGGCTTTCCCAGAGAGCATCTACGGCAGTACGATGCTCATGAAAGCGTTTTTGTTCTGTTTTGAACTGGGTAGCATTTGGCTGCTGCCAAAATTGTTGGCTCGGGTTGGGCTTTCGGAGCGGGCTGCATTCTGGTACCTTTTGAACCCATTGATCTTGGTAGAGGTGATGGGCAACCTTCATTTCGAAGGGGCGATGGTATTCTTCCTGGTCGCTGCTTTATGGGGGCTTCACCGGAAAAAGTTGGCTTTGAGCGCACTGGCTATGGCCCTGGCTGTGGCAGCCAAGCTCCTGCCCTTGATTTTTATGCCTTTCTTGATCCGTTTGCTGGGCATCAAGGGCAGCATCCGGTATTTTGCCCTAATGGGGGCCGTGCTGCTGTTGTTGTTCGGCCCATTGCTGGGGCAGGCGTTTTTTGATGGCTTCGGCAGTAGCCTAGACCTTTACTTCCGGCGGTTCGAGTTCAATGCCAGTGTGTACTATCTACTCCGGTGGGCCGGCTATCAGTGGGCCGGCTATAACCTCATTGCCTGGATAGGGCCAAGCTTGGCGGTAGGGACTTTTTTTGGGGTGCTGCTCTTGGCGTACAAAGAAGCACAGCAGGGCGGGGAGCCGATGAGGATGGGGTATTGGCTTGCTGCTATATGCCTGTACCTGGCGTTCACCCCTACCGTTCACCCTTGGTATGTTGCGCTCCCTCTTTTGTTGAGCTGTTTTACCCGGTTTCGCTTTCCGGTAGCCTGGTCAATATTGGTGCCTTTGACCTATATCAATTATCAAGGGGGCGTATACCATGAGAACCTGGCGGTAGTGGCACTGGAGTACTTGGCTGTTGCAGGATGGGGGGTGTGGGAATGGCGCTGGGGCAGTGCTGCAAAGAAAAGCCCGACAGCTGCTTAAGCAGCTGCCGGGCACATGGTATAGCATTAGTTCTGCCCCGATGGGTTAGCCTTTCATAATGGCCTCTACCTGGCCGAGGCTGCCTGCGTTGTAAGCTTCTATGCCGTTTTGCGTTAGCATCTGGGCGGCCATTCCACTACGGTTGCCCGAGCGGCAGTATGCGACAACGGGCTTTCCCGATTTTTTGATTTTTTCCAGATTTTGCTGCAAAGATTGTAGGGGGATGTTGACAGCTCCCTTGGCATGGCCACTATTGAACTCGCCTGGTGTGCGCACATCTAAGAGCATAGCGCCATTATCGAGCTGTGCTTTGATGTTAGCCGTATCTGCACCTGAACCGAAAAGCTGATTGATTATTCCAAACATGGTCGTTGTTTTTTTTACAAATATGGGGCTGTTTGGAGGTCAATATCAGTGATGGCCATCACAAGGGGCTCATTAGGCGCAAGGAGAAGAAACATAAAAAGCCCTTGAAGGGCTTTTTACTAAGTGTTGTTCGTTCATTCGCCATTCAAGGCAGTGATGTGAGGATCGTTAAACCCTTGATTAGTGAGGAGAGCTCCTAATGTCAAAAGACAAAGTGGCTCAAAGAATAGGTAAGGAGTTGCTAAGGTTGTGGTTTGGCGGGGCATGTAGGTTGGTTTGTGTTGCATTTGATTGCAAAAGTAGCGCTTTTGCTATATTTAAGTACTGATTTGTTTTTTTGGGTTAAAAGAATGAATTTCAGTGCTTTATAGGCTTTTTTTCAAAAAGCATGTCACATTTTTTAATTTATAAAATAAAAAAATGACAGGGTTAAAAGCCTTTCTTTGATTTTTCCATTTTCCATGCCTCAACGGCTTATCGGAAAAGAGCAAACCTCTCTTCGTTTACAGAGGCTGAAAGGGCTGAGGAAAGTACTTTCTGTTGTTTGTAGTCCCTATGGATGAGCACGATCGAATACAGGGTGGAGCAGTGCAGAGTGTTGTGTTTTGTGACAAAAAAGGCCCAAAGGGGCAAGGTGGCACTACAGGGCTTGCACGATGCAAGGGCATGTAAGGACTAGCGCTGCGGAGGGGTGGCAAGCCCGATAGGGCCGAGCGAATAGCGAGCCCCGCAGCATAGCGGCACCTGCCTGCGGCAGGGGCAGGCCCCATAAAAATGAGCATCTGGCTTGTGCCAAAAGGGGTTGCCTTGCCGGCAATTTGTATTTTGGCCGTATAATCACGCAAGAGGAACTGGCAGATGAAAAACCAAGTATACTTATTGGAAGGGGTGGTACAGGATTATGCCTGGGGCGGCTATGATTTTATCCCTGAGTTGACCGGCTTTCCGAGGAGCGGACAGCCTGCAGCAGAATATTGGCTGGGCGCGCACAACAGAGGGGAGGCCACTGTGCTGATTGATGGAGGGAAGCGGCCGTTGGGGCAGTTGCTCCGGGAACGCCCAGAATGGCTAGGCCCTAAGGTGGTAAAGGGCTTTGCAGGCGAGCTGCCTTTTCTTTTCAAGGTGTTGGATGTAAGAGAGATGCTGTCCATACAAAGCCATCCCAACAAAGCGCAGGCCAAGGCCGGCTTTGCCCGTGAAAACCAGGCGGGCATCCCCATTGATGCCCCTTATCGCAATTTTAAAGACGACAACCACAAACCGGAGGTCATGGTCGCCCTGACCGATTTCTGGCTGCTGCACGGGTTCCGTCCGGCTCTGCAGCTCGAAGCCGTGCTCGCTTCCAGGGAAGCGCTTTGGCCTGTCCGAGAGTTGATTGCCAGCAGAGGGCTTCCCAAGGCATACGAGTATTTAATGGCCTGCCCCCAATCAGAGGTAGACCAATTATTATTGCCATTGTACCGTGCTTTGTCTGCTGATCCGCCATCGGGGCGTGAGAACCCTGACTTTTGGGCTTACCGGGCATTCCAGCAGTATACCAAAGGCGAAGGGGAGGGGTTTGACCGCGGTGTTTTTTCTGTTTACCTGCTCAACTTGGTGTACGTAGCGCCCGGTCAGGGCATTTATCAGGGGGCAGGCATCCCCCATGCTTACTTAGAGGGCGCCAATATGGAGCTGATGGCCAATTCCGATAATGTCTTCCGGGGCGGGCTGACCGTTAAGCATATTGATGTGCCAGAACTGATGAACCACTTGGTTTTTGATCCGGTTGCTCCAAAGCTTATCGAGGGCAGCGAACAGGGGGCGCTGCAGGTTTTCCAAACTCCAGCGGAAGATTTTGAGCTCCGGCGGATTCAGCTCGGCAAAGCATCAACGTATGATACCGGCTCTGCCAAGCATATCGGGATAGCGATCGTATTAGGCGGCAAGGTAGCAGTAGGCGAGGGGCAGCAGTTCAGTAGGGGGCAGGCTTTTTTATGGCCCGCAGGCACTGCTTTGAAGCTGCGGGCCATAGAGGCAGCGGACCTCTTCTGGGCTACCCTGCCGGGCTGATTTACTCTGTCAGGCTTTGTAGGACGACGTTGTCCCGGCGGTACTTCTGCCCGTCCCGGTAAAACTCCAGGCTAACCCGCTCTCCGGGGCGGAAGAGGGCAATCTGTTCTTGGAGCTGAGGTACAGAATTGGTTTTCACCGCATTGATGCTGATGATGACATCGCCTTGCCGGAGCCCTGCTTCAGCAGCACTGCTGCCCCGGCTCACATTATTGACATAAACACCCGCCACGCTTGGCAAGGATAGCCGTTGGGCTAGTTCGCCTGTTACTTCTGCTATGCCGATGCCCAAGATCGCACGTTGCACTTCTCCGAACTCACGTATATCCCGGATGACTTTCCGGACCAAGTTGGAGGGGATAGCGAAGGAGTACCCTTCATATCCGCCCGATTCGCTGATGATAGCGGTGTTGATGCCTATCAGCTCGCCTTGCTCATTGACCAATGCGCCTCCGCTATTGCCAGGGTTGACCACTGCGTCGGTCTGAATGAAGGATTCGATGGAGTAGGAGCCGCGCAAAATGTTGATATTTCTGGCTTTGGCGCTTACAATCCCCGCAGTGACGGTAGAGGAGAGGTTGAAGGGGTTGCCGACGGCCAAGACCCACTGCCCAACTTCTACCCCATCAGAATCTCCGTAGACCAGGTGCCTTAAGCCACGGGCGTCAATTTTCAGCAAGGCCAGGTCTGTTGTAGGGTCGGAGCCGATGAGCTCTGCCTCAAGTTTCCTTTTGTCGAACATAGAGACCTCAAAGGTGCTGCCGTCTTCAATGACGTGATGGTTGGTGATGAGGTACCCGTCAGAAGCGATGATGACGCCTGAGCCGGAGGCGATCCGGTACCCGCTGGCACTGAGGGTATTGATGTTCACCACGGCAGAGGTAACGAGCTTGGAGGTCGCCACAAAATCAGCAAGCGGGGCTTGCCGGAGCGGGCCAGGGCTCAGGTTGACAGGGGCTGGGGCAGGCCCTGACCTTTGAGAAGTGAGCACTGGCGATGCATTGGCGCTCTGTGATAAAGCTCCCAACTGCAATTGGTGCTGCAGCAAAAAGAAGGTGCACAGAGCGCTACATACAGCAATGAGAATGCCGATAGCAATTGATTTCATAGTTTAGCTGTTTGTCTCCTTAAGTAAGGGTGGATGGAGGGGCCACCCCAACTGTAGATTATAGATATTGTGAGTTCTGGCAGCTGGCTTATTGAGGCGTTTGACAGTTCAAACGGCAAAAGCAGCAAAACGGCGAACCTTTAAGAGCGTATTGGGGCTTTAGTAATCGGTCTATCCCGCTAGACAGCGGGGCACTTTTTCGCTTATACTTCGCCCCGAAAATCCTTCCCGCTTTTGTGCATAAAAAGTGGGACTTGGCTAAACTCCGGTTTTCGGGTCTCGTCTAATCAAAAAGTTGCTAGTTTCCGACTAGAAGGCCAAAATCCAACACGCTCTAAAACAACTTGGTTTGCGGCCGTTCATTATTCGGTCAAACATTGATCAAGGCTTGATGCCGACAAATGCATCCGGAATGCCAAAGGCGTCCGTCAGCGGTGCAGAAAGGGCTCTGAGCTGTCTGCAAAGCTCGTCCACTTCTCTGCGGATGGCCTTGGTTTTATTGCCGGCCAGATAGTCGGCTTCTAAGTACCAGCCTTTATGGGCTTCAATAGTATGGAGGGCATAAAGCTGGCAGGCTTTTCGCAAGGCCTGGCGAGGCGCGCCTTCCGGGCATTGGCGGGCAGCTTCCACGAAGCGCTCCAAAGTCAGCCGTTCGGCGTAAGCTTCTCCCAGAGCAATCATGTGCGGCTGTACGATTAGCCCGGCTTCGTAGGCGCTTTTGCCATTTTTGATGTGCCCGCGCATACGCTCGCCCAAATTGTGCAATAGTTTGGTTTCGCGGAAACGGAACGCAGCCAGGTGGAACTCCTCGCTCAGCAAGTGCTGTTGGCTGGTATTCCTGACGGTAAATGGGTTGAGCTCGGAAACGGCTGTGGTGAACCGCCCGCCAAGGTAGCGCAAAAGCGCCCGGTTGCCGTCTTCGTTGAACGCTTTTTGAAATTTGGTGAGCAGCCCCTTGGCGACGAGCTGCATCAGTACCGTGTTATCCCCTTCAAAGGTCGTGAATATGTCCGTATCTGCTTTGAGCCGGTCAATGCGGTTCTCTGAAAGGTAGCCTTTGCCTCCACAAGCTTCCCTACATTCTTGCAGGCATGCGGTAGTGAACCAGGTGGCATAAGCTTTGAGCGCAGCAGCCTGCGTCTCTATTTCCCGCATGTCTTCTCCATCATGGCCGACATAATCCTGGCTGAGCTGCTGCAGAGAAAAGTGCAGCGCATAGGCCTTTGCCAACAGCGGCATCAGCCGGCGCTGATGGCTAGGGTAGTCCAATAGTAAGGTCTCTGGTTTGTTTGGGCGGCTGGAGAACTGACGCCGGGAAAGCCCATAGCGGATGGCTGTTGCCAGCCCGGCCTTTGCAGCGCTCAGCCCGGCGCGGGGCACACACACACGGCCGCCCACCAGAGTGCCCAGCATGGTGAAAAAGCGCCGAGATGAATTTTGGATAGGGCTGTGGTAGCGGCCCTGTGCGTCCACTTGCCCAAAGCGGTCGAGCAGGTTCTCCCGGGGCACTCGGACGGTATCCAACCAGATGCGGCCATTGTCTACTCCATTCAGCCCCATTTTGTACCCAGAGTCAACCACCCTTACCCCAGGCAATACGTTGCCCTCCATGTCTCGGATAGGGACAAGGACTGCGTGTACGCCATGGTTTTCTCCATGAGTGATGAGCTGCCCAAAGACAGTCGCCAATTGCGCATGTAATGCGTTCCCTATATATTCCTTGCCAGAAGATTCGCGTGGGGAGTGTACTACAAATTCGTCCGTAGAAGGGTCAAATGTAATCGTAGTCTCCAGCCCCCTAACATTCGATCCGTGGCCGGTTTCGGTCATGGCAAAACAGCCAAGCAGCTCTCCTTTACCTATGGCTTCCAAGTAGCGCTCATGATGCCGTTTGGTCCCCAGTTGATGAATGCTCCCCCCGAAAAGCCCAAATTGAACTCCGAACTTTACCGCCAAGCTTAGGTCGTGGTACCCTAGCATTTCGAAAACCGTTGCATAGGCGCCCATGTCTTGTTGGCCGCCCTGAGCAAACGGGTAGGCGAGTGCTCCAAACCCCTGTTGTGCCAGGTGGAGCAGCCATTCCAAAACTTGTTTTCGATAGTCTTCCTTGCCTTCAAAGTGCTGCAATTCAAAACCAGGGCCTGAGAGCAGGCTCCTCATTCTTTCCCGCAGGTCGGGGAAAGGCTGATCGAGCAGCTGGGCCAGTTGCCTGGCCAGCTCATTGCGGGCCGGGAGCCCTGCTTTCGCCTTTGGGGGCGAAGTCCCGAAAAGCTGGTGATGGGTATCGAGGCTGATTTGCCCGAGCGCGCTTTCCATTTCCTGCAGCTGCCGTAAAACCTCAGTAGTATCCCAAGCAGTTGCTCCAGCCCGGGTGCCCATCTGTAGGCCCAGATGGGCCAAGGTTTTGGGCATACCGGCCGGCAGCTCGGCAGCAGCTCTCTGCAGTTCTATTTCCCAGTACCGGAAGAGCAGAGGCGAAGGCGGGCGGTCCGGCTGCCCCCACTGCAGCAGGTGGCTGCGGTCTTCTTTGGAAAGGAAGCTGGCATTGGCTGCAGCCTGCCGGAGCAGTTTTATTTCCAGAGGGGAAAGCACCCGGTCTGCCCATGCGGTGTACAAAATGGGCAGCATGCTTTGCACACCTGGGGAATAGCTGATGCTGATGCTTGAGTTGATGGCCATTGGGTCGTGGTTTGGGTGAGGGTTGCCAGAGCTGGCAGAGCAGCTTTAGCCATATTTTTCAACGCAGGATCCAGTTTTAAAGTTTTTAGCAAAGCGGTTAAGGATGGCTTAAGGTTGTCCGGGGGCTTTTCTTTCCCAAGGGGGACAAATGAAAAAGACCGCCCCTCAGACGGGGCGGCCGGTATTCAATCATGAGAAAACCACTTAAGGAGAGATCTTGGTAAATAAGGTGTTGGCTCATTGGGTTTTGGGTGCGGCAAACAGAGCTGGGCAGGCGAAAAACAGTTATCCGTTTTTTTTGGGGCCTGCCCCTGCCTAACAGCAGGTGCCGCTATGCTGCGGGGCTCGCTCCTCGCTCGGCCCTATCGGGCTTACCACCCCTCCGCAGCGCTAGGCCGGTGCCATCATAGCGCTAGAGCCTGCAGGGTTTTGGTTTGCGCCCAGATGGTGCAGCCGGCTGCTCAGCAGAGGTAGCTGTTTGGCTGTTCCCGTACACAGCGCTTAAGCTTAATCGAGCTGGTAAAGCTGGTAGCGGTCAATTACGCCGAGTAACTGTTGGCCAAAGCCGGCCGGGGCAGCCCCGGAGCGTTCGATAGCCCTAGCCCATCCTTTGTAGTTGGTGTCTTGTTGGAAAAGCTGAGGGTAGTTGCGGGTTAGCCACAAAGAGTGGGCCCGCCAATTTTCCCATGCGCTGGCGAATGTTTGGCTGCCCATGCTCTCGCCAAAATGGCTATTGTTTTGGGATGCATCAGGGGAGGACCCGGCTGAGCTGCAGAGGATGGCCCAGCCCATTTTTATGCTGGCAGGTATGCCGTATTTCTCTTGTTCAGATTGGGCGACTTTGCCAAAGCGCTCGATATATGCACCCACGGCGTCTGCAGAAGGCAGCTTCGGCAAGGCGGCAGCAGGAGCAGAGTGGAGGGCGACGGGGGAAGAAAGGCCCATCTGTGTGGCCTCCGAACGGCTTTCCCGGTCATCGGAAATGCTGACTGCTGGTGCTTGCATATTGACAGAAAACTGTATGTTTTTGCGGGTCAGTATAAAAAAGGCGACAGCAGCGAGGGCGATTTTGAACCAGGGCAGGGAAAACCCTTCCAGCTGGCCTCCGGTAATCTGATGGAAGCGGTACCGTAGCGCTACACTCATTTTTTGTAGGCCATGGGCGAGGCGTTCCAGGATAAGCTCCCAGTCTGGCCCTGAAGTGCGGGGGGCCTTGCGCGGGCGCTGTTCTGACCGGTTGGCCTGCGGGGCAGTTTGAAAGGTGCTCCGGTGCTTCACTTTATAGTGCGTATTGGTGTAGCTAGGCATAACAATTAGGATTTGACCGAAACCTTTTGTATGTTTATCGGTGAAATGAATGACTTTGGTTGTTGTCTGGAACAAATATAAAACAAATAGTTGTTTACAGGCAAGTAATTTTAAAAACATTTTTGTTTAAAATGGCGGATTTTTCAGACCATATTGTAAATCAGCGCTTTAACATAGTGTACAAAGAGCTGGAGCAGATTGGGCTCATCAAGGGCAAATCGGATATTGCCAAGCACTTGGGCACGTACAATCATGTGATCAACAGCATCCTCAAAGGGCAACGGAACATAACAGTAGACCAATTGTACCGGCTTTTTGAGAGCTACAGCGTGAACGCCAACTACCTCTTTGGCTTGTCTGATGAGATGTTCCCGGACGGGCTCCCCGGCGATATACCGGTGCGTGCTATGGGCGAACGTCAATCCGGGCCTCGCGACAACATCACACTCGTGCCAGACCGCGCGTTAGCCGGGTATGCGCTAGAGCATCAGGACAGCAAATACCTAGATAGCCTGAGCAAATTCAGCATCCCTAACCTGGAAGGGCAGCTGATCGCTTTTGAAATCAGTGGGGACAGCATGATGCCGACGATCACCAATGGGGACGTCGTGGTTTGCGACCCCGTAGAGCGCGGGACGCCCCTGAGGGACAACCACGTCTATGTAGTGGTTACGGACACCGTTGTCGCAAAGCGCATACAGCAGGTGAGGGACGGAGACGAGGTATCGAGCCTCCGGTTGATTTCCGACAATAGCTCTGTATATAAGCCTTATGAGGTAGAGCTCGAAGAGGTGCGTCAGTTGCTCAAGGTAAAGTGCCGGCTGACCTCTTACGCTATCGCATAGTTTTTGACTATGTGGTTATAGCGATTATCACTTTTGATTATAGTTTTGCAGTGCGCATATTTGTAGCAAAGCGACAAGCATTTGTAAACTATAAAACTGGAAAGGGGAACCGGCGCTCTGCTGCTTCCCCTTTCTAGCATTTGGAATTCAAGGGCGGTCAGTGGGCCGCTTACTGCCGATACAAAAAAATATTATGGCTAATTTGATTGATGCTATCCGCGGAGGAGACCTTGATTTGATCGTCAGCATACTGGGCAAAGACCCTGGCTTGGCCAATCAGCCTGACGGGCGGGGGTTTCCACCGCTTATCTTAGCGACCTACCTGGGCAATGAGGAGCTGGCCGAAGTGCTGCTGCAGCATGGGGCCGACGTGAATATCCGGGATGCATCTGGCAACACTGCGCTTATGGGGGTTGTGTTTAAAGGACATGAGGGCTTGGCGCGGCTACTGCTCAGCCACGGCGCCGATGTTCATCAAGCCAATGGCCAAGGCTTTACAGCCCTGACCTTTGCGGCCCATTACGGGCATGCCGAGCTTGTGCAGCTACTGCTCGCTGCAGGGGCGGATAAAAACGTGAAGGATGCAAAAGGGCATACCCCATTAGATTATGCCAAAATGAACCATCATGCGCAGGCTGTGAAAATACTGGAAAGCTAGCTGCTTTGTCAAGGCTCTGACTTGTAGTTGGATAGGGCGCTCTTACATGAACCAGGGGCAGTATTTTTCCGTTCATTTGTTTGGCTGCGTGCATCAAACGCCTTGCTTCCTTTTGGCGGAACTGCCTTAAGGCAACCGCTTATTGTCTTTTATGCCAAGCTTAAAGGCTTCAAAGGTCTTGGTGCGGTAGCAAGATTGTTTTACTTTACGAGGTGTACTTTGGGCTAAAGCTCAGTCTGTACGTCCCTTACGCGCCTTCCCCATTAAAAATTCAAGCTGCCAGACCATGACAAAATCCTTTTCCACCCTACTGACCTGCCTCTTTCTAGCGGCTGCCGCTTACGCTCAGCAGCCAGCGCAGTACAGTTTGTTCATGATGAACAAGCTCAACTGGAACCCTGCCTATGCAGGCATGGATAACTCTCTGGTCGTGACCGGGGCATATCGTTCTCAATGGCAGGGGCTTGAAGGCAACCCGGTTACCCAGAATATTGGGCTCCACTTGCCTTTAAACATCATTAGCAGCGGCTTTGGCATCAACTTGGAGAACGACGAGCTCGGCGCACAGCAGCGGTCGTCGGCTACACTAATGTACAATTACCAAATGGGGCTAGGGCAGCGGGCAGTCCTTTCTATCGGGGGCAGTGCAGGGATGATGCAGCGCACCTTGAATGGAGAATTGCTGCGCACACCGGATGGAGAGTACAGTGAGCCGGGCATCATCTTCCACAATGACGACCTCCTGCCATCAACTGGGATTTCTGGCAATGTCATGACTTATGGGGCAGGCGCTTACCTGCTCACAGAAAAATTCGAGGCTGGGCTGTCCGTCCGCCACCTGACCGCGCCTACTGCCCCGCTGAGCGAGGAGCTTAGCATGAAGTTGGAGCGCGTTTACTTCTTTTCCGCACAAGGGCACTTCGACCTCAGCACCGTGCTAAGTTTCCACCCTGCTCTGTTGGTCCGTTCGGATGTGGTGCAGACTCAAACTGACCTAGCCCTCCTTTTTCACTACAACGACAATATAATGGGAGGGGCTTCGTTAAGAGGATATGATAGCAATAGCCTTGATGCAGTTGCCTTGATCGCAGGGTTCAAGCTCAGCGAAAAAATCACAGTGGCATATGCTTATGATCTTACTGTTTCTGCTATCGCACAGGTGAGCAACGGCTCACATGAAATCATGCTCCGGTATGACCTCAATAAGCCACTGGGCACCGGGCGGCCGCCGAAAATCATTTACAACCCCCGGTCTTTATAAAGAATTTTGTCCATTGATTTTAGAAGAGGGGAGGGCTTGTGCAAGCCGGCTGTACCCTTTCAGTACTACGGTGCGGGTGGTGTGGTGTCACCTGTAAACTTCTGTCCTGCCCGTTGGCCCAAGACTGCGTAATCTGTCAGCCAGCCGGGTAATCAGGAAATTAATTTTTGATAAGCTGTGCAAACGGCCTATATTTACGATTGCTTTTTCTAGACCTTATTATATTCTGAAGGAAAACAAGGGTGTTAACATGAAACAATTCATCAAGATTTCACTAGTCTTGCTAGTGTTTGTTGCTGCGTCCTGCGGCAGCAGTGAAAACGGTCAGCTCGTGGGGGTATTAGACCGCCCGGACTGGAAAGGGATCAATCCTTATGGTATGGTTTATGTGCCTTCTGGCACATTACACATTGGCCCATCTGACCAAGACGTGAGCAATACGTTCGTGCAGCGTCAGAAAGCTATCTCTATCGCCGGGTTTTACATGGACGATACCGAGATTACCAATAATGAATACCGACAGTTTGTGTACTGGGTCCGGGATTCTTTAGCTCACTCTTACCTGGACCACTACGTGGAAACGGCTGACGGACAGGAGCTGATCGATTGGGAGTATGAGATCGACTGGCAGGATGAGACGCTGGAAGACCTTTACTATCAGGGCGATGACCGCTTTGCCGGTAAGAAAGAGCTGGATGCCAGCAAAATGGTATTTGAATATGAATGGTACGATTGGCAGCGCGCAGCGCACGATCACGGCCGGTCACCACGTACCGCCTTCATTCAGCGCAAGAAGGTCAACGTATACCCTGATACGCTGGTTTGGATCCGTGACTTTTCTTACTCTTACAACGAGCCGATGACGCGGAACTACTTCTGGCACCCGGCTTTTGATGATTACCCTGTAGTTGGCGTGGATTGGCACATGGCCAATGCGTTCGCTTACTGGCGGACCAAACTATGGAATACCTATCAGCAAACGCGGGGCGACGGTATCAATACAGAAGATTTCCGCCTGCCTACAGAGCACGAGTGGGAGTACGCTGCCCGCGGTGGCCACGACTTGGCGCCCTACCCTTGGGGCGGTTATTACACCCGCAACTCCAAGGGGTGCCTCTTAGCTAACTTTAAGCCTGGGCGTGGCAACTACCCTGAAGATGGTGGGCAGTATACCGTCCGTGCTGATGCTTACTTCCCGAACGATTATGGCCTGTATAACATGGCAGGCAACGTTTCGGAGTGGACAGTGACGGCCTATTATGATAACGCTTACTCTTTCCTCCACGACTTGAACCCTGACATCCGCTATGATGCAAAGGATGACGACCCCGAAGCTTACAAGCGCAAGGTCATCCGTGGTGGTTCTTGGAAGGATGTAGCGCATTTCCTACAGACTGGCACGCGCCACTGGGAGTACCAAGATACGACCAAGTCTTATATCGGCTTCCGTTGCGCCTTGTCTTTCTTGGGCCGCTCGCTCAACGACTTCTAATGTAAACGCCCTTTCGGAAAAGGATGCAGCGTTCGAAGCTGCATCCTTTTCCGTATTTCAAAAGCCCCCTCCCCTCTTTGTACACACTAGCCGCTATCCCCGCTTTTCCCCATCCAATTTTCCATTGTTCAATAGAGAAGCATACGGCAGTCTGCGCATGCGCAGGCCATGCTGTAGTGGTGGGGAAGTGCAAAAAGAGGGCAAATATTGGGGAAGAGGAATTTTTAAAATATGGGGTGTAACTTTTTTTGCCCCCTGTATTATAGGATTGGACCTGCGAAGGCAGTTGTCAATTCAGGCTCTGGCCTAATCAGAAAGAATTATTGATAACCAAACTTTAAAAGAGAACAAGATGAGTTTCTTGAAGTCAAAAGGTTTTAAGTACGTTAAGAACCTGTTCATCGGTATCGGTGCAGCAACAGTATTGATGGGCGCGCTCTTTAAGCTGGAAAGCTGGGAAGGTGCATCTGAAATGCTGATCATCGGGCTTTCTGTTGAGGCCCTCATTTTCCTTTTCCTCGGCCTGATCGGGCCAGAGCCCGATTACTACTGGGACAAGCTCTACCCTGGCCTTAGCGATTATGGATCCAACTTGCAGCCGCTTACAGCTGGCGGCGGCTCCAACCTTCCGGCCTCACAGCCTCTGAACGGGGAAGTAGTGGAACAGCAGCTTGGCGGTATGCTTGCAGAGCTGCAGACGATGTCGAAAAGCCTTTCTTCGCTCAAAGCTCTGCAAGAGGTCGACTTCTCTGGGACAAGCGATCAGATCAAAGCCATGAGCAACTTCTACTCCAAGCTCAACGAAGCGATGGCTGACTTGTCAGACTCTCTGGAAGATACCAAGCAGTACAAGGATCAGCTTTCTGCGCTGAACCAAAACATCGGGCAGCTGAACAACACTTACAATCAGCTCAATAATGTATATGGCAATGTAATCTCTGCCATGTCTAATGCTGGCCGCTAGCCCGAATGCCACACTTGCGTATCTATTTTCTGACAAATTAAAAGCGATTTAGCATGTCAATACCTAAGGAACCGCGGCAGCTCATGATCAACCTCATGTATCTGGTGCTGACCGCGCTGCTTGCCCTTAACGTATCGGCGGAGGTGATGAACGCGTTCTTTACCCTTGATGATGGTAACAAAGCCAGTATAGCGACCGTAGAGTCGCAGCTTGAGCAAACCGTTTCAGGGCTGAAAAACCTCCTGGCCGAAGAATCAAAGTTGAAATACAAGCCTATCGAGCCTGCTGTAGACCAAGTGCGCTCTACCATCAGCAGCTTCAATGCATACGTTAATACACTACGTGACGACCTCATCGACGAATCCGGCAACAAAGACGGTGAAGTAAACGAGGAAGACTATATCGAAAGCTATGGTAAGCGTGTGCCTAAAGGCAAAAAGAACAAGGACGTTACTACCCGGATGCTGGTGGACGAAGGCCGGGGCGAGGAGCTCAAGGCGGAAATCCTCAAGACCAAGGAAGCCCTTGTTAAAATTTACACCGATCTCCTCAATCAGCATGGAGAAACTTTCGGCCTCAAAAAGCCGGAAATCGAAAACCGGATCAAGAACATCGCGAACAACCTGCCTTTCGGCATTGATGACGAAACTTGGAAAGGTACAGACAAAGCGAGCTGGGCAGATTTCAAATTCCGCCAAATGCCGATTGCTGCAGTTCTCCCCCTGTTGAGCCAAATGCAGTCTGATGCCAAAAGCTCTGAGGCTGCACTCGTCAATAGTATGGCGGAGCTGGCCGGCGGGCGTGTAGTCGAGTTCGACTCCTTCTTCCCGGTTGTTCAGGCAGAGAAAGCTTACGTGATCAAAGGGGACCCCTTCAATGCGAAAATCTCAGTTGGTACTTACAGCTCTCAGATCAACCCTGACGACATCAACGTCTTCGTGAACGGCTCTAAAATACCGGTTGGCGAAGATGGAAAAGCAGAGTACTCTACTCGTACGACCTCCACGGGCAACAAACAGCTGCAGCTGAAAGTGGAAGTCCGCAACCCGCTTACTGGCGAAGTGTCGGAGGGCGAAAGCGTTTACGAATACGAGGTAGGTACGCGCTCCGCAACCGTTTCCGCAGATAAAATGAACGTTTTCTACATCGGTGTGGAAAACCCCATTTCTGTCTCTGCATCCGGAGTTTCTTCCAACGACCTCACTGTCCGGGCTTCTGGCTGTACCATTCAGCCGGTCAACCGGGCTTCTGGCAAGTATATGGTAACCGCAGACCGCCCCGGAGACGCCAAGATCATCCTTTCTGGCGGAGGCCTGCCTTCAACCACTTTCGACTTCCGCGTTAAGCGTATCCCGGATCCTGTCGCTCGCCTTTCTAAGAGCAGCGGCGGTGCTATGGGCAACGGAGAGTTCAAAGCACAAGGTGGTGTAGGCGCTTACCTCGATGGCTTCGATTTCGATGCCAACTGCACAATCCAAGGTTTCAAGCTCGTTTATGTAGCTTCTCGCCAAGACCCAATCCCTGTGGTCAATTCCGGCGCGCGCTACAACGATCAGGCCCGCCGTCTGGTCAATCAGGCTAAGCCCGGCGATATCTATTACTTCGACGACGTGAAAGCGCGTTGCCCAGGTGATAAAGTTGGGCGCCCCATCAACTCGATGGTGTTCAACATCAGATAAAATGCAGGCAACTGCCGGGCTGCAAATGAGCAGCCTGGCAGTTGCTTTGCCTGAAAAAGGCACCGCTGCACAACTTAAGCTGCTGGCAGTGCCTTAAATTTGCGCCCGGGCAAAATAGCCTCGGCGCTCTGCTCGTTATTCAAGCAGATAATTTGAGAAAGGGCGGAGTGAGAAAATTGCACATCTTTTTCAGCCGGAATATATTCCCAAGAATTTCTCCTCCCTTTCCCAATTTTTGCGGTCAAATGGCAGTGCGAAGGGCTAACGTGGTGTTGCCTGATGCCCGAAGAGGCAAACTCCCTGTCCACCGAAGTGTTATCGGTGGGTTTGTTTCGCCTCTTCCTATAAAAAGGGTATTTTTCGCTCTCCCGGGGCAAGTTTTGCTCTGGCCGTGGTCAAATTCTCGTTTAAAAATTCAAATCAAACATTCAGCCATGAAGATCGCTCTGAGATTTTTCAGCTTTGCTTTGCTGATGTTCTGCCTCGCCGGGCCCGCTTTGGCCCAAACTCCGGACAATATTATCATGACCGAGTCGGGCGAGATGAACACAGATAAGCCGCTCGATGACATCGTAGAAAAACGGCTCACCTTGGAAAAGCGTGTGCTACCTTATGACCATATCCGGGAAGCGGACATCTTTTGGGAAAAGCGTATCTGGCGCGTCATTGATGTACGTGAGAAAATGAACTTGGCTTTCGCTTACCCCGAGCGCCCCTTCTTTACCATCCTTATGGAAGCAGCAGAAGCAGGCGAGATTACCGTCTATAGCACTGAAGATGATAAGTTTTCTGTGCCCCTTACCCCCGATGAGGTCGCTTCTATGGGGGCTAGCGTGGATACCGTCGCAACGGTAGACCCGGAAACGTACGAAGAGGTATACCAGATTGTACGGAATGAGGTCAACCCGCTCGATGTGAAACGCTTCCGCGTAAAAGAGGTGTGGTTCTTCGATGAAGAGTCTTCCAGCCTTCAGGTCCGTATCTTGGGTATCGCGCCTCTTTTGGAGGAGTTTGATGACAACGGCAACTTCAAGTACGAAGCTCCGATGTTCTGGGTTTATTATCCGGAAGCACGTGAGGTACTGGCCAGGGAGCGGGTGTTTAACATTGCCAATGATTCCAGCCCGATGAGCTATGAAGACCTTTTTGAGGCCAGGTTCTTCTCCAGCTATATCTATAAAGAATCTAACGTGTTCGACCGCCGCCTTGAAGATTACCTTTCTGGCGTCGATCTGCTGATGCAGTCAGAACAAATCCGCCAAGAGATTTTCAACTTTGAGCACGACTTGTGGACCTACTGATAGGTGTTTAGGCTTGCTCCTCTTGAGCAGGATGCCTACCCACAAGTAGCAGGTCAGCCTTTTGACTTTTACCATATATAAAAATCGGTATCGAAGGAATTCGGTACCGATTTTTTTGTGTGATGCCCAGTATAAGGCTTACAAGCGCTCCCTGCCAAGGGGTACGCCTGCACAACAAAGAGCGCTGACAGGAATGGTGGTGGCAGACCGAGGCTCTTTCTTCCCGCTCATGATCTTCCAGGGAAAGCCTAAGGTAGCCGAAGGTAGGCTCCCATCTAGCTCTATAGCCACACATATCGAGCATTCTAGCCTGACATCAGATAGGGTTGAGCCTAGAGCAAGTAATATTCAGAAAAAGCCCGGCAATGATAAGCCATAGTTTTTGGCACGGCAGCGTACCTGAAAAAGCAAGGTGCTTTTTGGCTAGGCTACAAGCGGTTTGAAGGGGAGAGCAGCGCCCCCGGAAAAAATCAGGAGGCTAGCTCATCGACCAAGCGGGAAATTTGGGCCAGCCGGTCACGGTTGAGAGAGTAGTTGATAAATTTGCCTTGCCGTTCTGTATCGACAACCCCCGCACGGCGAAGAATCGCCAGGTGCTGAGAAGCAACAGATTGTTCTAAGCGGAGTTTGATATAGATATCTGTCACCGTCATGCTGTCGCTTTCCTCCAATAGGTTAATGATCCGTTGGCGAAGCTTATGGTTGATCGCCCGGAGCACTAAAACGGCTTTGCGCAGCTCGGCATAATCGAGCTTGATATCTTGGTCGCCCTGATTGAGTGTTACGCTTTCGTTCTTTTGTTTTCTCATGTCTTGGCATTTTACATATTAAGGAAATTCGTTATAGTGAATGCCAAATACCGTGCCAAAAAGTATTGGGGGCTTGAATCTCCCGCAGTAAAATCGGTTTTACTCTACAAAAGTAAAAAAATATTCACATAAATGAAATGTGTAATAGGGGCATAAACCCTTATTTCTTCATGTGTTCATGTATAATTATTTGTTCTATATTTTATTTCAGGTTATCCGTATAGTGGCCCTCGGCTCTCGGAGCGTTAAAACGCTGTTGGTTGAAGGCGTCGGAGCCGCCTTTTGGGATGCTCAGGGAAGTCCAATGGTTTCCCGCAGCGCATTTTGCGAGCAGTACGATCTGCCCGCAGTGATAACTGTAATGTGCCAATTGGCGGTGTATGGCTCCTTCAACCGAGTGTGCCTGCCCCCGGATGTAGACCGTTTGGGTAAGGCTTTGGCTGTCCAGCCCCTCAAGAGCGCTGAAGAGGCACTGCCAGCCAGTTTCCCAGGCTTCCAGGATTTGCTCCCGGCTGTTGTACTGTTCTTCAAACTCTTGGTCGCGCTGCCGCCAGGCCTTCTCCCCATCAGTATTGAGGAAGTCGGTCCATCTGGAGCGCATGTTCCCATTCAGGTGCCCCACGATGATGCTAATCGAGTTGGCTCCGGGGGCAATTGTTTGGAAAAGCTCGGCCTCGGGGACCTGAGCCATAGCTTGTTCGCCTAGTTTTTTATAATAGCGGAATAATTTCAGCAGGCTCAGGAGGCGGCTATCTTCGGGTGGGGGAGTTGTCATTGGGCAACGGGTTTTTGTGCCCCTTAAGTTACTTCAAAAAGGGTATGGCAGTTTGCCTGAGCAGCTCATTCTGTTTGGGCAGCAGCCCGGTAAGCTGTGGGGGTTGCTCCAAAGTGGAGGTGGAAGGCCCGGCTGAAGTGGGAAAGCGATTCAAACCCGGCCTCGCTGCAAATCTGGCTGACCGGGAAGGGCGTGGACTGCAGGAGGTGGGCGGCATGCTGTAACCGGCGTACCCTAAGCCATTGGCCCGGGGGCATGGAGAATGCCGCGGCAAAATCTCTCTTAAACGCCGACAGGCTCCGCTGGCTCAGCTGGGCAAAAACATGGAGTGGCACGTTGAGCCGGTAGTTTTGTTCCATAACGGAAGCGATGGCGGGCTTGTCTTGCAGCAGCCCGTTCAGGAAAAGCGCAAAAGTGGCATTGGCAGGCTCCGCAATGAGGTTGAGCAGGAGCTCCTCAAACTTGAGGCACAACGCCCGGCGGCGTGCTTCGGGCAGAGGGGTGTTGAAATAGGGGAGCACCGCGTGGTAAAACTGTGCAACCGGCGCAGATTCGGGAAGGTGGATAGCCGGCGCAGCACTAGCCTGATTGGGCTTGGGCAGCAAGTCGGCGTGCCGGTGTGCGAAACGTTTCAGGAAGGCTTCGCTCATAAAAAAAAGAGTGCTCTGATACAGCCCTCTGCCTTCAGGTATTTCCGACATCAGGTAAGCGCCCTTTCTCAGGAAAAGCGCTTCGTCTGCTTTGAGGGGGAAGTGCCCGCTTCCTGCTGTCACTTCTTTATGCCCTTGCAGGACAAGCACGATGAAATGCTGCTCCGACCAAGTTTGTACCCGGCTGGAAGCTTGGTAGGCCCGGTATTCGATAAACAAAAACTGCCCCTCTACTTCAATCCTAGGGAAAGAAGATTGCTCATCAAATAAATATGGAATGGGCTGCATCGCAATAGGATATTAGGGTGTCAGGGGTCGTAAATCAAAATGCCGCAGGCGTTTAAGTCTTCCGGCCTTTAGCCTGGCATTGGCCTAGCGCTGCGCAGGGGGGTACGCCCGATAGGGCCGAGCGGACAGCGAGCCCCGGAGCATAGCGGCACCTGCCCGCTGGCAGGGGCAGGCCCCAGAAATGCGCCCGGGCTAGGCCCCCCATTCGGTATGAAAAGAGCCTTCTCGGTCGGTGCGCTCATAAGTATGTGAACCAAAATAGTCCCGCTGTGCTTGTACCAGGTTGAGGGGGAGGCGCTCTGCGCGGATGGCATCAAAATAGTGCAGGGTAGAAGCCATAGCGAGCATTGGGCGCCCAAGTTGATGAGCTGCACTAAGGACCTCACGCACAGCCCGTTGTCCGTAAAGCAGAGGGCTGCGGAATATTTCAGAATTGACGAGGTTGGCCAGGCTGGGCTCTTGCTGATAGGCTTGCCGCATATCTTCGAGGATTTCTGCCCGGATGATACACCCGCCCCTCCATATCTTGGCGATGGTTTCGGGGTTGAGCCCAAATTGGTATGCCGAAGAGGCCTCATGCAGAAGGTGCATGCCCTGTGCATAAGTCATGAGGAATGCGAAGTGCAGTGCTTCCCCCATTTGGTTGATCAAAGCTTCTTTGTCCAATAGAGGCAGCTGTTCAATGCTGCGCGAGTATTTGGGGGCAGTATTTGCGCGGTCTGCTTTGAGGGCAGAAAGCCCCCGCATAGTGACTGCAGCATCAATGGTTGGCACAGGTATACCGAGGTCCATTGCATTTTGCGAGGTCCACTTCCCAGTCCCTTTTTGTTTGGCTTTGTCCAGAATGCTATCAATGAGGCTCCCTTGCGACAGTGCATCTGGCTGACGGAAAATAGCAGCAGTGATTTCAACGAGGAAGCTTTCCAGTGCTCCGTTGTTCCAGGCCTCAAAAGTTTCTGCCAAAGCCTCATTGCTCAGCTCAGCTCCGTGCTTGAGTATGTCATAAGCCTCAGCCAGGAGTTGCATCAGGCCATACTCTATACCATTGTGTACCATTTTCACATAATGGCCAGCCCCTCCGTTGCCCAAGTGGGCCACGCAGGGCTCCCCTTTCGCTTTGGCGGCTACAGCTTCCAGTATTGGGGCTACGATATCATAAGCCTCGGGGTCGCCGCCCGGCATAATGCTAGGCCCACGGCGGGCCCCTTCTGCCCCCCCTGAAACGCCCATCCCCATGAAGCGGATGCCCTTTTCTTTAAGGCTGTTGAACCTGCGGTCGGTATCTGTAAAAAAAGTATTGCCGCCGTCAATGATGAGGTCCCCTTCTTGAAGGTAGGGGAGGAGAGAACCAATGACTGTATCCACTGCTTTGCCAGCGGGCACCAAAAGCATGATTTTCCGGGGAGTGCTCAGGGCTTTCACAAACTCAGCAGTATCTGAGGTGCTCAAGACCGTTTTGCCTTCAGCTTCTTGTTTCAAAGCCTCTACCTGTTCGTGGTTCAGGTCCAGCCCTGCTGCAGAAAAGCCATGGTCCAGAACGTTGAGGATAAAATTCCGCCCCATCACGCCGAGGCCGATCATGCCGAAATCATATTGTTGGTTCATCCTTTTTTGCTGATTTTGCCGGGGCTTTCCCCCGGCAGTGATTAATGCTAGAGCCGGCCGGTGCCTTCAGCGGTAAAGTTAAGCACCGCTGGCGCGAATCCGGTTTTAGCGGTTCAATAATTTAAGGGGCTGAGCAGGCCTCTTGGCTAATTATTCTTGGCTTTGGCCAAACTTTAGCTGGCTTGCTGCACTTTCTAAAGTATACAAAAAAAACAGTATTGGGCATCAGGCGCCCTCACTTTGGATAGAACAGCGGAGCGGCGGCGGAGTTTGCCGCCCACTACAATTCACTGCTGGGCCCGGTGCGCTACGGACTGGAAAACCAACAACTATGAAAGCTCAGGTATTTGTCATTTTCGGTGCTTCTGGCGACCTAGCGAAGCGCAAGCTGATCCCTGCAATTTACGAGCTCCACCGGGAGCAGCTGCTGCCTGAGCACTTTGCTTTGTTGGGCGTGAGCCGTACTGAGTTTTCGGATGAGGCCTTCCGTAAAGAGGCTTTTGCCGAAAATGAGTTTATCAAAGGGGAGAAAGATCCGGCTTTCGCCGAAAAACTTTTCTATGAACCGATTGATACCCTTCAGCCCGAAGGCTATGAAAAGGTCAAATCTCGTTTGGCGGAACTTGACGGGGCACAACAGACCGATGGCAACTACCTATTTTACCTTTCCACCCCTCCAAGCCTTTACACTAAGATACCGGCTTTCCTGGCAAAGGTAGGGCTGAACAAAACGGGGGAGGGGCAGGTCAGGAGGCTGATTATTGAAAAGCCGTTCGGCTATGACCTGGAGTCGGCTGTCGAGCTCAACCGTTCCTTGCAGCAGTACTTCCCAGAAGAGGCTATCTATCGCATAGACCATTACCTCGGCAAGGAGACGGTGCAGAACCTGCTCGTCACACGGTTTGCAAATGGCATATTCGAGCCGCTATGGAACCGGAACTATATCCATCACATTGAAGTCACTTCTGCTGAGCATATTGGGGTCGGAAGCCGCGGCGGCTATTATGACAGCTCAGGTGCTTTGCGGGATATGGTACAGAACCACCTGCTGCAGATTGTCGCTCACATTGCGATGGAGCCCCCTATCAATGCAGATGCTGAGTCTATCCGTGGGGAAAAGCTGAAGTTGTTCAAATCCCTCCGCCCTATTCAGCGGAGCGAGGTAGCGCAATATGCAGTGCGCGGCCAATATCTTGAAGCTAAGGTAAGGGGGGAAGAGCTCAAAGGTTACCGGGAGGAAGAGGGCGTCCCCGAAGGCTCGATGACAGAAACTTATGCGGCACTGAAATTTTATATCGATAACTGGCGCTGGGCGGGAGTCCCCTTTTATATCCGGACCGGCAAACGGCTGCCGACCAAAGCCACAGAAGTTGTAGTTTACTTCAAATCGCCGCCCCATCACTTGTTCCAAAGCCACGAGAACATGATGAATGTCAACAATCAGCTCATCATCCGGATTCAGCCAGATGAGGGCCTGTTGCTACAATTTGGCATGAAGGTGCCGGGCGCTGGTTTTGTTGTAAAGAACGTAGAGATGGATTTCCATTACTCAGACCTCACCGATGCCGATGTGCCCGATGCTTACGAGCGCCTCATCCTTGATGCCATGAAGGGCGATGCCACCCTCTACTCCCGTGGGGACAGCGTGGAGGAGGCTTGGCGTTTTGTGGACCCTATACTCAAGGCTTGGAAAGAGGACAAAAACATAAAGCTGTTCGGTTATCCTGCAGGCACATGGGGCCCGGAAGTGGCAGATGCCCTCATTGAAGGGGAACGGGTGAGCTGGCGCAACCCTTGCCGTAATTTGACAGACTCCCAAAATTTTTGCGAACTTTAGCCCGGTACCTGAAGCTGCTGGGTGGTATTGGAAAGCCCAGTATATTGCCCTTTCACAACCTTAAAATACGCTGCGCATGCACATTCATATCTCCGACAGCCCTGCTCAAGTTGCCCGCTCCTTTGCTGAGTTTTTTGAAGGCTGGGTGAAGGAAAAGCAGGGCCCCCTGCACATCGCCTTATCCGGTGGGAGTACCCCTGCAGTGCTCTACCGGCTCTGGGCTGCAGAATTTGCGGACCTCATGGATTGGGAGCAACTGCATTTTTATTGGGGCGATGAGCGTTGTGTGCCTCCGGACGACGAGGAGAGCAACTACAAAATGGCCGACGACCTTTTTCTTTCCCCTTTGCAAATCCCTTCTTGCAATATACATCGCATGAGGGGCGAGCTGCCGCCTGAGGCAGAGGCGGGGCGCTATGGGGAGGAGCTCAAAGACAATCTGCCGCTCATCAACGGCCTCCCTGTTTTCGACTTGATCATCTTGGGAATGGGGGGGGACGGTCATACGGCGTCTATCTTCCCCGGGCAAATGGAGCTGTTGCAAAGTCAGGAGATCTGCGCATTAGCAAAGCATCCGGTGTCCGGGCAGGAGCGGATCACCCTGACCGGCCCGGTCATCAACAACGCACGGACCGTCGTTTTTTTGGTTACGGGCAAAAGCAAGCAGGAACGGCTGCAGGAGATTTTGGGAGAAGGAGGGGAGCGTGCACAGCAGTATCCTGCCGCACACATCAAGCCTGCCCACGGGCAATTGCATTGGTTCCTTGATCAGCAGGCAGCGCACAAGGTTTCGGTATAGCATAAAATGGAAAGGGCAGCTGCCAGACAAGTGCCGGGCGGCTGCCGCTATTCATTTCTTTGAGCAGGGCAATAACAGCACTGAGTGCTGAAGCCCATCTAAAGCCTGCTTTAGCAGGGGGAGGTTACATGGCGCGCAGTGCTTTCACCAAGTAGGTCAGTGAGAACGGCAATGCGACCCAGAACCACTCATTCATATAAATCAGCATGAATACCATGACGGCGGTAGAAACTAGGAAAAGGATCCAATCCATTGCTGAGCTGCTATTCGTGTTCACTTCCATGTCAGAAATTTATTTACGGCAAAAATACGAACGAGGGCAGGAAAAAGGAAATACCCCGAGCGTTTTCTCTTTTTCCTGAAGGCTTATCCGGAGTAAGCCGCCAATTCGTCAAAAGCAAAAGTTACAGGATAGCCTTTTACCCGGAAGTATTGCCGTATAGCTTCCACCGGCCTGTCGCTGATGGCCATCACGAAGTCGCCGCCCCATGCACCTAGCGATTTGACGACCCCCGGGAAGTTGGGGAAAAGGTTTAGCTGAACAGTAGGCTGCCCCAGTATTTTGCTCATCAAAGATTCATGTGCTTCAAGCGCCAAGATAGCCTCTCCTGCCGTCCGGGCTTGTAAAAACGCCAGGGTAAGTGCCGAAGTTTCACGGATTTCAGCAGGGGCTGCTCCTCCGCGTTCTCGGTACGCTTTAATGCCGGCCCGGCTGTCCTGCTTTTGCCCTAGGTAGGCGAAGCAGATATGGCTGGAAAAAGCAGGAGCATAGGGTATCTCAACGTAGGCTGGTTTTTGTTGATGCCGTTGGAAGAGCACAGGCTTGTTGGCAAGCGCACAGGCGATATCGTAGCCAGAGCCTCCAAAGGTGCCCCGCAGGAGCTCGAAGGGGTCTATGCCAGCCCAGCGGGCAAGCCCAGCTACCAAGGTAGAGCTGCTGCCAAGCCCCCATTCCCTTTCAAATTCGAGCTGTGTTTCGAACTGCAGCAAAGGCTGATGCGACCAAAAGCCCGGGCGCTGCGCTTCTACGCTGGCTAGCAGGGCTTCAAGCCTCTTGCCCGCCTGCTGATGGGTAGCGCTGAGTAGGGTGCCGCCCGAAGAAAGGGTGGCCTCAAACCAAGGGGTGCCATCTGGGAGTAGGCTGCGCCATTGGTGGCGGCTCCCTTCAGACAATGGTTTTACCCTGAGCCATTGCCCTAGCTTGGTAGGCAGGCCGAGTGCCAATGCACCGTCGAGTACGGCGTATTCACCGGTTAGCAGGAGTTTGCCTTTCGTATGGATTGCTTGTTCGATGGGGATGAGGTTTAAGAAGCCAGGTGCTTCCCGCCGCGCTCCAGGAAATCACGGACGGCAGTAAAGGAAACGACTTTATCTTCGAAATGAGCAATGGCTGACTGCTGCTCCTCTGAAGTAGCCTGCAGGTGGTTGAGCATGTTCATCAGGTGCATTTTCATATGCCCTTTTTGGATGCCTGTGGTCACAAGGGAGCGCACTGCGGCGAAATTCTGAGCAAGCCCGGTAGCGGCAATGATGCTCATCAGCTCACGCGCAGAGGGCTGCCCTAGTATGTCGAGCGCACGCCGGGCTACCGGGTGGAGGCGGGTCAGCCCACCAACAGTACCTACCGCCAGCGGAAGGTCTAGCCAAAAGGTAAAGGCCCCATCCTCAACAGTGCATTGGCTTAGGCTGCGGTATTGCCCGTCCCGTGCAGCATAAGCATGCCCGCATGCTTCTATCGCCCGGAAGTCGTTGGCAGTAGCCAGGACAACAGCGTCAATACCATTGAAAATCCCTTTGTTGTGGGTTGTTGCGCGGTAGGGGTCTAAGCGGGCAATACGCACTGCTTTGGCAAATTTCCCGGCGAACTCTTCCGGTGCCATATCTGGGCAAACCCCTTTCAGGGTTTCCACCTCGCAAGACACTGTGGCACGCACCACACAGTCGGGGGTATAATTAGAAAGGATGGCCATAATGATTTCTGCACGGGCAGAGGAGCCTTGGAAATCGGGCGATGCTTTAAGGTAGCGCTGCAGCCCCTGCCCAAATTCTTCCAGTACAGAGTTGATGAAGTTGGCGCCCATGGAGTCACAAGTCTCGAATGCTACCCGAAGCTGATAGTAGTCGGGCTCCTGCCCGGTAAGGTCAATGAGCTCAATGCCTTTTACGCCACCGCCACGTTTTTCCATATTGGCAGTAAGGTGGGCTGCATCTGCCAGGAGCTGTGCTTTGAGAGCTGGGAGGTGCTGACGGAGCAGCGCTACATCCCCCTGCCAGCTGAAGTGCACCTGGCCTATTTTTTCCGTATCCAGCACTTCCGTGCGGAAGCCTCCCCTTGAGAGCCAAAACTTAGCAGCACTTGATGCGGCGGCTACTACGGAGCTTTCTTCTATGACCATAGGCACAGCATAAACCCGCCCATCGATCAGGAAGTTGGGCGCAATCCCAAAGGGCAAAGGGTAATTGCTGATGGTGTTTTCACTGAAGCCGTCTAGGATACGCTGTTGCCCCTCATCTGTGTGCCAGAAAGAGCGCAGGGCTTCTGCATCCGATTGAGCGTCGGGAAGAAAGCGCGCAGCGACCCAATTGAGTTTTTCCTCTTTAGTGAACCTGGAAAAACCAGTTATGATATTATCCTGCATACCGTCAAAGTCGAATGTTGGCCCGGTCAATTAGACGGGCTTTATCTTCAGAAAAGCATTGGCCAGTTCTAGCCCCTCAACCTGAGCGGCCACGTACTCCTGCAGGGCTTCGTAGCTGCCCCGTGCATGCCGCAAAAATGCGGAAGCCTGCCCGTATATGGCAGGGGCTTGTATTTTATTGATCAGATAGTAGCCGTCCAGGAAGTGCTGTACGCCGCCACTGATGATGAACTGCCGGCACTGTGCAGCGTTGCCGAGCTCCAGCAGTAGTTGATTTGCCAAAATTACCATTTCTTCGGCACTATGGCCTACATAAGCCAAGGGCTCGTAGGTTGCTGCTTTCTGGGCGTCTCCCCTGAGCATCTCCAGCCTGGAGAAATTGGTGCCGCCGTTAGCGGCAAAGTCGATAGCAGCCAGGGGGAGCTGCATCAGTGCTTTGAGGCTTTCGTAGCCCATGCCCTGTCCAACTTCCTTTACAATGACCGGGGCCTCAGTTTTTTCAAGGACCCGTTGTATGGTTTCTAAAGGGGGCCGCTTAAAGCGGTCGCCTTCCGGCTGCAGCCACTCTTGTAAGGGGTTGATATGGATGATGAGCCCATCAGCCTGTAATTTGGAGAGCAAGTCTTGGACCCTGTACAGCTCGCCTTTGTCGATAAGCTCTTCGAGCTGGGCTATGCCTAGGTTGGCAAAGAGCGGAAGGTCATCTCCAATCAGTGGGCGGACATTGAAGTCGGCGAGGCTGTCATTGCTATAAAGGAGCGGCCGGCAGGAGCCCAGGCCCATGCCCATGCCAAATTCTTTGCAGGCCCGGGCAAGGTTGTGGTTGATGGTGTTGGCGTGTTCAGTGCCTCCCGTCATGCTCGAGACCCAGACCGGCGCCGTCATCGTTTTGCCAAGGAATAGGAATTTTTTTAGGCTGCCTTTTTCAGGGTGGGCAGCCAATACCGGCTCGTAAAAAAAACGATTGTCCAGCGTGCCACTTTCTACCTGTGAGCGGAAGGCCAGTTCAATGTGGTCGCGCTTACGGGCAGCAGCCGTCGGGTCATTCGATTGGGGCAAAGTATCCACAGTTACAGATTTGCTGGTAAAGGTCATAAATTTCTTGTTTTTGACAGGAAACAGCGCCTGATATTCAATATTTCTTGTCTATTTCCCCGGGCGTGAACCAAAATATCACAGGTGCTTAAGCGCTCTGGGTTATAGGCTGGCATTGGCCTAGCGCTGTGCAGGGGTGTTAAGCCCGACAGGGCCGAGCGGATAGCGAGCCCCGGAGCATAGCGGCAGCTGCCCACTGGCAGGTGCAGGCCCCACCCTGACGGCAATTGGGTTTGAGACCATTCCCCCAGCTTTGTCTGACGGGTTTGGAACAACGGCCGTGCTAAATGGTTTAGGCAGAGCTTGCCGGCAGCAAGGCTGCGCGCAGAAATTATTTTTGCCGCTAGGAAACTATTTTTCCTGCCGGGGAGTTGATGGGGGTACTGATTGGCAGCTGACGCGTCATGAGTGTCGATCTGGCTGCCTAACAGTAACTTATCTTCTATTGCTTCACCCCGGTTCCTGCCTGGTTTGACTACTTGGCATTCTGGAAAAAATAGTATCTTCATGGTGCAAACGATGAAACATAAAGGTATGACCAAAGAGCAGGAACAGATTTTCGAGCAGGAGTTTCTTCCGCATCTCGATGCCCTGTACACCTTTGCGTATCACCTGACGTACAATGAAGAGGATGCCAATGACTTGGTGCAGGAGACGTACCTCAAGGCAGTACGTTTTATCAGCAGCTACCACGCAGGTACCAACGCGAAGGCTTGGCTGTTCCGGATACTGAAAAATGCCTTTATCAATCAGTACCGGAAAAAAAGCAAGCAGCCCACCAAGGTTGACTACGAAGAGATCGTCAATTATCACGATGAAGAAGACACCAACTTCTCCAGTTATATGGACTTGCGGGAGGAGATGTTTCAGGGGATGATGGGCGATGAAGTGACTAATGCTATCAATAGCCTGCCTGTCGATTTCCGCGTGGTATTGTTGTTGTGTGATGTGGAAGGTTTTACTTATGAAGAAATTTCAAAAATTGTCAATATCCCGCTGGGCACAGTGCGTTCGCGCCTGTACCGGGCAAGGAACCTGCTCAAGGAGCAGCTGAAAACTTACGCTGAGTCCTTGGGCTACAAGGACAATCGTCAATAAGAGCTAAGCCCGGTCATGACCTGAATACAGGGCATGTACCGGGCTTTCTCAATCGTAAATTCGTTAACTACTACTGTTCTGTAGTACGATCCCATGAAACATTATTGAATGGCAACAGCTTCGTTGTTGTTGCCCTTGCTGCCTGCGTGCTCATACCGCGCAGTCTGCTGCATTCAATTGTGTTTCAGCCCTGGCCGGGGAGGCCATCAAACAATAGGGCTATAATGAACTGGAAATTGGGCACTGACGTTTACTACAACTCTTGGAAAACAGGCACTCGCGCTGTAGAGCGCTGTCTGCAGCATGGTGGTTGGTGTGCGTTCATCCCTTTTTGTTGTTCATGCCCGGCAAGCATAGGGCGGGCATACAGAACGGTAAAAAACGCATGACCATGAGAGATCAGAATTATCAGCACCTCGTCCGTAAAGTCACGATGTACCTAGACAACGAGCTCAGTGAGAGCGCTGAACGAGAACTACTGATGGAGATCAAGTCCAATCCCGCCTACCTGAAAGTCCTTAGTCAGGAAAAATCCTTCCGGGAGTTTATCAAGAGCAAAATACATCGCCGGAAGCCTTCCCCCGCCCTCATACAATCAATCAAAGAGAAAATTAAAGTAACGACTACCGCGTAGCAGCTTGGGCTGCTCCGTACGTGGAGCATAATGGCACTACAATGATAGCCCGGTAACCATTCTGAAGGTTGCCGGGCTATTCAATTTTGGGCGGTTCCTTAAGCCGGCAGATGGCAGAAGGCGCTGTGCCCAGCCCGCTAAAAGTCGGTCCCGATCGAAAGGTAGAACTTAGGGTCTTGCACTTGTCGGGTTTCTATGCCCCAGGCATAATCTGCCCGTACAAAATAGCCAAATAGCATGGCCCGCACTCCGGCGCCGTATCCAGCTACGAGCGGGTCACGGAAGTAGTTGACCTTTACGGAAACTAAGCCAGAGTTGTCGACGATAGAGGTATTGAGCGGGTTCTCTATGCTATATGGGTCCCGCCCTTCCCAAGCTGTGCCTACATCAAAGAAGCCAACCAATTGGAAATTCCTGAGGAAAGGGGAGCGCAGGCGGTTCGAAAAGTACTTGAATATGGGCATCCGGAGCTCTATATTGGACAAGAGGTAGGAATTGCCGTTGCGGATGTTGAGGTCAAACCCCCGCATATTGGTCGCTAGGGCCTGGAATGCGATGTCTGCACCAGCAGATGGTATGGGGATCTCGTTGTTGAAGCTGTTGAAGAGCCAGTTGTCCACCCCGCCCAAGAAATAAATCATGCGTTCAGACCCAAAAGATGTTGCCCCGGCTGCCCGCAAGGCGATGACAGAATGCTTGAGGAAACGCTGATAGTGCCGGGCGTCAAACCCGATAATCCCCATAGCGCCCCGGGCAAGGTCGAAAGAAGCGCCATCGGAGAGGTTGATGTCAAACTTTTTCACACCTTCGACATAGACCTTATAGCGGCTGCCATTTTTGATATTGAGCGCCACGTCCAGCGTATTGTCAAACACATATTCCAAGCGTATCCCAGCCCGTTCATCGCTTCTAGTTGGTACTTCCAGCGAAGCGCGCTCCGTGGCAAGCTGTGTGACCCGGTCGCGCCTTAGGGTGGCCGTGGCCCGGAGGCTGCGGAAGATGTCTAGGGGGTATCGGACCCCATATTGCCCGAGCAGGATGTTCACCTCATTGCGGTTGGGCACAAAAGATAGGCTTTCGTAAGAAAAGCGCTGATTACGACGGTAGACAGCATAGTGGCGGTCGAGGCGCCGCTTTTTATCCGCAAAAGTGATGAAGTACTCTGTGCCATTGAAAGTCGTTGGCACTCGTACACCCCCTTCGAACTCATAATCTTCAAAGAGGTCTTTGAAGTTAGCCTTGAGCAAAATGCCAGGGTTGGGCAGGTTGAACCCATCCGGGTTGGCGGCAAAGCTGTTGAGCCCATCAAACAAAAGGCTGTTGTCAAGTTGTGTGGTGACGAAGTCTGTGCGGAATTCCAAACGGTAGTTGGTGATCCGGGAAGGGTTGAAATCGTAAGCTTTTTTAGTGGAAGGGCGGTTGCTGTTCAGTACGCTTGAAATCTGGCTAGGGTTGGTAATGACACGGACTTGCTGCGGTGCATCAGCTTCTTCCGACTCTTCTACAATGATGATGGCCGGGTCATCGTCCTCGTCGTCAAATTCGCTTTGGAAGAGATAATTGTCTATATCCACCCTGCCAGTATCCCGCTGAGCTTCTTTCACAGGTACCGTGTCAACGGTGATGATGGGGGAGCTCTCTTGCAGCAAGGAAAGCTCCGGCTGCACATTGCGCCGCCCGTCATCGGGCACCACAACTGCTTTTTTGATTTCTGCCGATCGTTTTTCCTGGAAGGAGGTGCCTCCCAGTGCGGCAATCTGCTCTTCAGGCTCTGGTTGGAACAGGTGGATCTGATGCTCCCCATTGACAAGGGCAAGCTGTACCGCCCGGTTGGCAATCCGGCTTTTATGCTGGCTCAGGATATTCCGGCCGTAGTTGGTGTTAGGCTGAGTAATGGCCCGTTTCTTTATGATGGGCTCTAGGATAATGGTGTCGATCAGTGAGGTGTCCAATGACTCTAGGGCAGAGTCAGCGTGCATGCGGATTTCGGAGCCGTCCTCCAGGTAAATGAGCTGGTCGTAATGATGGAGGTACTCTTCCAGATAACCGGACTCCCTGTTATAAATGCCAGACCGGTCAGAGAGATAAGAGAACCAAGTGGTGTCTACGCCCATTGGCTGCCGTTCGTTGGCATAGGGCGTGTTGGTGATCCTGACCAGCTCCCGGCTTCGGTTTTCCAAATCGTAATAAAAGATGTCAAAATCATCAATAGGAAGGATACTGTCCAGTTTAGCTGGCTCGATCAGGGTATCCTGACGGTTGGAAGCGAACAGTATGCCTTTCTGGTTATCGATTTCCACGTAAGTGGCATCCAAGTCATCCCAGAAATCATTGGTGATGCGCTGGGTCTGACGGGTATTGGTGTAATAGAGGAACAGATCGGACTGCCCCCGTACCGCTGCGGTGAAAACCATGGTGATCGGGTTGACAAAATCCATGCTGTATACCCGTTGGTACTCAGAGGAAAGCGGCTCTTCCTGATGTTTCCCGTTGCGCACTTCATAAAGCCGCAAGTAAGCTATATCACGCTTTTCGTACAAAATCGCCACCTGCTGCCCATTGGGGTTCCATGCCACATGAGGGTAATTGTAGTCTGTGGCTTGGAAAGCATTGCGGAACCCCTGCCGGAAAATGGTTTCCTGCTTGCCTGTTGCCAAGTCGTAGAGGTATACGCGGTATTTTCCAATTTCATTGAGCACATACAGAAGCTGCTGCCCGCTCGGGCTGAGTTTGACTTGAGTGACGGGAAGGCCCCGTTTGTTTTTGAAAGGGACTGGGGCCGAGCCCAGGCTGTCCCGCTGACTGGCGTCTTGCTCATACCGCTGCCGGAAAAATATGGCCCAGCTATCGCCTACCCGCTCATAAGGCGTGCCGAGCACATAGAGGAAGCCGTTGTCGATGCTGCGGTTGATGCGGGTAAGGTATAAAAGGTTGGACACCTGTGAGCGGCCGTAGTTCTCGGCTATGTAATACCAAAGGGAATGGCCAGCAAGTTTGGGGTCTTTTGCGACAAGCCCCTCAAAGCCATCAAAGTTTTCGGAGAGGATGTAATCGCGCAGCTCATTGTCCAGGTCGGGGTTCCACCGTTCGCCTACATAGCCGATCAGCCCATCCTTGAACCATTCCGGGAGGTTCATCATTACGGCGTTCTGTACAATTTCCTGGATGTTCGAACCAAAAAGCATGGCGTTGAGGTACACGCTGGCAATGCCTTCCCTGACCTGTTTCCTAAGGTTGCGGTGGTTGCCGTCAAAATAGACAAAAACCTTATTGCCCACTATCTTGGTCTGCCCTGCGGCGCTCATAAAGGTATCCTCGCTGCCGATATTGCTCTGCTTGACATCTGTGATATCGGTATAAACGATGAGCTGTATCTTCTCATTGATGCGGTGCTCTAGCACATTCTGTATCTCCCTAGAGTCTTGTTCTGCCAGCTGCACGACGGCCTGACCTATGAACCGGCCCTCGCCGTACCAATAAGTGATAAAATTATCACTTTCATACTTAGCCCATTCTGCAAAGTCGTCGTGGTATTGCACTCGGTTTTTGCCGAACTCAACCTGAATGCCCTGCGCGTGCAGGCCACCGGCCAAAAAGAGAGGAAGGAGAAGTCGTAGGTACAGGCGCATGGAATTGAAATTTAAGGGGCCCCGTCCCGGATTCGGCCCGCAGTCAAGGTAGAACGGAGAAACTGCAGGCTACGTGCCGGAGGGGCTTTTTTTAAGGCCGTATTTGGAGTAATATACGTATTTACGAAAATATGCTGTTGGCTGGACGTGGCGGATTTTCGGTTGGCTGTTGTGCGGGCCAGCCGAAGCAAATCCTGTTGAAGGGGCCCGGCTGCCAGCCGCATTTGCCCAATAAGAAGACAGCAGACCCGGGGCCGGGGTTTAATATTCAGGCCGGTTATTCCGGGGCGGGGGCTTTATTTCCCCTTTTAGGCGTTTTGAGGACAAAAGGCCCTGCCTCCTAGCCCAAGCTTGACGTGCGCCAACCCGGTTGCCGTTTTTTTTCTGGAGGGGCCTGCCCCTGCCTGAGGGCAGGTGCCGCTATGCTGCGGGGCTCGCTATCCGCTCGGCCCTGTCGGGCTTGACACCCCTTCGCAGCGCTAGGCCAATGCCAGGCTAGAAAGCCCGAAAAGCATAAACGCCTATGATATTTTGGTTTGTGCCCAGCTTGACAGGAATTAACCCCTGCACCGCCCCCTTATACAACCAGAGCTTTACTAACTTGTGCAGAAAAAATGGCGGAAGTACTCAAACTGACGTTCAACCCCTTTCAGGAGAACACGTATATCGTTTATGATCGCACTGGCGAGTGCGTGATTTTTGATCCCGGCTGTTTTTCCGGGCAGGAGCAGCAGATGCTCATCGCAGCTATTGGCAAACACAAATTGAAGCCGGTGCGCCTTATCAATACCCATTGCCATATCGACCATGTTTTCGGCAATCAGTTCGTGGCAGACACCTATGGCCTGCCATTGGAGATACACAAAGGGGAGCTGCCTGTCTTACAGGCAGCGCCAGATTCGGCAAGGATGTTCGGTTTGCCAGTGCCTGAGGGTAAGCTATCTCCAGAGCCCGGAGCGTTTATTGCTGAAGGGGACACCATCGCTTTCGGTGAGACCGTACTGCGGGCTATCTTCACCCCAGGCCATTCCCCGGCCAGCTTGTCCTTTTTCTGTGAAGCCGGCCGCTTCCTGATCGCAGGAGATGTCCTTTTCTTCGGCAGCATAGGCCGTACCGATCTGCCTGGCGGTGATCATGGGACCTTGCTCCGGAGCATCACCGAGCAGCTGCTGCCGCTAGGCGATGATGTCACCGTTTATCCAGGGCATGGCCCGGCTACCAATATCGGTTACGAAAAACAGCACAACCCCTTCCTTTAGCTCTAAAATGACATTATAATGGACTCGACACATCTCCGGCTCTTTTGGGCCCTCTTTCTGGCCATCAGTTTCAGCGCTCAGCTCTCCGCACAGTATACCCGGCAAGATACCCTCCGTGGTTCCGTGACGCCCGAGCGCGCTTGGTGGGACTTGACCTATTACCACTTAGATATCCGGGTAGATCCCGGGCAGAAGTTCATAGAAGGGGCTAATACCATTCAGTACCGGGTGCTCAAGCCCGGGCAGCGGATGCAGATAGACTTGCAGCCGCCCATGCAGCTTACCGCAGCAGTGCAAAACGGCCAGCCCGTAAGCTTCGAACAGGAGGGGAACGTATACTACCTAGAGCTCAATGAGGTGCAGGTGCCCGGGCAAGTGTATGAAGTCAGGGTGAATTACAGTGGGCACCCAAGAGAAGCGGTAAGGGCCCCTTGGGATGGCGGCCTGAGCTGGAAAACAGATGAAAACGGAAAGCCTTTCGTGGCCACTTCCTGTCAGGGGGAAGGCGCAAGCCTATGGTGGCCGTGCAAAGACCATATGTACGATGAGCCCGATAGCATGCTCATCAGTGTAGCCGTGCCAGATACGCTGTTTGAGGTGTCCAATGGGCAGCTCAGGGGCATTTCGGATACAGGCGCAGGCACACGTACCTTCCACTGGTTTGTTGGCAACCCGATCAACAACTATGGGGTCAACATCAATATTGGGGATTATGTCCACTTTGGAGAAACCTACGACGGGGAGGAAGGCGAGCTGCCCTGTGATTATTACGTGCTGCGGGGCAACTTGGAAAAAGCAAAGGAGCAGTTCAAGCAGGTGCCTATGATGCTGGAAGCTTTCGAGCATTGGTTTGGCCCTTACCCTTTCTATGAAGACGGCTTCAAGCTTGTGGAAGTGCCTTACCTGGGGATGGAGCACCAAAGCTCCGTAACCTACGGCAATGGCTATCAGAATGGCTACCGGGGCATGGACCTTAGCGGTACGGGGTGGGGCAAAAAGTTCGACTTCATCATCATACACGAGTCTGGCCACGAGTGGTTTGCCAACAACATCACTTATAAGGACATTGCAGATATGTGGGTGCACGAGGGGTTTACGGCCTATTCAGAAAATTTATACCTCGACTATCACTTTGGCAAAGAAGCAGCAGCGGACTACGTCATTGGCACCCGCCGCAACGTCATGAACGACCGCCCCATCATTGGGGATTATGGCGTGAACCGGGCCGGCTCCGGGGATATGTACTACAAAGGCGCCAATATGCTGCATACCATCCGTACGCTGATCGGGGATGACGGGCAGTGGGCCCGTATACTGAGAGGGCTCAATCAAACTTTCTATCATAAAACCGTAACGACCCAGGAAATAGAAGGCTACCTCATTGAGCACAGCGGCCTGGCCCTACAGCCTGTATTGGATCAGTATCTGCGCGACGTGCGCATACCTGTGCTCGAGTACCGCTGGGGCAAAGGGAAAACACTAGAGTACCGATGGGCAGATTGCCTCAGCCACTTCGATATGCCCGTCGGACTGCAAGTTGGAGAGCGCACCTTGCTGCTCTCTCCCTCTACCAAGTGGGCTGCTGCCCAAGTTAAAAAGAAAGGGGAGGTGGCCCTTGTCCGGGATTACTATGCTACCCTCCGCGAAGTGGAATAAATAGGGCGTAAATCAAAATATTGCAGGCATTTATATTTTTCAGGCTTTTGGCTGGCATTGGCCTAGTGCCTCAAGCCATAAATCCTTGCCACCCCAAGTTTCGTTTTTTTCCGCCTACTCTTCGTTAAAGAACCGCTCCTTTAGCTCAGGCTAAAGTCGCGAACCTTCGCCTTGATTAGCCGGAAAATAACTTCAACTTAAGTATCAGAGATTTATGACTTAAGGCACTAGCGCTGCGCAGGGGTGGCCGAAGGCCAGCCCCGACGCCTGTAGGGCGAGGGGCCGAGCGGACAGCGAGCCCCGTAGCATAGCGGCACCTGCCCTATCGGCAGGTGCAGGCCCCATCCTCTCGGAAGGCCCCTGCTTGTAGCATTGTATGTAAAATCCAAATAACTCTACCTGCTAAAAGGGGAATAAACTAATGCCTATATACTCAATAGGTTTATTCGGTATTATGTCCTTTTGGTAGCTTTTTTTAGCATGGCGTGTGGCCTTGTCAGCTTACTTTTTTGGATAATGCTGTATTTTTGATATTTAATTCTGGTATGGCCGAGATTCTTTATAAAACTTATGAACATAATTTCATAGCTTTGTGTCTATCTGCATGACAATATCTGAAAGCCATATATTTCCAAGCTGGGCTTGTGTGCTCCGAGTCACTCAAGCCGAAGCTGGGAAGCGCTACCTTTAGCGTGTACCATACAGAAAATCAAATAAAAAGGATTCAGATATGACAATCAAGCGGACAGGGCTCCTGCCGTTCCTATTGTTGCCATTTCTATTGATGGCGCAGCAAGATGCAGAAACGGCTACTTTAAAAGAAAAGTGGCTAAAACGAAAGAAGGACTACAAGATCGAGACCGGCATGATGGTGCAGCTCTGGTCCTTGTACACGACAAACCAAGAGGTGTACAACGGCGAGCTCGGGCAGTATGAAGCAGTAGATGACCGGCTGAACGTCAACTTACGGCGCGCCCGTTTTTTGATGAAAGCCCGGCCCTACGACCGGCTAAAGTTCAATTTGGTGTTTTTCTATGACTTGGCTGGCAGAGATGTTTATAGTGCTAGCGTTGGCGGCGCAAATCCCTCTCAGCCCAATCTGGGCATATGGGATGCCTTCTTTCAGTATCAGCTGATCAAGGGCAGCGAAGCAGCCTGGCTCACAGGAGGGTGGTTCCGCCCTCAAATACAGCGGGAGAGCATCACTTCGGCTTGGTCGGTGAACTCCTTTGAAAAATCGATGTCCCAGAACTATCTCCGGCGGCATTTGGTGGGCACTGGGCCCGGCCGGGCGAGCGGGCTCAACATAGGAGGGCTTTTGCAAGGGGAAAAGGTAGGGCTCAATTATAACTTAGGTGTTTTCAACCCATTGTACACTGGGGATGTCGCCAATACCGTAGGGCGCAATTATGCCCCATTGATTGCGGCGCGTACCACGGTTTACTTGGGCGAGCCAGAAATGAAAAGCTATAAAATCGGTTATCAGGGCAATTATCTGGGCTCCCGTACCGGCTTGTCGCTCGACCTCAACGCTACCTATCAGGGGCAGACCGATATCTTTGAGCAGGCTTGGACTTTCGGCCCAGGCTTCTTGCTCAACCTGAAGAAATGGACGTTCGATGGCGAATGGCTTTGGATGTCCCGCTCTGGAGGGCTGGATGCTGGAGAATTTGACTACCTGTCGGAAACGGGCCACATCCGAGCCGGCTACAACATAGACCTGAAGCGGTTTGTGCTGGAGCCTACAGGCATGATTATGCGCTTTCAGGGAGGTACCACGGCAGAAGAACAGGCCAATGCTGCCGCTGTGCGTGCCTTTTCTGGCGCAGAAACGACTTACGACCTCGGCTTTAACCTATACCTCGACAAACGAAACTTGAAACTCAGCCTGCATTATACTTGGCGCGATGGCGATCCGGGAGCAGCAGGCGATGGCGCAACGGTCAATCAGTATTTCAGCCAAAGCGGCGTAGGGGCCATCCGGCGCGGGAATTGGCTGGGCCTGGGGCTCAACGCTATTTTTTAAAAACCAAACTCAGATATGAACGTTTTGACCCTTACCAAAAAATGGGCGTGGGCAGGGCTATCCCTAGCACTGTTCTTTACCGCCTGCCAAACGGAGGCGCCCGGGGCGGAGAAGCCTGAAACCAGCCCGGAAACAACTGCTGCCCCTGTTGACGAGTCGCTCAAGGCTTCTGTGAAAGGCCCGCATCTCCTGGAGCCGGCCGAAGTGAAGGCGCTTTACGACAGCGGGGAGCCTTTCAAAGTCATTGAAATCAGCAAAGCGGATAAATACGAGAAAGGCCACCTTCCTGGCGCCATCAATTTCTGGAGGCCAGATTACGAAGGAGGGGGGTACGAATATAGCGGCATGCGCCTTTCTGCTGATGAAATGGCTGCTTTGCTTGGGAGCCACGGCATCAGCCCGGACGATTTCATCCTTGTTTATTGTACCAAAGGCAGTGTGGATGCTATCCGCTTCATGTGGATGCTAGATTTGTACGGCCACTCCAAAAAAGCCATCATGAACGGCGGCAAGGCCGCGTGGGCGGCAGATGGGTACGAACTGACTACAGAGGCGGCCCCTGAAGCGGCCCCTGTGCTGTATACCTTTCAGCAGCCGGAGCAAACGGCCAAACTGGCCAGCTTCGACGATATGGTGGCGGCGCTGCAGGATACCAATGTCATTATTTTGGACACCCGGGAGCCGGAGGAATATCAGGGCGTACCTTATGTAGACAAAGGGGCTTGTTATCCTTACAAAAAGGGGGCCTTTACCTTTGGGCGCATCCCTGGGGCCAAACACCTCAACTGGTCGGATGCGGTAGATTTGGACGGCGATCACCGCTTCAAATCGCTTAAGGATTTGAAGTACAACTTCAAAAAAGCGGGCATCACGCCAGATAAGAAAATAATCGCTTATTGCCAGTCGGGGGTGCGCTCAGCTCATACCACTTACGTACTGACAGAACTCCTTGGCTACCCTGATGTACGCAATTATGACGGCTCTTGGATAGAGTGGAGCCACCGGTATGTCAATCAAGGAGACGTACCTGTTGAGCGGGAAATAGACGAAGCGGAGCACCAAATCCGCTTAGCCGCTTTGCAGGCTGAAGCAGCAGCTAAACTGGCAGCTGAAGAATAAATTTGATTTGTTTGATGATATTACGCTGATGATGGAAAATAACGACAACAAGAAGAAGGTCGGCATACACGAGCTGTACGCCAAGGGCCCTGAAGAGGCCGACCGCCTGCTCTGGGGCCGCGAAAGCGACCCGGAAACGCGCCGGGGCTTCCTGAGGAAAGGGGCACTGCTGGCCATTGGCGCTGCTTTGGGCGCGCCTATGGTGCATGCGCGTCATTTCCCTGCGGGCATGATCCCTGCCGGGCTGGCTAATTCTGATCAGCCGTTTCAAATCCCGGGCAAGCACCCGGACCTGATCGTCCTCAACGACCGGCCGCTCAATGTGGAGACGCCGGCGCATCTGCTGGACGATAAGCTGACGCCCGGGGATAAATTCTTCATCCGCAATAATGGCATCCCGCCTGAGATGGATGAAATTGACGCCAATACATGGACATTGACCATAGAAGGGGAATCCGTCAGCCAGAAAAAAACGTATTCCATACAGGACTTAAAGTCTAAATTCAAACACCACACTTATGAGCTGGTGCTGGAGTGCGGCGGAAACGGCCGGAAGGAGTTCAGCCCTCCTGCCAAGGGGAATCAGTGGGAAGTGGGGGCTGTCGGCTGTGCTGCCTGGACAGGCGTACGGCTGAAGGACGTCCTGCAGGATGTCGGAATCAAGTCCAATGCGGTTTATATAGGATATGAGGGTATGGACCGCCACGTGAGCGGCAACCCGGATAAGAAGCCCATCTCCCGAGGTGTCCCAATGGATAAAGCTATGATGGACGAGAGCCTGATCGCTTGGTCTATGAACGGGCAGCCTATCCCTCATCAAAATGGCTACCCCCTCCGCTTGGTGCTTGGTGGCTGGCCCGCTTCTTGTTCTGGGAAATGGCTGACCAAGATTTTGGTCCGCGACCGGGTGCACGATGGCGCTAAGATGGCTGCGCCCGCATACCGGGTGCCTTGCAAGCCGGTCGCGCCGGGCGAAAAAGTCAAAGACGAGGACATGTGCATCATCGAGGCGATGCCCGTCAAGTCGTTGATTACTTACCCCAAAACAGGGGCGACCCTCAAAAAAGGGCAGAAGCTGCCTATCAGGGGGCATGCATGGGCTGGCGACCTGGAAGTCAGCAAGATGGAAGTGTCTACGGATTTTGGGGCAACCTGGCAGGCAGCCACTTTAGAAAAGCCTAGCAACCGCTCGGCATGGCAGCATTTTAGCGCAAGCGTACAATTGCCGGAGCAGGGCTACTATGAAGTCTGGGCACGTGCTACCGACAGCGAGGGCCGGGCTCAGCCTATGATCCTTCCGGGCTGGAACCCGAAAGGCTATCTGAACAACGCTTGCCACCGAATTGCAGTAAAAGTCGTTTAAGCTATGTTAGACATTCCTGACCACCTGAACGAGAAACAAAAAGCCGCTTACCGCAAAAACTGGCTGGGCACGATGTCCCTGATTATTCAGGCCATTACTGCCATCTTTTTTGCTGCAGTGGGCTTGTTTGTATACGCTATTTTTGGCCACTCCATGATGGGGTGGCTCGACAAAGGGCCGGAGCCTATCCCTATCGAGGAGATTCAGCGCCGGATTGCAGAAAAGGAGAGCGACCTAGACCGTGTGGAAGGGGGCGTGCACCTAGAGACAGGCCTGATCGCAGCGGAAGGCTGGGAGACGGTCCGGGCTACCTGTACCGCCTGCCATTCTGCCAAGCTCGTAACACAGAACAAAGCTACCCGCGATGGCTGGAAGACCATGATCGTATGGATGCAGGAAACGCAGGGGCTATGGGATTTGGGCGATAAGGAAGCTGAAATCCTGGATTATCTGGCAGCCAACTACGCGCCGGAGGAATCGAGCCGGCGGGCAAACTTGGATATGGATGCTATCGAGTGGTACATCCTCGATTTATAGCAGGCTCGCCGATTATTTGATGATGATGAGATTTAATGTTTTAGGTAAACTATATCAATTCTGATGGTTATGAAATACTGGGATATTTTTGTCCAAGGGTACCAAGGCTACGCTAGCTACCTGTGGTACGAGATCACCCATCCGGGGTGGCACAATTACTTTTACTGGCTGTTGGCCGTTTCTGCTTTCTTCTTCCTGATGGAGGTCGTCACGCCATGGCGCAAGGAGCAGCCGAAGTTCCGCAAAGATTTTTGGCTGGACTTCTTCTACATGTTTTTCAACTTCTTTTTGTTTTCATTGGTCATTTACAACGCCGCCTCCGATGTGGTCGTCAACTTGTTCAATGACGGGATCAAGTTCATTACGGGCGGGTTTGACCTGCAGGGCTCCAACCCTCTCAATGGAGCCCCAATGTGGGCGGTACTGCTGGTAGGCTTTGTTGTCCGCGACTTTGTGCAGTGGTGGGTGCACCGGCTGCTGCACCGCAGCGACACGCTGTGGGAATTCCACAAGGTACACCACTCTGTAGAGCAAATGGGCTTTGCGGCTCACCTGCGCTACCACTGGATGGAAAACGTGGTCTACCGTACACTGGAGTACATCCCGCTTGCGCTTTTGGGCGTAGGCTTGTACGACTTCTTCATCATCCACATTTTCACTCTGGCAGTGGGCCACTACAACCACTCCAACATCACCGTGCCGGGTTATGTGACTGGAGGTGTGCTGGGCTTGCTGGTCGGGTTGGTCATTGCTACCAGCGGTTTTGAGGTAAGCTTGCTGCAGGACCCTTCCTTTAGCACACAGCTCATGGTTGTTGGCGGTAGCGTAGCTGTTGGCGCGCTCGTACTGGCGCCCGTCATGAAAGTGCTTTTCAATAGCCCCGAAATGCACATTTGGCACCATTCTTATGATTTGCCGGAAGAGCACCGTTACGGTGTCAATTTTGGGCTCACCCTGGCTTGCTGGGACTATATCTTTGGGACAGCATACATTCCGTTCAACGGCCGAGATATCCGGTTGGGCTTTCCTGGAGTGGAGGAGTTCCCTCAGGATTTTGTGGGGCAGAACCTGCACGGTATCGTCCGTAAGCATGAGGCTGAGCGCGTTTCTGAAAACGACCTGCCTGGTGCAGTGAAATCATAGATGAGGCTTTAGGGCCTTGTGTGCAAAGCCCGGTGCTGCTTTAAAGCGGTACCGGGCTTTCGTACGTAGTGGAGCATGGGCGTAGGCCAAAATGTCGCAGGCGTTTAAGCTTTTGGGCTTTATGCTGGCATTGGCCTAGCGCTGCGAAGGGGTGGCCGAAGGCCAGACCCGACGCCTGTAGGGCGAGGGGCCGAGCGGACAGCGAGCCCCGGAGCATAGCGGCACCTGCCCTCAGGCAGGGGCAGGCCCCTATCCTTGTGGCAGGTGCAGCAGCTCAGTCAAAGAGCCGGTTTTTTCGGATCGTCAACGGTTGGTATTGCCCTTCCACTTGGCTAAATGATGATATGGAAAGCGGCGGGGCTGCGGTTTTCGGCAAGCTCAAGAGCCGGTGAGCCAGTCTTACCGTCAGCGGGTGAAGGCCCACCTGCAGCGGTTAGGAGCCTGGTGATGCCAAAACGTCCGGGATTATTTTCTGGGGCGATGTACAGCGGCGGGGGTTGCTAAAGGCAATGCGCTTATCCCTTTCTCCCAAAACCTACGGGCCTATTGAATTTTTCCTAACGATGATGGGGCAGGACAATGTGGCGCCCCGTTATGGGAAGCACCGGTTGGCAGATTTCTTCAAGCAGGAAGCCAAAGCAAACAGGAGGAAAGGGTGAGGTTGAACATTTTGCAGCAAAGGGGATTTTACTAATTTCAAAGCTGCAAACCAGGAAGGTGCCAAACGAACAGGGTGCTTCCCTTTTTTTAACCAACTGTTTATTGTTTAGCGACGTGAACAGTTCAACAACCAACAAAATGAAAAACACAATCTGGCTCTTTGGGCTCGCCCTACTGCTCTGGAACTGTACAGCCGAAGCTCCGCCCGAGGGGGCAGCAGCCAATACGGTTGCGCCCTGCGAGTCTTACCTGGATTATGATGGGATGGAGGATAAAATCAGTGGCGGTGCCCGGAGAATCAACATCAGCACGCCCAAAGGCGATTTTCAGGTCTGGACTAAGCGGGTGGGGAACAACCCCACCAAGAAAGTCTTATTGCTGCACGGCGGCCCCGGCGCAACCCATGAGTATTTCGAGGTATTTGACAGTTACTTCCCACAAGAAGGCATAGAGTACTACTATTACGATCAGCTTGGCTCACACTTCAGCGATCAGCCGGAGGATACTTCCCTGTGGAATATCCCCCGGTTTGTGGAGGAAGTAGAGCAGGTCCGGAAAGCATTGGGGCTGAACAAAGACAACTTCTACATCCTGGGGCACAGCTGGGGCGGGATACTGGGCATAGAGTATGCCCTAAAGTACCAAGAGAACCTCAAAGGGCTGATCATCTCGAATATGATGTCCTCCATACCCGCATATGTGAAGTACGCAGAAGAACAACTGGCGCCAGGCCTGCCGGAAGATGCCCTTGCGGAAATCCGGGAGCTGGAAGCTGCCGGCAAATACACGGATGCACGCTATCTCGAGCTGGTGGAAGCCCACTATTACCCTAAGCACGTCCTCCGGATGCCTTTGGAAGAATGGCCAGACCCTGTGGTGCGCTCCTTGGGCAACCTCAACTTTTCCATCTACTTGATGATGCAGGGGCCAAGCGAATTTGGTGTGGTGGGCGATGCTACGCTAAAAGAGTGGGACCGTACAGAAGATTTGGCGAAAATCACCGTGCCTACCTTGAGCGTTGGGGCGGAGTACGATACAATGGACCCTCGCTTCATGGAGATGATGGCTGGCAAGCTGCCCAAAGGGGAGTACCACTACTGCCCGAATGGCGCGCATTGGGCCATGTACGACGACGCAGACAATTACTTCAAAGGCGTCATCGGATTCGTGAACAAGGTTGACGCCGGAGGATAATTCGCTTAATTTGCTGCCTGGCAGGGGTGCCCCTGCTTGTTTAAGGTAGCCTGTACCGAATAAGCTGCACGGTTGGGGACATGCCTGGCCGTGCAGCTTTTTTTACCCCTGAATGATTATGGAACGAATATGTTTATTGCTCTATTTTTTCTCCTTGCCTTTCTTTATCCTGGCCCAACAGCCTGAGCCTGTACCTTCAGAGATTGTTAAAGTGGCGGTTTACCGGCAGGGGGCACAGGTGGTCAGGTCTGCACAGGCTGCTCTGCAGGAGGGCGTACAAACCTTAAGGCTCGGCCCTTTGCCCTATCAGCTCGATGAGAACAGCATACAGCTTAAGGTGCCAGAAGGGGCGCTCTTGATCGCGCTTTCCCAGCAGGTCGATTACCTAAACGAGGGGGAGGCAGACAGCCTTGCCGCAGGACTGAAGCAAGCACAGTTGGCGCTTCAAGACAGCATCCGGTGGCTGAAACAGCAACAGCAAGTCTATGAAGCGGAAAAAGAAATGCTCGCCCGCAACCAAGAGCTCGGGGGCAATAACGGGCTTTCTGTGGAAGAGCTGAAGCGGGGTGCCGAACTGTACCGCAGCCGTCTTATGGATATCGCAGCCCAGACAGAAAGGCTGCAGCTGCGGGGGCGGGAGTTCAAGTTGGCGCTCGTCCGGCTCAGCCGTCAATTGTTGGAGCTGAACGCACAAACGGAGGCGCTGCCGGAACGAATGGCCATCGCAGTGGTGCAGGCCCCCAAGCCCATGCAGGCTAGGCTGGAGTTGTCTTATGTCATACCGGATGCCGGTTGGGAGCCTTTTTACAACCTTAGGGCACACAGTACAGAAGCTCCACTGATGTTGGATTATCGTGCACACGTGTACCAGCGCTCAGGGGAAGACTGGGAAAAGGTAGCCCTTACGCTTTCTACGGGCAACCCCAATATCAGCAACGCCAAACCAGAGCTGCCGCCTTACCGCCTCACCTTCAACAATTATTATGCCCCACCTCCCCAGCCTGCTATTTCCGGGGCTACGCGGCAGCTTTCCGGCCTGGTATTAGATGCAGAGGCCAACGAGCCGCTGATCGGGGCTAGCATTGTCCTTGCCGGTACCAATCAGGGTGCTGTGACGGGGATTGACGGCCGTTTTCAAATGGAAGTACCTGTAGGCACTGCTCGCTTGGAAGTGCAGTATATAGGCTATGAGAGCCAGGAAGTTCAAGTCTCCGGCTCCAATGTGACCATAACGATGCAGGGGGCTACAGCCTTGCTAGATGAAATCGTAGTAACGGGGATGAGGTCAAAGTCAAGCCGGAAGCAGGCACCTGCCAAGCCTAAGGCCATGCCTGTCGCCATAGAGAAGCATTCTACCAGCACAACCTTCGATATCGAGCTGCCGTATTCCATCCCTTCTGACAATAAACCTTATGACGTTCAGCTCGCGCAGCATGAGGTGCCTGCGGTTTATCACCTTGCTGCTGTCCCTAAGCGCTCGCAATATGCATACCTGGTTGCCGGGCTGCCAGACTGGGAGCAGTACAACCTCCTCAGTGGGCAGGCCAACCTCTTTTTCAAAGGAGGGTACCAAGGCAAAGTGCCCCTCGATTTAAGCCAAACAGGTGATACGCTCACCGTATCTCTGGGCCGGGATGAGGGCATTCTGATCAAAAGAGCGTTGGCCGAGAGCAAAAGCAGTGTCCCTTTTCTTGGAAACACCCGAACGGTTGAAAAACATTGGGAGATCACGGTACGGAATACCAATGATTATAGTGTCGAGCTAGAGATCGAAGATCAATACCCATTGGCTCAGCAGGATGAGATTAAAGTGGTGCAATTGGGGCACAGCGGGGCTGTGCATAATGAGCAGACTGGGCAGCTGACTTGGCGATTGCCCCTTGCCCCACGTTCTCAGGAAACGGTCAGCCTGAAGTACGCTGTGCGCTACCCCAAGAAAATGCGCCTGCTTGTAGATTAAGGAAAAAGCCGGGCAGCCCGAACTGCCCGGCGGAACACACATATGCACAAAATATACCTTGAAAGAGCGTAGGCCAGATTGTCGTTTTGGGGCCTGCCCCTGCCGACTGGCAGGTGCCGCTATGCTCCGGGGCTCGCTATCCGCTCGGCCCTATCGGGCTGGCCACCCCTTCGCAGCGCTAGGCCGATCCTATCCAATAGCCGGTCTGTCCTAAAGGCTTGCGACATCTCTGGGGGTACGCTCAGTTGTAGAAGGCGGCGCACCGCCTCGCTTTTTGGGGTTATACTGTGTTACCTGTTACAAAGTTAAGTGTCAACGCTTCTATATTGCAAAGAAATACAGCTTGTGTTGGTTTTGCTTAATTATCTGTTAACCAAGTTTTTGTGGTAATCTGTGGTACTCCTGTTGACCCTTTTGCCATGGGCGGCGCGCTCTTGCGGCCTGTTTTTAGTGGTGTTTTGCTTTGTAGCTGTTGCCTTGCCCTACGTAGGAAGGCTTGTTTGTAGCAAAAAAAAGCCGGGCAGCCCGAACTGCCCGGCGGAACACACATATGCACAAAATATTGGAACTTATGATAGCCTCTTCGTAGAGAGGGTTCAAAGCAAAAGATGGCCAGCTTGGCTGGGCTTAGGAAAATCAAGTGTGCTAGAAGCTTGGGGCAGGCTTCTACAACTGATTATTCCTGATGCGGCCAGACTAGGACATTGCTCGTCAAGGGAGCAATGCTGTTGGTGACAATTTTGAAAGGGAATATTAGATTTCTGGCACAATACAATGAGCAGAATGAGCTGCCATCACCCCCAAATTGGGGGCAAAAGAGCAACCTCGCTCGATCATAGATGGAAAACCACCTTTTCGTGTGTCACCTCGTCTAACAGATGGGGGGGGAGTGGTGCAGGCAAGGTGATACCTGTTGTATTGCAATTGTAAAGTTAAGTTGCCTGATGCAGATAAGCCAATAAAACGGCAAAAATGGAAAATAACTTAATCTTTTGATTTATAGTTGTTTGTGGGGTTTTGTAGTCCTTGTGTAGCAAAGGTTTGGGTTGGTTTTGCCGAAGTACAGAAGCTTTTACTTGCCAATCAGGAAAATAGCTGGGCGTTTATGAAGGTCAGGCAGGGGCGTTTTCCGCCATTGGGCAATAGTAAGGGTGCGTACATATTCAGAGGGCAGGGTCAGGTCAGCTGCGATGCAGAAAAGCATATCAGGGGAAAGGGCCTGCAGAGCAGCTTCGATAAGCCCGGTGTTCCGGTAAGGCGTTTCGATAAAAATCTGTGTCTGCCTGTGTTTGAAAACCCGTTGTTCCAAAAACTTCAGCTCTTTCTGCAGTTCAGGCTTCTTGGGGGGCAGATAGCCATGGAAGCAGAAGTGCTGTCCATTCAAGCCTGAGGCCATCAGCCCGAGGATGATGGAGGAGGGCCCAACAAGAGGTACGACCTCTATCCCTCGTTGATGTGCAGTTTGTACCACAATGGCGCCGGGGTCTGCTACGCCGGGGCAGCCAGCTTCGGAAAGCAAGCCAATGTTCCTGCCCATATCGGCATCAGCCAAGAACTGCTGCCGCTCTGCTGCCGGGGTATGTTTAGTGATTTCGTAGAAAGTCAGCTCGCTGAAAGGTTTTACAGGGCTGGTCGCTTTGATAAACCGGCGTGCCGTCTTAGCCCGCTCTGCGATGAAAACATCCAGGCTGTGCAAGATTTCGATGACCTGTTGCGGCAGGGTTTCGACAGCCCCTTCCCCGAGCGGGGTAGGGATGAGGTAAAGCTTTCCTTTGTTCGCCATAGCAGCAGTAAAGTTGTTACTTTTGTGGAGCTCCAAATGTAGCCATAATGCAGCAGCCTGAGAAATGAATGTCACTCGTCGCTGTACTGCCAAAATTTGACCGGACCGATGAGCGAATCTTCGTTTACGATAAAATTGCCCCAGTTCGAAGGCCCTTTCGACCTCCTCTTGTTTTTCATAGAGCGGGACGAGCTCGACATCAATGATATCCCGATCGCTACGATTACGGATGATTTCCTCGCCTACATCCGGCAAATGGAGGAAATGAATATTGACTTAGCAAGCGAGTTCATCTTGGTAGCGGCTACGCTTTGCCGCATCAAAGCAAAAATGCTCCTGCCCCGCAAGCCTTTGGATGAGGCCGGCAATGAAATTGACCCACGGGAAGAGCTCGTGCAGCGCCTTATGGAGTACAAGCGTTACAAAAGCGTGCTCGAAGAAATGCGCAGGCTCGAAGAGCGCAGAGGGCAACAGCGCTACCGGGGCAATGTAGTGCGTGAGCTGCAGGGCATTGCGACCAAAGCGCTTGTAGATGCAGAATTAGAATCCGTCACCTTGTTCAAGTTGTTGCGGGCTTTCGAGCGGGTCGTCGAGCGCTTTGAGTATGCCCACCCCAAGGCTGTCCACCAGATTGTGCAGTTCAGTTATACGATAGAGGAGCAACAGCAGCATATCCTGAAACAGATCAGCAAAGGGCAGCGTGCCACCTTCACGGAGGTATTCAGCGCTTGCCGCAACCGCATACATGCCATTGTGACTTTCTTGGCTATGCTAGAGCTGCTCAACCTTCAGCAAATCCGCATTACAGTGGGGCTGGGGTACAATAATTTTTGGGTGGAGCCTTACCGCGCCGGCGATACAGTGGAGGAAGAGGAGTGAGATGGGGCGTCAGTCGCCGGTATATTCTTTGACAAAATACATGGAAATGTTCTCCCCCCGCGTTTCGGTATATTGCCCGTGGTACTCACAGCGGAAGTGGCTGCGCACCAGCGCAAAGGTTTCTCCCGAAATGTTGACTTTCCCTGCTTCTCCGCTCGTCTCCATTCGGGCAGCGAGGTTGACAGTGTCGCCCCAAATATCGTAGGCGAATTTTTTAATGCCGACTATCCCCGCTACCACCGGTCCGGTGTGTATCCCGATACGGGCTTCAAAGAAAGGTTTTCCCTCGCGCAGGCGGTCTTTGCGCAGCTCCTCCATAAACCGTTGAATTTCCATAGCTGCAAGGGTCACCCTTACTGCTTCGTCCCCATCATTGTCCCGTATGCCGCCCACACAGAGGTAAGCATCGCCTACGGTTTTGATTTTTTCCAGCCCAAACCGCTCGATAATCTCATCAAACCCGCGGAAGCAATGGTCTATTTCAGCTACGAGGTCTTCGGGGTCCATTTGCTCAGAGATCCGGCTAAAGCCTTTAAAGTCTGAGAACATGACCGTGACGAGCTCGTGCCTTTTGGCTTTGGCAAAGCCGAACTCCTTCAGCTCCTCCGCCGTTTCGGCGGGGAGGATGTTCAGCAGGAGCTCTTCTGATTTCTGCTTTTCCAGAGCCAGTTCGCGGGTACGGGCTTCTACCAGGCGCTCAAGCTCTTTCTGCTGTTGCTGCGCTCTAGCTACCCGATATTGCATGATGAGGTATGTGGCCATAATGACTACAGCACCGCAGGCAAGCCAAAACCACCAAGTGCGGTAGAATGCTTCGTGTATGACAATAGGTATGGCCAGCTCTTGGCTGTTCCAGTGCTGTTCAGCCCTGCCTGCTTTGGCCCTTACCCGGAAGGTATAGGTGCCTGCAGGGATATTGTTGTAGCGCACCATAGTGCCCGGGCCGGGCGGGCTCCAATCCTCATCATACCCCTCAAGTAGATAAGAAAAAATGTTATCCTGTGGCTGGTGGTAGTCGGCCAGAGCAAAATTAAAGGTGAAAATGCGGTCCCAGGGAGAAAGCTCAATGGCCATGTCGGGGTTTAGCCCATGCCGTTGCAGTACCAGGGTATCTTTGGCCGCATCGTACTTGCTGAACTGCGTGAACAACAGAGGGATGTCCAAGTGCTCTACCCGCTGCTCAAGAAATGCGGGGCCAGGGAAGAAAGCATTGAGCCCATTGAGCCCGCCAAAGTACAACCGGCCAGCCCGTGATTTGAAAAAGGAAATCCGGTTGAACTCGTTGGCGCTCAGCCCATCTTCCATAAAGTAATTTTGAAAAGTACCTGTGTTAAGGCTGAACCGGCTCAGCCCATTGTTGGTGCTGATCCAGAGGGAGGAGTCGCCTTCCGGCAAAATGCCATTGATGAAGTCATTGGGCAAGCCCTCTGCAGTGGTATACACCCTCATGCTATCCCCTTCAGGGAAAATGCAGTGCAGCCCAGCGCCCGTGCCCGCCCAAACCCGCCCTGCAGGGTCTTCATAGACTACATTGACCTGATCGTGACGCAGCGCCATGCCGTTTTCGCTTCCGGTATGGAAATGGGCCTCCCGCCCATCGGCTTTGCTCATTTTGTGCAGGCCGTTGTTCAGCGTGCCTACCCAAAGGATTTCAGGGTTTGGGCTGAGGTGGAGGTAGCTGATATTGCCATCCAGCGTATCCCATTGGCCGGAAGGGCCGTCGTAGCGCGTCAGCGCGTCCCGTCCGGGATCGTATTGGTAGAGGTTATGGAGATAGCCCATCCATAGGGTGCCATCACGGTCGGGGACCACATGCCCCAGGTCTTTATCTGGCAGCTCCAGGATGTCCCTTACTTCAAGGGTAGACAGGTCTATCCTTTTCCCATTGCCGGTGTATAGGGCCCCTTCGTGGTAAGTAAGCCCAAAGGGGAAGTTGAAAAAGTTGTTGACCGGGAACAGTGGGCGCAGCCCATCGGTATTGGGGTTGAGGACGTGTATAGAGTTGTAGTAGGAGAAATACACCTGCCCGGATTGGTCTTCGGTAATGCCCCGGATGCTGCAGTAAATGTTGCTGCAGTACTCGCTCCCGTCCGAAAGATAATGGCTGAATAGCCGTTCTGCCTGAACGAGGCGGATGGCTCCAAAGTCGGAAGCTATCCAAATGGTCCCTGACCGGTCCCGGAATATTTGCTGGTAAGTCGCGGTGTTCTTAGTGATCTCCCGGACAGCCGGCGCGTAGTTGGAGACCGTGCCGCGAGTTGCATCATAATACAACAATAGCCCCCGCCCCCCAATCCAAAGGCTCCCATCCTGCTCTACGTATAGGGCTTTGGCCGCTTCGGCCCGGATGCTGGCCGGGTGCAGTTCAAACCCATTTTTTTCTGTAAACGTATATAGCTCGCCGTTCACGCAAAGAATGTAAAGGGTTTGCCCCAGGGCATAAAGTTGAGATATAGGAGATTGCTTATCCCCGGGAAGGGGGTAGCGCTGCAGCAAAGCGCCTGCTGCACTAATTTTCAAAAGCTCATGTGAAGATGCGCCGAGGAATAGGGCCGGGCCTATCTGTGCCATTGGGCGGCCAATATTCTGCCCTTCCAGCTCCATGACCGTCTCAAAACGCCCGTCGGGCTGTATCAGTAGGAGGCTGCTGCGGGCGCTCTGTTCATCATAGGCGGCAGCCCAAAGCTGCCCGCCTGGGCCTGGCGTCAGATTGTGTGGCACCAAGGCTTGCCGGGCTTGGACATCCCCCGCTTTGATTTTGAAAGATGCTACTGTATGGGTGCCCGGTTCGAAGCGGGTGAGGTAGTTGGGGCTAGCCAGCCAAAAATCGGCATCACCTATCAATAGGTCGGTAAACGATGCCTGTGGCAGGTAGGCCGCTTTCTCCTGTGGAGCATACGTCATGAACTCATACCCGTCAAACCGGTTCAGCCCATTGATGGTCGCCATCCAAATGTAGCCTTGGCTGTCCTGTCCGATTTTAGACACAACGCGGTGGCTCAGGCCGTCCTCAAAGTCGTAGACTTTTACCTGTACATTGCCTTGTGCAAAGACAAGTACGGGCAGCCCGAAGGACAATAGGAAACACCAGAGCCTCTTCATTTGATAATGGATATGATGACAGCTCCAAAATACGGAAAATTAAGCGATGATCAGGCCATCTAGCTTGGCACTGTGGCACTGCTGGCTAATTGGTGATGGTTCAGATGGGGCGCTATCCCCTTTTTGCGCAGGGCGAGCGTCAGCGTGGTGCGCAAGTTGTGCTGAAGCTCCCAAGCCTCTGCGGGGGAGTTGGCCCAAGCAGCCACCCAGCACTTCGTGGATTGCTCCTGCATGGCCATCACCCAAAAACGAGGGGCTTCTGTGATGCCCGGTGCAGTATGCTGCCTGGCTGCATCGAGTGCTATGCGCCTGATTTCCTGGAGGTCTTCGGCCGGGGCTACGAAAAACTCTACATGTGCCCATATGAGATTGTCTTTAGCGGTGAAGTTGATGACTTCCCTTCGGATCATGTCCGAATTGGCAATAATATAGCGCTTCCAGTCCCAGGTTTTTACGCAGGTATGCAAGAAGGAAATGTCTTCTACCGTGCCATATTGCCCATCGATAACGACGGTGTCCCCAAGCCTGATGTTGGAAGAGAAGCTCAGGAGGATGCCTGAAATGAAATTTTCAATGACGGGCCGAGCTGCGATCCCTAGTACAATACCAAAAGCAGAGATCAGGACCGAAATGGAGGTCAGTGGCAATACCTTGTGGAAGGGCACTAGGGCTAGGAGTAGGAAGGCCAGTGTGATCAGTACAATTGCGCCCTTCCGGATGATGCTGAACCGCCCGGAAATATTGTCGGCCGCTTGTTGAAGGGTGGCCTCGCTGGGGTCGGTAGGGGGCAGCTCTGTATTGACGGCATTGAATTCATCCAGCTCACTGATGCGCCGGATTTTTCGTTGCTTATACCTGGATATTACCGTTAAGGTGGCCCAAAGGGTCAGCCCCCCGCCTGCCAGGACTGTGATAATGTAGATGGCAATTTGCTGAGTCATATTTGGTCTGGTGTTAAAGCAGATAAAACCTTTTGAAGGGGTGGAGGGTGGAATAGGCTTGATGCGCCGGGGATCATTATAGGGTTGAATGGGCGCTTTACTTCTTCACGCTATGCCTTTTTTCAGTCATTGGAGCTTAGGTAAGCTCCTTAGAAAAGCCGGCGCGTGGCTGAAAACAACTCATTTTTTCCCACTACAGGGTTGCCCGGCGCATCAAATCTAATATAAAACGGAAATCCGTATAACCAAGCGGCAGGGCGGGCGAGTGTCGCCCGATCTAAATTTCTCGCCGCCCCATCGGCTCCATGGCCATCACAGTTGGGCGCAAACGCTTTGAACATCTCCCGAGCTATGCTTATCTTTAAGAACAAGCTCAACGGTAATTGGAGCAACAGCCTCCGTTTTTCTCCTTACTATAAAACAACGACAGCCATGAGTATATCCTGCCATCTCGATAGGCACTCGGCCCTGCACATAGGGCTATTGGCATTCATCGCCATTCTGCTTGCTTCTTGTGCGACCAACCCCGTTACCGGGAAAAAGGAATTGATGCTCCTCAGCAAAGGGCAGGAGCAACAGATGGGCATGGAGTCTGACCCGCAGATCGTAGCAGCTTACGGCTTGTACGAGGATGCAGATCTGCAGCGTTTTATCAATGCTAAGGGGCAGCTTATGGCCCGGGTTTCTCACCGGCCAGACCTGAAGTATGAGTTCAAGGTGTTAGACTCGCCGGTGGTCAATGCCTTTGCCCTTCCAGGCGGTTATGTTTATTTCACCCGTGGCATCATGGCACATTTTAACAATGAGGCAGAATTTGCCGGCGTATTGGGGCATGAAATTGGGCACATTACCGCCCGGCACTCGGCCCGGCAGTACAGCCGTCAGATGCTGGGGCAAATTGGGCTCATTGCTGGCATTGTCGTTTCGCCTGAGTTTGCCCAGTTTGCCGATGTAGCGAGCCAAGGGCTCTCCCTGCTCTTCCTGAAGTACGGAAGGGATGCAGAGAGCGAGTCGGACCGGCTTGGGGTGGAGTACTCCACGAAGATTGGGTACGATGCCCGAGAAATGGCAGATTTCTTTCAGACGCTGGGCCGGCTGAGCGATCAGGCCGGTGGGCGGCTGCCCACCTTTCTTTCTACCCACCCAGACCCGGCCAACCGCTACCAAAATACCCGGCAACAGGCTCAGCAGTGGCAGCAACGCTACAGCAATCAGCGGCTGGAAGTGGGCAGAGACAGCTACTTGCGCATGATAGACGGCCTCATTTATGGGGAAGACCCTAGGCAGGGCTATGTGGAGGGCAACGCTTTTTACCACCCGGAGCTGCTTTTCTTCTTCCCTGTGCCCAATGCCTGGAAGACAGTGAACAGCCCCAGCCAAGTGCAGATGGCACCGGAGGGCGGTGAAGCCTTGCTTGTCCTTACCCTCTCTGGGCAGCCTACCTTGCAAAGGGCAGAAGAAGCCTTTCTGCAGCAGTACAATTTTCAGGTCACAGGCCGGCAGAACAAACAGGTCAATGGGCTACCTGCTCGTTTCATTTCCGGCCAACAAGCAGATGCACAGTCTGGCCAGGTCATACAGCTCAAAGCAGCGCTCATTGAATACGGCGGTCGGGTCTACCAGCTTTTGGGCATGGCTTACCAAGCCCAGTACAGTAAGTATGAGCCTCAGTTCGACCGCACTATGAATGGCTTTGCCCGCCTTACCGATTCTGGCAAAATCAACGCTGCCCCCGAGCGGATTAAAATCGTGGAGGCCTCGCGGGGCGGTTCTTTGGAGAGCTTGCTGCGGCAGCAGGGCGTGCCGGCCAGCCGCTTGGAAGAGTTTGCCATACTCAACGGGATGTCGTTGGACGATATGGTTGCGGCAGGCACCCTGTTCAAGGTGACGCAGAAGGGCAGCCCTCGCCCTTAGCGCAATAGGAGCACTTGGGCCCGCTGCTGCCCGGCCACGACAAAATAAGCCCCCGGTGGGTAGCCGGTCAAGTCAAAGGCCAGCCCCGCCCTGGGCGGCTGCACTGGCCGCCCAAGCTTGTCGAACCATCGGATGGGGCTTTGGCGTGTCAGCCCCTGAAGCGTGACCCACCCGGAAGTGGGGTTTGGAAAAGCCTTTAGGCGGCTGGGCGTGTGCAGGCGGGCTGAGGCAGGCGTGAGCACAGGGTTGAGCAGTGCAGTGAATGCACTCGTGTTGCCTTCGCTGCTGAACGTAAGGCCGTCGAACATAGCGGTCTGCCCAAAAGTGCCTCCTGCCAAAAGCTGGCCATTGCTGCGGAAGCTCAACGCTTGGGTCAGCCCTAGAAGGTCAGCAGGGATAGGGACCAGCCAGCGGGTGCTGCCATCGCTGGCACGGAAAGCGGAAGTGAGCCCCCAAGATGCGCCATCTGTCCCAGCGTCTGCGCTTATCCCATCAAAGTTGATAGGGCCTTGAAAACTCCCCCCGAGCACCACTACATTATCATCATTTACTGCCAGGCTTGCCCCAGCCTGCACATCTGGCCCGCCGAGTGCCCTGGCCCAGGCTGGCTGCCCGTTAGCCAGGTATTTGACCAGGAAAATGTCTGCATTCCCATTGCTGCTTTGGATGCTCAGGGTATCAGCCAGGGTCATCACGCCGACTATATTCCCCGCGGCGTACACATTCCCTTCTGCATCAGTAGCCATGGCCGTCAGCTCGTCGTCTATTACCCCACCAAGGTCGCGCGCCCACAGCCAGTTTCCTTCCGGAGAAAGAGCCGCCAGGAAGACGTCCTGATTGAAAAAGCCGGCATCCAGCGTGGTACCGGCGAGCTCGATCTCATTGTCGAAATTCCCCCCTACATTGATCTGCCCATCAGGGGCGACCGCCATGCTTTGGATGCGGATGTTGCCAAAAGTGCCTGCTTGCTGTACCCAAAGGGCTTGCCCATTGGGGCTTAGCCGGGCAGCGAACAGTGAGGTACTGCCCGGTTCGGCCTGGCTCTGTAGGATGGTGTCTGGCAGCTCGAGGGATGCTTCAAAATAGCCACTGATGACCATGCTGGTATCTGGCAGGAAATGCAGCCCGGCAAGGTCCTTGAGCCCTTCCCCTCCGATTTTGTAGGCCCTCCGCAATGTGCCTTCAGGCGAAAAGCAGGCAATGAAAAGTGCCCGGAGGCTGCTGCCTGCCTGCAGGGTGGTATCGCCTAGGGTAAGGCTGCCCCAAAAGGCGCCACTCAGCACGAGGTCGCCACTGGGGTGCAGGGCCAGCCCTGAGACTTCTTCGTTCTCGCTTTCCCCTCCCTGTACAGACCATAGCAATTGCCCGGCCTCATTATACCGGGCCAAGAATAGGTCGGCCCTGCCTTGGCTGCCCGGCTGCCCTGGAAAAGGGGAGGAGCCAGTAAAGAGCCCTGCGGAAGCCCAGCCGTCATCGGGCAAAGGCTGTAGGGCAAGGATGGCCTCATTGGCGTCGCCGTCGGTTAGGAAAACTGCAGGCCAGTTTTGGGCGCCCCCGTTTTTGTAGGAGCCAAGCAACAGAGCGAGGAAAATCAGCGTTTCTTTCATGTGTTTACGCATTCTGGCCGGGGGCTTGCACAACTGCCAGCCCCGAAAGGCCTGTCGGCGAGGGCTAATTTGTTATCTTCGCCGGTTAGAAATATACCTGGCTAATGAGGAAGCCTCATTAAGGGTTTGTACACACATTATACACGGGAGCGCCTATGAAAGTTGGTAATATGACACTACGGATATTGTTGGGCATGGCTATTATTGTGCTAGCAGGCCTCAGCAGCTGCGGCGGGCAGGAAAAAACGGCTGATACGGCAACAGAAGCCCTCGGCACTACTGGCAACCCTGCTATCGATGGGCTTACGGAAGCCATCAGCAAGTCGCCAGAAGATGCAAGCTTGTATGCAAAGCGTGGTGTGCTGTTTTATGAAAACGACGGATACGATGAAGCGATCCGGGACCTCACCATAGCAGTAAAGCTGGACAGCCTGCAGCCTGCTTACTATCACCGCCTCGCAGATGCGTACTTGGACTACTTCAAGTCGCGCGAAGCCCTTGGCGTAATGAAGGAGGCCTCAGAACGCTTTCCCACCGATGAAAAGACGCTGCTCAAGCTGAGCGAGTACTACCTCATCCTGCGGCAGCACGAGGAGTCGATGAAGGTGATCGATCAGCTGCTGAAGCAGGACCCGCAAAACGGCGAAGCTTATTTTATGTTCGGGATGAACTTCAAAGAAAGTGGCGATACTGTGCGCGCTATCAATAGTTTCCAGAAAGCGGTGGAGCTCGATGCGACGATTGTAGATGGCTGGATCAATCTCGGGCAACTCTACGCAGAGCGGGATGACCCCTTGGCCCTGCGTTATTTTGACAACGCTACCCGGGTGGCCCCGGATGATATCGTGGCCCTGCATGCTAAGGCCGATTATCTTTCAGCTAAGGGCAGCTTAGAGGAAGCTATTGGGCTTTATGGGCAGATTGTTGTGTTGGACCCGCAGTACGATGAGGCCTACTACAACTCCGGATTGATCTATTTGGATATGGACTCTCTGGCCCAGGCAGAGGCACAGTTTGATTTGACGCTCAAAGTATCGCCTACTCATATCCGGGCTTATTATTACCGAGGGCTGAGCCGGGAGCTGCAGGGCAGAGCTGCAGAAGCCCTGGCGGATTTTCAGCAGGCGCTGCGCATGGCCCCCAATTATGAGGATGCACAGGCTGGGGTGGAGCGGCTCAAGCAGGAGGGCTAAAGGGAAAGCAGGGGCTAAAGCCGAGCTTTTTGATGGCATCGGACAAGCGATGCGCAGGGGTGTAAAGCCCGTTAGGGCCGAGCGGGCAGCGAGCCCCGGAGCGTAGCGGCCCTGGCCGTTAGGCAGGGGTGGCCCCTCTCACACTGTGCAGGGGCAAGCCCCATACCGCGGAGCAAGCTGGGCAGGCCCAGAGAAGAACAACATCTGGTTGGCGCCTAAAAGGCTGGGGCAACAAAAAGGAAGAGGCTGTACGGTCTGGTGCAACCTCTTCCTTTTTTGTTGGTCTTTGTGAGGGATAACGGCTAAATTGAAGACATGCATGCCATAACATCACCCGCTGAAGAACACAAACACCTGAAATTGGATTACGCAAGTACGCACCAAGACATCGTCGAGAAGTGCAAGCGTGGTAACCGCCGGGCCCAGTTTGAGCTTTACAAACTCTATTCCAATGCGATGTACAACGTTTGTCTGCGCATGCTCCGGCATGAGCAAGACGCTGAAGACTTGCTGCAAAACTCCTTTGTGGACGTTTTCACCAAGCTGCACACTTTTCGTTACCAAGCCTCAATAGGCGCATGGATCAAACGGATTGTCGTGAACAACTGTATCAACCACCTGAAGCGCAACCGGCTCCGCCTGGAGGAGCTCGAGGAAGAGCACGCTAAAGAGACTGCACCGGAGCCCGAAGGGGGCAATCATCAGGGTGTGGCGACAAAGGCAGAAATTGAACGGATCCGGAAAGCGGTCCTGCAATTGCCGGACGGCTACCGGGTCGTTTTTACCCTTTACGCTTTTGAAGGCTACGACCACAAAGAAATCGCTGACATCTTAGGCGTTTCAGAAGCGACTTCAAAGTCGCAGTATAGCCGGGCCAGGCAAAAGCTTCGTAAACTATTGTGAAAAAGGGCTGGCAACAGCCAATGGGTTTTAGATTGTAATGATTATGACGAGCGAACAAATAGAAAAAATTATCGAAAGCCACCGGGGCCACTTCGAGGTGGAAGGCCCGGGGCTCAGCCTTTGGCAGGGGGTGAGCGCACAGCTCGATGACCGGGCTCAAAAGCGCCACAGGCTCTGGCAGGCCATCCGCTCTGCTGCGGCAGTCGTTGCTCTTGTGGGCATGGGGGCTGCCCTTGGCATTTACTTACAGCCTGCTCCGGTTGTGGATGGAGGGATAGCGGCTTTGGTCGACCCACAGTTTGCTAAAATGGAAGCGGACTACCAACAGCGCATACAAGAGAAGTATCAGCAGCTCGTCAGTTATGAACAGGCGGACGCTGTCCGGGCAGACCTTGAGCGCTTGGATGAGGCCATGGCTGAGATCAAAGCTGAGCTGGAGGTAGCCCCCCCGGGCAAGGAAGAGGAGCTGGTGCGCAGCCTTTTGGATACCTACCGGGCCAAGGTGTACATTTTGGAAAGGGTGCTCAGCCGCATTCAAATGACCAACCCTGAGCCTATAGAGCTGGGAACCACGGAATCTTCCAACAGCCTCATTTAACAGCAGCAATCATGAATCAAATATGGGCGGTTTGGGCTGGCGTGCTCTTCTTATTGATGGGGCTGCAGCAAGAGGGGCGCGCGCAGGTGTATGCCAATGCCCCGGGCGTATATTCCCGTGCCATAAAAAAGCGGGTCCCAATGCAGCCGGGGGCAGTCCTCAAGTTATCCAATAAGTACGGCCCGGTGGTGGTCCGAGGCTGGGAGCGCAACGTGGCCTTGGTTGAGGTCTACACTGAGGTCAGAGCCTCTGGGGAAGCACGTGCCCGCCAAGTTTTCGAGCGGGTCGGCAATCAGGTGTCGGCATTGCCTCAGCTGGTGACGGTATCTACGGTGCTTGCGCCAAAAGAAACACAGTGGTGGTCTTGGGGGGCAATGGAGCCCGAAGACTATTCGATTGCGCTTAAAGTCACTTTGCCCCACAATGTGACGGTTCAGGTCAGCAATGAGTACGGCGATGTTGACATATCGGAGATTGAAGGGCTGGTCAACCTGCAGGTCAGGCAAGGCAATATCAATTGCAGCGCACTGGGCGGCCTGGCTTCCATCAATCTACAGCATGGGCATATACGCGTGGATGAAGCAGGACAGCTGAGTGCCAACCTATTGCACACGGAAGCTTGGCTGGAGAATATCGGCACTGCTGAAATCCATAGCCGCTATACGGTCGCAAAGGCGGAGGATATAGGGGTGCTGACCACCAATACGCGCTATGATACTTACCGGATCAAGAATGTAGGCACGCTACAGAATACAGGAAAGTACGATGAGCTTGATGTTTCGAAGGCTGGGACGGTCACTATCCACAGTAGCCTCTCTAAGGTGTTCTTGTCCAACATAGGGCAGTACCTTAAAGTGGAGATGGACAGCAGTAGTGTTTTTATAGGGGGCATTGAGCAAGGGCTCGAGCAGATTGACCTCAATGGGCGTTTTACGGATTTTCATGTACAGTTTGAGCAATCAGCCCCTTTCCGCTTGGATGCTAAAGCGCAGTACGCTGGCATACGGTACCCTAAGGGGCTGAAGGTACATTATGAGAAAGAAGCCCCTGCCCTGCATGAGGTGAAGGGGGAGGTGGGCAGCAGCCGTCTTGGAGCCGCACTCCGGGCTCGCTTATCTTACGGTGCCCTCCTAGTGGAGCAGGAAGATTAGGGCGGAGCTGTATGGGCGCAAAGCCTGCCCTGCCTGCTTTTCGGGATGGGGCCTGCCCCTGCCATCGGGCAGGTGCCGCTATGCTACGGGGCTCGCTGTCCGCTCGGCCCTGTCGGGCTGTACACCCCTTCGCAGCGCTAGGCCAATGCCAGCCTAGTGCCTTAAGCCATAAATCTCTGATACTTAAGTTGAAGTTATTTTCCGGCTAATCAAGGCGAAGGTTCGCGACTTTAGCCCGAGCTAAAGGAGCGGTTCTTTAACGAAGAGTAGGCGGAAAAGAACGAAACTTGGGGTGGCAAGTGTTTATGGCTTGAGGCACTAGAGCCCCAAAAGCACAAACGCCTGCGACATTTTGGCTCACGCCCAGCTTGTATTTGGGCGTAGCGCCTATCGTGTGAAATCCAAATACGCCTTTGGTTGCCGGCTCCGGCAATTCTTATTATCTTCCCAACATGAAGATACAATTTTGCGGGGCTGCCCGGGAAGTCACCGGCAGTGCCCACCTGCTCACCCTCGACGACGGGTTTACCATCCTTTTGGATTGCGGCCTTTACCAAGGCAATACCGATGAGATGAAAGGGTTTAATGAAGCTTGGAACTTCGACCCTGAGTCTGTGGATTGCATGATCCTTTCCCATGCGCATATCGACCACAGCGGGCGCATCCCCAAGCTGGTGCGCGATGGTTATCAGGGCGATATCCACTGCACACATGCCACCCGTAGCCTTTGTGCGATCATGTTGCTTGATAGTGCTAAGATACAGGAGATGGACGCGCACTATTTTAACAAACGCCAAAAGCGGAAGGGCAGGGAAGATCAGCTGACGGAGCCGCTTTATACGGCAAAGGATGCTGAGCGCGCGCTCAATCAGTTTGAAGGGCATAGCTACAACCGTTGGTTCCGCATTCACGATGGGGTGGAAGTCTTGTTCAGGGATGCAGGGCATATCTTAGGCAGTGCGTCCGTCACTATCCGTATCGATCAGTTGGGCCGGCAGCTGTCTTTTGGTTTTACAGGGGATATTGGCCGCCCTAACCGCCCGATCCTGCGCGACCCTATGCCAATGCCCGAAGTGGACTACCTCATTTGCGAAAGCACTTATGGTGACCGCGACCATGAGAATGCCCCGAATGAGATGACGCGGTTTGAGCGCATTATTCGGGAGACCTGTGTGGTGCAAAAGGGGAAGTTGGTCATCCCTGCTTTTAGCGTGGGCCGTACGCAGGAGATTGTTTACATGCTCGATCAACTGGAGACAGCCGGCAAGCTGCCCCGCATCCCTGTTTATGTGGACAGCCCGCTGGCTGTCAACGCTACGACTATTTTTGGGGCACACCCCGAGTGTTTTGATAAAGAGCTTAACGAGTACTTGCTGATAGACGAGAACCCCTTTGGTTTTAACGGGCTGAAATATGTGCGCGATGCCGCCATTTCTAAAAAGCTGAACCACTCCACAGAGCCTTGTATCATCATCAGCTCATCAGGTATGATGAACGCAGGGCGGGTGAAGCACCACCTTTATCATCATATCGACGACCCCCGCAATACCTTTCTCATCGTGGGTTATTGTGCGCCTCACACCCCCGGCGGCCGGCTGAGGGATGGCGCAAAGATGCTGCGCGTTTTCGGGGATGAGCGCCCGGTAAATGCAAAAGTTGAGGTGATGGACTCCTTTTCTGCCCATGCAGACCGGCATGAGATGGCTGCTTTCCTGAAGAATCAGAAGGGGAAAGTCCGCCGCATTTTTCTCGTGCATGGCACACTAGACCGGCAAGAGGCATTCCGGGAAACCCTTGCGGGGTATGGCTTCGATGATGTGGCTATACCGGAGCTCGGGGAGGCGTTCCGGTTGTAAATGCGTGGGGTGGTTTGGGAGAGGAAAAAAACGGGCAAGCTACTGTAAAAGTGCTTGCCCGTTTTGTATCAAGTTGAAGTCTCCTTATGCCCGGAGCGGGTTATTCAGACTGCTTGTTCTGTTGGATTTTGTTGAGCAGCAGCGCCCCTTTCATCATGAAGTCATCGTGATGGAAGCGGTATTCATTGTGGATCATCATCAGGCGGGCTGCATCATAAGCTGCTGATCGGGGCACAATTTGGCGGTCGGCTATAGGGTGCAGCCAATATTCGAGGTTGTTGGTCCGCAGGTAGCTGCGGTCGTGCTCGAAATTGGTCACCACAGCGAGCTTGTTGAGGGAGAAGAGGTAATCCGTTTCCTTGTTGAGGTCCTTTTGAAGGTCGACGATATTGTAGCGGTCGAAGCGGGCGCCTGCGCGCTCACAGAGGAACACATCGCGGCGGCCGTCAAAAGTGATCAGGTCGCGGAAGCGGTATTTCCGGAGGTTTTTCAGCAGGAAGTTGCGGATAGGCATTTTGGAAGGGCGCAGCTGTTTGAACGCATAAGCCAGCTGACGCTCGTCGAGCCGGAACTCTTCATCGTAAGGCTTGCGGCGGTGTGTCCGCATATTGACGACCTCCTTTATCCGCCCAACGGTATGCCCAAGTTCATCTACTTTGGAATAGACGCTGACAAAGTCAATGTTGGCATTGTTGATAAAGGTTTCGATGAAAATACGGTTGGTGTCCTGTTCAAAAACGAGCAAGCAGATTTCGCTGATCGCGTAGAAATTGGGGTACCCACCGTAAATGTTGCCATACTTTAATTCTAGAAATGCAATGTTATTGTTCACGGTTTAAGGAGATTAATGTGTTGGTTTTAAAATGAATTGTGTTTCTCAATATAGACGCAGGGCATCAATGCTTTTGGGGCAGCTCCAGCCCGGAAATGATGGGCTTTTGCTTAAACGCCTGCTGCGGTTATGTTTGGTTTGGGGTCAAAAGGCATTTCCTATTGCAAGTTATACAGAAAATTCAAATCCCCTAAAATTTGCGCAACTGAAATTTATAGCTGTTCCAAGTGCTATTGGCTATCCCTTTTGCGGAAAGAGAATGCAGGGGAAGGGGCATTGGTTTACGGCTAAGGGGTTAAAAACCTGCCATTTTCGTATATTTTTTCCCCATCAGCATAGATTTCGCCCCCTTGCGTCATATCGGTAATCATGTCCCAGTGTACAGCAGATTCGTTTTTTCCGCCCGCCTGTAGGTAGGATTGGCCGATAGCCATGTGTACGGTGCCGCCTATCTTCTCGTCAAAGAGGATGTTTTTTGTCATACGGTCAATTTGGTAATTGGTTCCAATAGCGGCCTCCCCAAATCGGCGGGTGCCCGGGATTTGGAAGATCTGGTCCAAAAACGCTTTGCCGCGAGTAGCTTCCCATTTTTCAATATACCCATCTTTGACGTAGAGGGTTGCGTTTTCCACTTCGTGCCCCATATATAGCGCGGGGTAAGAGAAGCGGATCACACCGTTGACCGAGTCTTCTACCGGAGAGGTGTAGACTTCCCCCGAAGGCATATTGGTCCGTCCGTCCGAATTGATCCATTTCCGGGTATGGCCTGCTCTGAACTTTATGTCAATCCCATCGCCTTTGTAATGGATCTCCTCCCTGCTATTGAGCAGGTCGACAATCCCCTGCTGCGCTTCACGTACCTGCATCCAGCTTTGTACGGGGTCTTCATCGTAGAGCCGGCAGGCGTTGAAAACAAAGTGCTCGTATTCCTCCAATGACATCCCTGCTTCCTGTGCATTGGCTAGGGTAGGGTATTGGCAGAGGCTGCGCCTCATGTCCAGAGTTGCTGTCCGTTCAAAGTACAGTTTTTGATAAGGGGCATGCGCTTGTTGCCGCACTTTGCGCTTTTCGGGGTCGGCCCCCTGATCTTCTCTTAGGTTGAACGGGGCCATGATGTTGAGGTAGGTATCAAAAGAAGCCATAGCTTCCTTGTACAGGGGCGATACCTGCTGTAGGGCAAAATCGCTCCCTTCTGCAAGCAGCAGGCGGCCTTGCTCCCTGAAGGAGAGGTCAACTTCTACGGCCGCCCCGGCATGCAGGGCTGCCCGGTATACCTCCCGGACGAGGGGCTCAGCGAGGGTGGTGCTGCGGATAAACATCTGGTCGCCCGGTTGGGTGCTGAGGCAATATTCTACCAGCAAGCGGGCATATTTTTGAAGCATTTCAGCCATTCTTGTCATTTTTGGTTAGCTACCAGTGCTTAGCCTGATAAGGGTATCGGATCATGTACTGCTCCTTGACTATGGCAGACAACCGGTCACGCAGGGCATTGATGTTCTCTTTGGTGTGGGCAGATACAAACATGCACTCTTGGTCGAAGGTAAACTGAAGGGAGCCTTTCAGCCCATTCTCTATCTCCTGCTTGCCCTCTTCCGTAAGGTAGTCATCGTAGTTGCGCTCCCGGTAGAGGTCGATTTTGTTGAATACTAAAAGGGTAGGCTTATCCAGCGCTTCTAAATCTTTCAAGGTGCTGTTCACTGTGCGGATATGGTCTTCGTGCTGAGGGTGGGCAATGTCTACCACATGCAGGAGGACATCGCTCTCCCGGACTTCGTCCAAAGTGGATTTGAAGCTTTCGATCAGGTGGTGAGGAAGCTTTCGGATGAACCCCACCGTATCAGACAAGAGGAAGGGCATACGGTCGATGACAACTTTGCGCACCGTGGTATCCAAGGTGGCGAAGAGCTTGTTTTCAGCAAACACATCAGATTTGCTCAGCAGGTTCATAAGGGTAGATTTGCCCACGTTGGTGTACCCAACGAGCGCTACCCGGATCATTTGCCCCCGCTGTTTGCGCTGGGTCATGTTCTGCTGGTCAATTTTGTCCAGCTTCTTTTTGAGCAGGGAGATTTTATCCCGTACGATACGGCGGTCCGTCTCGATCTCTTTTTCGCCAGGCCCCCGCATACCGATACCGCCCCTTTGGCGCTCGAGGTGCGTCCATAGGCCGCGAAGGCGGGGCAGGAGGTATTGCAGCTGAGCGAGCTCTACCTGCGTTTTAGCTTGAGCCGTTTGTGCCCGGCTGGCGAAGATGTCCAGGATGAGCGTACTGCGGTCAATGATTTTGACCTTCAGGAATTCTTCCAGGATGTTGACCTGTTTTCCGCTGAGGTCATCATCAAAAATGGCCATGCTGATGTCTTCGTGCTCCTCGATATAAGCTTGCACTTCTTCGAGCTTGCCCTTGCCGATGAAGGTGCGGCTGTCTGGGTGGGGGAGTTTCTGCGTAAAGCGTTTTGCAGTCTTTGCGCCTGCAGTCAGTGCGAGGAACTCCAGCTCATCCAGGTATTCTCCTACTTCTTCTTCTGTCTGCAATTTTTGGATTAGGCCAACGAGCACGGCATGTTCCGTTTCTTGTTTGAGCCCCTTTTTATCCTTTTCGCCAAGTGTCCAGTCGTTTGCCATAATTTTAATCGTCGCGTCGTTGCTTTTCGTTTTAGGCTGCAGCTTTGGGGCAACAGCCCATTTTAAACAGCCGCTTTGGGGCCTTCGTTCCTCGGATCAGCGCTTTTTTAACCATTGTGAGGGGTCCAATTTTTGAGTCCCTTTCCAGATTTCAAAATGCACAGCTGTCTTCTCCGGCCCCAAGCGCCCGATGGGGCTCTCTGGGCCCACAAAGTCCCCTTTCTTGACGAACACCTCTTCAATGCGGTAGTACAAGGTGTAGTAGTCCCCGTGATTGAGGAGCACAGCGTTTTGGTAAACCGGCACGAAAGTGATGTGGGTGACTTCGCCCGGGTAGACCGGGAACACGCGTGCTTGTGGCTCGGTTTCGATTTCGATACCGTTGTTGGGGAGTTTGAGCCCGGTGTCTTCTACTTCTATAACTTGCCCGAAAGGCTTGCTGATGCGCCCGCTGCGGACCGGCCAGGGGAACTGCCCTTTGATTTGGGCGAAATCGGTGCCTGCGTCTGGGCTGCTGGCGGGGCTTACTTTGGGCATCTCGGGCTCTGCCGGGCCTTCGGAGGAGGCCCCTGCCGCAGTAAGGCGCTCTCGCGAGGCCCGCCTTTTTTTAGCGATTTCAGCTACAATGATGTCTTCTATAGCCTGGTTGAGCTGCTCGTGGGCCTGCTGCTGCTCATTGAGGGCAGACATAAGCTCCTGTTCGTTGCTGTTGAGCTGAGCCAGCAGCTGATCCTTGTCCTGTAGTTCACGGCTTAGCAGGGCTTGCTGCTGCTGTTGTGTGATCAATAGCCGCTCTTGTTCCAGCTTCCGGGCTTCTAGCCCTTGTGCCCGCTCTGCCAGCATGGCTTGGGTCTGTAGGATGTTATAAGCCTGCTTTTTCCGGAAGCGGTCGTACTGGCGTATATACTGCCAGCGCTGGAACGCATCGTTGAAGCTGTCTGCCGAAAACAGGAAAATAAGCATACTGTTGCTGAGGTGGTGCCGGTAGGCGCCCCGGATGGTGTGCGCGTATTCGGCCTTTAGCTTCTCGATGTCCAACTCTAGCGCATTGAGGACTTCTTCAGACCGCTCGATACTGCGGGCGACATGCCCGATCTCGGTTTTGAGCGTGGTCATCAGCTCTTGGCGGTTACGGATTTGGCGCTTCAGGGCGAGGTACTGTTCGAGCGTTGCGTTTTTGTTCTCTTTGGTCTCGTCCAGTGCGAGCTCTGTCTCTCTGATTTCCCGGAGCAGCTGCTGCCGCTTCTGTTCAAGCTGTTGCCGGTTTTGCCCATGGGCGCACGTACCCCATAGGAGCGCAGCAAAAAGCAGCAGCCCAGGCAGGGCCGTCTTACTTAGCCGGAGTATAGCGGGGCGGTATGCTGAATTGTGTTTGCGTCGGGACATTGAGAACGGGGTTGCTGAATTGCAGGGCTACTTCTGCTGTGCCCGAGTAGGGGCTGGACAGTGTAAGGTTACGAAGGTAAGAAAAATTCCCTGCTCCTTCCACTGGGCCGTATTCGCTAAGCAAAGCGCTCATTTCCTGTTTATTGCGGGTATCGCTCAGGGTGATTTTCTTCAGCAGGAAGTCATCGGCTCCGATCAGGTACTCTGTGTCGAGCCCTTCGTGCCCGCCCGAGAGGCGGTAAGTAGGGCCGAGGGGCTCCGCTGTCAAGCCTTTAGTGGCGAAAAATACAGGATTGCCCAAAAGGAAGTCCTGCAGTTGTTGCAGGCTCGCGGGCAGGCCGTAGGAGGAGGCCAGGTAGTCAAGCGGGGCAGCAGTGTATTCGCTGTTGATGCGGTCTATGACGAAAACAGAATCTTGGGTGATCTGGGCACGGGCCACTTCAAATCCGAACTTCTTTACGCTGAGCCAGACCAAGCTGTCTTTGCGCATGCGCAGGGTGGCGGAGGCGGATACAGACATATCCTCGCCTGCATAGTTGATTTTCAGCCGGCTTTCGAACCATTCCGGTGAGACGCGGTTTTTGGCAAGCTGGCCCAAAAGGGTAGCGGCTGACATCTCCTTCTTGGAGGTGCTGCGAGCGGCTTTGGCGCTGTTGCATCCAGAGCCAGCGAGTAAGAGCCCCGACAGTACCAGGGGCAGCCAAAAAGTCAGTATCTGTTTCATGCCGTGCTTTCTTTTGCTTGCGGGCAGGCCTGCTCGCCTCAAAGACGAAAGAGGAGCGGTATATGTTGCATCTGCCATTTAAAAAATAAAGCATGCAGGGCTATTGCTCTACCAATTTGCCCGATGCGGCTTTTTGCAGCAGCTCCTTAGACGCCCCTCCGGCTTCGACTGCTTCCTTCCACAGCCGGCTGGCTTTTTCTGCTTGCCTCAGTTGGTAGGCGGTATCTCCTGCCCGCTCAAGGATGTTGGGGCTGCGCTGCCCACCGTGCCCAAGCGCTGCTGTAAGCCATTGTTGCGCTTTAGCGTAGTCCTTTTGCTGATAGAGCGCCCAGCCGAGATTGGCCTCGTACTCCGCTATGCCCGGCTGCAGGTCAACAGCCTTCTGGGCCATAGCGACTGCCTCGCTGAGGTTTTCTCCACGTTCAGCCAAGACTGAGGCCAAGCGGCTGAGCGTTGGCGGGGCCGCTTTATCTTTCCCCAGGGCTTCCCCGAATGCGGTGTCGGCTTTGTCCTTTTTGCCTTGCGCCTCATACACCAGCCCTTGTGCAGTAAGGATCTGAATGGCGGCCATGGTGTTGCCGCCCGCCATGAATGCGCCTTGCCGCAGGGCGCTGAGCGCATCGGGGTAGCGTTCTAGATGGTACAAGGCCAGCCCGTTCATGTAATAGACTACGGGCTGATTGGGGAAGTAATCCATGCAGGCCTCGCTGAAGTTGGCCAATTCCTCAAACTGGAAGGTTTGTTCATAAATGTACATAACCTGCTCCCAGATCATGAAAACGGTTTTGTCCAGTTCCAGTGCTTTTTGGTAATGTGGCAGTGCTTCCTCCTTACGGCCCGACAAGAACAAGAAATCCCCACTGATGGCAAAGCTCTTAGCTTGGAAAGGGTGCACTTCTTCCAGGATAGTGGACAGCTCAAGGGCCGCATTCGCAATGCTGCTGTCCCCGGTTTCGGCGACCTGCTCAAGGAATGGGCGGAGGCGGGCAATTTTCAGGTCAATATCTGCATCAGCCTGCAAGAAAGGAGCCCGGAGCTCCCGGATGAATTGGAGGTCTTCATTGGTTTGGGCAGACTGCCCGGCCAGGGCCATTTGGGCCTTAGCGTTTCCGGGGTCCAACTGTAAGATGGACTGATAGACTTCCCGGGCCGCTTCCTGATCGCCTATCTGTTCGAAGAAGCCGGCGAGCAGGTGGCGGTAGCCCATATTGGCAGGGAAGGCCTCGATTAGGCGCTGCAGCTCTTGAGCGGCCTTTTTGTCGTCTCCTCTGCCTACGTAAAGGGCGTGCTTTTTGCGGACGAGCTCCTCGCTAATGCCATATTTTTTCTCAATATCGTCGTACACCCCAAGCGCCAGTTTGATTTCCCGTGCCCGCACATACATCAGGGCCAGCCGGTAGTGGTTCTGTTCGTCGTTGGGCGATAAGGCTACTATGCGTTCATAAGTTGCTGCTGCTTTTTTGTACTGGCCGGCTCCTTCCTGTATGTCTGCCAGATAGCGGAGGAACCAAGTATTATCAGGGGACATTTTTACTGCCTTTTCGGCAAAAGAGAGGCACTTCTGCGTCTCGCCAAGGGCTTCATATGCACGTGCCAGCTCAAAGGATGCTGCCGAGTTTTCGGCGTCCTTTTCCAAGACGCTCTCTAGGATTTTGGCAGCAGATTCATAATTGCCGAGGACTTTTTCCCGGCTGGCTTCTATGAGCAGTTCTTGGAGTTTGATAGCATCCTCATTGGTGCGGCCTTCTTCTTGTGCCAGCGCAGGTGCCCAGTTGAATAAGACGAACGTGCACAGCAGGACAGCTTTGAGGCTCAGGCCGTATAAGCTAGCTTGTGGGGGCTTGGCGCATTGGAGTTTTGTCATAGTATCATTTGTGTTCAGAGTAATCGCCTATGCTCACTGCAGCGGGCTCTCCTTCAAAACTGACGAAGTTGCCGAGCATGGCTTTGCTGATATTGGCATGGCGTATTTGGGTTTCGTTCTGTATGACCGCATCACTGATAACGGACTGCTCAACCGTTGAATTGTGCCCCAAGGAAACATGCGGGCCAACGACACTGTTTCGGATCACTGTGTTTTCGCCTATGTAGCAGGGCGGGATAATAACGGCATTTTCTACCATAACGCTGTCTGCGACCAAGGCTTCTTTTCCGTCTTTCAGTTGGAGCATACGGCGGTTGGTGGCTACTACGTTGTCCTTGTTGCCACAGTCCAGCCACTCTTCAATCAGCGAAGGCCTGAATTGCACCCCTCCGTTTTTCAACAGCTCAAGGGCAGTAGTAAGCTGGTATTCGCCTTTGTCCCGGATGTCCTCTTCCACGATGTGCTGCAGGGTGTCCCGTAGCCGATCGCCGTCCCGGAAGTAGTATAGCCCAACGATAGCCATATCAGAGACGAAGGTCGGTGATTTTTCCACAAATTCTGTAATTACGTTGGCTTCGTTCGTCTTCACGACGCCAAAGGAAGAAGGATCTTCCACCCGCTGTACCCATATGATGCCGTCCTCGGAAGGGTCAAAAGCGAAGTTGGCTTTGAACAGGGTGTCTGCAAATGCAACGATGCAGTTGCCAGAGAGGCTGGGTTTGGCGCATAGCACGGCATGGCCCGGCCCCAACGGCTCGTCTTGTGTATAGATGGAGGCTTTGGCGCCTATGCCTGCGGCGATGCCCCTGAGCTGCTCTTCGGCTGCCTTGCCGAAGTCGCCGATGATGAAAGCGACTTCCTCTACGGGCTCGCTGAGCGCTTCTGCCAAGTCTTCAACAATGCGCTGTACAATGGGTTTGCCGGCCACGGGGAGCAGCGGCTTGGGGATGGTGAGCGTATGCGGGCGCAGGCGGGAGCCCCGCCCTGCCATAGGAATGATAATCTTCATCAGGGTTGTTTTTTGATTTTAAGGCCGTTTGGCAAAGGCCAGATGTCCAAGCTATTGTCTCAAAGCTTATAGTTAAAGCGGATTAAGGGCTTGCAGGTTTAAAGCCAAGGCTTAAAAAAGGGGATAGGGCCTGTAGGCTGAGCATTTGCACTTGGCCCGTGCCCTTCAATATGGGCAGATAGATGCAAAGGGCATGCCAGATAGCTGGCATGCCCTTCAAATGACAAGGAAAGTAGGGGGCGTGAACCAAGGTGCCGCTTGCGTTTATGCTCTTCGGGCTTTTGGCTGGCATTGGCCTAGCGCTGCGCAGGGGTGATAAGCCCGTTAGGGCCGAGCGGGCAGCGAGCCCCGGAGCATAGCGGCACCTGCCATCGGGCAGGGGCAGGCCCCTAAGAAAACGACAATCTGGTTTGCGCCCAAGGTAGGGGCGGGACCTTTATTCCACTTCCGTGATCTTCATCATATTGGTCCGGTGTCGGCGGTGCAGGGGCATGCTGCCGGTATTGATGATGATATCTCCTGTTTTGGCACGCCCTTCCCGCTTGAGGATCTCCATGACGTCTGCAATGGTTTCGTCAGTGGTGGTGAACCGGTCATAGTAGAAGCAGCGCACCCCCCATACGAGGTTGAGGGTGGCCAGCATGTGCATGCGGTCGGAGAAGATGTAGATGTCGGAGTTGGGGCGGTAGCTAGATACCTTGAAAGCGGTATAGCCCGAGCTGGTCATGCCTACGATCGCTTTAGCGTTGACATCGATGGCGGTCTGCCCGGCCATAAAGCAGATGACATCAGAGTGGAAAGTCCGTGTTTTAGGCGTAGCTACCGGCCTGCGGCCCTCAAAGTTGTAGTGCGTTTCTGCTTCTTCAATGATTTTGTTCATGGCTTCCACCACCTTGACCGGGTGCTTGCCCACAGAGGTCTCCCCGCTTAGCATCACCGCGTCGGCCCCATCGAGCACCGCGTTGGCCACGTCCGTGATTTCTGCCCGGGTCGGGCTTGGGTTGGTGATCATGCTGTCCATCATCTGTGTAGCAACGATGACGGGGCGGGCCCGCTGAATGCATTTGGCAATGATGTCTTTTTGTATCAGAGGCAGGCGCTCCATAGGCACTTCTATGCCGAGGTCGCCGCGGGCCACCATGATGCCATTAGAATGCTTGATGATTTTGTCGATGCGCTCAACCGCTTCCGGCTTTTCGACTTTGGCAATGATTTTGGCCGGGTGGTTTTTGGCTTCTATGCGTTTGCGCAGGTCTTTGAGGTCTTTGGGCGAGCGCACAAAAGACAGGGCGATCCAGTTGACGGGCTGCGTCAGTATGAACTCCAAGTCGATCAAGTCTTTTTCCGTAAGGGAGGGGAGGGAGATTTTAGTATTGGGCAGGTTGACCCCCTTGTTGGAGGAGAGGGTGCCCCCGAAAAGGGTCTTGAGCCGTACGGTATCTTCCCCATTGGTCTCTACTACCTCGAACACAAGCTTGCCGTCATCTACCAATACGCGCTCGCCTACTTTGACATCGCGGGCAAAACTTTCGTAGCTCATGTAGATCTTCTCCATTGTGCCCACACATTTCTCATTCACTAAGGTGATGATGTCCCCTTCCTTGAGCTCTAGGGCGTTATCCTTGATTTTGCCAACCCGGAGCTTGGGCCCTTGGAGGTCGGCCAGGATGCTGATGTGGAGGTTGTACTTTTCGTTGATGTAGGTAATGTGCTCAATGACCTGCTGATGGTCCTGATGCGAGCCATGCGAAAAGTTGAGGCGGAAGACATCCACACCTACTTTTATGAGTTCGAGCAGTTGGTTGTAGCTGCTGCAAGCTGGGCCTACAGTGGCTACGATTTTGGTATTTTGATGATCAACGATTTTCATGTTGCGATGGTATTTAAAGTTGGGCGGGCAAATCAGTTTTTTTGGCAGGCTTGCCGGCTGCATGGTGTTGCCGCCTTGCAATAGGCAAGCGCCCGAAATCAAAGTTATAACAAAGTCAGCAGACCTGTTGCTCACTAAGTGTAAAATTTACAATAATTAGGGTTGTGTAAAAGTACGCTAATCCTGAAAAAAATCAAATTGCGGGGTATTAAAAAGGCAAAAGAAGGTTTTGAGGAAGTAAATTCTGCATGAGCCTGTTTTCGAGGGCAAAAAACCTGAGCTGTCAGCAGCCGCTGCAAGAAGAGGGCAGGGGAGGGGCCGCGAGGCAAATCCCGCTTCCCGCTTTGGCCCCAACGGGGAGCTGAAAACGCTGGAATTCAGTAATGGCAGGGGATAGCGCCTATCAGCAAGGGCAACTTTTTTTTGAAAAACTTTGGTTATCAAGGTTCTTCTACGTTACTTTGCATCGCAATTGTAAACCAATAAAGCGAATCCACTTATGTCTAGCATTGCAGAAAGAGTTAAAAAGATCATCGTCGACAAACTTGGCGTTGACGAATCAGAGGTAAATCCGGACGCTAACTTCACTAACGATCTGGGTGCCGACTCTCTGGACACTGTCGAGCTCATCATGGAGTTCGAAAAGGAGTTCGATATTGCTATTCCTGATGAGCAGGCCGAAGAAATTCAGACCGTAGGTCAGGCTGTCTCTTACCTGGAATCTCAAGTAGAGGGTTAATAGCGTTGGCTATTCCAAAGAATTAGAATACAAGTTAGGGGTTTCCGGACAGGAACCCCTGATTTGTGTTCTGACCTAGGCAAAGGCTGTGACTTCTTCTCGCGGCTGCTTGCCAAAACACGAATTCGAAAGAAGCTTGGGCGGATGTGGAAAGCGGGGCAGCTCGCTGCTCCCCCCAGAACTTGAAATCTTGTAAAGATAGCCGCCCTGCCCAGTCAAAGCCCAAAACATAGTACACAAGAAGCTCACGAACGTCATAAAAAGCCGGTTGTTTAACGGCGCAGAGCATAAAGCGGGCAGCTTAGCTGAAAAACTGCCACTAACTTTTTCCTCACGCCCTACAAATTGAGCCGGTGCTTAGGGTTCTCTGCCTCAAAGCCGCCAAGGCGGGCTTTTTACGCCGGGCTTGTACCATTTTCCCCGGCCTAATCAAATAATTTCAAGCCAATGAAAAGGGTTGTCGTAACAGGATTGGGCGCCGTAACGCCTATCGGTAACAGCATCCAAGCTTATCTGGAAGGTCTGCAGCGTGGAACAAGCGGAGCTGCACCTATTACACACTTCGATGCCACCAATTTCAAAACCACCTTCGCCTGTGAGGTCAAAGGCCTCGACGCAGCTGCTTCTGTTGATAAACGGGAGCTGCGCCGGATGGATGATTTCACTATCTATGGGATGGTGAGCACAGCTGAGGCTATGGCTGATTCCGGCATAGATACCGAAGCCATTGATGCTGACCGCGCTGGTGTCATTTGGGGGTCGGGCATTGGCGGGCTGAAAACCCTTGAAAAAGAAATAGAGGATTTTATCACGGGCAATGGCATGCCCCGCTACAATCCTTTTATGATCCCCAAGATGATCTCGGATATCGCTGCTGGCCTGATTTCCATACGTTATGGTTTCCGCGGGGTCAACTTTGCCACAGTTTCCGCCTGTGCGTCTGCTTCCCACGCCATCGGCACAGCGTTCGATTATATACGGCTTGGCCGGCAGGATATCGTCATTACCGGAGGCTCTGAGGCTGCAGTTTCCAAAGCTGGCATAGGGGGGTTCAACGCTATGAAGGCGCTTTCTACCCGCAATGATGATTATCTGACGGCTTCCCGGCCGTTTGACGCAGACCGAGACGGCTTCGTGCTGGGCGAAGGGGCGGGCACGCTCATACTCGAAGAACTGGAGCATGCCCAAAAAAGGGGCGCTACCATCTATGCGGAGCTTGTTGGGGCGGGCGCTACAGGAGATGCCCACCACATTACTGCCCCCCATCCGGAGGGCCTCGGCGCGGGCAATGTCATGCGGATGGCCATGGCCGATGCCGGGTTGGCACCTGAAGATATTGATTACATCAACGTGCATGGCACGTCTACCCCTTTGGGTGATATAGCAGAAGTGAAAGCCATTCAGAAAGTGTTTGGCGAGCACGCCTACAACCTCAACATCAGCTCGACCAAGTCGATGACCGGACATCTGCTGGGAGCAGCAGGTGCCATAGAAGCGATTGCTGGTATACTGGCGATACAGCATCAATTTGTGCCGCCTACCATCAATCATTTCACAGATGACCCCGAGCTGGACAGCAAGCTGAACTTCACCTTCAATGAAGCTCAGCAGCGTCAAGTGCGGGCTGTGCTGAGCAACACTTTCGGGTTTGGCGGGCACAACTCTTCTGTCATATTCAAGAAATTTGAGGATTAGCCCCTCATGTTAGCCCCTCTGTAGCCGGTGCTGCGTAGGGGCTTGCGCTATTTGTTAGCCAGTGCCCTTATTGCAGGCTGAACGGGCTTTACCGTCGGCAAGCATCATTTTTTGTTTGCTGTTTGTATTTCTCTAAGGATGGCAAGCAGGAGGGGGCTGGACAGCAACCTGATTTAGACTGTAGATTTGATGCGCCGGGCATCATTGCAGGGGTAAAAGGGCTCTTCCCTTCCCACGCTATGCCTTTTTCCAGCCGCTTAGCTTAAGCTAAGCTCCTAGAAAAAGCCGGCGCGTGGTTGAGGACAGCTTACTTTTCCTGCTACAATGGCCTGGCGCACCAAGTCTTGTGTTGGTGATCCGCTTTAGGAGCGAGTACTCAGCATCGTCTAATCGCCCAACGGGTTTCATTGGGCATCAGGCCGTTCAAACCGGGCACAGCTGTTAAGCAAAAAGAGAGCTCTTATTGCTTAATGGCCGGTAGCCGTACCGGCAGTAGACTGCCAACGGGGCTTGTATTCCTGTTTAACAAACTCATACGTTTTGTTGCGGCTTGTACTAAGATTTTACAATTTCTTCCTGTCTAACGACAAAGCTTTCGCCCGTCGTTTGCGTCAGCTCATTGGCTTTACCCCTGCCAACATGGGAATTTTCCGCCTAGCTTTTTCCCACAAATCTTCTTCTTCCGAAAAAGGCTATGCCGTTCAGAACAACGAACGGCTGGAATACTTGGGCGATGCAGTCCTTGGTACGATCGTTGCGGAGTACCTCTTCAAGAAGTACCCCAACAGCGACGAAGGCTTCCTGACCAAGATGCGCTCCAAAATCGTTAAGCGGAAATCGCTCAACCAAATCGGTGATAAGATGGGCTTGGATATGCTGCTCAACGAGTACAACCAAACCCGCCTCAGCCGTTCTATGCTGGGCAACGCCGTTGAAGCGCTCGTTGGGGCGGTCTACCTGGAAAAAGGCTACGTTGGCACCAAGCGCTTTGTCGTCAACAAAATCCTGCGCAACTATGTGGATGTGCACGAGCTGGAAACCGTAGACGATAACTACAAGAGCCAATTGCTGGAGTGGTGCCAGAAAAATGGTCAGACGGTATCCTACAAGCTCCTGGCCCGCTATAAGTTTGAAAAGCGCGACCGTTTCAAGGTAGCGGTCATGGTCAATGGCCAGAAGGTGGCCACCGCCGACGATTTCAACAAAAAGTCTGCAGAGCAGATGGCTTCCGAAAAAGCCATGCAGAGCATGGGCATTTTGGAGAGCGAAGCTTGACCTGCAGCTCTTTCACTTTTCTTTTATGACAGAGTGGACGCCCGCATCGATACAGGAACTGGCGCCCAACGCGCTAGTGTACAACCGGAGCAAGAGCCTTGCCCGGGCCAAGCTATGGGAAGGGCTGGGCGGTGATGGCTCTTACCTTTGGGGCCTTTGCCGGTCTCAGGGCGAGCGTACTTACGAATGTATCATACAGATAGATGGAGGGGGCAAAGCCCGCTGCTCCTGCAGTTCGCGCTTTTCCCCCTGCCGGCACAGCCTTGGCTTGCTTTGGATGCTGTTGCGGCACAACGATCGGTTTTCCCGGGCAGATGCCTTGCCGCCTTGGGCAGCCCTCCTTCTCCGTCAGCCGCCCCCTGAGCCCCCTGCCCTCCCTCCTTCCGGTTCGCTCTCCCGCTTGGGCAGCCGGCTAAGCCTTATGGCTGCTGGTGTTGATGAGCTTGACCAATGGCTGCAGGATTTAGCTCGCCAAGGCATCTCTTCTTTGGGGCATCAGCCTGAAGCCTTCTGGGAGCGTATTGCAGCACGTATGGTCGACGCCAAAATGGGCAGCATTGGGCGCCGTTTGCGGGGCATGCCGCAAGTGGTGGAGCAGCCTGGCTGGCAACATAGGGTGCAAGCCCTCGTGGCAGAGCTTTATCTATTTGTGCAGGCCTTCCGGCAGATCGCTTCCCTGAGCATCCCTATGCAGGAAGAGGTACTGGCTTATGCTGGGGTAAATCAGAAAAAAGAGGAGCTGCTGGCCGGCGAGGGGGTAATGGACAATTGGCTGGTGATCGGGCTGAGCGAAGGGGAGGAGGAGAAGCTCCGCTACCGCCGCACTTGGCTGCTGGGCGAAGTATCTGGCAAATACGCCCTCCTGCTCGATTTTGTATGGGGGAATGCCCGTTTTGAAGGGCAGTGGGCGCTGGGGAGCGCTCTGCAAGCCGAGGTCGTCTTTTATCCTGGGGCTTACCCCGTACGTGGCCTGCTGAAAAAGCACCGGCCGTGGTATGAGCCGCTCGAGCGGCTGTCTGGTTATGCATCTGTATCCGAATTCGGGACAGCCTATGCACAGGCCTTACGGCACAACCCGTGGTTGTACACTTTCCCCGCTCTTTTGTCTGCTGTAGCGATACGAGAAGGCCAAGGCGGGCAGTGGCTGGCTGTAGATGCCAATGGGGACGGCCTTCCGCTCAACCTGGCAGGTGACGTGCGCTGGGCGCTGAAAGCCGTGGCACAGGAGCAGCCTGTGGCAATGTTTGGGCAGTGGGAGCAGGGCGCTTTCTTGCCTGTAGCAGCGCTCAGCCAAGGGAGGGTCATCAATTTGCAGGATACTGCCCCGGATGCCGATGAAGAATAGCCGGCAAGCTGTTTTTAATCAGTGGGTTATACCAACCCAGCATTACTTTTTTTTGTTTTTACGTCTGTAAGGTAAGCTGCCATGGTTTGCTGCCTGGCCCAACCTGAATGACAATGATGAAAAAACAAATCTTCCCCTTCTTTTTCCTGTGCTGTGCCTGGCCTTGGCTCGCCACAGCCCAAGTGACGGTCTCCGAAGCAGTCAATACCCCGTACGACGAGTCTTGCCCGGTCATCTCTGCTGATGGCAATACTTTATTTTTTGCCCGCGCCGGGCACCCTCAAAACCGTGGCACAGATAATCAGCCCGACATATGGGCGGCTTATCAGTCTGGCGATGCAACTTGGTCTAAGGCCGTTAATGTGGGGGCACCTGTGAATTCGCCCGCTGCAGATTATCCGGCTTGGTCGGGCCCTGGGGCTGCCCACATGGCGGTGTTGCGCCCCTCCTCGCAGCGCTTGTTGGTTTTTGAAAAGGGCGGGCGCTTCTGGCAGCCCACCGGCGAAGGGCAGTCTGTCCGTTTTCAGGCAGCCGCACAGAGCGCCGATGGCCGAGCCCGGGTTTTTGCCCGGGAAGCAGGGCCCAACCGCAGCGATCTGGTATTCGCTATTTCCAGGGGCGACGGGCAGTGGCAAGAGATACAGCCGTTGGGCGCTACATTGAATACCACCGCCGATGAGCAGTCCCCTTTTCTGGCTGCCGATCGTAAAACCCTTTATTTTGCAAGCAACCGTGGCGGTGGGCAAGGAGGCTTTGACTTATATGTATCTCGCCGCATAGATGACAGCTGGCAGCGGTGGAGCACCCCTGTAAACCTAGGGCCAGCTGTAAATACAGATGCGGATGAGTTGCAGGTTTCCCTCCCGGTATCTGGAGTGCCAGCCTATTTCTCCCGTCGCCCAGTGGGGGAGGATGCAGACATCTTTACCGCAGTTTTGCCTGAGGAGCTGCTGCCGGAACCGGCTATCCTGGTAAAAGGGCGGGTGGCAGTGGCGGGCAGCCCTGGTGCGCTGCCTGCACCTGTGCGAATTGAAGACCCCTACGCCGGGCAAACGGTACATCGGTTTGAGACGGCTGCGGATGGCTCTTTCCAGGTAGTGGTACCGGCTGGGGCCGAAAGGGCACTGCGTGCTGATGTCCCTGGGTTCTTTGCCGTAAGCCAGCCGGTTGGGGCGGCCATGGCCTCTGCCGATGCGGGGGCGGGCAGTTTTTCGGTAGCAGGTGGGGCCGATGAGCAGATCCGCGCTTTGCAGCTTCACCTCCGCAACTTGGACGAGGAGCTGATTGCTATGCAGGCCGAATGGCGGCAGAAGGCTGCTGCTGCACAGCATAAAGGGCCTGCTATTGATCTTTCCGACCCGGAAATAGAAGCCCTGCAGCACCGGTTCAATTATATGGTCTTGCATGCAGCGCCAGTGCGCGATACGCTGCCTGATGATGGCTACGATGAGGAGGCAGCCTCGCGCCGTGAGCTGGAGGATATGAAAGCCCGCTTCCGCCGGTATTACACGCATGAAAAAGCTACACAAGAAGCACAAGAGGAGATGGCCTCAGGCGAGCGGCACATGTGGGAGGAGCCGCCAACTTTTGAAGAGCTGAAGGCAAAAGCCCAGGAAGAGCTAGAGGCAGAGCTGGCCCCCGAGGTAGCACAAGCCTTGAGCAGAGAGGTGCCCTTGGAGGTTGAGGTAAGCCGGGTGCCAGTGCTCAGCGAAGCGGAGCAGTTGCAGCTGGAGCAAAAAACCAAAGCACTGCAACAGCAGATCCGGGAAGGGCTGAATGCTCAGCGGGCCCCAGCCAGGGAATGGGCAGCCAAAGGTGGGGCCCCAGAGCCTGATGATAGCCTGACGGGTTGGGAAAAAGACCTGCAGGCGGACTTGAAAACCGCTATGCGGCCAGATGTTGAAGCCGCACTGCGCACTGAGCTCCGGACAGAAGTGGAAAAGCGGATGCAGGCTAAAGCTCAGTACCAGGCTAAAAAGCTGGAGCGGACGGCTGTACAGGAAAAACTCGACCGGCTAGTAGAAAAAAGGCTGCAGGAAAGCCCTGCAGAGGAAACCGTAGCCCCTTTGGTGCTGCCGGCAGGAGCACCTCCTGCCCCTGTCGAGGTGGATCAGGACCTGCTGCTCATTCCTGCTGAGCTGGGGCGGAACATCCCGCTCAATAGTGTTGCCTTCCAGCCTGGCAGCAGCTTGCTGACAGCTCCTGCTTACCATGAGCTCAAGCGCGTTCTTGCCTTCCTCAATGAGCACGAAGGGCTGGCCGTGGAAGTGGGCGCTCATGTGGGGGACAGCTATTCTTACGCCAAAGCTTTGCAACTGACCGAGGAGCGGGCAACCGCTATCCGGAATTATCTGGTGGGCAACGGTATCTCAGAGCAGCGGCTGAAAGTTAGGGGGTATGGCAAAGCATTTCCTGCCCGGGAGGGGGCGGCAGAACGGGTGGAGCTTCGTATCATTGCAGTTGAATAGACTTCACTCACCATCATAAAGCAACAATATGGCCGCCCCATTTATTCCGGAAGACCTCATAGAAGCAGCAGCAGCTAAACTACAGGATGAAGCTGCCTTTGCGCAAGCACTAGAGGCACTAAAGGAAGCGTCTCCGGTTTTGCTCGCTTACGGGTTCTCTGAAAGCTTTGAGGCCTTCACCGCTCAAGAGCGTGAATATTTCCTTTACCTGCTCTTGGTCATCTGGACGGCAGTGAAGGAGTCCGGCACAGCATTGGCTGATGTGGACGAGCAGCGGCTGAGCGAATTGGAAGAGGACAACTGGAATGTCCTGCACGGCAACAAGGGGGGGACTTTCCGCGCTAGGTTGGACCCCTTCTTTGAGGGGGCCCGGCAGGAGGACCTATTGGCTTTCATTGAAGATGCTCTGACACAAGACGAGGAAGACGAACAGCAGTTGGTCAGCCGGGAAGGCCAAGAAGCGCTTTTTGTCTGTCTGAAAACGGTAGTTGACGGCTTGACGGAATGAACCCTTGCATGAGTTGTTTTTCCTGTATGGGGCCCCTTTTTGCAAATTTTATAATACGCTGGGAAATGAAGGGGTGAATTTGTATTTTTGCGGCAGCTTTTTGAGAAATAAACGTGCACGGCGCTCCTCGTGCCGGGGAGCTGGCATGGATTAGTCTGGTCAAATCAAATGTCGCTATGAATGAAAATCTCGTAAAAACCCGTTACTCTGACGAAGAATTGGAGGAGTTTCGTATCCTGATCCAGAAGAAACTGGACAAAGCGCAGCGCGAGCTGAGCTTCTACCTTGATCAGCTTTCTGATATGGCAGACAACCCGGATGCCAAAGTAAAAGGGCTTGACGACGGCATAGGGACCGCTGAGAATGAGCGGCTGACCAATATGGCCGCAAGGCAGCGGAAGCTGATTCAGCACTTGGAGAATGCGCTCATCCGTATCCAAAATAAGGTGTACGGCGTATGCCGTGTCACTGGCAAATTGATAGCCAAAGAGCGGCTGCGTGCAGTGCCTCATGCTACCCTCAGCATTGAAGCTAAGCAAAACCGCTGAGCATGATAGGGTTGGGCGCAAACCAGATTGTCGTTTTTGCCTGCCCCCGCACAATGTGATAGGGGCCTGCCCCTGCCCGATGGCAGGTGCCGCTATGCTACGGGGCTCGCTATCCGCTCGGCCTTATCAGGCCTGCCGCCCCTTCGCAGCGCTAGGCCAATGCCAGGCTAGTGCCCCAAAAGCATAAACGCCTGCGACATTTTGGTTCACGCCCATAGGATTGGCCTGTAGGCCTTTTGCGCCCTGTACTTGCTTAGTGCATGTTTTTTTGTTGTAAATCAACCATTTATGAGCTTGGCTCTTTCGCTGATTTTTTATTTGGCCTGCCAAACTCAAATTTAGCGGCTTAGCCAAGGCCATACTGGTATGGCAGGCGGACATAAGTCCTTGGTTTTCATGACGAAACCGCTCCAGAAAAGCGCTCAGCAGCCACTGCCCCCGTATCAGCAATAGCCGATGCGGGGGCAGTGTTTTGGCTAGAACATTTTGGCTGCTTGGCTTCATCAATGGCTTTTTTGTAGCGTCAGGGCGCAGCGGTAAGCTTAGGCCCGCCTCTCGCAGAAAAACAATAGGGCTGATCGTTGCTGATCCGGCCCTTCGTGCCGGGGTGCCACTTGCGCTGGGAAGGGCAGGCAAATGCAGGATAAGCCTGCTTCTTATACGGTGGCAGGTGGAGAGAGGTAGCAGGTATTTTGTAGCTTTGCGCACAACCCTGGGCCTGCCCGCTACGTTAATAATAGCCGAGCCTTGATTCCCCTGCAGCAGTGCCGCAAAGGGGAGCGGGCCGAGGTGTTCACCCCAATTGCTTGCCAAAAAAGGTTAGAAAGTTGAAAAAATCACTGCTGATAACATTCATTGTGCTGGCTGTCCTCGTGGCAGATCAGGCCCTGAAGATTTGGGTAAAAACCCACATGGAATATGGAGAGGAGTTCAGCCTTCTGGGACTGGACTGGGCCTTGATACATTTCGTGGAGAATAACGGCATGGCATTTGGCATGACTTTGGGCGGGGCTTATGGCAAACTGGCGCTTAGTGTTTTCCGTATCATCGCCGTTGCTTTTCTGATTTACTACCTGAGGACGCTGATCCGTGGGGGAGTATCCTCCGGTGTGCTTATCGGTTTCGCGCTCATTCTCGCTGGGGCTATGGGCAATATACTTGACAGTGCTTTTTATGGCATCATTTTCTCTGAGTCTCCCTATCACGGAGGGCTGGCAGAGCTTTTCCCGGAAGGGGGGGGCTATTCGAGCTTTTTGCATGGGAAGGTAGTGGATATGTTCTATTTCCCATTGGTGAATACCTATCTGCCCGATTGGGTCCCTATTTGGGGGGGTGAGCACATCATGTTCTTCAAGCCAGTCTTCAACATTGCTGATGCGGCTATTTCTACAGGGGTGATCTATATACTGCTGTTTCAGCGCAGTTTTTTCCATCAGGAAGATCAGCAGGTGGAAGTGGCTCCTACGGCAGCAGCGGGCAGGGAGGAGGATATTGGGCGGGAAGAGAACCGGCCTGGGCAAGGCGTACCTGCGAACCCTGAGCCGTAGCCTGTAGCCTGATGGTGCTGTGGTTGTGTGCAAATGGGCGCAGGCTGATGCGCTGGGCCTGACTGTGGCAGCCTAGCAAAGAACCGAGGCAGCTGCCTTGCTGCCGGAGTGTCACAAACCAGAATTTCGTAACCGTTATAGGCTGCTCGGGCATCGGCCTAGCGCTGCGAAGGGGTGGGAAGCCCGGCAGGGCCGAGCGAAGAGCGAGCCCCGTAGCATAGCGGCTCCCTGCCGCGAGGCAGGGGCAGGCCCCTGTACCATCAGGAATGGGGGAGAATGGCCGCTTAGTTACCTCCCTGTTGGCAGCAATAAAAAAAGCTGCCTTCAGCCAATGCAGAAGGACAGCCTTCCTTAGTAATCCAGTGTGTTTTCTCTATTATGCTTTCTAATTAGACGCGATCTTGCTCCAAGAACCGTCTGATAGCCTCTATGGTGCCGCCGATCTTATCGTAATTGAGGCTGTAGTGGATATACTTGCCGTCTCGTTCAGTGTCGACGAGGCCGGCTGTGCGGAGGATGCGCAGGTGCTGTGAAGTGATAGACTGCTCAAGCCCTAGCGTGCCATAAATTTTATTGACATTGATTTCACTGTTGCGGTCGATGAACTCAAGGATTTGCATGCGGAGCGGGTGAGCAATGGCGCGGAGCACTTCGGAAGAAACCTGAAGGCGCTCGTCGTTTACGCTTACATTTGTTTTTTTCATAGTAGGTTGTTTGGACTGTGCTAAATGTTTGGGGGCAAAAGTGTTGAAGTTGGTAGCAGCCCATTTGGACGGCCCATTTTAAGTTGGACAGTTGCTTTTTGTAGGGTGTGGAAGGACACAACAGCATCTTTCCCCATATCTTACATTCACAAATATGGGATTTTTTGTTATCTTAAACAACCTTTTCCTTTAAAAAACTACCGTTTTCTTTAAAAAAGCTACCGTTCCCTGTTTTGGTGTGGCTAAAAGCCAAGGTTAGTCAGGGGTTTGGAGATAAGCCCAAGCACTTTGGTAGCCCCCTTCTTCCTCGCAGAAGGAAAGGAAACGGCTGTAAAACTCATCTGCCCCCACAGTGGCGCTGTCCCCTACAATAATCAACTGCTGTCTGGCCCGGGTGATGGCCACGTTCATCCGCCGGTAGTCGTTCAGGAACCCAATTTCCCCTTTGGGGTTGGACCGTACAAGGGAGATGAAGACGATGTCCCGCTCCTGCCCCTGGAAACCGTCGATGGTGTTGACGGTCATATCGAGGGCTTGCAAGCCCTCGTCTTCTTCGATCATTTGCTGCATATGTTCGACTTGCTCCCGGTAGGGCGAAATGATGGCGATGCTAGGCTCATACCCCTCCGGTTTTGCCTTGATCAGCTGGTAGAGGTGCTCACGGAGGATGAGGAACTCCTCGGGGTTGTAGCGGCTCTTGTACATGGGGTGCATTTTTTCGTCAAACCCGCAGCCTGCTGTATCGATGAAAATGATGGGGTCGTCAGGGAGGAGAGGTACGCGCTGCCCCCCTACGCCCGGGGCAGCCGTCAGTTTGCCCTCGTAAAAAGCCTGATTGGAGAAAGCCATGATGGCGTCGTTCATGCGGTATTGCACATTGAGCAGGCTCACTTGTGGCAGCCGTTTCAGGAGCTTTTCGATGAGCGTGATGTTGAGCCCTTCTTTTTCAGCTTTCCGCGATTTGACGGTGGGGGGCAGCTGGAAGGGGTCGCCGGTGAAAATGACGCGGGAGGCCCGTGCAATGGGTATCCATGTAGCGGGCTCAAGGGCTTGGGCTGCCTCATCGATAAAGACGGTGCGGAACTTGCGCCGGCTGATGACGTCATTAGCTGTGCCGACCAAGGTTGCGGCAATGACTTGTGAGCCGTCGAGGATTTGCTCAATCAGCCGGTCTTCCATTTGCCTGCCCCAGGCAGAGAGCTCGCGGGCTTCCTGGAAAAGGCGGTGGCGCTCTGCCCGTTCTTCATGCCCAAATTTCCGCTTGAACTTTTGAGCCTTCCGCCGGGCCTCTGCCGCTTGTATCTTGATCTTCTTGATGTTTTTACTGTCGGGGTGATCGCTGATTTTCATTTCCAGCGTATGCCGGATAACTTGCTCGTCTACCCTAGAGATATTGCCAATGCGCGTGACATTGAGCCCTTCGGCGGACAGGCGCTCCACGAGGAGGTCTACGGCAGTATTGCTAGGGGCAGTGACGAGGATATTGTGTTCCTGCTGAGCCAATTGTTTCACTGCTTGTACAAGGGTGGTGGTCTTCCCGGTACCTGGAGGGCCATGTACGACAGCAATATCTCTGGCAGAGAGGATGTCATTGACGGCAGCCTGCTGGGAGGGGTTGAGCTGGCTGGGGAGATAAGTGTGCGCCAATGAGGTGTTTTGGGTGGGGCGTACGCCCAAGAGGATGTCCCGGAGTTCAGCCAAGCGGTCCCCTTTGGCATTCATCGCTTGTTTAAGGGCTTTTTCCATTTCTTGGTAGGTGCGTTCGTCGAAGAGGAGGTCTACCCCTACAAGCCCCAGCTTCATCCACTCTGGCAGGTCTTTGCTGTTCAGGATGATCTGCATGCGGTTTTTGTTGACGAAGTTGACCACGCCGGTGCGCTCCGGCCGTTTCAGCCCTGGCTGCTGGCTGAAAAAATTGACGACCATGCCCGCCCTGAAGTGGTGGTGGCTGTCTTGGGGCACATCCCGTTCTATGGTCACGTAAGCCCGCTCACCGTAGGTGTAGCCTGATTTGATGACCTGCACAGGGTACCAGGCATAGCCTTTCTCTTTGCGCTCCGTGAGCGGAAGCCGCTGTACGCGCTGTTTGAATTGTTCCAGGTCTTCTTCTTTTTCGAGCTGCAGTAGGGCGGCGAGCTGTTGCAGCTCTTCGGTTGGTGAAGGCATAGTGTCAGGATTGTTTGCATGAAGTCCATTAAACGACCGCTAAGGTAAAGGGTTTAGCTGCTCCTCATTCATAATTTTGCGGCACCGGTATGAAATGGACGTGTGCAGCAGCCCTGACAGCCGCTCGGCATGGGAGGCAACTACTAAGTGCATCAAGTGTTAAGACTCAGGAAGTGCTGGCAACCGTAGGGGCCGGGCAATGGTTATCACTGGGCGCGGAGGAAAGCGCTCCTCAACACAGGTATGGAGAAAAAGGACAAACAAGGTTTCCGGGAGCAGTTCAGTGCACTGCACAACCTGATCCCGTTTTTTAGGCTGATCTGGCAGGCGAGCCCTGTTATGGCTTTAGGCAATGTGGCACTGCGGCTTTTCAAGTCGGCCATACCCTTGGCAACCCTTTGGGTGGGCAAGGAGATCATAGACGAGGTGCTGCGCCTGATGGAAGGCAGCGGCGGCATGGATTACCTTTGGCTGCTGGTCGGCATAGAGCTGGGTTTGGCCATACTTTCCGATCTAATGAACCGGGGCATTACCTTATTGGACAGCCTGCTGGGCGATTTGTTTGCTAACGAAACTTCCGTCCGCCTCATCGAGCATGCTGCCCGGCTAGACCTTTACCAGTTTGAGGACGCCGGCTTTTACGATAAACTGGAAAGGGCACGCCGGCAGACGACTGGCCGGACGGTGCTGATGTCACAGGTGCTTGCACAACTGCAGGATATGGTCACGCTGCTCTTCCTGGCCGGCGGCTTGATCGCATTCAGCCCTTGGCTGATCTTGTTGCTGGTTGTCGCCGTCATCCCCTCTTTCCTAGGGGAGACCCACTTCAATCAGCGCACTTATTCCCTTACCCGGAGCTGGACGCCCGAGCGCAGGGAGCTCGATTACCTTCGTTATATCGGTGCCAGTGACCAAACGGCGAAGGAGGTCAAGATATTCAACCTGTCGGGTTTTATCGCAAGGCGTTTTGCGGACCTGTCCACACGCTATTATCAGGCCAACCGCGGCATAGCCGTGCGCCGTGCGCTGTGGGGCAGCGCCCTGTCCGCGTTGGGCACTTTATCTTACTATGGAGCCTATGTCTACATCATACTACAGGCAGTGGGCGGCATGATCACTTTGGGCACTTTGACGTTTTTGGCGGGCTCCTTTCAGCGGATGCGGGGTATGCTGCAGGGGGTGATGAACCGGTTTTCCAAAATTGCGCAGGGCGCTTTGTACTTGCAGGACCTGTTTGACTTCTTGGCGATCAGCCCTCAGATCACCTCGCCGGCAGAGCCTGAGCCCTTCCCCCAGCCCATCCGTGAAGGTTTTACCTTTGAGGATGTCGGCTTTCGTTACCCTGGCAGCGAGCGCTGGGCTATACGGGGGCTATCCTTCCATCTTGGAGCAGGGGAGAAACTGGCCTTGGTAGGAGAAAACGGGGCTGGCAAGACCACCCTGGTCAAATTGCTGGCCCGGCTTTACGAGCCCACGGAGGGCCGTATATTGATAGACGGGAAAGATATCCGTTCGTTTGGGCTGCAGGAGCTGCGCAACCAGATCGGCATCATTTTCCAAGACTACATCCGCTTTCAGCTGCAAGCTGGAGAGAACATCGCTATTGGCAACATCAGCCAGCTGGAAGAAGCATCCGTTATCGAGCAGGCGGCTCAGAAGAGCCTTGCAGATACGGTGGTCGATACGCTGCCGGAGCGTTATCGGCAGTTGTTGGGCAAGCGCTTTGCCGGGGGCATTGACCTCAGCGGCGGGCAATGGCAAAAAATAGCTTTGGCCCGGGCCTATATGCGCGATGCGCAACTGCTGATTTTGGACGAGCCGACCGCTGCCCTCGACGCCCGTGCAGAGCATGAAGTGTTCTTGAGGTTCGCAGAGCTGATCGACGGGAAGTCGGCGGTCATCATTTCGCACCGCTTTTCCACTGTACGTATGGCAGACCGGATCCTTTTTCTGGAGAACGGGCAGCTGCTGGAGCTGGGCAGCCACGAAGAGCTGCTCGCCAAAGACGGTAAATATGCCGAGCTGTTCAAGCTACAGGCTCAAGGTTATGAGTAAGGGCCGGAAGGGGCAAATTGCGGAAACTCCCTCTAGATAGTGCAAATACCTGATCGCTGCAGTACCTTTGCAGCCTAAATTGAAAACATTGGCTAGGATATTAGCGATTGATTATGGGACCAAACGGACGGGGCTGGCGGTAACCGACCCCCTGCAGATTATCCCCACGGGGCTGGCAACGGTCCCCACCCATGAGCTCGAGGCCTACTTAAAGGCCTATATGGAAACGGAGGAGGTGGAGGCCATTGTAATAGGGGAGCCCCTCTATCCAGACGGGAACCCGGCTCAGATCCACCACTTTGTTGTAGGGCTGGCCCGCAAGCTGGGGAAGCTCTTCCCGGGGGTCAGGATCGCAATGCAGGACGAGCGCTTTACTTCGGAAGAGGCCAAGGCCGCCATCCGGCAAAGCGGGGCTAAGAAGAAAAAACGGCAGGATAAGGGGCTGGTCGATAAAATCAGCGCTGTGATCATCCTGCGGGATTATATGGATTCAAACTTAGGACAATAGATGCTCTTACCGATTTATGCATACGGGCAGCCCGTGCTCAAGAAGGAGGCCCGGGATATTGATGCAGGCTACCCCGAGCTCGCACAGCTTATAGCGGATATGTGGGAAACGATGTACTACGCTGAAGGGGTTGGGCTGGCCGCGCCTCAGATTGGCAAGTCTATACGGCTTTTTCTGGTGGATACCGAGCAGATCAAGCGGGAGGACAAAGAAGGGGAAGGGATAAAGAAGGTATTCATCAATGCCCACAAGGTAGAAGAAGGGGGCGAGGTCTGGCCTTATGAGGAAGGCTGCCTGAGCATACCTGATGTAAGGGGCGAGGTAGAGCGCCCCGCCCAGATCCGGCTACGGTATATGGACGAGGCTTTCAATGCCCATGAGGAGGTGTTCACGGGCTTCAACGCACGCGTGATCCAGCATGAGTACGACCATATCGATGGCATCCTTTTCACGGAGCACTTGAAGCCCATTAAGAAACGGCTTGTTAAGCGCAAGCTGGACAACATTAGGAAGGGCAAGGTCCAAGCGGGCTACAAGATGAAGTTTTTGCCGTAAGGCTACTTGCGCCCAAAGTCGGCCGGGATTTCGCCCCAGCTGTCGGTATCCCATTTGAGGATGCGGTTGGGGTAGGTGTTGTGCTGCAGCCAATGCTCTGCGCGGGCGATGAGCTCATGCAGTATTGCAGTTTTTGGGTTCTTCACCAATTTGGTATTGGCCTTTTTTTTCCGCACCCACCCCATTGCGATCTTAGAGTCTGTATAAATAGGCGTATTGGCGCCCTGTTGCTTGAGCAGGGCTAAGGCATGTACGATGGCCAAGAACTCTCCGATATTATTGGTGCCCAGGCTGAATTTTTTGTGGAAGATCTGGCTTTTGTCTTTGGTGCCAACCCCTTGGTATTCCATTATGCCAGGGTTGCCGCTACAGGCCGCATCAACGCTGATGCTGTCCCATATGATTTCGCTGCGCGGCGTCAGGCTTGGTTTTGATGACTTAGGCTTAGTGCTGCCCTGCCCGATGTGGTCGGCAAAACTGCCGCGGAAGGCGGCTTCTGCTTCCTCTTTGGTGGGGAAAGATTTGTAACGGGCGTTAGGGTAGCCCTTGATCTGCGCTTGGCACGCTGCCCAAGTGCTGTAAACGCCGGGAGTGCTCCCCTCCCAAACGGTATAGAATTTGCTTTTTTTTGCCATGTGCAGTTTTTACAGAGCGGAGTTAATTGGCCGCTAAGGTAAGGCACGAGCCCGAATTCCAGGCAATCCCATACCGGTAAGTGCCTCAATCCTTTTCCCCGCATACACCAAAAACACAAGTAGATGAATCTTAGAGCATATTTGCAGCTCGTTCCTGCTGCCAATCGATGCTTTGCCTGGCTTCCGCACTAAGAGATGCTAGGCTAAAATTTAGCAGCTTCGCCAGAACCCTGCGGCTATGCAGTTACAGCAGGAAGGCATAAATGCTTGGCTTTTACAACTAAACCCATCCAAATAAGCGCTTAAAGGCTAAGCAGGAGCGGTGGCATATCCGCACCTCTTCTTGGTTATGGAGGTAGGAGAGCAGCAGAAATCTGTTATCTTCGCGCAGCATTTTGAAACGGAAAAAAGGGATATGAGGCTGATAGATACGCACGCACACTTATACGCAGGCAAGTTTGATGCCGACCGGGCGGAGATGATGCAGCGAGCGCTAGACAATGGCATAGACCGTTTCTTTCTTCCAAATATCGACCGGGCCTCTATCGCGGGCATGTTGCAGTTGGAAGAAAGCTACCCCGGGCAGTGCTTTGCGATGATGGGGCTGCACCCGTGCTCTGTTCAGGAAGGTTATCTGGAAGAGCTGGCCGAAGTGGAGCATTGGCTGAGCAGCCGCCCTTTTTGCGCGGTGGGCGAAATCGGGCTAGACCTTTATTGGGATAAGTCCTTTTTCCGTCAGCAGCAGGATGCGTTCCGTCAGCAGATACGCTGGGCGAAAGCTTTGGATATCCCTATTGTCATCCACTCCCGCGATGCCACGGAGGAAGTGTTGGCGATCCTGGAGGAGGAACAAGATAGCCGGCTTCGTGGGATTTTCCATTGTTTTACAGGCAGCTTGGAAGAAGCCAACCGGATTATAGCGCTTGGTTTCCTGCTGGGCATAGGCGGGGTAGTGACTTTCAAGAATGGAGGGCTCGACAAGGTGGTAGCTCAGCTGCCTTTAAGCAGCCTGGTGCTGGAGACAGACGCCCCTTACCTGAGCCCTGCACCATACCGCGGGAAGCGCAACGAGAGCGCATACATCCGTATTATAGCGGAGAAGGTGGCAGAGGTTTTGGGCGTAAGCCTAGAGGCAGTGGCCCGGGCAACGACCGAAAATGCAGAAACCATTTTCAATACTGAGCGGCTGCCAGAAGGGGCTGTCTTGCCGGGCATTAAGAGCTAGCGGCCCCAAAAAGTATTTTGTGGAATATGATCTTTTTGCAATTTTTGTGAGGCTCGATATTGGCAAAAGGTTCTGAATAACTATATTTGCTCGTGAGCTGCCCGGATAAAAGGTCTGGGCCATAGCGACAGAATTAAAGGAGAGGTGCTCGAGTGGCTGAAGAGGCACGCCTGGAAAGCGTGTATATCCTAACAGGGTATCGAGGGTTCGAATCCCTCTCTCTCCGCTAATGACTTTCAGATTATCGGCCGGTGATAGGCTGTTAGCAGGAAAAAACTGGCCTAACCCTGTTTTTTATACTGTTCCTGCCATTTTGCCTGCCTTCAACTCATGGTTTGACTAACTTTTAAAAAACAATCGTAAAACCTTATTGACTATGCGAAAATTAATAGCACTGCTGCTCATTCTTGGCATGGCAGTTACCTCAGGCAACTTCGTGTACGCACAAGACAGCGGAGCAGAAGCTGAAGGCGAGGCTACTGAGCAAATGGAAGACACTGCAGAAGACACGACAACGGCGGCAGAAGCTGAGGTCGAGCCTATGCAACCGGAAGCACCGGCAGCTGATGCTGGCAGTGCAGAAGAAATGGCTGAGGACCAAAGCGGCTATCAGGTACTGAAGAAGTACTTCATCGACGGTGACTGGCGCTTCATGAGCTTCGTACTCGTTTGTTTGATCCTTGGCCTGGCTTTCTGTATCGAGCGTATCATTACGCTTAACATCGCAACGACCAACACAGATAAGCTGCTGGCTCGTATTGACGACCACCTGAAGTCTGGCGATGTTCAAGGCGCTATGGAGGTTTGCAAGTCAACTCAAGGCCCAACAGCTAGCATCCTTTACGAAGGGCTGAAAAATGCTGACGACGGTGCAGAGGCGGTTGAAAAAGCAATCGTTTCCTACGGTAGCGTACAAATGGGCTTGCTCGAGCGTGGCCTGGTTTGGATTTCTCTTTTCATTGCCATCGCACCTATGCTTGGTTTCATGGGTACGGTAATTGGTATGATTCAGGCATTCGACCGCATCGAAGCGGTAGGTGACCTTTCTCCTTCAGTTGTTGCTGGTGGTATCAAAGTTGCCCTTCTGACAACGGTATTCGGTCTGATCACAGCGATTATCTTGCAGATTTTCTACAACTACATCGTTTCTAAGATTGACGGCATCGTCAACAAAATGGAAGATGCTTCTATCGCACTGGTAGACATCATGGCAGCAAACAACATTTTCAAGAAGTAAGAGAAACCAACCATTATGTATAAATTCTTAACCAAAAATGGCCAGACACTGGCCTTCGGTTTAGGAGTTGTGATAACCGCGATCTTCCTAATCTCTGTGGTCTCTAATATGGGAGAATTCACAGCGATGGCGGAAGAGAAGCAAGCAGAAACCACGATTTTCGACTTTGGGCTTTATGGTGCAATCGCACTGTCCATCGTTGCTGCAATCGCCATGGTGCTGTTTGGCTTGGTCCAGGTAGCGACTAGCTTCAAAAGCTCTATGAAGGGCATCCTGGGTTTTGTGGCGCTGTTGGTTATCTTTTTCGTCTCCTATTCTATGACCGACACCAATGTGTCCCCTTACATTCAGGGCGCAATTGATAAGTTCGAACAAGGCGGTGCAGTATTTACTGAAGGCAACCTGAAGTTTATCTCAGGGGGTATTTCAACTACTGTTATCCTCGTCATTCTTGCGGCAGCTGCCTTTGTCATTTCTGAGATTTCTAACCTCTTCAAATAAGGCATTATGGCAAAAACGAGCACCAGAGATCGGATGACCAACGAGATCAATGCAGGCTCTATGGCTGATATTGCCTTCCTGCTGCTCATCTTCTTCCTCGTTACAACAACGATCGTAGAAGATAAAGGGATCACGGTCAAGCTTCCACCCTGGTCGGAGGAAGAGCCCGATGTGACCAAGCTGAAGCAGCGTAACGTATTCTCAGTTCTGGTAAATGCACAGGATCAGCTACTTGTACGGGGCGAGCCTGCTCGGGTAGAAGAGCTGCGCGAGCGCGCAAAGGTCTTCATCAGCAATCCGTACCAAGACCCTGAAATGGCTGAAAAACCAACCAAAGCGATTATTTCGCTCAAAAACGACCGCGGTACAAGCTATGATGCTTACCTGCGGGTGTACAATGAGCTGAAAGCCGCTTATAGCGAGCTTTGGGATGAGTTGAGCCAACGCAATTACGGCGTGCCTTATTCAGAGGATATGCCGTTCGCCTACCGGAAAGCGATTCGGGAAGAAATCCCTTTCGTACTTTCGGAAGCTGAACCTACTTCATTCGGTGAGGAATAACAACGCTAAAAGACATCAGGCCGGCGGGTGTGCTCTTCTGTATGCCCGCTCCCTTCACCTTTAGCACTCTTTATTCTTCACGATCGGCCTGTGCAAAGGCTGTCAAAAATGATAGATTATGGCAAAGTTCACTAAAAAAAGGGGCAAGTCTAAACCGGCGATTTCCACGGCTTCTCTTCCTGATATCATCTTCATGCTGCTGTTCTTCTTCATGGTTGTAACAGTACTCCGTGATGCTGAGCTCATGGTCAAAGTTTCTACGCCTTATGCGTCTGAACTGACCAAGCTGGAAGAAAAGTCATTGGTCAATTACCTCTATATCGGCCGCCCTACTCAGAAATACCAGAATATCTATGGTACCAAGCCACGCCTGCAGCTGGGCGATAAGTTTGCTACTATTGCTGATATTCCGCTCTTCCTTGAAAAGCACAAAATCAAAGTGCCGGAAGCCCGCCACGGACAGATTACGTCTTCCCTGCGTGTGGATGGAGAGGTTACTATGGGTATCGTTACCGATGTAAAGACTCAGCTCCGCAAATCGGGGCAGCTGAAAGTAAATTATTCAGCTAAAAAAGATCCGAACGCCAAAAACTAGCTTTAGCAGTGCTGTTACTTGGTATAAATAAAAGCGCCTTTTATTGCTCTTAGCAGTAAAAGGCGCTTCTCGTTTTGAGCCTTCCCTTTTGTTTACTTAGCGGAGGCGGTCCATTGAACGGACAAGCTTCTCATCTTTTCCGATAAAACGATAGGCCAGGAAGCAGAAGAAGATGGCGAGCAGGGGCAAATACATACCTGCTGCGTCTTGGATGGCATTTTTGCCAGCTTCTGTAAGCTGCTCAGACAAGTAAAGCCCCGCAAATGCTAACCCGCCAATGTTCAGAATGAGCGCGCTCAGGCTTAGGCGCATCTGAAGTTTCCGGTTGCGGAAGAGGAAGATGCTGATCAGCGCAGCAGCTCCAGCTAAGCCGAAGATGGCCATCAGCCCTACTTGGTCATTAAGATTGTAGACCGCATCGCTGAAAATAGCAGACTCTGCAATAGGCGCTGGCGTTTTGGCAAATGGGAGGCCGAATAGGCCAAGCGAAGCACCGCCCGCCAAGAATAGAAAAACAGATTGAATACGTTGTATCATATGGTATATTCGTTGATTTCGCCACAAAGATAAGGCTTGTCCCCTAATTTAGCCTTTACCTGCAAATGACTCTTGCTATGCCTCAATACGCCCTCAGCTACTGGGAACTGGAAACTTTCTTTAAGGGCATTGACCTGGCCATTATCGGAGGTGGGATAGTAGGCTTGAGCGCCGCGTTAAGGGCGCGGGAGATTTCGCCCGCTGCACGTATCGTTGTTCTAGAAAGAGGGCCGCTGCCGATAGGCGCAAGTACCAGGAATGCTGGTTTTGCCTGTTTTGGCAGTGCTTCCGAACTCCTTGATGATTTGGGCAGCAGGCCCGAAGAAGAGGTGTGGAATTTGGTCGCCGACCGCTGGGAAGGGCTAAGGCGGCTGCGGCAGCGCATTGGTGACCGGGCGTTGCAGTACGAACAGGTTGGCGGCTTTGAGCTGTTCCGCTCTGCAGACCACCGGTTGTACGAAGCTTGTATGGACAATCTGAGCCGCTTCAATCAGGAGCTTCATCGCATCACAGGCAATAAGGAGGTTTTTCTTAGAACAGGGCAAGAAGTGGGCGGTACTTTCGGCTTTGCGGGAGTAAAGCAGCTGATTTTCAATCAGGCGGAAGGATTGCTGAACCCTGGGAAGCTTATGGGCCAGCTTATCGCATTAGCACAGCAGGCTGGGGTCTTGTTCTTTCCTGGTATAGAGGTGACTGAGCTTACAGACACGGGCAGCGGTGTGGCGCTGCAGACCCGAAGCGGGTTTTACATACAAGCAGGGAAAGTGCTGCTTGCGGCCAATGCTTTTGCCGGGCAGCTGGTCCCCGAGGCTGACTTGAAACCGGCTCGCAACCAAGTGCTAGTGACTGCTCCAGTACCTGGGCTTAGCTGGAAAGGGGGCTTCCATTACGACCGGGGGTACACGTACTTCCGCCATATCAATGGGCGGGTACTGCTCGGGGGCGGGCGCAACCTCGATCCGGAGGGTGAAACGACAACTGCTTTTGGCACCACCCCCCTTATACAAGGCTATCTGTTGAATTTACTAAGGGAGGTCATCCTGCCGGGGCAGGAGGTAGCTGTTGATCATTGGTGGAGCGGTATTCTTGGGGTGGGCAGCCATAAATCGCCCATTATCAGGCCGGTTTCTGACCACGTCGCGCTTGCGGTCCGCCTTGGAGGTATGGGCGTCGCCATTGGCACTTTGGTTGGAGAAACAGGGGCTGCTTTAATTATGGGCCGTCAGCAGTAGGCTTGCTGCGCACCGGGCAGTATGGTTGGAGAAGGGGCTGCTTTGACTGCAATGCCCGCCAACTCCAATACATAAACAACAAGGGCACAAGCCAGATTGCTTTTTTTTGCCTGCCCCTACCGCAAGGAGGGGGCCTGGCCAGCCTGCCCAACGGGATGGGGCCTACCCCCGCCGGACGGCAGGGGTCGCTATGCTGCGGGGCTCGCTATCCGCTCGGCCCCTCGCCCTACGGGCGTCGGGTCTGGCCTTAGCCCCCCTCCGCAGCGCTAGTGCCTCAAGCCATAAATCCTTGCCACCCCAAGTTTCGTTCTTTTCCGCCTACTCTTCGTTAAAGAACCGCTCCTTTAGCTTGGGCTAAAGTCGCGAACCTTCGCCTTGATTAGCCGGAAAATAACTTCAACTTAAGTATCAGAGATTTATGGCTTAAGGCACTAGTCCAATGCCAAGCTGTAAAAGCCCGAAAAGTATAAATGACTGCGGCATCTTGGTTTACGCCCAACAACAACGGGGCGCCCCATCTAAATGGAACGCCCCGCTGAAACGCATTTGCCCATAAGGGCTTTAACGTACAATTATCAATGGTAAGCTTTGGCTAGCCGATCCGTCGCTCAGCATAAACCTGTAAGTGCCGGCCGGCAGCTGGCCTAGATGGAAAGCCCACTTGGCCTGTATACTGTTCTTGCGGACCCGTTCATGCCATACCCGCTGCCCAAGCATATTGAAAACCTCAGCTTCTAGCCATGTTCCGGTGATCTGGTTCAGTTCTACCGTAAAAACCCCTTTCCCAGGGTTAGGGTATAAAGAAAGGTCCCAATCTGCTTTTGGATGCACTGGAAGGTCTACTAAGTTGGCCGTAGTGTCGAAAGCACAGCCATTACCGTCCAAGATGCTCACGGCGTAACCTCCGGTAGCGATGCCTGGGTAAACATTATCTGTCTGGAAGGCAGCTCCGTTTAAGCTGTAGCTGAATGGAGGAGTGCCCCCTTCCGGCGTTACGGTCAGGGTATCGCCCATAAGGCTTAGGGCAGCCCCAAGGGGCGCAGGTTCGCTCAGGGTGAAATTGCTGCTGAATATGGTGCCGGTCGCATCCTGTACCTGTAGCTCATATTCGCCAGCGGGCAGCCCTTCGAATAGACCGCTGTCTTGGTAATTGCTTCCATCTACACTGTAGGTATAAGGAGGGATGCCACCTGCCCCTTCAATGCTGATGACGCCATCGGCGGCTCCGGCACAGCTGATTCCCGCACCAAGGCTGATGTCCGCACTAAGCGGTACGCTTATGAGGGTGGCCTCGGTCGTGAATAGGCAGCCGTTGCTGTCAATTACAGTGATTTCGTAGAAGCCGTTCTCCAGCCCAGGGAATATGGGGGATGTTTGAGGAATTCCGCCATCAACTTGATAGGTGTAGGGCGGGGTGCCTCCGCTCGCAGTTACCCCAAGGCTGTTCCCATCTGCCTCTACCATAGCCCCGAGTACGTCCGGCTGGCTTAGGCTGAGCGTGCTGCTGCTTGCGCTGAACCCGTCGGCGTCCTGCACGGTGATGGTGTATGATCCTGCGGGCAGGCCGGAGAAAACGGGGCTCTCCTGGAAGTTTTCGCCGTCGATAGAGAAGAGCAGAGGGGGTGTCCCGCCGTTTGCGGAAGCTTGTACCGCGCCGTCGCTCCCCCCGAAGCAGGAGACATTGGAAAGGATCTCTGCGGTAATGCTGAGGGTGTTGGCCAGGACAGTAGCCTGCAGGCTGAAGGTGCAGCCGTTGTCGTCGGAAACGGTAATGTCGTAAACGCCGTTAGGCAGGCCGGAAAAGACAGGGCTGCTCTGCAGCTCCCCCTGATTGATCTGATAGGAGAACGGCGGGGTGCCTCCCTGAGCAGAGACGGTGATGTCCATGCCATCGGTCAGAGCGGAAGCTTGTAGAGGGTCCGGCTGGCTTAGGCTGAGCGTGCTGCTGCTTGCGCTGAACCCGTCGGCGTCCTGCACGGTGATGGTGTATGATCCTGCGGGCAGGCCGGAGAAGACGGGGCTCTCCTGGAAGTTTTCGCCGTCGATAGAGAAGAGCAGAGGGGGCGTCCCGCCGTTTGCGGAAGCTTGTACCGCGCCGTCGCTCTCCCCAAAGCAGGAGACATTGGAAAGGATCTCTGCAGTAATGCTGAGTGTGTTGGCCAGGACAGTAGCCTGCAGGCTGAAGGTGCAGCCGTTGTCGTCGGAAACGGTAATGTCGTAAACGCCGTTAGGCAGGCCGGAAAAGACGGGGCTGCTCTGCGGCTCCCCCTGATTGATCTGATAGGAGAACGGCGGGGTGCCTCCTTGAGCAGAGACGGTGATGTCCATGCCATCGGTCAGAGCGGAAGCCTGTAGAGGGCCCGGCTGGCTTAGGCTGAGCGTGCTGCTGCTTGCGCTGAACCCGTCGGCGTCCTGCACGGTGATGGTGTATGATCCTGCGGGCAGGCCGGAGAAAACGGGGCTCTCCTGGAAGTTTTCGCCATCGATAGAGAAGAGCAGAGGCGGCGTCCCGCCGTTTGCGGAAGCTTGTACCGCGCCGTCGCTCTCCCCAAAGCAGGAGACATTGGAAAGGATCTCTGCAGTAATGCTGAGTGTGTTGGCCAGGACAGTAGCCTGCAGGCTGAAGGTGCAGCCGTTGTCGTCGGAAACGGTAATGTCGTAAACGCCGTTAGGCAGGCCGGAAAAGACGGGGCTGCTCTGCGGCTCCCCCTGATTGATCTGATAGGAGAACGGCGGGGTGCCTCCTTGAGCAGAGACGGTGATGTCCATGCCATCGGTCAGAGCGGAAGCCTGTAGAGGGCCCGGCTGGCTTAGGCTGAGCGTGCTGCTGCTTGCGCTGAACCCGTCGGCGTCCTGCACGGTGATGGTGTATGATCCTGCGGGCAGGCCGGAGAAAACGGGGCTCTCCTGGAAGTTTTCGCCATCGATAGAGAAGAGCAGAGGCGGCGTCCCGCCGTTTGCGGAAGCTTGTACCGCGCCGTCGCTCTCCCCAAAGCAGGAGACATTGGAAAGGATCTCTGCAGTAATGCTGAGTGTGTTGGCCAGGACAGTAGCCTGCAGGCTGAAGGTGCAGCCGTTGTCGTCGGAAACGGTAATGTCGTAAACGCCGTTAGGCAGGCCGGAAAAGACGGGGCTGCTCTGCGGCTCCCCCTGATTGATCTGATAGGAGAACGGCGGGGTGCCTCCTTGAGCAGAGACGGTGATGTCCATGCCATCGGTCAGAGCGGAAGCCTGTAGAGGGCCCGGCTGGCTTAGGCTGAGCGTGCTGCTGCTTGCGCTGAACCCGTCGGCATCCTGCACGGTGATGGTGTATGATCCTGCGGGCAGGCCGGAGAAAACGGGGCTCTCCTGGAAGTTTTCGCCATCGATAGAGAAGAGCAGAGGCGGCGTCCCGCCGTTTGCGGAAGCTTGTACCGCGCCGTCGCTCTCCCCAAAGCAGGAGACATTGGAAAGGATATCCGCAGTAATGCTGAGGGTGTTGGTCAGGACAGTGGCCTGCAGGCTGAAGGTGCAGCCATTGTCGTCGGAAACGGTAATGTCGTAAACGCCGTTAGGCAGGCCGGAAAAGACGGGGCTGCTCTGCGGCTCCCCCTGATTGATCTGATAGGAGAACGGCGGGGTGCCTCCTTGAGCAGAGACGGTGATGTCCATGCCATCGGTCAGAGCGGAAGCGGAGATCGGATCCGGTTCTTCAATGGCTAGTACAGCGTTGGCCGTATTCCCCAGTTGGTCAAGTACGATAATGTTATAATTGCCAGCAGGGATACCGTTAAAATTGCCATCAGCTTGGTACGGGCCATTGTTGATGGCATATTGGTAAGGGGGAATGCCGCCATTTGCGGAAGCGGACAGGCTGGCATCTGCCTCCCCACTACAGCTAACGGGAGCGCCCTGCACTGCAGTAACTGCTAGCGGGTCAATGAGAATGGTGATATTGAAAGTACTGCCAATCAGCAGCAGCCCCTCCTCATCGGACAGGTCAAAGGTGAAAGCATCCGATAAAGCGGTGTTCCCGCTCAGGTGAAGGTAAGAGAGCTGGCCACTGTTGATCTGTGCCTGAGTGAAAGACTGGCCAGTGCTCAGTGCCTGCCCGTTGAGCCGTAATTCCCCTTCAGCTGGCGCAGAAGACAAGGTGTAAGAAATGTTGTTAGCTGTGCTTTCATCATCGTCAGCTTCGAGGAGCGTGCTCGAGATGGCGGCGGCTCCCCCGTAATCTACCGTCAGCCCTTGATTGGTAACGACAAAGGGCGGCGCCCCAGGGTTGGTGTAGCAAAAGGTAATGCCCCAAGACGTCAGCAGCCCCCCGTCCTGGTCGGCATTATCTGTGATTTGCAAGGTCCAATCGCCCTGACTGCTCTGCCCGCTCAGGCTTGCAAAACTGCTGATGGGCTGGAAGTCTCCTTCGATGGCGTAAGCTCCTGACTCGCAAGTATTCTCCAGCTCATTGGCGGAGGCAAGGGCAGTTGCGCTGAAAGAGAGGAGCAGGTTGTCTTCGGGGCAGCCAAAGCCACCGCCCTGAACGCCGGGGCGGTCAAAGAGCGTGAAGGTTGTCCCGCTGGGGCTGATGAGTACCGCTTCAAGATCTCCGACATAAGAATGGTTTATATCTAAGCTGACTGTAATGGCCCCTATGGTAAAGTCCTCACTGATGTTGATGCTGTTCGAGATAGTAGGTGTACCGGAGGCACTGATTGTAGTGGAAGAGGAGCTGGAATAGGGGGCACAACTGATGTCCCCTACGCTAAAGGAAAAGGCGTTGGAGAAGCTGCTGTTGCCGCAAAAAGTACTGCTTTGGACTCGCCAGAAGTAAGATGTATTTGCCGTATTGGCTACTGTAGGCTGAAAGGCAGGCAGGCTTACATTTGCGGTCTCCAAGATATTGCTGAAGCCCGCATCGCTGGCCACTTGGACCGTGTAAGAAGTGGCCCCGCTATTGTCCCCCTGCCAGGTGAGCAGTGGGTTGGGGAAAATGCCCGTTGCACCATTGGCAGGAGCAGAGAGGACAGGGGGAGTGGCGGCTCCTGCGAGCAGGTTGAGCGTCATAAAAGTCGAAGTGGTATTGCCATCGTTGGCGGCAATGACTTCGATCTCATAATTGCCAGGGGCAAGGGTAGAGGTGAAAATGGTAAGGGAAACGGAGCCTTCCGGAGCGACAGAGGTGCTGCTCAACTGGTAGTTTGAAGCTGGCAGCCCATTCAGGCTAAGGGTGGCGTTGCCGGTATAGCCGCTGCTGCTATTGATGGAAAAGGTTACATTTTCTCCTTGGCAAGCCTGCTGTACAGCTGGTTCGCTGAATAAAGCGAAGGAACAGCTGCTGGCCCATCGGCCATCGATAACTAAAGTGCCGGTATTCCTGGGGTCCAGCCAGTCTTTGAGCCTAGAGCTGGGGGAGGAGCCCTGATCCCAAGACACCGCAAAGGCGCCATACCAGTCGGAGGCGTTGTTGCCACAAGCGGCACCTCCGCCATGTAGCTGTCCTACTACACGCTCATCTTGGTCAAAGAGGGGCGATCCTGATGAGCCCCCCTCAGTAGTGCCTACATCCCAGTCGGCCACTCGTACGTGGGTATAGTTGGGGATCGGAGTGGTGCCGCCATAGGTCGTGAAAGAGAGCGGGTCGTTTTCAAAGCTGATCCTTTTTTCATCAGTGCTAGGGTGGTGTACTGCAATGGCGCTGCTGATATTGGCCCCTGTGGCATCCCAGCCAGCGAGGTAGGCATTGGCAGTAGGGGAGATGGGGTCATCGAGCTCTACCAGCACAAAGTCGGACTGAGCGCGGGCTGCCCGGAAAATAGAACCTGTATTGAAATCGTTGAGCTGCCCGTCTCCACCTGCCCCGCTTGAGGGAGTATTGGGCTGCCGGCAGGTGCTATTCTGGAAGTTCCAGTAGGTGACCAACGATGGTGCGTTGTTGGCATTGATGTTGCAGTGGTCGGCCGTCATGAAAAAAGGCGTACAATCGTTATCCACATTATTGACGAGGAAGCCCGTACAAAAGGTGCCGCCCCCGGTGGAAATGACAGCCACAGACTGTATGATGTCGCGGTGATCATCTACAATGCCCCATCCATCGGCAGCTCCACAGATGACATCAAGGTTGCAGGAGCCGGAAATGAGGGCATTGAAATCCTGGAAGGCGTGGTTGACATAGGTAAGTTTGAGCCTAAGCAAATGCTGGCTGCCGTGGGGGAGCTTTACATCTAGGATGATATCGTCTCCGCTCAGCAGGGGCGTCCAAAGCTGATCGTGCTCCTCGTTGTCGGCGGGGGTGAAAGGCCCACGTACGGCCCGTTCGTCGGGGGTGTAAAGCATCAGCTCCCCGCCTGGGGGCATGTAGTATTCACCGAAGCCAAAGTTTAGGGACTTTGCTCCGGCAGACTTTACCCTTAGGCGCCAGTGCAGGCCTTCAGGGGTGCTTTCCCATTGCCCATGCGTATCGGGCGTTGCTTCAACTGGGATATTGACTGCGTAGCGGGGGGCTATGACGCTGCTGTCGCGCCGGGCGAGTTCTTCTTCCCAGAGCTGGCCATTGTCCTGAGGAGGCATTGCCAGTACAGGGACTGTACTGAGGGGGAGTAGGCGCTTTGTTGTTTTGGGGGCGGTCTGGGCAGTGATGGTACTGGCCAGCCATAGATTCATCAGGAGTAAAAGTAGAAGTTGTCGCATATTAGTACGGAGTGTTTTACAACGCTTGAGAAAAAATTAACATCGGTTCGGGACAGGATCGGGGAGCACCGGCTCAGGCTGGGCTGTTTTTAGGAATGGGGTAAATGTACGGCTCTCCCTTCAAAGAGCAATATTTGGCAGAAAGATCATTCAGTACAAAGTGAACTACCCATTTGCTAACGACAAATGGGCTTCAGTTTTCACAGACCTGTGCTTCTCGAAAGAAGTCTGATTTAAGTCTCCACCCGTGTAATCAGCCGTCTCAGCCGATATTGTTTTTCATCCTTCGTTCAATATGTTCTTTGCTGCATTTTCATCTCTGTCTAAGTGATGTCCATTTTTACAAGGCCATTTTCGAACTGAAAGGTTTAAATCTTGATTTATCCATCCGCACACATTACAAGTCTTGCTTGATGGGCAAAAGCGATTGATCTTAACCACTTGTTTATCGTTCCAGTGGGGGTAAGCCAAATTGTCGCAGGCGTTTAC
>NZ_VOOR01000170.1 GCF_007993045.1 Phaeodactylibacter luteus
TACGTCTGAGCAGTTGTCGTATGCTGATGCCTGGAACACCACTTCTGCCATTGATGGGCCACAAGGGTCCAAAGTGACATTGATGTTCTGTGATGGGTATACAATGATCGGCTGGAAAGTGTCTGGCTGGTCGTTCACCGTCAGCACACCGTCTACTGTTGTAGTCAGGCCGTCGCCGTCTGTGTAAGACGCTACGAGGAAGTCGCCGTCGTTAGCTGCTGTGATCACGGTGCTCACTTCGAACAGGCCGTTGCCCAGGTCCGCTATGACATCAACTGGCGTACCGTCGATAGTGATCGCTGGCGCTGCGATAGGATCGTCGCAGTCGTCAGATACGCGTACTTGGAAAGTAGCGTCCAGCTGCGTTTCGCATGCTGGCACGGTGAACGTCAGGTTGCCAGGGATCTCAACCACTGCAGCCTGAGGAGCGTCTTGTACTACTGTGAGCTCTTGCTCTACAGTAACGCCACCGTAAGTGTATGCTACTGAGTAAGCACCTGGAGTGAAGCCAGTGCCCACCGCCTCGAAATACAGGAAGCCGTCCTGTACGTCAGTGAAAGATACCGCAACTGCTGCGGTCAAAGATGCGCCTGCATCAGGGGTAACGGTGACCGCAACCGTCTCAGCACCGCCTGCAGCAAGGTTACAGTCGTATACATTGCCAGAGAACAGGGTAACTGCTTCGTCTTCACAAGCAGAGATGCTGTACTCCA
>NZ_VOOR01000171.1 GCF_007993045.1 Phaeodactylibacter luteus
GGACACGTATTTATCGGGCTGTGATTTGTGCTCAAGCAGCAGACAAAAGTACAAATGCTGCTCTTCCTCTTTTTGAGGCGGCAGCGGTAGATGACATCGGCTTTGAATTCCCTTAGGCTGGGCTGAATACTGAGGCTGCTCTCCAGCTTCAGGCTCCCGAGGTCGGTAATGCGCGCAATGTCCGGATAGAAGTGCTCAATGTACTTTTTTGCGACCTCTGGTTTGCTCATGGCGTGGCGGAAAAAGCGATCATCGGGCTGATGTATTTTGGGCTTTGAGGGCATGGCACAGAGATTTAGCCACACAAATATGCCCGTTATTGTATTTAATTGCAAAAAGCAAAAACAATTAATTGAAGATATACGAATCTACCTGCCTGTGCCCGTCAGCAGCTTTTCCGCCAGCTCTTGCAGCTTCTCCTCTTCTTCTGCACTGAGCGGGATATCGGCAAGCAGCTCTTCCTGCATATAGCCCAGCAACTTGCTCTGGCCGCTATTTGCAATGATATCGAGCACTTCCTGCACGGTCCCCTGTGGCAGCCCGGTGAAGTCGGCCAATTCCTCGACCGGCCAGTCCGGAAAACGAACTTTGGTTTTGAGGAGGTTAAATATACTGTTTTTATGAGCGCCTTGGTCAAGGCCTTTCTCGAGCCCCATTTCCATGCCTTTCTCTAAACCTTTTTCGAGGCCC
>NZ_VOOR01000172.1 GCF_007993045.1 Phaeodactylibacter luteus
GGTCGGCATTGAGCTTGAAGAAGCAGGGGTTCCAGTCTACGCGTCCGCTGCTGCTGTTGATGGGCGTCTCCACGCCTTTACCGGTGCCGACGATGAGGCCGCCGTCGGGGGTGGGGAGGAGGGAGCGTGCGGAGCTAAAAAGCTGGTTCGCGGGGGTCTTGTACAGCCATTTTTGGTTGCCTAAGCTGTCTATCTGTAGGATTTGAGCCTGGCAGGTGAAATTTTGGTTGACTTGGCCGATGTTGCGGGTAAAGGCACCTATGGTAATATTACCATATTCATCTATTACTTGGGTTTCAGGTGTGTCCTGCAGAGGTGAAGAGAACATAGCTGTTTCGATGACTTGCCCAATTTTATTTAAGCGCATCCAGTAGATTTCCGCATTTGCAAAGCTTGGATCAGAATCGACCCCTGTAGCCAGGCTAAACCCGTTTTTATATGGAATTATATATTGATCTGCTGAGATGAAAGGCTCTTCCGGGTAAAATGGGCTAAAGTATTCTTTGGTGAATAGCGTGTCCCCATTCAAATCATATTTAATAACAACTACTTTTGCAGTCGAGTCTTTCGTAATCCCCATAGTAACAAGGCTTGTATCTCCAACAGTGTGCAGCCCTGAGCCCCAGGTCTCGTAATATTTCGAAGGGCTGCCGATGGTTTTTTGCCAGTGAGTTTCTCCTTCGGT
>NZ_VOOR01000173.1 GCF_007993045.1 Phaeodactylibacter luteus
CCTGCCCACCTTTGTTTCTTTGTAGCCGTCGTCGGTCAGCAGGTGCCCTCCATCGACTTGGATATATAGCACGCTTTTGCCACCGGCAGCCTCTGCCGGCACTGGCATGTCGAAGCCCGGGCTCTGCAAAAGCTCTTCCATTGCATCTAATGCCCCAAAGTGCTGGGCCAGCCGCTGAGCTTGGCTAGAGCCTAGCCGGGCAGCGGGCAGGACCGTTTGGAGTAATGACATAGCCGGCTTGAAAGGAAGCGCATTTGCAAACTCTAACATATGGCTTTGAAGCAGTGGCGATATGGCAAAATCGTGCTTGGCACCGCATATAAACGGGTGCTCTTTTCTTACTTCGATTGTCCCGAAGGTGGATTGGTACCTCTTTTTTTTCGACGGTCTTGGGCCTGGTCTCCAAGTTGTGACTGGGCCACTTCACGGCCCAGCTCCTGCATGATCTCGACTAAACCTTTTTCATAGTCCATCATCGTCAGCTTGTCCGTTAGTGCGTTGATATGCTCATATTTTTTGGCCGCTAAAGCTAGGAATTTTTCCTTGTCCATATTGTTTTTCATAAATATACGATTTTATGCCTATGCGACAATTTGGTTTGCGCCCAGTCCTGATGACCCAATAAGTTTATTTTCATCTTTGTTAAAAATCCCAAAAGTATAGTCAAGTCCTAAA
>NZ_VOOR01000174.1 GCF_007993045.1 Phaeodactylibacter luteus
AACGATTTTTGGCGATTACCAGCATCTATCCGGAGGAATTTGACGTTTTGTTCAGTGCCTTTGAGCCAAGGTGGCTTCAAGCGCACAAGCATTACAATTTTCGAGGTAAACGACGCTCGAAGCCCTTGACGGCAAAACAATTGCACGCGCCCACTAAAACTATACCAACTAATCGGGAAAAACTATTTTTCATCTTGTATTTGTACAAGATAAATCCATTACAGGAAGTTGCTGGAGCGACGTTTGATATGAACCAAGGTCAAGTCAGTCGTTGGAAAAAAGTGCTAACCCCGGTTTTGTTGGAAGCACTCAAAGACTTGGATTTACATGCTGCTAGGAATACTGAAGAATTGATCCGGTTATTCCGTAGCCGACAAAGAAAAAGCACTATAGATGAAAATATTGATTCAATGCATTTGGATGTTACGGAGCGCCCTATTGAGCGCAATACAGATAGGGAGGCTCAGCAAAATGACTATTCCAAGAAGCAAGCTGATCATACCATCAAAAACACCATCATTTGCGACGAATACCAGTTTATTCATTTTGTAGGATTTACCTGGAGAGGTGCTATACATGATAAAGCCATGATTGACGAGGAAATTACTTCATTTGATCACCCTGTATTTACGGATTTGTGGTTGTCCAAAGATGCCGGTTATCAAGGATA
>NZ_VOOR01000175.1 GCF_007993045.1 Phaeodactylibacter luteus
AGACAGTTGTTATTATGTGATAGGGGTATACACCGATACCACGGGGGGACTGCCGACCGTCGGAAACTTCTTCACCAAGCTGAACCTTGAAGGTGAAACAGAGTGGCAAAAAACAATCGGAGGGCCCTCAAAACACTATGAAACCTGGCGAGCAGGGCTTATCTCTGAAAGCGATTCCACCTTTTTAACAATGGGTATCACTTCAGACTCTGTCCATAAAGCTGTAGTTATCCGGTATGACATCAATGGGGATACCCTAGCTACCAGAGAATGTATCAACCCTTTTTATCCTGATGAAACCTTTATTTCTGCCTCACAAGTCATTACCACACTAAGCAATGGAGACATCATTGCGGCTACTGGCATAAATGTAGGCCCTGAATCAAACACGGATATATATTTTCTCCGATTAGATAAAGACCTTAACCTTATCGACACTTATATCTATGCTGACCCCCTCCAAAATGCGCCAAAAGACATCATTGTAACAGAGGAAGACGACATCATTGTAGGGTCCGTAAAAAGCAATATCGCACAAACCTCCAATAATTTCACCTATCGTTCTCATCTGCTTAAGCTGGATGAAACCTTTGATATGGAATGGCAATACATCACGCCTGCTTTTGAATTGTATGACTTTGCCAACGCCCTCCTCCCCACCCCCGA
>NZ_VOOR01000176.1 GCF_007993045.1 Phaeodactylibacter luteus
AACGGTTTGGCTAAATGCAGTAGCCCCGCATAGGGGCTATTGCCATTTTAGCCTTTGTTCGTGCCAGTTTTCCTTCTTTCTTCAATTTTTTTATTAGCAGGAACATGAAAAATCACAAGTTTCGGTCCGAGGTGCAAAATCTATGTGCAATTTATAAGGATATTTTGGGTTTGTAATTAACGGGTGAAATAGAGCTTGAAAAAAAATCTTGACATTTTCTTTTGCCTGCCTAATGTTCTGATGTTGATTTGCTCTATCTCTTGCCTCGTATTTTGCAGAGTTCAGTAATTCGTTATAATCATAATCATAAATCATTTTAGCATCTGAATTTGTAAGTTGGTGAAAAACACCTCCTCCGCTTTTCTCTAAATAAAACGATGGAGTATATTCAACTGATACAACTTGGGGAGAAGGCAATGTCAAGTTTATTGTTCTGTTATTATTATTTACTTCCATTACCAATTCCTCCGCTAAATCAAAACCGATTTTTGATTGACAGTAGCAACTTAGATGAAGTTTTTCGTTTGCTGTTTCAACCAATCCCCACAAAGCGGTCGCCTTTTTTTCTTTTTCTTTTTTAATCAATTCACCCTTCTCCACCATAGCCAATTGCATAATAAATTTTGAGTAGTTTTCTTTAATTGACGTTTTATTTATCCAA
>NZ_VOOR01000177.1 GCF_007993045.1 Phaeodactylibacter luteus
ATTGTCCTGTGGGGTCAGGGTAGTAGAAGCTGATACGTTGTCCAGGCAGTTGCCACCGTCAGAGTTGGTGTAGTTGCAAGTGTTGCCAGCTTCTGCTTCGATCGTCACAACGTACTCCGTGCCGCCTACTGCTGCAGTAAGGCCAGATACTGTTGTCACATCGCCTGAAGCTACGCCTGTAGCTACAGATGCACCGTCTACGAATACTTCGTAAGTGCCGCCGCAGCCGTCGTCAGTGATGACTACATCGAACTCGCCAGTGGCGTCGATGTCAGGGCAGTAAGGGCTGGTAACATTAGAGATGGCGATCATTGGCTGAGCATTGGTGATGTCCGCGCCAGTGATTGTGCCTTGAGTTGAGGATACATCAGATACGCCACAGTTTGCTGTGATCGCAAACTGATAAGTCGTACCTGGAGTCAAGGTGCCAGGCTCGATAGTCAATGTGGTAGTCACCATATTGACGAAATCGACAACGGGGGCCCCGTTCTCGATGTCCACGGTGTAAGATTGAGCATCAGGAACTGCATTCCAGCTCAAAGTCACCGCGCCGTCACAGCCGTAAAATACGTCTACGTTTGCAGGTGGCGTACACTGTGCATTCAGGTTGAGCCCGAAGAACAGCGCCATCACAAACGATAG
>NZ_VOOR01000178.1 GCF_007993045.1 Phaeodactylibacter luteus
TACATAGAAGGTGCCCGCAAGGGTCTCGTCGAATACTACCGCCGACACACCGTCTACGTCTACCACATCTCCGTCGCGCTGCAGCAGGGCCGCACGCGTGGCTACGACCGTTGCCGGGTTGTTCTCATCGCGGAGCTCTATGAACACCCAGTCGACTATCGAGTTGTTGCCGTAATCCCCAAATACACTTGGCCCGTCGATGGGCTCGCCACCGCCTTCGCCGAAATGTACAAATCCGGTCATGCCAGAGTATGGCTCTGTTGCAGGCAGGAGGCCCTGCTGCCGCAGGTCGTCGCGCATCAATGGCACATCAGGGAAGAGGCCGCTCGTCTCTACCAGGGCGCCCTGCAGGTAAACACGGGGCAAGATGCGGATGAATATGGTCTGTACATTGATCAATGCGACCGCTGTATCGCAAAGCGGCATCAGCGCATCGTCATCGCATACCTGATAAGACAGAGAGTCGGCACCGTTGAAACCGGCATCAGGGGTATAAGTGAAGGTGCCATCAGGGTTGAAAGAGAGCGTACCGTTCTCCACATCTTCCAAGAGCGTGAAGATCAGGTCGCCGTCGGGCGTCTCTATGTCAGAGTCGTTCAGCGACACATCCCCCATAGAAGTCTCATCTTCGTTGAA
>NZ_VOOR01000179.1 GCF_007993045.1 Phaeodactylibacter luteus
GCGGATGTTCCCGCGCATAGCAGCGCTACGTAAGGGGTTGTCCAACGAAGAGTAGCCTCAAAATTCGCCGCAGGCAACCCCTAGTTTTAGCCTTGACAGACCACTAGATTCTATAGTCTATTGGATAGTACTGACAACTGGGTAGAACCCCTCAACCTGGACACTGAAGAATTTATCGTCTCTGGCACCTTTCAGCGTACTCTATTCGATCCCAACGGTGGCGATACGCTCTTTATCACCGATGGCTGTTCTGATTACAATCAATTCAAATTATTTGAATTTATTTGTTTTTTCTGTTGCAATTAAACACAATAACGGGCATATTTGTGTGGCTAAATCTCTGTGCCATGCCCTCAAAGCCCAAAATACATCAGCCCGATGACCGCTTTTTCCGCCACGCCATGAGCAAACCGGAGGTCGCAAAAAAGTACATTGAGCACTTCTATCCGGACATTGCGCGCATTACCGACCTCGGGAGCCTGAAGCTGGAAAGCAGCCTCAGTATTCAGCCCAGCCTAAGGGAATTCAAAGCCGATGTCATCTACCGCTGCCGCCTCAAAAAAGAGGAAGAGCAGCATTTGTACTTTTGTCTGCTGCTTGAGCACAAATCACAGCCCGATAAATACGTGTCT
>NZ_VOOR01000018.1 GCF_007993045.1 Phaeodactylibacter luteus
GCTTTTCGGGCTTTATAGCCTGGCATCGGCCTAGCGCTGCGAAGGGGGGGCGAAGGCCAGACCCGACGCCCGTAGGGCGAGGGGCCGAGCGGGCAGCGAGCCCCGTAGCATAGCGGCACCTGCCCGCTGCCCCCTCCTTGCGGCAGGGGCAGGCCCCTATCCTTACGGAGGGGGCAGGCCAAAAAAGCGACCATCTGGTTGGCGCCCAGTATAAACTGCTGATGGCTGGCGAAGTACGCATTAATCGCTAACTTTGCAGGGCCCCAACGGGTTATCTATCCGTTAATCATATTACGGGCCCGCCTACCGGGCCTTCAAAAGGAAGGGATACAGCATGGCTACACCACGCAGCGTTGCATTTTATACCTTGGGCTGCAAGCTCAACTACTCGGAAACCTCCGCCATAGGGCGTTTGTTTGAAGATGCCGGCTATGCCGTTCAGGAGTTCCAGGACGGTGCCGATATTTACGTCATCAACACTTGTTCGGTCACAGATTTTGCAGATAAAAAGTGCCGGCAGATAGTGAGGCGGGCGCTCAAGAAAGCCCCTGATGCGAAGGTAGTGGTAGTAGGCTGCTACGCACAGCTCAAGCCTGAAGAAATTGCTGAGATAGAAGGCGTAGACCTTGTGCTTGGCGCAGCCGAAAAGTTCCGTATCCTCGATTTTGTAGAAGAGCTCAGCAAGGCGCCTGGCAAAGGGATGGTCCGCGCAGGAGAAGTGGCCGAGGCCAACGAGTTTGTCAATGCTTTTTCCTTTGGCGACCGCACCCGCTCCTTTCTGAAAGTGCAGGATGGGTGCGATTACAAATGCACCTTCTGTACCATCCCGCTCGCCCGGGGGCGCAGCAGGAGCGACACAGTGGAGAATGTACTGGCCAACGCTCGCCGGATAGGAGATATGGGCGTGCGCGAAATTGTGCTCACCGGTGTCAATATTGGCGACTTCGGCAATGGCACAGAGGTGATCGAAGGGGTACGCCCTAAGAAAGAGGCGATGTTCATTGACCTTATCCGCGAGCTCGACGAGGTGGAGAATATAGACCGGTTCCGTATCTCTTCCATTGAGCCCAACCTCTGCACGGATGAAGTCATCCGCTTTGTGGCGCAGTCCCGGCGCTTTGTCCCGCACTTCCATATGCCTTTGCAATCGGGCAACAATAAGCAGCTGCGCGAAATGCGACGGCGCTACAAACGGGAGCTTTATGAAGACCGGGTGGCCCAGATCAAGGCGCTGATGCCCCACTGCTGCATAGGAGTTGATGTGATTGTAGGCTTCCCGGGCGAAACGGAGGACGATTTCCTGGAAACCTACCGTTTCCTCAATGCGCTGGACATCTCCTACCTGCATGTCTTCACCTACAGTGAGCGGCCTAATACACCGGCTTATGAGCGAGCCGACCACGTAGATATGGAAGAGCGCCGGCGGCGCAATAAGATGCTGACCATCCTCAGCGAGAAAAAGCGCCGCCATTTTTATGCACAGTTTGAGGGCGGGACAAGGGAGGTCCTTTTTGAGCAAAGCAAAGAGGAGGGCCGGATGTCGGGCTACACTGACAACTATCTCAAAGTAGATCTGCCCCTTCAGCCAGAATTGATCAACCGCCTTGGCGCTGTACATCTGGGCCAGCCACTGCCCAATGGGAGCATGAGCGCAGTACTGGCAGCACATCTTCCGGCAAGCTGATACCGCTTGGCTTTTGTATCCAAACCACTCGCTTTCAGTAGTTGGTGCCTTTACCTTAACCCTGTTCAATACGCCTCTGTATGTACCCGGACTTATCGTACTTTTTTCATGACTTGCTGGGCACCCCGGCCGACAACTGGCTATCGATTTTCAAAACGTTTGGCGTATTTCTGGTGCTCGCCATCCTTTCGGCTGCGTTCATCTTACAGCGGGAGCTGAAGCGGAAAGCCCAATTGGGGGTTTTCGAGCCAGAGAAGGTGCGCATTGAGCTCAACAAGCCGCCCAAGCCCATGGAGATCGCCTCGAGCGGCATATGGGGGTTTCTGCTTGGCTACAAGCTGGCCTATGCCCTGCTCAACTTCACGGCATTGAAAGCCGACGCAGCGGAAGTCCTCCTTTCCACAGCAGGCCACTGGCCCGCCGGGCTGTTGCTGGGCGCGGCTTTTGCCGGCTACCGCTACTGGGATGGCAACCGCAAAGCAAAGAGCGGTGGCAAGGCTGTAGTGCAACACCTTTATCCCCACGACCGCATAGGAGAAATCACCATGATAGCTGCGCTTTCTGGGGTAATAGGGGCGAAGTTTTTTGCTGTGATTGAAGATATCCCTGCCCTCCTGGCCGATCCGCTGGGCACTTTGCTTTCTGGGGGCGGGCTGGCCATATACGGCGGGCTTATTTTTGGCTTCCTCTTCGTGGCGCTCTACCTGAAGCGGAAAAACATCCCAATTGTACCCGTGCTCGATGCAGTGGCGCCAGCCTTGATCATCGCATATGGCGTGGGGCGGCTGGGCTGCCATTTCTCTGGAGACGGCGACTGGGGCATTGTCAATGCAGCGCCTGTGCCTGTTTGGTGGTTCCTTCCGGACTGGGCATGGGCTTACGACTACCCGCACAATGTGCTGCGCAGAGGGGTAGAGATTGCAGGCTGTGAGATGAAGTACTGTACCCGCCTGAGCCCGCCGGTCTACCCTACGCCAATTTACGAAACGGCTATGGCTTTTGGCATAGGCGGGCTGTTGCTTGGCCTGAGGAAAGCTGCCGCCGGCTACCCAGGGATATTGTTTTTCCTTTACCTTACGCTCAACGGGGTAGAGCGCTTTTTCATAGAGAAGGTGCGCATCAATGAAGTATACGAGCTGGGCGGGCTAGGCTATACACAGGCTCAGCTCATTGCCATAGCCTTATTCCTTATTGGCCTGGGCGGAGCTGTTTTCGTTTATCGCCGCCACCGTTAGCCACTTCGTACAGGCTCGCTGCGACTATTTCGGCCGTTTTCTCCCAAGAGTAATGCTGCTGCTGCTGCCTGCCACAGGCGATCAGTTGCTGTTGTAGTGGCTCGTCGTAGGCGAGGCGGGCCATGGCGCTTGAGATATCCTCCACCCGGTAGGGGTCTATGAGCAGTGCAGCTGGCCCGGCCACCTCTGGCATGGAAGAAACAGCAGACGTGATGATGGGCACTTCCACCTGCATCGCCTCAAGCAGGGGCAGCCCAAAGCCTTCGAACAAGGAGGGGTATACAAAGCCCATTGCGCCCCCCATCAGCAGAGGGAGCTCTTCATCGGGCACGAAACCGGTAAAATGGATGTGGGCCTTGTGGGCTGCTGCCTCGAAAGCAGCTAGCACGGGGCCCGGCTGCCAGGCAAAACGGCCCGCCAGGATCAAGCGCGCTGGGTGCCCGGTCTGCCTTTTGAAGGCATCGAACGCCTCAATCAGGCGGTGGATGTTTTTCCGCGGGTGGATGGCGCCAACATATAGCCAATAAGGGGCCCCCTCTGCATAACGGCTGCGGGCTTCTGCTTTTCCTGATTCCTCCAGCGGCTGCAAACTGCTGCGCCCCGCATTCCCGCATACCGACACCTTCTCCGTAGAGATGCCGTACCGGGCTGCCACATCTTCTGCGGTATAGCCTGATACGGTCAGTATGTGCTGCGCACGCCGGCAGTATCTTGGGGTGAAATGCCGGTAATACCTGTTGACCAGCCCTGGGACGTGCTCCTGGAAGTGCTCAAAAGCAAGGTCATGTATGGTAAGCACTGTGGGGGTTTTTGCAGAAAGGGACAAATACCCATCAGGGGAGAACAACACATCGGGCTTGTAGTAGCGAAGGGCAAGGGGCAAGGCCCACTCAAACCAAGCGTACCAAAGGACAGGGTGGCGGGCTGGAGGAGGCACTACTATAGGGTTGACATTGTTTGCGTAGCAGAATGTTTCTGAGTAGGGGCGGTCGAAGAAAAAAAAGAACTCGTGCTCCGGGCAGGCTTCTACAAGCCGCCGGCATACCTCATGGGTGTACCGGCCGATGCCTTCGAGCCGACCGGCGAGCAGGAAACGGGTATTGATGGCTATTTTCATGCGCTTCAGCAGATAAAGGGCTGGCAAAGCTAGGGAAAACAGCCGGGCTTTGTGCAGGGCAGAGGTTATTCTACGCTGAAGTAATCACGCAGGGTCTGCCAAAATTCGCTCCGCCGGGCTTGTGCCACCGGTATCTCCTGTCCATTGTCCAATACCACATAGGCGTTCCTGCCCCGTACATAGCGCTCCAAGCAGGTAAGGTTGACCGTGTGCGAGCGGTGCACCCGCACAAACTCCGCCCGCCCATGCAGCAGGCGCTCCGTGTGGCGAAGGTTCTGTGACAGCAGGGTCCGGCTGCCATCCTTGAACCAAATACTGGTGTAATTCCCTTCAGCCTGCAGGTAAAGGATATCTGCAGGCTTGCGGAAGAGCAGCCCCTCCATGACCGGGAAGGCTACTTTGGCCGGTGCTTTCCCTGGCACAGGGCGCAAGCTATTTAGCCGGGAGGCTCCTTTTAGTAAGATTGTTTTCATAGCACAAGTTTGGAGATCTGTGGAAAATCCAGTTTTGGTTTTACTCATTGCCAGAACTCCGCACAATATGAATGAAAAGACCGCTATTGGCAATTCAGTATTTGTACAATTGTCAGGTTTCTGAAGTGCAGATAATCTTGTACTTTGCACAGCTATTTCAGCCCGGTCGGCGTTTAGGGGTTGTTCCTATTGCAGAGCAACGCTTTATGAACCTGGCTTCCTCGGTAAATTTTCATTTAGCCTGCTAAGCTCAAATTTAGTGGCTTTTCCAGATCCCAGGTGGCCATGCTGGCACAGCAGGCGGGCCTGAATCCTTGATTTTTAAGGCGAAACCGCTCCCAGCAAGCGTTTAAGCCGCACCACAACCACCTCAGTTTATGCCAAAGACACCCTCTCATAAGCTTTTCGACCTCATCAAAGGGCTCTCCGGCTCTGAGAAAAGGTACTTTAAAGTATACGCAGGGAAGCAGGCAGGCCCAGATAGCAAGTACCTGCGGCTATTCGATGCTATAGATGCACAACAGTCTTTTGATGACGGCCTGCTGCGCAAAGCCGTTTACGGGAACAGCCCTGTACAAAGCCGGAAGTACTCCGAGCTGAAAAGTTACCTCTATGACTGGGTGTTGAGGAGCTTGCAGGGGTACGATGAGAAGACCTCAGCGGACTACAGGATCAAGCACTATTTGCTGAGCATACGGGTGTTGTTCCGGCGCTCCCGCTTTGATGCCTGCCAGGAAATATTGGCCAAAGCAAAGAAAACGGCCCGGCAGTACGAGCAGTTTACTGCACTGCTAGACCTATTGGGGTGGGAAAAGCAGCTGGCTTATGCAAGGGCCGATATCGACTACCTAGACGAGGCCCTCCCCCGCATCAGCGAGGAGGAACGTTTCACCATCGAGCAGCTACAGACGGTCTCGGCCTACCGCAACCTTTTCTTCCGGCTGCTAGTCTCCTTGCGCAAAGACGCCTCCCTGATCGGGGCCGATTACCGGCAGAAGCTGGGCGAAGTAGTGGACGACCCCTTGCTGCAAGAGGCTTCGAGGGCCAACTCCCATCAGGCTCGGGTGTACTACTTCCGGACGCTTTCCATTTACCGGCTGGCCATCTCAGACCTACAGGGGTTTTATGAGCTCAGCCACGAGCTTATCCGCCTTATGGAGTCTCAGCCACACTTCTTGAAAGAAGACGTTTCGGAGTACATTTCTGCTCTGAGCAACCTCATCATGAGCTGTGGCCGGCTCGGGCGGCACGAGGAGCTGCAAGCGCATTTGCTGAAACTCAAGCAAGTGCCCCCGCTCACTTCCGATGACGAGCTGAAGATACACCGGCAATATTATCAAAACCGTTTCTCGCTCTGCATTGCCCGAGGGGAGTTTGAGCTGGGCATGAAGGAGCTCCGGGCCCACCTAAAAGCCCGGGAGCGTTTTGAGGCTCATTTCTTCGAGACCCCTACGTTTTTCTACAACTACTTCTACATTGCCTTCGGTGCCGGGGCATACGATGAAGCCCTTGCTTTCCTGAATCAGTGGCTCAACTTAGACTACACGGTAGAGCGGCAAGACCTGCAAGGCATCGCGCGCATACTCAACCTTATTGTACACTTTGAGCTGGGCAACTATGTATTGCTCGACTCCTTGCTCAGGTCGACTTACCGCTACCTGAAGAAAAGAGGGCAGCTGCACAGAATGGAGCAGGAGCTGCTAAGCTTGCTCAGGAAGGCCATCAATGCGCCATCGAAGCAGGATTTATTAGGGGCCTACAGCAGCATTAAAGATGCGTTTGAGCGGGGCGAGCCCGCTCAAACGCAAAGCTTTTTCACCAAAGCATTTGACATCATGGCCTGGCTGAAAAGCAAAATTGAAGGCCGCACCTTCGCTGAAGTGCTGCAAGATCAATATGAGCGGGCGCGTTCTGCCTGACAGCTTGAGCAGCTGCGGTGCATAGTTGAAAAGGAGGGGGCTGCTTCTAGCCAAATAGCGTGCTCTGCTTGTTGGTGTCCGATTTGAGGTCGCGCTGAATGAGCTCATTGCGCACATCCACGCCTTCCCAAATAAAAGATCCCGTAAAACCTGGGCCTGATGGGCTGTACTTATAGCCACCTTTTACCTTTACGGCTTTGCCCTTTTCAAGCCTTGCCGATTCGAATTGATTGATGCTGAGTTTACGTTTTTTCATGACGCTCCTTATTTTCTCCTAAAAATGAATAGCCCACGGCCCTTGATATCAAAGGCTACTCCGGGCAATGTACAATATAAGGCTTTATGCTCCACGGATTCAAACCTAAAAGTGCTATAAGTCAGCATGCTAACAAGCCTGACTACAAAAACTTCAGCTGATACGCAAAAAGCCCCAGCTGTCGCTGAGGCTTTTCTGTGTGGTCCCACTTGGGCTCGAACCAAGGACCTACTGATTATGAGTCAGTTGCTCTAACCAGCTGAGCTATGGGACCCTAAGGCGGCTGAATGCAGCATGATCAAGCTTTACAAAGCTGTAAAAGGAACAGCTGCATCCGGCACGCGCAAAATTACAGATAATTGCTTTCTCTTGCAAGAGGCTTCTACATAAAAGAGAGAGCTGTTGCCGCTCGGCTACTCAAAAAAGGAAACCCTTTTAGTTCAGCTTATCTAAGTGAATGTCCATTTGTGGAAAAGGGATCCCAATATCATTGGCATCAAATTCCTTTTTGATGCGCTCGAAAAAGACCTTGTAGGCAGGCCAGAAGTGCTCGTTCTTTGCCATAAAGCGGACCGCAAAATTTACTGAGCTGTCTGCCAGCTCCTTCACGAAGATGTCGTAGCCCGCATCGAGTTCGATATTCGGCAGCCCTTTTACGACTTCCTCTATGATATTGCGCGCCTTATCGATATCGTCATCGTAGCCTATGCCTACAGTAAGATCGTGGCGGCGGATGCCTTGTACGGTGTAATTTTGGATCGCCCCGCCGGTCACCTGCCCGTTCGGGATGATGATCAGCCGGTTGTCTAGTGCTACAAGGACCGTATGGAAGATGTGGATGTCCTTGACGGTACCGGCATGCCCTCCGGCTTCGATAAAGTCCCCTACGCGGAAGAACCGGAAGATCAGGATCAGCACCCCACTGGCAAAGTTGGCCAAATTGCCCTGTAGCGCCAAGCCTACTGCAAATGCCATTGCGCTGAAAATAGCGACAAAGGAGGTCACTTCTATCCCGAACATGGAAGCAACGCTCAATAGGAGCAGCACCTTGAGCCCTATACTGACCAAAGAGCCCAAAAAGTCGCGAACGGCTTCATCCTCTATGGTTTTCGACATCGCTTTTTTCGCCACGCGCGTAATGCGCCCGATCACCCAAAAGCCGATGATGAGGGTCAGAATAGCCCCCACAACTTGCATGGCATAGGCAGCGATAAAAGTTTGTACTTGTGCTAGAATTTCGTTAAAATCCATAAGTTGATAATTACTGTTTTAGGGTTGAACAAAGGTCTGTTTTGCTAAGGAAATAAATTTCCGGACTTTAGCCGTGCCTGGCTGCTATATGATGAGGGAAATTTAACGTTCTCTTCACTTGTGCCAGGCTTAGCATGTTTTATAGCAACGGGATAAACTGCCGGGGGTTCGCTACGGCTATAGCCTAGACGAGCAAGTGGGCCGCTGCAAAACAGATTGTCTTTTTGGGCCTGCCCCTGCGCAATGTGAGGGGGCCTGCCCCTGCCCGATGGCAGGTGCCGCTATGCTCCGGGGCTCGCTGTCCGCTCGGCCCTACCGGGCTTGCCACCCCTGCGCAGCGCTAGGCCGATGTCAGACCATAAAGCCTAAACGCCTGCGGCATTTTGGTTTACGCTCAAGTAGGTAAAGGCCACTCCAAAGGCCTGTTCCCTGTACGCTCAACTATTAGAAACCTGTCCAACTATGCCCAAATGGTACTCAAAAGAAGAAGCCCTGGCCAAGCTGCAGCACTTTTGCGCTTACCAAGACCGCTGCCATCAGGAGGTACGCCAAAAACTGATGGATATGGGCGTATACCCGGATTGGCGGGAAGAAATCATCACAGAACTGATACAAGATAACTTCCTCAATGAGGAACGGTTTGCCCAAAGCTTTGCCCGGGGGAAGTTCCGGATGAAGCAGTGGGGGCGGCAGCGCATTGCACGGGAGCTGAAGCAACGGCAAATTTCCGACTACTGCATCAAAAAGGGGATGGCCGAAATCTCAGAGCCGGACTACCAGCAGGCACTTCGGGAGCTGCTCGAAAAGAAGGACAGGCAGCTGCAGGAAAGCGACCCTTGGGCAAGAAAGGCTAAGCTCGTCCGCTATGCGCTCAGCAAAGGCTTCGAGAGCCAGCTCACCTGGCCTGCCGTACATCAGTTGGTTGACAGCGGGGCGGAGGGGAATAGCTAGCGCAACTGCCGTTGGAGCGCCTTCAGGCTTTCTGCATTGTGGCCAGGTGCAAAAACATCAATATATGGCATGGCGGCTTGCATCCCTTGGGTTTCCGGTTCGTAGGCTTGGCTGCCAGCCAGAGGGTTCAGCCAGATGACCTTGCCAGCCCTTTGATGAATACGCTTCATGCTCTCGCCAAGCAGGGCGGTATCGCCAGTGTCCCAGCCATCGCTCATGATGATGACCACCGTCTGTTTGTTCAACAGCCGGTTGGCATGTTCATTGCTGAAGGCGTGAAAAGACTCGCCAATACGGGTCCCCCCAGACCAGCCGGGCACTCGCCCGGAGAGCTCCGAAAGGGCCTGCCCAAAATCGCGCTGCCGCAGCGCCGCTGTTGCCCGGTAGAGCTGTGTGCTGAAAACAAACGTCTCTATGTGCTGATAGGCAGACTGTAAACCGTACATGAACTGTATAAGGAAACGGCTGTACAGGTCCATGGATTTGCTCACATCGCAAAGCAGGACAATCTGCTTCTTGTGGCGGGCAGGCTTGTAATAGCGCAGCTCCAGCAGCTCCCCGCCCCGGCGCATATTGGTGCGCAGGGTACGCCTGAGGTCCAGCTGCAAAGGTTTGGGGCTGGCTTTCCTGCGCCGGCTTTCCCGCCTGGCCAGGGCACGCGCAATGCGTGCTATGAGCTGCCTCATCTCTTCCATTTCGGCTTCGGCCAAAACCGAAAAATCTTTATGCGACAAAGCCTCTTGAGCGCTGTAAGCGGCCATTTCGGCCTCCTCCTGCTGGGTGTTGCCCTGCAGCCAGTTTTTGATGTTCATCAGGCTGGGCTCCTGAGCGCCCCTTTTGGGCTTCTGCTTTTGGCCTGGCTCAGGCGCTCCGTCTTTCAGCTTCGAATCAACAGCTTTGTCTAGTTCCCGCCAGTATTGTGTGTACAATTCATCAAAGGTGTGGAGCTGGGCGTACGTCCGTGCCAAAGCTGCGCGCAGGCAGAGCTGCATGGCCTCAGGGCTGTGGAATGGCGCGATGGCCAGTAAGGCTTGCAGCGCATCCGCCTCTTCCCTGGGCCCGACGGTGTACCCTTTCTGCCGTAGGAAGCGGCAGAAGGCTACAACATTTGCGGTCAGCGTGGTTTGCCTTTTGATCAGCGGGCGGTCCATAAGCGAGCGGGTTGTTCTTTTCCCCAGGCGGAGGGCTCCTCTGCCATCGGGCACCCACAGTTGTAAGTGCGGCAAGAGCTGAATGCCAGCATGGCGAAAATCAAAATACAGGTTATCTTTCGGGGCACCATTTTACAGTATTTCTTCTAAATTAACGAAACCAGAGCAATTGCCGGTAATGAAATCGGGTACTTTGTCTCAAAGGGGTACTTTCCTGTCTTTTCAAATAGTGCGATGCCCAAGAAGCTGAATATCCTTGTTGCTGCCTTAGACTGGGGGCTGGGCCATGCTGCCCGTTCCTTGCCCCTTATTGATGAGCTCCGGCATCAGGGCGCTCAGCCTGTTCTGGCCTCAGCAGGCCGGGCCGGGCGGTTCCTACAGGCTGAGCGGCCCGGATTGCCCTATCTCCCGCTGCCAGCCTATGACATCCGCTACGCCTCTGCTTCTATGGTCTGGAACATGGCCAGGCAAGGGCCCGGGCTTTTGAAAACGGTCATGGCAGAACACCATGCACTGCAAGGCTATATCCGGCGGCACCAAATAGGAGGGGTCATCTCCGACAACCGTTTTGGATGCTTTACCAAGGCCTGCCCAACGGTTTTCCTCACTCATCAGCTCCACATCCGCACCCCGTCTCAATGGACAGGAGCGTTGGCCAATTGGCTCAACACGGGTTTCATCCGCCGATTTGGGGCTTGTTGGGTGCCCGATTACGAAGGGCATGCCAACCTAAGCCATGAGCTCGGGCACCCGCCCCTCAGCGGTTTGCCCACTTGCTACATTGGCGCACTTTCGAGGTTTTCTGCTCAAGGCCAGCCCGTATTGCCCCCACCTGCCTACGAGAGCATGACCGTGCTTTCCGGGCCAGAGCCTCAGCGCAGCCGGCTGGAGCAAGAGCTGCTGGCACAGTTGACGAGGCTGCCGGGGCGGCATTTGCTGGCACAGGGCATCCCAGTGCAAGGGGGGGCAAAACAGGTTGGCCGCGTAACGGTCTACCCTTACCTTGGGCAGCGGCAATTGGCTGTGCTGGCCCGCCAAAGCCAGGTGGTTATCAGCCGGCCCGGGTATAGCAGCCTGATGGACTGGTCAGCCCTTGGGGTACGACACCTCCTGCTCATCCCTACCCCAGGGCAGACCGAGCAGGAGTACCTTGCTCAACATTGGGAAAACAATGGGATGGCTGCCGTACAGCAGCAAGGGAGGGTTGCCTTGGCCCAAGGCTTGGCTGCAGCCAAACGCACTGCCGAAAGCCCACTGCTGCCAGCGACCGGCAACAGCCTGCTGCGGCAGGCTGTTGCCGGTTTCCTGTCGCGGTGCAGGGCCTCGGCTGGCTAATCTTGCCGCAGCAGGTTCAGCAAATATTCCCCATATCCGCTTTTGAGGTATTTGTGCCCTAGTTTTTCCAGCTGCCCGGCATCGATAAAGCCTTGCTCATAGGCCACTTCTTCAATGCAGCCAATCTTCAGCCCTTGCCGGTCCTCTATAACTTCTATGAACTGCCCAGCCTGGATAAGGGACTTGTGGGTGCCGGTGTCTAGCCAGGCCACCCCACGGCCCAAGACGCCAACCTTGAGCTTCTCCTCCCGTAGGTAGTGCTTGTTGACATCGGTGATCTCATACTCCCCTCTTGCACTGGGCTTTAGGTTTTTGGCAATATCGACCACTTCATTGTCGTAGAAGTAAAGCCCGGGCACTGCATAATTGGACTTTGGCTTGGCTGGTTTCTCCTCAATGGAGATGGCATTGAACCCTTCATCGAACTCTACGACCCCATAGCGCTCGGGGTCAGCGACCCAATAGGCAAACACCACGCCGCCTTCAGGGTTGGTGCTCTCCTTGAGCAGCTGGTCCAGGCCAGCCCCGTAAAAGATGTTATCCCCTAAGATCAGGGCTGCAGGGTCGCCGTCGATAAAATCTTCGCCCAGTACAAAAGCCTGGGCCAGCCCATTGGGCTCATGTTGGGGGATGTAGGAGAAATTGCACCCGATTTCGCTCCCGTCCCCCAGGAGTTTCCGGAAATTGGGAAGGTCATGGGGTGTGGAGATGATGAGGATATCCCGTATGCCAGCAGAAAGGAGCGTGGACAAAGGATAGTAGATCATCGGCTTGTCATAAACAGGCATGAGCTGTTTGCTGACAGCTAGCGTGAGCGGGTAGAGGCGGGTGCCGAGCCCGCCGGCAAGGATAATTCCTTTCATGAGGATTTGGTTATTTTAAAGCAGCCTGAGCTTCGAAAATGCACCTGATTCGGATGACCAGCTCTACCGGCTTAAAAGGCTTGGTTACAAAGTCGTTAGCCCCTAAGCGCATGGCTTCGGCAATGGCCTCTTCGTCATCCATAGGGGCTATCAGTATCACAGGGGTATCTTTTTGCTGGCTTTCCCGCAGGAAGGTGACCAGCTCTGTGCCTGAGATGTTTGGCAGGCTGATGTCCGTGACCAGGAGGTCAGGCGGGTCGCTTTGGAGCAGGGCTTTGGCTTCTTCTCCATCAGAAGCTAGGGTCAGCTCGTAGCCTTGCTTTTGCAAACGGAACTTGAGCGCTGTCAAAAGGATTTCCTCATCTTCGCAGATCAGGATTTTCTTGATGTCTTTCATAGGCGGTGGGTATGCAAACGGGCACAGCAGCCAAGGGGGTTAGTTTTAGAGGCCTTGTGCCGGCATTCTCCCAAATATAAGACAAGTTGTGCAGAGTCGCCGAATATGGGGAGGGCCTTAGGGCGTAAACTAAGATGCTACGGGCGTTTATGCCTTTAGGGCTTTAGCCTGGCATTGGACTAGCGCTGCGAAGGGGTTTAAGCCCGATAGGGCCGAGCGGATAGCGAGCCCCGTAGCATAGCGACCCCTGCTGTCAGGCAGGGGTAGGCCCATCACATTGCGCAGGGTCAGGTTAAAAAGAAACGGCAATCTGGCTGTCGCCCGGGCCTTGCTGCTGCAAACGGTATGCCTGCTGGGGAGCGCCAAATAAAAGCCCTGGGGTGTTCATGGCCCCAGGGTGCTTAGATGGTTTACTTTCGTGGAATGGTCAATCTCCCCCCAAGCGGCCAGCCTCATCTTCCAGGCCTGTATTGCGGCGGCGCGACTTGATATTTGGGTTGCCAAAGCTGTAGTTCATGCTTACGCTGATGCGCCGGCTGTCCCAGCGCCCGCTGCCGCGGGAAACCAAGCCTGCAAAATCTGAGCGCCCGTCCCAGCCTGTCTCGTAGAACAAGTCGTCTGCACTGACGCGGAGGTTGAGCTTGTCTTTGAAGAACTTGCGCTGCAGCCCCAGGTTGAGGCTCCAGTTGCTTTCGTACTCAAAGACCCCGCCCCATACGCCCGGGCCGCTATAGTAGCCAGAGATTTCGCCCTGCAGCTGGAACGGCAGGTTGAAGGTGTGCTGCTGATAAACGGTATAGGTAAAGGCCTGTAGATCTACGACCGCACCGTTCCCATAATCGGCCTGATTGTCCAGGTGAGAAGCGCTAAGGTTGAAGTAAGCATTCCATTTTTCCGAAAACTGAACGGGTGCGCTAGCATTGAAGCTGACCACCGTTTGGCTGGCGAGGTTGTCCCAGGTGATGAAGCCGGCCCGGGGGTCGTTCTCATCGGGCGCCATAAGGCGGGTGATCTGATCGGTTGTTTTGCTGTAAGCCAGCTTGAAGTTGTAGCGGTAGGCCAGGGTATAGCCTAGCTCAATATTGTTGACGATCTCCGGCTGAAGGAAGGGATTGCCTTTTTCGTAAGACAGCTCACTGATTTGGTTGTTGAAGGGGTTGAGGACGTTGTAGTCCGGGCGGTTGATCCGGCGGCCGTAATTGAGTGCAAGGGAATGATTGGGGGCGGCCTGCCAAGTCAGGCCTACATTGGGGAAAAAGTTGAGGTAGTTGAGCTCCACGGGCGGCTCCTGCAGCTCCGGCCTGAAGGCTTGCAGATCTCCGGTAGCATCGGTCTGCTCTGCGCGCACCCCTGCGGTAAAGTTCCACTTTTCGCCCAGCTGCCGCGCATAATTGATGTAACCGGCATAGACATTTTCATCGTAATTGAAAAGGTTGGAGGAGTTGTCGTTCCTTACCGGCTCCCCGGCCAAAACATCAAAGAAGAGGAAAGTATTATCAGATACGACTTTGCTCAGCTTTAGCCCGGTGCTCATTTTGCCGCCCCACAGCGCCTGTTCGTAATCTGCTTTGAAGGTATAAATATCGATATCGGTTGGGGTGTCAAAGCTATTGATGACCTCGCTCAGCAGCTCGCCTTCATTGGCGTCAAAGTACTGATTGGGCTGGAAGCGCACGCTCTCGTTGCGGAAGCGGCCATAGTCGGCATCGATATTGAGCGTACGCCCTTTGCCATTATCGAAGCGGTAATTGAGGTTGAAGGTCTGCTGCTGCCGCTCGTCCATAGATGTATTGCGGGCGACGAGGATGCTATCAGGCTGCTCTCCTGATATAGACAAGTTGAAAATTTCGATCCGGTTGAAAGCCCGGTGTTCACCATTGAAGCCACGGCCGTCAGCCAAGAACCCGATGGTGTGCTTATTGCCAAGGAAGAAGTCGGCGCCAAGCCGGTAATTGAAGTTTTGGCGCTCATGCCGATGGTCGTTGATTTCATCAAGCCGTAGCCCGTTTTGTAGGCTGAGGAACTTCATCTCATTGAAGCCTTCCCCCTCTGCTATGCCGGCGGCAGCAAAAACGTTGAGGTGCTTGTTCCGGAAGTTACCGCTAGCGTTCAGGTTGGAGCGGTTGAACCGGCCTTGGCTAAAGGTGCCGTTGAGGGAGCCGTTGGCGCCTACTTTGTCGTCTTTTTTCAGGCGGATATCGATGATGCCTGCATTGCCTTCCGCTTCGTATTTGGCGCCCGGGCTGGTGATGATGTCTATGCGGTCGATCTGATCGGCAGGGAGGTTTTGCAGGAAACTGCTCAGGTCTTCCCCGCTCAGCGGCATGCGTTTGCCATCCACGTAGAGCAACACCCCTGAGCGGCCGAGCACATTGATGTTGTCGTTGTTGTCTACGGTCACCCCTGGCGCTTTGCGCAGCAAGGTGAGCCCATCCGAGCCTGTGCTGTTGATGGTGCCTTGAACGTTGAACACCGTGCGGTCGGGCTTGACCTCCACCATGGCCCTTCGGGCAGTGACAGTGGCTTCGGCCAGCTCTATCGAAGTGGAGCCGAACTGAAGGGCCCCGAGGTCATAGGGGGCGCCAGGCTGTAGTTGTATGCCGGCTTTCCAAATATCAGCAGCGCCAACATAGGAAGCTTTGAGCAGGTATTCCCCTACAGGGAGGGATTGGAACCGGAACAGTCCAGCGTCGTCGCTCACTTCCACTTTGACCATGGCTGTATCCGAGGCCTGGTAAAGGATGACATTCGCAAAAGGCACGGGCGCTTTCGTTTCATCGAGCAGCTGCCCGCGCAGGCTGCCCTCCTGAGCCCAAGCTGGCATGATGAGCGCCAACGCGAGGGACAATGATAGCAATGAGATAAAGTTTTTCATACAGTCGGGTGTTTGTAGCTGGAGCAGGCAGGTACCTGCCCCATTTGAATAATGGCCTGGCTATTGGGTATAGCCTTGACTAACCGACTGCAATATTCGGGCGTAGTTGCAGTACCGCCTATTTTTTTCGATAAACGTAAAAGGGAAGAGGGAAGTAAGCAATTTTAGCCCCTTCGGGAGCGGGCCGGGCTACAGTTTTTCATCCACTTCCGCCAGGGCTTCTTCATCATAAGCCCCAAACCAAGTGGACAGGCGGCTTTTGGCTTTTGAGCGGACCCCTTCATCCACATAGGCGGCAATAGTGACCAGGCCGAAAGCCAGGACGCCTATATCGTCAGTGTACCCCAGCACGGGGGTCAGGTCTGGTACTGCATCGATAGGAGAAAGAAAGTAGCCCAAGGTGCCTAGCATGATATTCTTGGCCCAGGCAGGGGTCTCTTTTCGGCGGTAGGCATAAAACAGCAGGAGGGCTGTGTACACCGTTTTCAGCCCGGCCTGCCGGCCGTAATTTCGTATCTTCTGCCAGAAAGCCTGCTCAGAAAATTTCTTGATATAGGGCTTAAATGGATTCTTCATGTTTCGGCTGTGGTTTGTCCCGGCTTCTCAAATTAGGAATTAACTGGGGGAATAACAACCCGGATGCCCGGCAGGCCGGGCTGAGTGCGGTTATTTCTACGAACCGCCGCCCAGCACCGTCGAAAGCTCGCCTATCACATTGCCGGCTACTTCCAGCCCTGCATGCCGCCCTACGCCCTGGTACAGGCATTCCCCGCCTTTGAAGAATGCTGCCTTTAGCTCTGACTGTAGGCTTTCGCTCACCTTTCCGGCCATGGCGCCGCTTACCGGGGCAGCGAGCGCTCCCTGCCCGCCCCGCTGATGTGCCGTAATGGATAAGCGGTAATTTTTGCGGGAAAAGTCTAGCTGTACCGTTTTATGCTCCGTATCCACTTCAAGGGCGAGCTTTGCCCCGTTGTAAGTTGTGAAGGGGAATATCCTGCCCTCCCAGTGCCAGCCGGCGAGGTAGCCCGGGAAGTGGGTGCCTAGCCAAGGAATACGGGCTACTGATGCCATAAAGGACGTTCCTTCCTGCCCATCGAAGTGGTTGCTCTGCATCCATACCCAGCTTGAGGGGAAGGACCGCCCCCAATCCTTTTCCACATACCCCCGCCCGCCAGTGAAGTCTACTTCTTCCCCTTTTATTTTCAACACCCCTTCCAATCGGTGCCCCATGCTCACCACGCCATGGTAGCATTCCATGAATGGCACGAATGTATACCAGCCCATGATGCCTGGAGACCAGGGCCGGCTGGGCCAGGGGGCGAGGCGAGAAAAGGAGAGGGCCCCTTCGAGCTGTGGCAAGCCCAGCTGCAGCCCGCTTTCCCAAAACCGGTGCGGGCCCAGCTCTACCTCGAACCGGCCCGCAGAAGGGGCAAAGGCAGCTGCTGGATAAGCATGATATGCTGAAGTACAGGCTTTGCCATCCAGCACTTGCAAGAAAGCTTCGGCCTTGCCCTGCGGGTCCATAGCGATGCCCGGTATGAGGGCCAGGGCATGGCGCTCACAAGGGCTGACAATTTTGTAGTACCAGCCCTCAAAATAATTCCGGGTACGCCCCCAGCCGTGGTATTGGCTGGGGTTCCATAGCGCTTGCCAACGAGCCTGCCAGTTCTTCATGGTGGTAAGAGTTTGGCCGGGCACCAAAAGCGGTAGCCACAGCATCTTGGATAAAGATAGAAGTATAGCCCTTGATTTCTACGGGCGCATCATGTCTAATCAAAACCTAAGGCTCATGTTTAACAAAAAAACACGCAGATCGGCTGCTGCTATACAGGCCGGGTCCATGGCTGATATCGCCTTCTTGTTGCTCATTTTTTTCCTAGTGACTACTACCATTGCATCAGACACTGGCATCCGGGCATTGCTCCCCCCTTGGGGCAATCAGCCGCCTACGCCCCTGGCTGAGCGCAATGTCCTAAGCCTTTTCGTCAATGAGCAAGGGCAGGCCTTGTTCGAAGGGGAGCCCATGCCGTTAGCCGAGCTCTCTGTACGCCTACAGGAGAGCATACTCAACCGTCAGCAGCGCTCAGATTGGCCACGCAGCCCGCGCCATGCTGTCATAGCACTTCAGCACAGCAGGAGCACGCCTTACCAATACTACGTACAAGTGTATGATGCCCTACAGTCTGCCTATGCTGCTCTGTGGGAAGAGGAAGCACAGGCGAGGTTCGGGCAGGCGTACAGCCGCCTCAGCTCTACACAACAGGGGGCCATACGGAGCAGCTTGCCTATGACCATTTCCGAATCGGAGCCTTTCGGGGCAGAAGTGGCCGGGCAGCAATAAAAAAAGCCGCTCCCTTTGCCGGGGAGCAGCCCTCAATTCGTAATAACATTGCAGAATTCTTATCGCAGCCCGGGCTGAGCCGGTAGGATTGTCGTTATGCGCTTACCCGCACCTCAGGGAGGATCAGCTCGCGCTCGTTCAGCTTGCCAAACTGATAGCCTTCTTCAGCAAAGTGGCGGAGTACCTGCGGGAGCACTTCCTGCAGCTTGTCCTTGGCTTTAAGGCTATCGTGGAACACAATAATAGATCCAGGCTCCGCATTGTTCACCACATTGGACAAACATTGCTCTGCAGATATTTTCGGGTCGAAGTCTCCGCTGAGCACATCCCACATTACAATGCGGTAATGTCGCTGCAGGAACTGCGCCTGTTTAGGCTTCAAACGGCCGTAGGGCGGGCGGAAAAGCACCGAGTTCACACGGTTGGCGCAATGCCGTACGTTGTGGAAGTACGGGATGTTCTCTGTAGTCCAGCCGTTGAGGTGGTTGAAGGTATGATTGCCTACGGCGTGGCCAGCATCCACTACCTGCTGAAAAACGTCGGGGTACTTGCGCACGTTGTCGCCTACGCAGAAGAAAGTGCCTTTGGCATCAAAAGCTTTTAACTGCTCCAGCACCCAAGGGGTGACTGCCGGGATAGGGCCATCATCGAAAGTAAGGTAAACCACCTTCTCTTGTGCAGGGATCTTCCAGGTGAAGTTCGGGAAGAGGTTTTGGATAATTTGAGGCGTCTTAACGAGATACATTTGTTTTGGATTAAATATGTTCATGGTATGGGAATACGACAAATTGCTGACCTAAACACCTGAAAAACCTTAGCAAGCAGCTTGAACGGCATTCCATTCGTGCAAGCAACCCGAAAGGTGATCAGCAGTGCATTTCAGTCAGGGCAGGCTACAGGTTGTACGGCGGGCACATTGTAGCGAGAATAACTTGTTGAGGTTAGTTCAGTTGAATAAGACAACGCATGAAACTTGAAATTTGCTGCCTGAAAATTCACTTTTTTGCATTTTTTTTCTAAAAGCATTTTTTTTGGGCAACAGTTGGCTGTACAACGTGCGTGAAGGTTACAAATTGCTACGCTGGCCCCCTAAAAATCAGGATACCCGTGAATAATTTTGGATATTCGTGCACGAATAAGGGCGGCTTGCCGGCCTGTTTTACCAAAATCAAAAACAAACTTGATATATGAGGCTTCGTTTCGCGCCCAGCCCGACAGGTGCCCTGCACATTGGCGGCGTCCGCACTGCGCTTTACAACTACCTGCTGGCCCGTAAAGAGGGCGGAACTTTTATCCTGCGCATTGAAGACACCGATCAGTCCAGGTATGTCCCTGGAGCGGAGGCTTATATACTCGAAGCCCTGCAATGGCTCGGCATTTCTCCAGATGAGGGCCCGGGCATTGGCGGCGATTATGGCCCTTACCGGCAGTCTGAGCGCAAAAACACCTACCAGCAGTATGCACAACAGCTGCTCGAGGCTGGCCATGCTTATTATGCCTTTGATACGGCTGAAGAGCTGGAAGCTGCAAGGGAAAAAGACGCCACCTTTAAGTATGATGCCGGTGCCCGGATGCGGATGCGCAACAGCCTCAGCCTGCCGGGCAGCGAGGTAGAGGCCCTGCTGCAAAATGGCACTCCTTATGTGGTGCGCATGAAGATACCGCAGCACGAAACGATACTTATACAGGATGAAGTGCGGGGGGAAGTGGCTTTTGACAGCAACGAGCTGGACGACAAGGTCTTGGTGAAGACGGACGGTATGCCCACTTACCACCTGGCCAACATCGTGGATGACCACCTGATGGAGATCACGCATGTCATACGGGGGGAAGAATGGCTTTCCAGCACCGCCCATCACGTACTGTTGTACCGTTTTTTGGGCTGGGAAGACAGTATGCCCACATTCGCCCACCTGCCCCTCATCCTGAAGCCTGCGCCGGAGAGCTTCCTGGACAAATCCTCTACCCCAGTCCTGGCCGCCCGCCTAACAGAAGAGTTTGCCCGCAAAATGCCCGAAGCAGCGGACAGCCTCGGCGGCAAAGCTGAGCAGCTGGCCTTGCAGATCCTGCAGGACAAAAAAAACCTGGCCTCGGGCTTGAAGGTGAAAGACAAAGATGACGAGGGCAAGGCTGCTCTCAAGGCTTTTCTGAAAAGCGCGCTGTACGGCAAGCTCAGCAAGCGCGATGGCGACCGCCTTGGCTTCCCCGTATTCCCATTGTCATGGAAAGGCAGCTCAGAAGCGGAGAGCTTCATCGGCTTCCGGGAGTATGGCTTTTTGCCCGAAGCGGTCATCAACTTCCTGGCCCTGCTGGGCTGGAACCCCGGCGACGAGCAGGAGCTTTTCTCAATGGAGCAGCTGATTGCCGCTTTCTCTCTGCCCCGTATCAACAAATCGGGCAGCCGATTTAGCATTGACAAAGCCCATTGGTTCAATCAGCAGTACATCCTCAAAGCCCCTATAGAAGAGCTGGCCGGGCAAGTCGCGCCTTTGCTGAAAGCGCAAGGCCACGAGCCAGGGCAAAACTTCCTCTACGCTTTCATTGGGCTGATGCAGGAGCGGGCCACGCTGCTGACCGACTTCTGGGAAAATGGCTACTACTTCTTCGAGCCGCCAAGGGGCTACGAGGAAAAAATGGTGCAGAAACGATGGGACCCCGAACGCAGCGAACTTTTCGAGGCCCTCGTTAACAGCCTGGAAGGGCTGCCCGACTTTTCGGCCGGAGCCATCAACACCGCTACAGAGCAATTCATGGAAGCGCACGGGCTGAAGTTTGGCGAAGTGCTGCCTATGCTCCGCCTGGCCAACGCGGGCACTATGAAAGGGCCGGCTGTTTTCGAAATGATGGAACTGCTCGGGCAGGAGGAAGTCGCCAACCGTATGCGCAGGGCGTTCAAGGCATTCAACCAAATGGTGGGAGCGTAGCCGCTGCACTGCCCGAATCAATAAAATGCTGGCTATATGGCAAAGAACAATCCAAAAAAAGAGGACAGTAAAGCTGAAAAGCCCGGTGTGCACAAAGACTTGGAAGGCTTCGAGATCAAAATCAACGAGTTTGGGGAAGTGACTACCAGCTTTGATGTAGACCGTGTGAACGAATTCCTCAATAAGAACCTGGAAGACAAAAAGCTAAAAAGCCGGGACGAGGAGGAGTAATGCCATCCCGCTGGCCATTTCGCTGATTTACAACCCATTCCAGTACTGGGAATCCTAGTTTACTGGCTGGAATTTGATATTTTGCGGACATCTGTGCTTGAAGGTGCCCTGAGCGTGCCCTTCCAGGCTTTCCCAAAAACAAACAGCCCCTGCTTTGTATGCAGGCCTGTTTTTAACCACAAACCGATTGAAACATGCTGACCAAGGGTCTACAGAAGGCGCTTGAGGCCAACACAGACAACACCCCCGCAGCCGGTCATGGCTATATGCCTGCAGCCTATCACCGGTATCTGATACCATCCCCTTGCTGCCTGTCAGGACTAGGACCTGGCTTGCAGCTTTCTTTGTTGCACAAGCTAAGGCTATGGCCTTGCCTTGTGCCTGTTTGTTTACCCGCTTTGGCTGAATAGCCCCACAAATAAACGCAACGATGACGAAAACTGCACACCCGTTGATATTTCTGCACAAATGCAAGGCACTGCTCGCACTGCCGGCACTATTGCTTTGGGCCATGCCCCCTGCAGCGGCTGCTGAGGGCACAGCCTCGATGTTGAGCGCCCTCACGGTACCGCCCAACGACACTATTGTGAACGGCGTTTGTGATATACCGGCCCCCGATACCTTGCTGCTCTTCAATCCTGGCAACCCTTTGGATAGTGTATTCCTGTTCCCGCCAACCGACAGCACTTCCAGCAATGGCTTAACCGGCGTGGTAGACCCTTGTATGCAGGACACCCTCTACCGGACTTGGTCTGGCGCTTTCGCCGATATGAGCCTGGCCTCCTACACACAGCGCATCATTATCCGGCCAGACATGGCACCGCCCACGACCAACCCCGATGGGATTGTGCTCGACACCACCGTCTCCTGTGCCGTAGCCGATATGGCTTTCGATAACTGGCGGCAGTCGAGGCTTACCATCATGCGGACCAATGTCATGGATTGTAGCCCCACCCCGCTCAATATGCTTATCACCGATGATATGCCGGGCTCTTCCTATATCCCTGCTCCTTGTGATACCCTCCTCGTCACCTTTAGCCTACAGGATGTATGTGGGAACGATACCGCTTACCTGGCCCGGTTCATTACGATTGATACGGTGGCCCCGGTTTTAGCCAATGTGCCTGCCGGGCTACAGCTGGAATGCGACGAAACGGACGGCTACCTCGCCAACAATCCAAGCAGCATGGTGACAGCCACCGACGACTGTACTGCCATGCCCAATATTACCTTTGTACAAGATACTTCCTATAGCATACCTGATGTAAATGGCAACCTGGACTGCCGCCCACGGGAGTTCAATATCCGCCGGATATGGACGGTGGCCGACGACTGCGGGAACCTCTCCACGGCCATACAGATCATCGAAGTCCGCGACCGCACTGCCCCTACTTTCACCGTCCCGCCAGCTGTTTCTATTTCCTGCTCAGACGATGAGCTGGACCTCAGCATTACCGGCAATGTGACTAATGCTATGGACAATTGCGGGGACACCGTCTTGGTCTCTTTCACGGATCAGCTGTTCCCCTTTCCGGGAGAATGCTCGTACAATTACCAAATCAGGAGGCAATGGCGGGCAGAAGATGTCTGTGGGAACGCTACCGCTACCAACCAAGTGATCACTGTGCGGGACCTCGAAGCGCCTGCATTTACCGTGCCTGCCGATACCACCGTCAACTGTGGGCTGGAGAGCAGCCTGGCTGTTACCGGGGAGCCTACGATGGTAGCAGACAACTGTGCACCTCTAGATTCCCTGACGGTGGAGATTTTATCTGAAACGGTGATTGCCGGTTCTTGTGAGAACAATTTCACCATTGAACGGCAATGGCGCGTAGCAGATGTGTGCGGCAACGATAGCATACAGTTACAGCGCATTACGGTTATCGATACCATTGCGCCCACTATCAATACGCCGGCGGGCGACCTCGTTATCAATTGTATGCAAGGCATGAGCGTAGAGGATGCCTACAACGATTGGATCAGCACCAACGGCGGCGCGTTGGCGGCCGATCTGTGTGCGGTAGCCGATAGCCTTTCTTGGAGTGCCCTGCTTTCCGGCACCGGGCAGTCAGCTGTGGGCATGCCCCCTATCAACTGCCCTGCCAACAGCGATACCCTTGTCAACCTATTGGTCGATTTTGTGGTGAGCGATGGCTGTGGCAACAGCTCACAGACCACAGCTGCTTTCGTCATTATTGATGATACGCCACCTGCTTTTGAGGCGTGCCCGGCTGATGTGGTTGTTGGGACCAACTTCGGGCAATGCTCTGCCAATTTTACACTTGAGGTCCCCTTCCTTTCAGAAGCCTGTGCAGCTTCAGTCTCCAACATCAGCGTGAGCGACAATGCCGCCATCACTTCCAATGCCGCACCAGGCCAGGAAGGGAGCACACCGGTCAACCCCGTTCAGCTCACGTTTGCTGTCAGCCAGCCCTTGCCGATCAATGCGCAAGGCAACGGGCTGCTCAACCTACAGCTCACCAATGTAGATGCTGAAGGCGCCACCGAATACTTCCGGGTGATAGGAGAAGATGGCACGCTGATTGGCCGCAGTGGGCGTTCTGGGGTGCAATGCGGCAATGCCGACACCGTGCTCACTGTGCCTAAGCCCCTGCTCGATCTTTGGGCAGTGGACGGGGTCATCAACATCACCCTCGAGCCAAATATCCCTCCGACCAACCCCGGCAGCTTTGCCATCAACGATATTTGTGAGCCCAATGGCAGCACAGTGAATGCTACCCTGTCCTTTCAGGCTGCCAACCTCGATGGGCTGCGATACGAGTATAAGGTGAACGGGGGCAGCCGGAACGTCGTGGCCCCTATTGCGCCGGTGACGGTCACCCTGCCCATCGGGCCGAATCAGATCACCTATTACGCTACAGATTGTGCTGGGAACGTGGACAGTTGTTCCTATCAAGTGCTGGTTGAAGACCAGGAAGCGCCGCAGCTCGCCTGCCCTGCAGACATCGCCGTGCCGCTGGATACAGGGGAGTGCTCTGCAGTAGTGACGCTGCCACTGCCTGCTTCTGCTACAGACAACTGTGGGCTAGAACAACCATTTACACAAACCCTGCCCGGCGATACAGCGAGCGCATGGCTCAACTTTACTTTCGACCCCAACCTCAACGACTATCTGGCCAGCTCCAAAAGCTACTCCTTCAGCGGGGTAGCTGCCAACGCAGTGGGGAATGTGGCTCTATCGCTAGACCTCAGAGGGGACTTCAGCACTGCCGGGGCTTTCTTCAACATCCTGAGCGAAACCGGGGATACTCTCAGCAGTACGCCTATTGGAGCAGCCTCCTGCGCAGCGCCCGGGCAATTCACCCTGAGCATCCCGGCTGCCAGCTTCAACGAATGGGCCGCAGATGGGGAAGTCTCCTTTACCTTGGAGCCCAATACCATCCTGGTGCCGCCGGGCATGCCAGGAGACGGCATCAACCCCTGCAGCCCGGGGGCAGTCAGTATGGACGGACAGCCGGACAGCCTCAGCTATGCGTTCATGAGCCTGACCTATCAGCAGGTGACGCCTTTTTACTATGCAGAAGGGGCTACCGATCTGCCCTATACTCAGATGCCGCTGCCAGGCTTGGCTCCGGAGCACGAGTTCAGTGTCGGGGCCACTACGGTTTACTATGTGATTGAAGATGCCGTGGGCAACCTCGACACTTGCAGCTTCCAAGTGGAAGTGCTGGACAACGAGCCGCCCGTCGCGCTGTGCAATGCTACTTTTGTCGACATCAACCCTTCCGGCCTCGATGTGGATACCGTCAGCGTAGCGCAGTTTGATGCTGGCAGCTACGATAATTGCGCCATAGACACCATGTTCCTTTCTCCCAATACCTTTACCTGCGATCAGGCAGAAACGACCATTATGGCTACGCTCACAGTTATAGATGTTGCTGGAAACACCTCTACCTGTACCCGCCCTATTAGGATTGAAGCAGAGAAGCCTATGCCAACCTACACCTCAGGCATCTGCGGTGGGGATACCCTTTATCTGTTTGCCAACCCGCCTGCAGCAGAGGGCGGCATCGTGTATTCTTACGAATGGAGGGGCCCCAACGGGCAGCTCGTTTCTACTTTGGAAAACCCCATACTCCCTAATGTAGACCAAGATGATGCCGGTGCCTACGTATTGAGCATAGAAGGGATTACCGGGTGTATTGCAGAGGAAGTAGTAAATGTGGACGTTACCGGGCAGCCGTTGGCCGCTACCGTACTGGCAGCTGGGCAGCAGTGTGCTGAAGACCCTATCGTGCTGAACTCCTCGGTGGTTTTAAACAATGCAACTTACTTCTGGTACGAAGGGCAAGCCCCGAATGGCAGCCTTGTGGGCACGACCAACGAGGCCATGATTGCCATTCCGCCATCGAACCCGGGCAGCAGTATCATCCGTTTCTTTTACGTAGTGATAGAAGCCAACGGCTGCCTGTCAGAGCCTTCGCCGGCTAAAGCCGTACAGGTGACCCCGCGCCCACAAGCTTTTGTGGATTTTGCAAATACTACCGTCTGTGAGGGGGGGGCGGTATCCTTGGGCTCGCCTGTTGCCGGCCCGGGCATTTCCTATCAGTGGACCGGGCCCGATGGTTTTTCCTCTGCACTCCAATACCCACCGGTCATTTCCCCTATCGGGCTTGAGGATTCCGGCCCCTATCAGCTGACGGTTACCCGCAACGGTTGTGCTTCCAACCCTGCGGCTTCCATCATCAACGTACTGCCCAAGCCCAACCGGCCTAGCCTGGCGGTCGAGGACAATCAGCTGTGCGAGGGAGAAACCCTTGTTTTGCGGGCAGAGCCTGCCGGAGCGGCATCCTACACTTGGACAGCGCCCGACCTGAGCACCATCACTACCCCTGTCAACAGCCTTACCATAACGGATGCCGATAATGGCTTTTCAGGGGTGTGGACGGTACAGTCCACACAATTTGGCTGCGATTCGGATATGTCCTTTGGGCTGAACGTCGCCATCAATACACAGCCTGTGGCTATGGTCAGTACCAATATCGCTCCCGAAGACCCGCTCTGCGAGCGGTCTTCTCTTGAGCTGTACAGCGCTCCCAACCTGCCGGGTGCCAGCTATATGTGGACCGGCCCCAACGGCTATACTTCTGTTGCCCAGAACCCGGTGCTCAATCAGGTAGGCCCTGGCCGTACGGGCACCTATACCCTGAGGGTGACTACCGCCCAAGGGTGTACGGATACGTCGAGCGTAGATGTCCAGGTCGTCGAGGCTATTGATATCATCGGCGTGAGCAATAACGCCACCGAGTGCCTTTATGGAGAAACCGATGTGGTGCTAGAGGCCACTGTATTCCCTATAGACAATGGCTCCTACAGCTATCTTTGGTCGGGCCCTGGCTTCAATTCTACGAACGCTGTGGCCACCATACCCGATGTGACAGGCATTCAAAATGGCTTCACCTACTCGTTGACGGTATTTACCCCTGAAGGCTGCCCTTCTTTGCCGGCTTCAACCACTTTGCAGGTTAAAGATGCCCCGGGCCGGCTGCCCTCTCCGGTAGCCACGGGCTCGAGCTACACTTTCTGCGAGGGGGAGCCCCTCGAGTTGAGCACTGCTTTCATCCCAAATGCTACCTATTTTTGGATTACCCCAGCCGGTACCATAAATACTGGGCCAGACCCTGTGCTCAATGTCGACAACCTAACGGTAAACGATGCCGGCGGGTACCAAGTCTACATTGCTGTAAACGGCTGCTCTTCCATCCCTTCTCCAGTGCGCAATGTGACCGTCAACGCTGCGCCCAGCGTGGAAGCATCGAGCAACAGCCCGGTCTGTGAAGGCACTCAGCTGCAGCTGTTTGCGAACGGCTCAGCAGGGGCTACCTATGCTTGGTCCGGGCCGTTCACTTCTGCTATGCAAAACCCTGCAGTGCCTAGCGCAGACCCCTTGCTGCACAGCGGTACTTACCAGGTTGTTGCTTCCCGCAATGGGTGCGAATCAGCCCCGGCTAGCGTTGAGGTCATCGTTAATGAAACCCTTCCTGCTCCAGCTTTGCTGGAGGCCAACAGCCCGATATGTATCGATGCGCCGGGCGCTACCGCTGCTGTATCCGTGCCCAATGGCAGCACGGGCACTGGCATCTCTTACATTTGGTATAATTTTGGGGTGCCTGTAGATACGACCGTGACCCCCAACCTATTGTTCAATGATTTTGGCAGCGCTGGGAGCCTCAATATAGATGTAGAAGCCGTTTTGGGCGATTGTATTTCGGACCCTTCGCCTACTATTGTCATCATGCTGGATACCATTCCGGAAGAAACGGCATTTGCAGGTATGGACACCACAGCTTGCCAAGGCGCTACCATTTCGCTGAATGCAGCTGCCCCTGCCCAAAGCAGCGGAAGGTGGTCTTTGCTCAATACGACAGGCAATGTGCCCAATATCGAAATGCCAACTGTACCGGGCACTTCAGTGAGCGGGCTTGAGGGGAATACGGCTTATGCGCTGTTGTGGGCCCTTTCTAATGGCGCTTGCGAAAACTTCAGTATGGACACGCTTATACTGAGCATAGCGGTCCCTGCCCCGGCTATTGCCGGCATGGATACGCTGATCTGCCCGGGCAGCCTGCTCAACCTGAATGCCGTTGCACCGGGAGAGGGCGAAGGTGAGTGGTCTCAGACACCCGTGCAGGAAGACTTCAATATTTTTATTGACAACCCTGCCGACCCACAGACCTCCATATCTGGTGCAGGGCTTCTTCCGGGCAATACTTATGCCTTTCTCTGGACCGTGGTCAGCGAGTGCGGAGTAGACAGCAGCCAAGTGCTCGTCAGCATAGCAGATAATGACCCTTTCGCTGGTTTTGACCAAATTGTGTGTGACGACGAGGGCCTGGCCTTGCTAGCTGCCGGTGAGCCTGCATTCGGGAGTACGGGCCGGTGGTCTTCGCCCGATCCGGGCCTGGTATTTACCAACCGGAACAATACCGATACGGAAGTACTGAACCTGGCTGTAGGCGACAACCTCATCGTATGGACCCTGGATCAGGGGCTGTGCGGGCCAGATTCGCGTGATACCTTGGTGATTGATTATCAGACACCCCCCGTTGCACAGGATGACGCGCGTACGATTGCATTTGCTATTGAGTCGTTTACCAACGTGCTGCTCAATGATATGGTGCCGGAGGGTGCTACAGTGGAAATTGCGGTAGCCCCGGCCAATGGCACAGCCCGGGTACTGGCTGACAATCAGATCGCCTATACGCCTGCCCCTGACTTCGCAGGGACAGATCAGCTCGTTTACAGGGTGTGCCGGGAAGGGTGTGCCTGTGACGAAGCCGTCCTGCGGCTTACGGTTGGCGAAGGGCTAGTCTGTGAGGCGCCCAATGTCATCACCCCCAACGGGGACGGGGTCAATGATGCCTTCATTATCCCCTGCCTTTTGGAAGGCAATGAATTCCCGAATAGCCGGTTATCGGTATTCAACCGTTGGGGCGACGAGGTGTACAACTCTCCTGTCCCTTACCCCAACAATTGGAGCGGGACTTTCAATGGGGAGGACCTCCCGGTAGATACCTATTTTTATATACTCGACTTGGGCGACGGCTCGCAGCCGATGAGCGGTTATCTGCTGATACAACGTTAAAAACCGGCCATCAATAAATACAGCAGCCCGGTGCTAAGTGCCGGGCTGTAACAACTGCTATCCCTATGAAAAACTACTATCTGCACCTGATGCTATTTGGAGCTTTGCTGATGGCTGCTCAAGTGGCCTTCGCCCAACAGGAAGACCATTTTACCCAATTTATGCACTACAAATTGGGCTTCAACCCTGCCTATGCCGGCTCCACGGGCAATACCCGGATCACTGCCATGGGGCGGCAGCAGTGGATTGGGCTCGAAGGGGCGCCACAAGCACAGCTGCTTACTTTCAATGCGGCCCCACTGCCCAGCCTTGGGGTAGGGGCCAGCCTGATCCGCAGTTCCGTGGGCATCATCGATCGTTATACGCTGGAGGGCAACTATGCCTACCGCTTCCGGCTGGGCAATGGCTACTTCGGCATTGGGCTTGCAGCTTCTATCCGCTTGCTCCAGGCCAATTATGACGAGCTGAGGGCCAACCAGCCTATAGAGACAGACGAAGCCCTGCCCATGGGCATACAGAGCCGTACGGTGCCCAATTTCGGGTTTGGCCTTTACTACAATACCAACAACTTTTACGCAGGGGTGTCTTCACCCCGCCTTATCCGGAGCAGTATCGACCTGGCCAATACAGGGGGCACTACCATTTCCAGAGAAGACATTCATATTTATGCCATGACCGGCTTTACGGTTAAGCTGGTAGACGATGATGTCCTCCTACAGCCCAATGTCCTGATGAAGTATGTGAAAGGCGCTCCTTTTGACGCCGATTTCAACCTCATGTTCACCTTTTTTGAGAATTACTCCTTGGGCGCTTCTTACCGCTTGGGCGGCAACAAAGCTAATAGTATAGGTGAGTCCGTATCAGGCTTGTTGTCGGCTAAGATTGCAGACCGGATGATGTTCGGGCTGTCTTATGACTTTACCTTGTCCGACCTTAGGGATTACAACGACGGAAGCGCTGAGCTTTTCCTGCATTACTTTTTTGGGAATACCTCCACGGCTTCCAAGTATGACAGCCCTCGTTTTTTTGGGAACTGATGCCAAAAGCAGCACAGCCCTTACAGAAGGCAGCCTAGGGATATGCAGGGCGCAACAGATTGTCGTCTTTTTGGCCTGCCTTTGCCATAAGGAGGGGCCTGCACCTGCCATCGGGCAGGTGCCGCTATGCTACGGGGCTCGCTATCCGCTCGGCCCCTCGCCCTACAGGCGTCGGGTCTGGCCTTTGGCCACCCCTTCGCAGCGCTAGGCCAATGCCAGGCTAAAGCCCGAAAAGCGTGAACGCCTGTGACAATTTTGGTTTACGACCATATGCCAGAGCTGCCTTTTGTGTAGGCAGGCTCCACATTTTTGTTGAATTATCTTTAATTTGGCATACGAGTGCAAGGTAAGCAAGCCTGAGGCATTCCATTAATCAGCAGACGACCACATATGAGATTACTATACCTCTTGGCAGGCCTGTGCTTATCTATGAGTTTGATGGGGCAGCGAGGGCGGCGGGCAGAGCTCCGGGCGGCGGAGTCCCTCAATGCCTCTGTTGAGGTCATGAATGCACAACGGCTCAACTCCAAGACTTCTGAGTTTGCGCCAGCTTACTATGGAAGAGGCTTGGTCTTTGTTTCGGCAAGGCATATGGCAGGGCCCAAAGACCCGGCTACGAAGCTCCCTTTCTACGACCTCTACTATTCAGCATTCGACGCCAACGGCAACCCGCTCCGGCCGGTCAACTTTTCGCTCAACCTCAACTCCGACACTCACGAAGGGCCAGTAGCTTTTGACAACAATACCAATAAGATATACTTTACCCGCAGCAATATTGACCACACCACCGGCAAAGCCGAGGATGGGGGGCGGGTGAGGCTCAAAATTTATGAGGCTACCTTCGGTGGGCTTGACTGGGAAGACATCCGAGAGCTCCCGTTTAATGGAGACGACTACTCCACCCTACACCCGGCCTTGTCTAGCGATGGGCGGCTGCTCTTTTTTGCTTCCGACCGGGAAGGCGGCAATGGCGGTTTTGATATTTACCTCTCTATACGGGATGGCAATGGCTGGTCGGAGCCCTACAACCTCGGCAACAAGGTCAATTCAAGTGATGATGAGCTATTCCCTTTCTACCACGACAGCGGTACCCTCTTCTTTGCCTCCAACCGCAAAAATGGTTATGGGGGGGCTGATATCTTCATGATGGAGCGCAACGAAGAGAACGGCTGGAAGGACCCCGTCAATATCGGCAAGCCATTCAACAGCGCGGACAACGATTTTGGGCTCATCCTCAACCCGGAGGGCAATGCGGGCTTCTTTACCTCCAACCGGCCTGGGGGGAAAGGCGATGACGATATCTACGCTTTTTTTGCCCCTGACGGCATTCAGGGGATCACTTTCCCGGATCTGCTCACCACTACTTTTGAAGTGTACAATATCAACAGCAGAGCCCCGATCTCTAATGCGGCCATTCAGATTTATGAGCTGGCAACCGGGGCGGACGGCCAAGAGGAGCTCCTGCCGCTCCAATGGCAGCTGGAAGCCCCTGACACAGAGGACGATGAGCCCGCAGTGGCCCAGGGCTCAGGCAGTGCCCTTTCAGCGCCTAACGAACTGACCAACCGGGAGGGAAAGGCCTACATATTGCTCGATGTCAATAAGTCCTACCGCATTTCCATCTCCCGAAGGGGGTACCGGACGATTGAACAGGATTACCGCCCCCGGGAGAATACTTACAACCGGCCTGTTGAAATCCCAATGGACCGCAACGACTGTATGACAGTGGATGGCTTTGTAACGTACAACAACGGCAACCGGCCTGCAGGAGGGGCGACTATCCTCATTACCAACCGGCAGACCAACCGCATGAAGACCCTCAGCTCGGATATGAGCGGCAAGTTTACCGACTGCCTGGAAAACGGATATGACTATCACATCTTGGCTGAGCAGGTTGGGTACTTGCCGTATGAAACGGAAATCAGCACCAAGAACAACCGCAGCAGCTACTCCAAGGGGGTTATCCTCAAGTTGGCAGCTGCTCCAGAAGGGCAGGATGGCAATCAGGCCCGCTCCTCTACCCCTGCAACTACTGGAAACGAGCAGCCCTTGTTCCCGCTGCCGATACGCCCAGGGCAGGAAGCTGTGCTCAGCGGCCTGGCCTTCAGCTACGGCTCCGCTATAATCGACTTGGAAAGCACAGCCGCTTTGGAGCAGCTGGCCCGCCTTATGCTGCAATACCCCAAAATGGAGGTCGATATCACTGTACATACCGACTGCCAGGGCACACGAGATTACAACCTCCGCCTTTCACAGGAAAGGGGGCTGGCCATTCAGGCCTACCTGGCAGGCAAAGGGGTGGCTGAAGGCCGGGTCAAAACCATTGGGAAAGGGGAAAGCCAGCGGCTCATCGATTGCCCTTGCGAATCTTGTAGCGCAGAGGAGCAACGCCAAAACCGCCGGGTGGAAGTGTTCATTACCCGGGCCAATTAGAGGGTGTTGGGACTTTAGTAATCGGTCTATCCCGCTAGACAGCGGGACACTTTTTCGCTTATACTTCGCCCCGAAAGTCCCAACACGCTCTTAGTGGACGACCAAGGGCAGCACCCGCTGCGATTGGCCTGCGCTCAGGTGCAAGAGGTAAGCCCCAGCAGGAAGCTGAGCGGTGTCTATCCATTCTTCATACTGGCCAGGCAGCTGTAGCCCCAAACCTTTCTGACGGATGATCTGGCCATTCATATCTGCTATCGTCACGTTTACCTGCAAAGGGCTCGATAGCCGATAAGACAGCGCCACCTGTCCTGAAGCAGGATTGGGAGACAGGCTCAGTTCAGCAATCCCTGAGGGCTGGTTGACTTCCTCTGCTGCGGATACGCTTTCAGCCTTTAGGTATACGCTGAACAAAGTGCCGGAGGGCGCACTCTGAGTGCCATTGTTTACAAAAAATATGTTTTCGCTGCTGCTCTCAATGCCACCGACCAGGTAGCCGATGAAGAGGCTGTCGCCCGCAGCAGGGTAGCTCATTTGCTGTACCTCGGGCCAGCCGCTATAGCCATTGCCTACCGGTATAAACTCTGAACCAGCTCCAAGCAGTGCAGGCAGCTCTCCCACTTTATACTCCGACATGGTGCCGTCGCTGTAGCGGGTAACTGCACCTATGGTAGGGACAAAAGGCACCTGATCATCTTGCCGCAAATCGCCTTCCGGGGTGAAATAATATTGGCTCATGCCCCCAAAAAACAAGGTGTGCATTTCGCCTGTTGCCGGGTCGTATAATGGGGCAGTGCCACAGTGGTAATGATTTAGGAACTGCTCAAAATCATTGTTGACAGTATAGCCTTCCGCTGTGATGTCTACGCTGTTCAGGAAAGGCAGGTCAGCAGCATGCTGGAAAACACCAGAAAAAGCGGTGAAGCCATGTATGCCCCCGGGGAAGACCTGCGGCACTAGGTTGTAGTCCCGGCGGTGGAGGTTCATCTCGTCCGTCCAAGCTTCATAAAACCCGATGGCAGGGGAGCCCTCCATGTCCAGGGTGAAGCGGCGCACTTGATTGGTATACTCCTGTACAAAGGAAGGCCCGTTGTGAGGGTTGTACCTTCCGGTAAATTTATGCCCGCCCACCAGGTAAAAGGTATCCTGCAGGTGGTGGAGGTAACCACCGGTGACCGCCATCCGGGCATCAGGGGCAAACTCAAATGCAGCGGCCAAATCACCGTCATTGATCACGGCATTGATGAGGGTTGGCACATCGGCTACCGTCAGGAGGGCGTGCGTAATATGGTCCCCTACGCTTTCGCTGTACCCATAGCCGCCAGTAATGACAAGCTGCTCGCCAGACTGATGAAACTGCATATTGGTCGACTGCAGCTGCTCCTGCAGCGCTTCAGGAAGGCCGGAAAGGGCTGTGCTCCAATACGCTCCAGACGCTGGCTGTAAGACGTGGATTGTGGCGTTATTGCCTGCTGCCGCAAAAGAAGCAAAAGGCTGCCGCTGATGCAGCCCATCTTTGCGGCCGCCCAATAGCACTATGTAGCCGTTGTGTGTAGCAGAGACAAAGGATTGTACCCCCTCGAAGCCGGGGATGGAAAAAGGGCTTACGCCAACTGAGAAAGCAGGCTGTGCCTGAGCTAGCAAGGGGAATGCCAAGGCAAACAAGAGCGCGAATAAGCTTCTGAACATGGTTCTCGTTTTTTCAGTGCGCACCCCAATGAGGTGTGCTGTATTAACAGATGGAAGGGTAAAATGGGCGTAAACTAAAATGCCGCAGGTGTTTATGTTTCCGGGCTTTATAGCCTGGCATTGGCCTAGCGCTGCGCAGGGGTGGCCAAAGGCCAGGCCCGACGCCTGTAGGGCGAGGGGCCGAGCGGACAGCGAGCCCCGTAGCATAGCGGCACCTGCCCTTTGGCAGGGGCAGGCCCCCTCCTTGCGGCAGGGGCAGGCCCTAAAAAAATGGCAATCTGGCCTACGCCCGGTAAACCTAGCACACATTTCCGCTTTCTAGCGTGACCAAAGTCATATAAGCACTAGTTTTTAACTTACCTTTAACGGAAAAAGCGAGGTGAAGAAAGCACAGTTATCTCTGGCAGTGGTTGTTGTGGGCCTGATGGTGGGGTACCTGCTTGGCCCCAAGCCAGCACCCCCTGTACTGCAAGTCAGGCTCCCTGAGCTAGACAGCAGCTTGCAGGCATTAGCAGACAGCATTGCGCGGGCAGAAAGCGAGGTTCTTGATCTCAAGCCTGACAATGAAGCCCGCATTATCTGGGCCGATAGCATGCACCGGCCCACGCCATGGTCGGTAGTCTACCTTCCTGGGTTCACAGCCACTTATATGGAGGGCGAGCCTACCCACCGGGAGTTTGCACAGCGGTACGGGTGCAACTTGTACGTCGCTCGTTGGCCCGGCCACGGGCTTGATGTCCCTGACAAACTGCTCCACTATCACCCGGATTCTGTTTTGGCTACAGCCGCCCACGCGATTGCCGTGGGGAAACGCTTGGGCGAAAAAGTATTGGTCATGAGCACTTCCACTGGGGGCACCCTATCCCTTTTTCTGGCCGCCCACGCTCCTGAGGCGGTAGACGCGCTCATTGCATTCTCCCCCAACATCGCGATCAAGTCGGGCAGTGCCAGCTTGCTGACCAAGCCCTGGGGGCTACAGATTGCCCGGCAAATGATGGGCAGCAAAAACCGGTCTTTTGAAGCTGACGAGGAGTTCAAAAAATACTGGTACAACAGCTACCGGCTGGAAGGGCTTGTGCAGCTGCAGAACCTGGTAGAACATACCATGTTGCCTGAGACCTTCGCTGGGGTCCGGCAGCCGCTATTCTTGGGGTACTATTACAAAAACGAGGAGGAACAGGATGAGGTCGTATCTGTGCCTGCTATGTTGCAGATGTATGAGCAGATCAGCACCCCCGGCCCTCTTAAGCGGAAGGCCGCCTTTGCCAACGTTGCCAATCACGCATTAGCCTCCTACGTTGGTTCAGCCGATTTGCCAGCCGTTCAAAATGCGATCAACGACTTTGCAGAGGGCGTGCTAGGGTGGGCGCCTCAGTAGCGGGCTGTAGCCCACTACTCTACGGTTGTTTTTTTATCTTTACAAGAAAAAATGCCCACGGCCATTACCGGCTTAGAAGCCGCCCGTCAGCTAGACGAGCAGGACCCCCTGCGCCACTTCCGCGATCAGTTTTACATCCCTCAGCACGAAGGGAGGGACAGCCTTTACCTTTGCGGCAACTCCTTAGGCCTGCAGCCCAAGTCTGCAGAGCCCGCGCTACTGCATGAGCTGGAACATTGGAGGGCACACGGTGTAGAAGGGCACTTCCGCGGGGAGATGCCTTGGATGGACTACCATAAGTTTTTGTTGGCACAATCGGCCCACGTGGTCGGCGCAAAGCCCGAAGAGGTCGTGGTCATGAATACACTGACCACCAACCTCCACCTGATGATGGTGAGTTTTTACCGCCCTACGGCTCAACGGTACAAGATCATTATGGAGGCAGGGGCATTCCCTTCGGATCAGTATGCGGTAGAGAGCCAAGTGAAGTGGCATGGCTACAGCCCGGCCGAAGCCATAGTAGAAGTGAAGCCCCGCCCGGGCGAGGACACCCTTCGCACGGCCGATATCCTGGAGGCGATAGATGAGCACGGGGCAGCAACCGCATTGGTTTTGTTCGGCGGTGTCAATTATTTCACGGGGCAGTTGTTTGATATGGCGGCGATTACGGGAGCCGCCCACCGGGTAGGAGCCTATGCAGGCTTTGACTTGGCTCACGCAGCGGGCAATGCCCCTTTGGCGCTGCACGACTGGGGCGCCGATTTTGCGGTTTGGTGCAGTTATAAATACCTCAACTCCGGGCCCGGCGGGCCAAGCGGGGCTTTTGTGCACGAGCGCCACGGCCGGTCCCCTGAGCTGCCCCGGTTCGCAGGGTGGTGGGGCCACGATGAGGGTGAGCGCTTTTTGATGCGCAAGGGGTTCAGCCCTATGCCGGGAGCTGCCGGCTGGCAGCTGAGCAATGCCCAAATCTTTAGCTTTGCGGTACATAAAGCGAGCCTGGATATTTTTCAGCAAGCCACTATGCCGGCTTTAAGGGCGAAAAGCGAAAAGCTTACCGCCTTCCTCCTTCAGGAGCTTGCCGCTTTGCCCGGCAGTGCAGCCCGATTCCGGGTCATCACTCCGGCTGCCGCAGCGAGCCGTGGCTGTCAGGTCTCTATTTATACGGAGAAGGAGGGCAGGGCCCTGTACGACTACCTTGGGCAGAAGGGCGTAGTCTGTGACTGGCGGGAAGACAACCTCTCTGGCCGGGGCTTGGAAGCAGGGCAAGCCGGTGTGATAAGGGTCGCCCCCGTCCCGCTGTACAACACGTTCGAAGAGGTACACCGGTTTGTAACTTTGCTGGGCCAAGCGGGATAGGGGGGCAGGCTCTAACTTTTTCCTGCTTTCACATATTCGCCAGGGGTAAGCCCTGTGAATTGTTTGAATGCCCGGTAAAAAGTAGCCCGGCTATTGAAGCCCACCTCTTCACTGAGGCTGTCTGTATTGAGCTCGGGGTTGGCTTCGAGCAGAGATTTGGCATATTCAATCCTGAATTCATTGACAAACTGATTGAAATTTTGACCGTGGTGGATGCGCAGGGCATCTGTAATATAGCGTTTGTTGGTACCGATTCTCTGAGCCAGCATATCGAGGTTGAGGTTGGGGTCTTTAAAAAGTTTTTCCTCTGCTACGGCTCTATTGATGAGCAAGAATAAGTCTTGCCCCTTCTGTTTTTCGGGGTTGGTAGATAGCCGCCATTTTAGGGAAAGCTCTTTGTTGAGGCGCAGCAAATTCTGGTTTTGGCTGAGCTGTTTTCTCCATAGCCTAAAGATGGTATAGGTACTGCCGCTGAGCAGCAGAAGGAACAGCCCTAGCCCTTGTATCACCCTGCGGTGTGCAGTTTGTTGGGCTTCCTTCAGTGCGAGGTCTTTTTCCAGCAACTTCACGCCAAAGGCTACCTCGGCGCGGCTCAGGTTTTGAGCGACTTTATTGGAGAAGATGGCATTATTGTAGGCGGTGTACTTGCGAAAGTAGGCATTGAAGGCATCTTGCTCTGACTCGGGCACAAAAGACATTAGGACGTATTCAAGGGCTTGAATGACGCTTTGTTTGATTTCCAGAGAATCGTAGGCAGTAATAGCTTGGTCAAGTTCGGCCCTTGCTGCATGAGGGTAGCCCTGTTGAACGAGAAGCTCGCCTTTCAGCAAGTGGTAGGACGCCCTTAGGACAGGGAAGTCCTTATATTGTCCATAGCGGGGTTCCACTTTTTTGAAATAGTAGCTGGCCAGCTCTGTATCTTCATTAGAAAGGGTGCCAATGATGATGTTGTGAAGCGTATTGGCATAATTGAAAAAAAGCCCTTGCTCCTGGTAATAATCAAGTGCAAGCTGATTGTAGAAAAAGGCCGTATCCTTCTTGTTTTTTCTAATGTACAGGGTGCCTAGGTTTTGGTGGCACAAGGCAAGGCTTGTGCTATCTTGTTCTGCTTCGAAATACTCGAGTGCCCCATTTAGGTAGCGATGGGCTTGTTCTAGGCCGTTGATTTTTTGATAAAGGATGCCCAAGTTGATCCACGTCAGGTATTTCCCACGGATATTCCCTCTCTCTTCTTCAAGGAGTATAGACTTCAGATAGTTGTCGATGGCCAGGTCGAAATTATCCATGACCTCGTGATTGATGCCTATATTGTTGTAAATAGAAGAGGCAAAGGCTTTATGCTGCTCTACGTAAGGAGCCCCAATCACCTGCTCATAGTAGTAATTGGATAATAGAGAATTGCCGGAGAAATAATGGGCGTAGCCTAAGGCGTAATAGGCTTTAGCGAGCAGTGAGTCCTCTACCGTGGATTGTGCATATTCCAAAAGTTGATTGCCGATCACTATGCTCGAATCGGGGGCACGATGTGCAAGTTGTTGTGCCTGTACAAATACCTGCTGAAAGTTTTTACGGGAAACCTGAGCTGTCCCAAGGAAAAACAGCAATAGGAAAAAACATACTAAGCTGCCTGTGCGAAATGTGGCTGTAGACATAAGGGGCATAGTTTGAATTGGGGCAATAGGCCGGCTGTTTTCCTGCGTATCAGGTAGTTTTTGGCCAGACGGCACGACTTTTATAGCTCGCGTAGCAGTGGCCTAAGCAAAAAGCCGAGCACAATAGGGGTATACCTGCAGCTATGTTGGCGTAGGATAGTTGGTTTTCAACACAGCAGCATTTATCCTTCAGCGATTTGCTGATCGCTACGTGAGCATGCACAGGATTAGTGCCTCAAGCCATAAATCCTTGACCCCCCAAGTTTCGTTGTTTTCCGCCTACTCTTCGTTAAAGAACCGCTCCTTTAGCTCGGGCTAAAGCCGCGAACCTTCGCCTTGATTAGCCGGAAAACAACTTCAACTTAAGTATCAGAGATTTATGACTTAAGGCATTAGGGAAAGGCTTGGTATGAAGCCAAAGATAAAGCAGATGGGCAACATCAAGTGCTATAGCGCAGTTCCCCTTTTTTTTATTTTACAGTTCCCGGACATAGAGCCTTAGCGGCTAATAGGCTGTACGGCAATAAAAAGGGGCAACAAACCTCAATTTGCTGCCCGTAATAGTAGTTGTGTTTATTTGCAGGGCAGAAGCCTGCAACAGAGTGGGCAGCTCAGCTGCCTCAACGAAGGTACAGTAGAGGGATGGGCAATCAGGGTAAAAGAGAGGAATGAGCTTATGCACTAGCCCACTCCCCTGACTAGCATGATAATAAATTGACATCTTGTGCCAGGCTGTGGAGCAGCCTAAGCAAAGCGTTGAAGTGAAGTTCAGAGAAGTGTTACAGGAGTGGATTGGGCAGGTAGCGAACTAGGTGCTTTCGCTATCAAGCTGCAAATTAGGATAAGGGTAAAGCAATTCCAAATTTTGTCCGCAAATAGTTTAAAAGGTATAAATAGACTTTAGCCCTCTTGATGGCATCGGACTAGCGCTGCGGAGGGGTGGCAAGCCCGATAGGGCCGAGCGGATAGCGAGCCCCGCAGCATAGCGACCCCTGCTGCTAGGCAGGGGGAGGCCCCTATCCTTTCGGAGGGGGCAGGCCCATCTTGCAAAGCAGGCTGGGCAAACTCCAAAAGAAACGACAATCTGGTTTTTGTTCTAGTGATTGAGGTGCCTGCCGCTTGTTTTTACCCGATGGTTTTGGAGCCGGGGCAGTGCAACAATTCAATGGAAGGGGCCTAAAGATGTGTTGGGTTCTTTAAAGTCAAGATTCTGATTTTAAGTGTTTTATGGTGTTTTGTTGCTGCTGGATTAGTTAAAAAAAAAGGCGGTCTCATTTATTTTCGTGATTTGAGACAGAGGCTAAAGGGAAGGGGCTATATGTTTGAGTAGAGACGGAAAGAATACGTCAAACCCAAACTTAATTGATGCATTGACCATGAAACAGCTCCTTACTTTCCTAATGCTTTTCTCCGCCTTTGCCCTTTGGGCACAGGTAGGCGCCCCCCGCCTGAATGTACAGGGCGCCCTCAAAAACTCCGATGGGGCCGCTATACCCGATGGCACCAAGACCATGACCTTTAAGCTGTACCACGATGGGGCTGGAGGGACGGCACAGTGGCAAGAGACTGCTGAAGTAACCGTCACAGGAGGCGTGTACAACTACAACCTGGGGAGCACGACCCCTATCGATTTGGATGTTTTTTCCCAGCGCGTATACCTCGGGGTAACGGTGGATGGCACCGAGCTGACCCCCCGCGTGGAGCTGACCTCTGCCCCCTACGCCCTACATGCCCACTCTGCAACTACTGCTGTCTCCCTGACCGGCTGCAAAGGGGCGGTGGGCGATGTCAAGTACTCCATCCTCCCGCTCGATCAGTTCAGGCAGGAAAACGGCGATTGCTGGGTATTGATGAATGGGGTCGGGCTCTCTTCGGATACCAAGCTCAATGCCGCTTACGGCATAGCTGAGCTGCCCGATGCCCGGGGGCTCTTCCTGCGGGCGCACGACGACCGCAACAGCAACCGCCAAGACCCCAGCCGCTCGGCTGATACGCCGCCCGGTACCTACGTAGGGGACGAGATACGGTCGCATAATCATGGGGTGAATGATCCTGGGCATAGTCATAATAGGGGTGTAAGCCATCCAAATACATTTCCAGAAGCTGTCTCAAATGCCGAGCAAAACCAAAGTGGAGGTGTAGAAGACCGAAGCCATTTTGGCCCTACAACGACTTCCACCACTGGCATTTCCATTCAGCACACCGGCGGAGCCGAGACCCGGCCGAAGAGCATCAACCTCTACGTCTACATCCGCATCAATTAAGAGAGGACTTCACAACCGGTAAAAAGCAGGGCAATGAAAGAACAAATACGTAGGGCCGTATACCTGGTCATTTTATGCCTACCCTTTGGGCTGAACGGACAGGTGGATACCGTCTGCTACCCGGAGCCGGCCTCAACGGTTGCAGCCGTGGAAGCCTACTTTACCTACGGCAGCAAGGCCAATGCAGTGAGCAATACCAGCCGGTTGGACATAACGGTAGGGCAATCCCTGACCGAGCAGTTCTTCTCCGGCGACATCCTGATGAGCACAGGTTTTTGGGGGCGTTTCCTTGCTCCCCCGCTGAAGCCCACCGTGGTAGCCACCAAAGGAGAATACCCGGACCGCATAGACATCACCTGGAACCTTGGCCCCTTTAGCCCAAGGGCTACGGATGGATGGATCATCCGGCGCAATGGCTCCGTCATTGCCAACCTTGACCGGTCGGCTAAAAAATTCATTGACTTCAACGCACAAGCCGGAGAGGTCTATGTTTATGAAGTCATTGGCTTGAATGTCTTTGGCGATGGCTCGGCAGGTTCTGATGTCGGCTTCGTCAACCCTAATGGAGTGGTGGCTGGCAAGGTAGAGACCAATAGCCAAAACCCGGTCAGGGAAGTGGCGGTAACCCTTACCCCAACGGTAGGCTATGCCCTCCGCTTTGACGGAGTGGACGACTACCTGTGCATGGACTATAAAGAAGCCCTGCCCGATACGGCATTCACTTTCACCGCATGGGTGAAGATAGCCGAAGATGCCCCACAGCGTGCCGGCATTATTGATCTAGGTAGCGACCTCAGCCAAAATTGGTGGGTGCACGCCGTTTCCACTCCTCAGGGCAAAGGGATTGTTGCGGGGGTGGGCGATGGTACCCCCCACGAGCTGACCTATATATTCGAGCACAACCCGGAGGGTTGGCATCAGGTCAGTTTTGCTTACGCTTCCGGCCTATGCCTGCTGTATGTAGACGGTGTATTTGTGCAAGCCATGCAAGCCAGCATGCAGCCTGCCCCGGCCCGGTACCGCATAGGGTCCTTCCGCAATGAAGGCGGGAACTTCAAGGGGTTGATCGACGATGTACGGATTTTTGACCGCCTGCTCAGTCAGCGGGAACAGCTGCTGTACGAAGGCATCACCGTTTCGAGAAACACCCCCGGATTAGTAGCTTACTGGAAGTTTGACGAGGGCATGGGGGAGAAAGTTTTTGACATTACCGATAACGACTTCGATACCCTACTCGAAGGCCCGGCTTTTGATGCGGATGATGCGGGAGTCAGGAACGGGGCCATCACCGACGAAGCAGGCATTTATGTTATCGAGTCCATCAATTACAGCGCTGCTCAGACCTTTCAGGCCCGGCCAAATAAGAGTTTCTACGAAAATTACGCTTTGGAGTTCAACCCTGTATTTCAAAGCAAGGTGAAATTGCCAGCATTTGATCTGCCGGATAGCAGCCTTACTGTGGAATTACTGCTCAAACCGTTTAGCGGCAGCTTCCGGCAGACCCTTCTGGCACACGAAAGCGGTAATTTCGAGTGGTACATAGAAGATGGAAGCTACTATTTATCTACAGGCGGGGCACCCATCCAACTCGGGGCCGTAGATACCGGCTATCAGTTGCTTGCGCTTCGTATCGATCGGTTGGGGCAGTCTGTGAGCAGTTATATTGGCAGTACAGAAGTAGCAGCGGCCCAAGGGCTGGCTTGGTCTTCTGATTACAGCAATGGGCATTGGTATGTAGGCTCCGGGCCTGACGGCGAGCATACATTGCTCGGGCTGGTAGACGAACTGGCTATATTTGATACCCTCCTCCCAATGGCAGATTTGTTGGAGCATGTAGATGTGAATGTAGGGATAGACCCTGGTGATGCCCGCCTCGCCAATTATTTTGCTTTCAACGAAGGGAGCGGTACGGAAGCCCGGGATGCCGGCGAAATGATGACGGGCTTTGGGCAGCTTTCCGGGGTGGAGTTTACGCCTCAGGCCTACCGGCAGAAAGCTACGCCACATGCTTTTTCCCCCGGTGTGCGCGTGGTCAGCCTGAACAGTAGCAATACTGCGGTTGGTGAAGTAGACTTTACGGACCAATCTTCAGTGCCCATTGCCGGAGTAGTCCGCTACATCGATACGGACTGTTATGCGCCCAATACCGAGATTTTTGTAAATGGGGCCGCTGCCCTTCCTCCTATCAAGACCGATGCTGACGGGCGCTTCGTAGCTGATTTTGAACCGGGCTCGACCATCCGCCTGCAACCGGTGCGCGGCGAACAGACTTTTTTGCCAGTTATTTTTGAAGCCCCCAGCCTGCAAACGCCCATAGCCGGAGTCTTATTCCAAAACCAAACCAAACGGACGGTGGTCGGGCAGGTAGCTGGCGGGCTGTGCCGGAAATCCATCATCCCCAGCCCCAATGAGGGGGTAGTTCAAGTCAAAGCCCGTACCCTGAATGGATGTTACGAAAAAACCCTGAACGTCCCAGCTAATGGCAAGTTCGCCTTCACCGATCTGCCCCCGGATTCTGTATCCATAGCGGTGGTAACCCACCCGGACCCTGATGTACAGTCGTTCATGAGCGAGCTTGGAGGAGTTGTCCTCGATATGCGCTTCACCGAGCGGGATACGGTAGACTTCATTTACCGCTCCAGGCCTGAGCTGGAGTTTTCCGACCTCCCCACCAACAGCCGGGGCGATTTTATGCTGCAGATGAAGCAGCCCAACCAATTGGATATCCGGGTGTATGAGCCTTACTACGATGGGGTGTGTTATCTGGATACCGCAGAGTTGGTCATCACCAATGATTTGGCCGATTACACCGAGGACATTGATACCCTTATGACGGAAGGTATCCTCCGGCACCGGTTCAGAGCCGGTTGGCCAAGGACGGTAGGCGACTATAAAAAGCCTATTGTTGTAAAAGCCAGAAGAGACAGTGCCGATACCTACGTAGACGGGCAGATCAGAGCGGTAGTCTTGGGCAAAGTCCCCCTTTCCACTCCGTTTGCCACCACATCCCCGGCTATCCCTTTTCTCGTTTTGCATGACCCCCCGGGCGACGGCAGCTTCGCTTATGTAGAATCCGGGCAGACGACCTGTAATCAGATGAGCTTTACCATAGGCGGAGGGGGTGAGGCTGTGAATAGCAGACAAGTATCCCTTGGCCCCGATATTTCGGTAGACGTGGGCCCACCGGTGGCCCAAATCTCTATACCCATAGAGACCACTCTTGATTTTGGATATTCCGTCAGTCTGGGGTTTGATGCCTATTTGAGCAATGAGATGGAAGTATGTGTAACCACCACAGAGACGATTTCCACTTCGGATGAAGATTTGATCGTAGGCAGCAGTATGGGCGGAGATGTATTTGTGGGCGCAGCGGTGAACATCCTGTATGGGAAGTCGCTGGAGTTGAGCTACAATGACACTACAGAGCAATATGTGATCAGCGAAGGCATCTTGGTACAGCCCGATGGGTTTGAGACGACCTTTATTTACACAGAGCGGCAAATCCGGGATATCGTCATCCCGGCTCTTATACTTATAAACGATACCGAGTCTGTTGATGCCTGGAACAGGATACTGGCGTACAACGAGCAAAACCGGGCGAATGCTCCCTTCCGGGAAAACATCTCTTTTGCTTCCGGCACCGTGTACGAGGAATCGTTCACTTCTGAGGAGACAACCATTTCTACATCCGGCAATGAGTTTAGTACCCGCCTTGGCGGATTTGTTGCCACAGGGGGGACACTAAACGGTGTAGGGGCACTGGAAGAGTTATCGTTGGGCATTACTTTCAACAGGAGCACCGAGAACAGCAGCAGCAGCCAAACTTCGCGCACGGTAGGGTATACCCTTGCTGATGATGACGTATTCGACAACTTCACGGTGGATATCCGGGAGGATAGGGTTTATCAAGTGCCGGTCTTTGACCTCAAAGCTGGTCAATCTTCCTGCCCACACGAGCCCAATACGCAGCACCGGGAGGAAGTATCACTTTCCGTCGGCAATGCAGTAGCGACCAATATCAATTCCACCGATGCGGCCGTATTCAACCTTAGCTTGGGCAATTTGGCCCCTTCCGGGGATGTCGGCTTCTACACTTTGGCCCTTGTACCGGAGAGCAACCCCGATGGAGCAGCATTTACGATCAATGGAGATGCACTCCTGGGCGACGGGCAGGTCTACCAAATCCCAGCAAACGGCAGCCAAACGGTAACCCTGTCTGTAGAAAGAGGGCCGGAGGCTTATGTTTATGAAGACCTCAAGGTAGCACTGTACTCTGAGTGCGAGTTTGAACGGGCTGTCGGGCTGGGCATCCCACGGGCAGGGGTCAATCCGCTTTTTTACAAAGAGCTGGAGCTAGATGTCTATTTCCTGGAGCCTTGCAGTGAGGTCAACATCAGCGCACCTATGCAAGATTGGGTCATTACGCCTCAAGATCAGGATACGCTGTTCATTACTTTGAACGGTTACGATAAAAACGACGACGACCTCGTCTTGATCCGCTTGCAGTACCGTCCAGAGGTTGGAGATGGCAGCTGGATCAACATAGCCGAGATCCCCAAAGATTCACTAGGCGAGGTCTTCGAGGTGGCCACTTGGAGTTTGTCAAACCTCAACGATGGCGCCTATGAGCTCAGGGCGGTTACTCAATGTGATGACCCAGCCCTGAACCCTGGTTTTTCGGAGGTCATTCGTGGAAGGAAAGAAACCCGCCCCCCGAGGCTGTTGGGCACCCCGCAGCCCTCTGATGGGGTACTGGGCCCTGGGGATGAAATCTCTATCCGCTTCACCAAGCGTATCGATTGTAATGATATTACACAGGCAGAGGGCATAGGGACGAACATACAAAACAACAACGTGGGGTTGTACGATGCGGCCACTGGTGTTTTGATAGACGCCATTATTACCTGCAATGAGGACGAGCTGAAAATCGTGCCCAATGTCCCCAATCAGTATATCGAAAACCGGCTGCTGAGGGTGAAAGTAGAAGCAGTGGAAGACCTCTTTGGCAATGCATTAGCTGTGCCTGTGGTATGGGAGTTTCAGGTCAACCGCTCTGCGCTGTACTGGTCGGAGCCCCGTATCAAAGAAGCGGTTGTGGAAGGCAGCGGCCTGGCTGTGGCGCGAGAGATCATTAATCAGGGAGGAGCAGCATTTAGCTATCAGCTGCAGAACATCCCGGATTGGCTAGAGGTATTCCCCACTACGGGTACGGTCCCACCTGGTGTATCTGAGACGGTCATGTTCCAAGTAGATAATGACTTGCCGCCCGGAGAGTATCAGGAGGTGCTCAATATGGTGACCGCTCAGGGGGTAGAGCCATTCGATTTAGATATCAGGGTGGTATGCCCTCCTCCGGTTTGGGAGGTCAACCCCAATACTTTCAGCTATTCGATGAGCTTCACTCTGGCATTGGATATTGAAGGGGCAATGTCTCAAGACCCCCTAGACCAGATTGGGGCTTTTGTTGGCGGGGAGTTACGGGGAGTTGCCAATGTGGAGTTTGTCCCCGAACTGAGTGCCTATATGGCCTTTCTCACCGTCTATAGTAATCAGCCTACAGGTGAGAGCATCGCTTTCCGTGTTTGGGACGCCCGGGAGTGCATACTCTACGGCAGCACTGCGGAGTCTTTTTCTTTCATAGCCGACGAGCTCGTTGGTTCGCCGGGAGCTCCTCAGGTACTGCACACGAACAACCTGCTGCTGCGTAAAATAGCGTTTGATCCAGGCTGGAACTGGTTCTCTTATAATGTAGAAGCACCTGAGCCGGCCCTCAACAATATACTCGCTGCACTGAGCCGTCCGCAGGGAGGGACAATAAAGGGCCAGGCTGCGTTTAGTGTTTTTTTTGATGCAGGCAATGTATGGACTGGCGCGCTGCAAGCTTTGTCCCACGTCCAAAGCTATCAGTACAAATCCTCCGTCCAAGATTCCCTGCTCATTTTGGGCCACCCGGTCAATCCGGATTCTGTCCTCATCCCCCTTCAGCCGGGCTGGAATTGGATCGGCTATCTGCCGCAGCAGGGGCTCAGTATAGACAGCGCCCTGACGGCACTTGAGCCCGCAGCGGGCGATATCCTGAAATCACAGGATGCATTTGCACAATTTGTTCCCGGTATTGGCTGGATTGGCAGCCTCGGTTTTATGCAGCCCACGCGTGGTTATCAGCTTTATTTGCAAAATGGAGGGACATTGGCCTACCCGGCCCTGAGCGGAGGTGAGGCACCACAGCTCAGTGGTGGCACTAGCGTAGAAGAGCGCAGTACTCCTTTATTTTGGAAGGCAGACCCAAGGGCTTTCGAAAGGAGTATGAACATCATCGCGCTCGTGGAAGCATCGGATAAAGGCGGCAACATCTTGGAGGCATATGATGAGGTTGGCGCATTCTCAGGGGGAGCGCTTCGAGGGAGCTGCCGCCCGGTTTATGTCCCTCATCTCGATGCTTACCTCGCTTTCCTCACGGTATATGGAGCAGAAGATGCTGGCGATATCCGTTTCCGCTACTACGAGGCCGAGAGTGGAGCGGTTATCCCCCTGGAAGAGTCGGTCCCTTTCGTATCAAACGCGGTACTCGGCACCGTAGCAGAACCTCAGCCGCTGACTCTGGGCAGCAATACTGTAGAAGGACAAGAGCATGACAGGCTACGGGTATATCCCAATCCGGCAAGCGAATCCATCAGCCTCCACTTTTATGCCCCGCTCCCTGGGCCTGCAACTATAGGCCTTTACGATGCCTTGGGGCGAAAAGCAGCAGAGCAGAGCCTGAGCGCTATTGCCGGAGAAAACCAACTCGATTGGCAGCTTCCCGGCACATTGCCATCCGGGCTTTACTTCCTGCGGCTGCAGCTGGGCAATCAATATTTTACAAGCAGACTGGAAATTCAAAAGTAATGGGCAATATCAATAATCATTTTTCTGGGCTAATGCAAAACCAACACTATGGGCAGAAGGTGGCAGTTTCAGACAGTTGGCAGCAGTTCCGGGTTATACTAAAGGCTGGCGCGTTGCTACTGCTCGGCCTGCTGCCGCTGCCGCTGCTGTCGCAGGAGGCCGGCTCCCTGCTCAATGTACAGGGCTTTGTACGGGATGTGCTCGATGGCCCTCTGGCCGATGGGGCACAGACCATGACCTTCAAATTATACCGTAGCGAGAACGGTGGATCTGTGCTCTGGCAGGAAATTGCCGAAGTGAATCTTTCCGGGGGTGTCTTTAGCCATAACCTGGGCTCCGAAAACCCCCTCGACCCTGAGGTTTTTGACGATCAGTTGTACCTGGGCATAACAATTGACGGGCAGGAGCTGCGCCCGCGGGTGGCTTTCACTAGTGCCCCTTACGCTATGCGCGCGCTTACAGCAACTACGGCTGATCAGCTCATCGGCTGCCTGGGGGCTGTGGGGGATGTGAAAATCTCGGCACTCGCGCCCGATAAGTTCCGGGAGCAGAACGGCGATTGTTGGGTGCTTATGGATGGGCAGGGGCTAGGGTTGAATACCCAATTGCGGGAACTGACGGGCATGGAGGAGGTGCCGGATGCCAGGGGGATGTTCTTGCGTGCCTTTGACGACCGGGGCGATCAGGGGCGGGACCCCGACCGGGGGAATAGCCCGGCTGTCGCCACGGTGCAGTTGGATACCTTTGCCAGCCACACCCATAGCCTGAATGACCCGGGGCATAAGCATGCGTTTACCGATCGGTTCAATCCCGACAATCGACGGTTTAATGATGGAAATCTCTGTTTGTTCAAAAAAGATGTGGCGGGTTGGATTAATGCTGCTGAAACAACCCGGACTACGAATGAGATACCTAATCCACTTTTTCCGTCACTCCCCCCTGAGAACGAGAAAATCCCCACCGGAATTACCCTTCTGGAAGGCGGGTCAAGTGAGGTGGAAACCCGGCCGGAAAACCTCAACTTTTACATTTACATCCGCATCGATTAACACAAGGAAAACTACAGTAGCAATGATAAACAGGATACAACTATGGGCCTTCGTGGTATGGATAACCCTGCCTTTTACCCTAATGGCACAGCCGGGCACGGTAACCATCAATGTGCAGGGCAGTTTTAAAAATAGTGCCGGAGAAGCGGTGTCTGACCGTACCGAGTGGGTAACCTTCCGGCTGTACGATAGCCCACAAGCGGGCAACCTGCTCTGGGAAGAATCTGATTCCCTGGAAATCCGGGATGGTTTTTACAACCATGATTTAGGTTTCAACAGCCCTCTGGAAGGCAATCTTTTTAATGATGGTCAGGTCTATCTGGAAACGGCAACTGAGAAGGTGACCATTGCTCCTCGTTCAGAGATCACCGCCGCCGCTTATGCTGTACGGGCCAACCACGCAGGCGTAGCTGAAAATGTAACCGGCTGCCTGGGTGGTGTGGGGCAGATTAAATTGTCGGTACTCCCTCCTGATCTCTTCACGGAGGTCAACGGCGATTGTTGGGTGCTTCTGCAGCAGCGGACCCTGGCAGCGGATACCCGCCTCAAGCAGCTCTTGCCAGAAATGGATACGATACCGGAAGGAAGGGGGGCATTTTTCCGGGCGTTTGACCCCACCGGGCAGTGGGACCCCGAACGGGGAGGCAACCCGCAGGCTGTGGGCAGTTATCAGGCGGATACCTTTCAGTCTCATAGCCATGAAGTCTCAGACCCCGGGCACAAGCACAATTACCTGGACACTCGTAATGGGCAAACAACGGCAGCAACTGATGCAACCGCGCAAACAAACAGAGCTGCAGATATTTCACCAAATAGCGAACAGCGCACTACTTCAACTGATAGTACATATATTTCTGTGCTTGCTTTTGGAGGAGTGGAGACCCGCCCCAAAAATATCAATCTCTATGCTTACATCCGCATTCATTAAAAATCATGCCATGCAAAATTATTGGATACTCGGGCTAATGTTCTTGCTGGGAGGTAGCCCCCTTTGGGCACAGACGAAGGTGAAATGCGAAGGCGTACTGCGGCCCACGGCAGCCGGGCTCGTACTGAATGGGCAGTGCCCGCTTACTTTTCACCTCTACGATGAAGGGCAAGGTGGCACCCCCCTATGGTCAGAAACCGGTCCGGTACAGCTTATAGAAGGCAGTTTTATACATTTCCTGGGCAGCTACGAGCCCCTCGATGGGCAGTTGTTCAAAACGCAGCTCTACCTTGGGGTAGTTTACGAAGGGGAAGAGTTTGAACCCCGGTTTCAGCTGACGACCATCCCTTACGCCCTGAGGGCGGCAAGCGTGAACGCTGTCTTCGAAATAACGGGCTGTAAGGGGGCTGTGGGCGATGTAGCCTGGTCCCTGTTACCGGAGGCCCTCTTTAAGGAGCAGCACGGCGATTGCTGGGAGCTGATGCGGGGTCAGGCCATACCATCTGACAGCCCTCTTGCACAGCTGTCCGGGCTATCTGCAGTACCCAATGCCTACGGCAAATTCATTCGGGGGCACGATAACCGGAGCCTGAGTGAGGGGCGTCAGGATCCCGGTCGCAGCCCGGATACTCCTGTGGGCACCTATCAGGCAGATAGCCTCAAAAGGCATGTACACGAGGTGGAAGACCCTGGGCATATACATAATTATACTGAAAAGTATATTTCAGAGACATCCGAGGTTGATCAACCGGAAGTCATATTGTGTCAAGATATTGATCCAGAGCCAGTAGTTAGTACAGAGCTTAACACCCCTGAAGATGGGCACGATACCGCCCTTGCTACTACAGGAATAACGGTCAATCCTAGCGGAAGTGGTGAAACCCGGCCCCAAAACATAGCCGTGTACATGTATATGCGGGTCCGATAAAACAACGAAAAAGTTTGAGCTTATGAAGGCTTATCCATACTTACTTTACTTACTCCTGCTTTGCCCCGTCCTGGGGCAGGCGCAGCCCGAAACGGAGTGCAACCCGCTTGCAGCGTCGGACATCGCCTCCGGGGAAGCATCCGTATATTTTGGCAGCGTGAGCAATGCCCTTTCCGCTACCCGCAAAGCCAACTTTACCGTTGGGCAGCCGGCTACCGGGCAGGCGTATTCGGGCACGGGCCTATTGAGCGGTGGTTTTTGGGGCCGCCTGCTTGCCCCTCCTATTGGCCCGGTGGTGCGCGCTTCGCAGGGGGATTTCCCCGACCGCATCGAGATCCGATGGACGATGGACCCCTTTAGCCCCAAGGCGAGCGGCGGCTTCATTCTCAGACGCGACGGGTCCACAATAGCCAACCTCAACCGGTCTTCCACCAGCTTCATTGATTTTAACGTTCAGGCGGGTGAATTTTACACCTATGAGGTCATTGGCATCAACGCTTTCGGGCAGGGCTTCCCGGGAAGCAATGTAGGGTTCGTCAATCCCAATGGGGTCGTAACGGGTAGAGTGGAGACGGCCAGCCAAAACCCGGTGAAGGAGGTCGTTGTCACCCTTACGCCCACAGCCGGGTACGCTTTGTCATTCGACGGGCAAGACGATTTCCTCTGTATGAGTTATCAGGATGCGCTGCCGGATACCGCCTTTACGGCTACGGCCTGGGTAAAAGTGGGTGGCGCAGAAGAACGCACAGGCATCATCGACCTGGGGAGCGACCTGAATAAAAACTGGTGGCTGCACGCCGTGAATACGCCCGAGGGCAAGGGGCTCATTGCCGGAGTGGGCGATGGCGCGCCGCATGAAGTCGTTTACTTATTTGAGGACGCCCCTTCCGGCTGGCACCACGTAGCGTTCACCTATGCCTCCGGCTTAGGGATGTTGTACGTAGATGGCAAATTTGCCGGGCTCCTGCAAGCGCCTATGCTCACCGAGCCAGCCCGTTTCCGGCTGGGTGCTTTCCGGGAAGAAGGCGGCTTTTTTGCCGGAAGGCTGGATGATGTGCGCATCTACGACCGCATGCTTACACAACGCGAACTGCTTCTTTTTAAAGGGATTACGGCGTCAAGCCTGGCTGATGGCCTGGTCGCTTACTGGAAGTTTGACGAAGGCACCGGCGCAAAAATATTTGATATTACCGCCAACGACTTTGATACTGAACTCGATGGGCCTGCCTTCGACACCGATAGCGCTCCTGTCCTGAACGGCGGCGTGACCGATGAGGCTGGGCTGTATTATATAGAAGGGGTCAATTACAGTCAGGCGCAGTCTTTCCAGGCCAAGCCATCCAAAAAATTCTACGATAGCTACGCGCTGGAGTTTAACCCGGCATTTGATAGCGAGGCCCGGCTACCTGCTTTTGACTTGCCGGATAGCCTGTTCACCCTCACCTTGGCCGCCAAGCCATTCAGCCAGCAATTGCGGCAGACGCTGCTGGCCCACGAAAGCTATGAGCTGGAGTGGTATGTGGAAGACGGAAATTATTGGCTGACAACAGGCGGCAGCCCAGTCAATCTCGGCCCTGTAGATACGGGGTATCAGGTCTTGTCCCTGCTCATTGACCGGGTCGGGCAGACCGTTAGCAGTTATATCGATAGCAATCAGGTAGGCGGTAGTCAGCCGTTGCAACTGTCGCAAGATTACAGCGGGGGGCATTGGTACATTGGCTCACGCCCAGATGGGCAACACACCCTCTTAGGGCTCGTGGATGAATGGGCTGTTTTCGATACCCTCCTGCCTGTTGCCGACCTACAGCTCCATGCTGCTTCTACGGGGGGGATAGATCCTGGCGATACTCGCCTGGCCAATTACTTTGGTTTCGATGAAGGGAGCGGTGCAGAGGTGCGGGACGCAGGGGAACTGATGACCGGGTTTGGCCAATTAAAGGGTATTGTGTTCACTCCGGATGCCTACCGGCAGCGGGCCCGCCCCCATTTGTTCAGCCCGGCTTCGAGGATTGTCAACCTGAATACCAGCAATACCGCCATTGGAGAAATCAACTTCCGGGATAATTCCACGGTACCGGTTGCTGGCGTAATACGGTACCTGAACACAGATTGTGCGGCCCCCAATACCGAAATTTATGTCAACGGGGCGCCCCGCATCCCGCCGGTGAAGACCAACGAGGAAGGGCGCTTTATCGCGGAGTTCGAGCCGGGAGCCACCGTCCGTCTACAGCCTGTACGCGAAGGACAGGCCTTTCTTCCCGCTGTGTTTGAAACCTTTAACTTACAGTCCCCGATTGCGGGCGTACTCTTTCAAAATCAGACCAAGCGCACGGTGGTAGGCCGGGTGGCCGGCGGCCTTTGCGGGGCGACGATCATTCCTGAAACCGGCAGTGTGAAAGTAAAAGCCCGTACCCTGAACGGATGCTACGAGAAGGAAATTACCATTAGCCCGGGCAATACAGCAGGCACCTTTGTATTCGATGACCTACCCCCCGATTCCATAGAGATAGCGGTCAGCCACCATGACATTCCGGAAATTAAATCCTACTTGCAGAGCCAAATCGGAGGGGTGACGCTAGATATGCGGTTTACCGAAAGGGATACCGTAGACTTTGTTTACCGTTCCAGCCCGGAGCTGGAATTTTCAGAGCTCCCCCAGAACAGCATAGGCGATAATATGTTAAGCATGACGCAGCCTTCTCAGCTTAACATCAAAGTCTTCGAGCCTTACCTCAGAGGGGAAACCTGTTATCTGGACACGGCTGAGCTAGTCATTACCAACGAAATAGCCGATTTGACGGAAGATATTGATACGCTGATGACAGCGGGCGTGTTGATACACACTTTCAAAGCTGGGGCGCCAAATATTATCGAGTCGGAAGGCTTCCGCAAGAAAATAGAAGTCAAAGCCAGAAGGGACTCCTCCAGCAACTATGTCGCCAAAAGTGTGGAAGCGGTAGTTTTAGGGCGCCGGCCCAGGGAGACACAGTTTGCCACTACTTCACCCGGTATCCCAATGCTCATTCTGCACGACCCGCCAGGAGATGGCAGCTATGCTTTTGTAGAGGAAGGGGAAACGACCTGCTCTGCCCTCACCTTTTCTGGGAGCATCGGTGGCGATGCTTCAGTGGAGGCCGTGGTTTCGCTTGGAGCAGACCTATCTGTCGACGTTGGGATCGGGGCAGGGATCTCGCTTGATGTTGATAACACCCTTGACATCGGGGCCACCTTTGAAATGTCGTACAACAACTTTACCAGTAAAACGGCAGAGCTCTGTATGACGACTACCAAGACCATTTCTACTTCCGATGAAGACCTGGTAGTCGGCAGCAATATGGGGGGCGATGTCATTATGGGGGCAGCGCTGAACCTGCTGTACGGCATAACAGATGAGCTCAACTACATTGAGGCAGATTCGGCCTACGACCTTAGCCAGGGTATCTACGTTTTCCCGGAAGGCTTTGCCACCACCTTTTTATATACAGAGCGGCAGATTAGGGATATTGTGATACCGGGTTTACAGACCATTGGAGATATGGCCTCTGTAGATCGTTGGAACAGCATACTAAACACCAATGAAACCATTCGAAATGTAGCCGCATTCAAGGAGAACATCTCCTTTGCTGCGGGGACGGTTTTTGAAGAAACCTACACTTCAGAGGAGGCCACTAGTGCAACCCTTGGTGGAGGAGTTACTACAAGATTTGCCATATCAGGGGCGGTCGGAGCTGCCGTTGCTGGTATTGGCGGGGAGGTCAGTACGGAGTTAGGCGTTACGCTTAGCGGCGGGAGCGAAATAACGGACACAGAGCAATCTACCCGTACGGTAGGCTATGTGCTGACCGACGATGATGTATTTGATAATTTCACAGTAGACATCCGCGAGGATAAGGTATTCAAAGTACCGGTATTTGACCTCAAGGCGGGCACAACTTCTTGCCCGAACGAGCCCACTTCCTCTTTTTTGGATGCCCAACAGCAGTATTCCGAGCACCGCGAAGAGGTAGGCCTTTCGGCGGATCGCCTGGCCGCGACAAACGTGAACGCGGAAGATGCAGCAGTCTTCACCCTTTCATTGGAAAACACAGCCCCTTCCGGGGATATTGGGTTTTATATCCTGGCCCTAGTGCCGGAGAGCAACCCGGATGGTGCTGCGCTGAGTGTAAATGGAGATGCCCTCCTCGGAGACGGGCAGATGTATCAAATCCCGGCTAATGGCACGCAAACAGTCACCCTGACGATAGAACGGGGGCCGGAAGCGTACACTTATGAAAACCTGCGCATCGCCCTATATTCAGAATGCGAGTTTGAGCGGGCAGTAGGGCTCGGCATCCCCCGGGCAGGGGTGGATCCACGCTTTTATAAAGAGCTGGAGCTCGATGTCTACTTTCTGGAGCCTTGCAGTGAAGTCAGCATTGGCTCGCCCATGCAGAACTGGCTGATTACCCCTGAGGATACCAACCGGCTCCTCATTACGTTGAATGGATACGACAAGTCAGATGCTGACTTGCAGCTCATCCGGCTGCAGTACCGGCCGACCATGGGCGACGGCAGCTGGATCAATATTGCGGAAGTGCCCAAAGATTCACTAGGAGCGCTTTTTGAAGTGGTGGAATGGGATTTATCCCCTCTGAACGATGGCCCCTATGAGATACGGGCAGTAACCCAATGCTCCGGTACGAGCCTGCCGCCGGGGTTCTCCAAAGTCATTAAAGGGCGTAAAGAAACACAGCCTCCCCAATTGTTTGGCACTCCCAAACCTGCCGATGGCATCCTGAATTTGGGCGATGAAATTTCGGTCATGTTTACCAAGCGGGTAAACTGCAACCAAATCATACAGGCTGCAGGCATCGGTTCCAATATTCAGAACAACAACTTGGGGCTTTATGATACAAGCACGGGGGAATTGGTCGATGCGGTCATTTCTTGTAGCGAAGATGAAATTGTCATTGTGCCCAATGTAGCCAATCCGTTTATTGAGAACAAAACGCTCCGTGTGAGGGCAGAGGGGATTGAAGACCTCTTTGGCAACGCTATGCAAACCCCTATCGTATGGGAGTTCTTTGTCAACCGTTCGGCATTGTACTGGTCTGAGGCCCGGATCAGCGAGGTGGTTACGGAAGGGAATACCTTAGTCATCGAACGGGAAATCAAGAATCAAAGTGGGCTGGTACAGAGCTTTGAGCTGCAGAATATACCAAGTTGGGCACAAGTGTCCCCTATGATGGGGAGCATACTGCCCGGAGGCACTGAGACAGTTACCTTCACCGTAAGAGATGACTTGATCGCTGGCGCGTATAGTGGCCTGCTGCAGATGGTCACCGCAGAGGGTTCAGAGCCGCTCACTATGGATTTGCGGGTCGTCTGCCCTCCTCCTGCATGGAGTGTCAATCCTATGGCGTTCAGTTCTTCCATGAACCTTACCCTAGCCCTGAGCATAGAGGGGGAGCCCTCTTCTGACCGGCTCGATAAGGTAGCCGCTTTTGTCGGGGGAGAGCTGAGGGGCACTGCAGATGTTGAGTTTGTGCCTCAGCTCAATACCCATCTGGTATTCCTAACTGTATACAGCAATCAGCCTACAGGAGAAGAGGTTACCTTTAAAGTCTGGGATGCAGAAGAATGTATCCTTTACAACAGCACGCAGGAGTCTTTCCCCTTCACCGCAGGTGGGTTTGTCGGCAATCCCACCTCACCTCAGGCCTTGAATACCAATGTCAGGCAGTTGAAACGTATCCCTTTGTACCCCGGCTGGAACTGGATCTCCTATAACGTGGAGGTGGACAACCCCGCTATTGGGCAAGTGCTTTCTAGTGTTTCAAGGCCAGAAGGGGCGACCATCAAAGGGCAGTCGGCTTTTGCGCTGTACTTTGAAGCGGGCAACGCCTGGGCAGGTACATTGACAGCGCTCAGCCACACTCAAAGCTATCAGTATAAGTCTACCTTTATTGATTCTTTATGGGTTGAGGGGCGGCCTGTCGATACGGATTCTACCGTCTTGTCGCTGCAGCCGGGCTGGAACTGGATCAGCTACTTGCCACAGCAAGGGCTTCCTGTGGATACTGCTTTGGCTTCCCTCTCCCCCTCCAATGGGGATGTTGTCAAAGGGCAAGGGACTTTTGCACAGTATGTAGCCGGTGTGGGCTGGGTAGGCAACCTCAACTTTATGAGCCCAACTAAAGGGTATCAGATACGCTTGCAAAATGGAGGGGCTTTGGCCTATCCACAAAGCTTGAGTGGCGCGGGCGAAGAAGAGCTGCGCGTTCCGTACCGCTTAGCAGAGCGGCTGCCTTCTGCCTATTGGGAAGTTGATGCTTATGATTATGAGCTCAACATGAACTTGGTGGCTATTGTGCAGGGAGAAGACGGCGAGGTACTGCTCCAAGAAGGAGATGAAGTAGGTGCATTTGTCGGCGAACAACTGCGCGGTGCAGGGCCGGCCATATACATAGAGGCCCTCGGTGCTCACCTGGTGTTCCTTACGGTCTTTGCTAATGAAGAGGGAGAGCCTCTGTCTTTCCGCTATTATGATTCAGCTGTAGGCGAGGAACGCCTATTGTCCGAAGAGCTCACCTTTATCTCCAATACGGTCTTAGGGGAAGTGGAGAGCCCGGTACTTTTGTCATTGTTACCTCCCAGCAGTAGTAACGGCTATCGGTCTAAAGGGTTGTCCTTCCGGGCTTACCCAAACCCTGCCCAAGACGTAGCCTCAATGGAGTATCATGCCCCAAGAGCAGGCGAATCATTGGTATGCCTATACGATTTACTCGGCCGGGAGGTCGGCAGACTGGAGGGTACTGCTCAGCCTGGTCTCAATGTTCTAGAGTGGCATGTACACCATTTGCCAGATGGGCTATACTTGGCTGTGCTGCGCACTGGCGGACAGCAAGCCGTACAAAAAATAGAAATCCGAAAATAACCATTTCCCCTTTTCCGGGGGTGCAACTGATTTGTACCCCCCTTTTGGTTAAAACCCTACAGCAATGAAGCTCCTTTTTGACAACTTAAAGTATTTGGCCTGCCTGGCAGTTTGGGCTGTTTTGCCATCACTTGCTTATGCTCAGGCTCCGGACTGGCAGGCTCCTGCACCCGGTACTTACAATTATAGCGCAACAGTCACCGCGATCATCTCTATAGAAGGGCAGCTGTCCAACCGTCTGGAAGATCAGGTAGCCTTTATTTCCGATGGGGAGGTCGTTGGCTTGAGCAGCCCTTTCATGATCAATGGCATTACCTATCATTTTGCTACTGTTTTCTCCCATGAGCCAATGGCCGAGATCGAGGTTTGGGTTTACAGTGATGAAGAAGATGAAGTTATCGAAGCCCTCTCTGCGCTCTCTTTTTCTCATCAAGCCGAGTTTGGCAGCCTTTTAGCTCCTTACGTAATCGATGCTTACCCCGGAGGTGATGCCCCGATTTTGCTCAACGGCATACCTACCCGTTTCTCCTTGCAGGGGCAGGCGTTCAGCCCGTTTTCCTTGAGCCCCTACTTAGTACAACTTGATGACGACCCCGTCTCTTGGACCGCCGAGCCCAACCCTAGCCTTGAGGTAGCTTTTTCTGGCGACACCCTTTTGGTGACACCTGTGCCGGAGTTCTTTGGGACGACTTATCTGATTGTGCGCGCTACAGAGCAAACGGCCAATGCCTACACTGCTGCTACTGTTATAGAATTTAAAGTAGAGCCAGGTTTCGATGGGCCTTCCTGGGAGGAAATCCCCGGGCAATACGCCCCTCCCGGAAGTAGCTTCATGGAGGTAGACTTGGCTGCCTATGAAACGCAGTATTCGGGCTCTTGTCTGGATTTCGCGGTAACGCCAGTATTGGATACAGGCATGGTAACTACTCCGCCTGCCTGGGCGGCAGAAGTCAACACCGGATTGCCCCAGGAAATGTCGATCGTGGCGAGAGCTTATTTCACGCCGTCTTATATGTTCAACCAACCTGGAGACTTGTTGGTGTTCCGTTCGGCGGGTGTTGTCCGGGGGGTTGCTGCCCCTACTTTTGTCAATCAATCTGCAATGTTTTTCGCTACGGTCTACAATGAGGTGCCAGTGGATAGCCTCGAAGTACAGTTGTACAGCGCAGCTCACCAACGGGTATTTGACCTGCCGGTAAAGGTGCCCTTCAGTACCAACGGTGAGCTAGGGAGCGCTCAAGGGCCCTACCGTCTAGACTTTTCCCCATTCAATCTTGAAATAACGGCGGAGGGCATTCTTTCTGTACAACCACAGTCCCCATTGTTTAAAGGGGCTCAGTATTACACCTTTGAGGCTGCCGATTGCGATTATCCGGCACTTTTTCAGGATACCGTGAGTACTTATATTTGTTACGATGAGGATACCGATGAAGATGGGCTCTGTGATGCATTAGACCCCTTTCCTACAGACCCTTGTGCACCTGATAATGACATGCCGCCTCTGTGGGTGCTGAATGCCGAAGGGGATACCCTGGTTAGCGGGGATACGCTTTATCTGAATACAGCCCCAGATACCTGTGGGCTGCTCCTCTCTTGGCGTACGATTTCTGCCGAGGATTGTGCGTTGCCTGTCGTCCTGGCAGAACTTTTCAGCCCAGACGCGCTCTCTACGGCTTTTTTGGAGTTGGTCAACCCGGACTCTGGCTGGTATGAATTGTCATTATATGCAGCCAGAGGATGGAATGAGCTTAGCATGAGCAGTGAAGATGAAACGGGTAACCGAACGGCTTTTGTCTATTACCTGGCTGTGGCCGATAGCACAGCACCGGTGCTTTCCTGCCACAATTATACAGCTTACCTTGACAGCGCCGGAACGTTCGCTTTAGCGCCTTTCCACCTTTTACAACAGGATGCTTACGACAACTGTAGCATAGACAGCCTATGGCTTAGCACAGATACCCTAGGCTGTAACCTTGCTGGAACTGCCCCGGCCATTACGCTCTCTGCTCTAGACCCTACGGGCAATCTCTCTTCCTGCACAGTGGAAGTAACGGTGCTGGACACGATAGCGCCAAGTTTCAGCTGTACGGATATTGCCGTAGAGGTGGGCCTGGACGGCAGCGTTCCGATTGCGGCCCCGGACATTGCCACGGATATTTCAGACAACTGCGGCATAGACAGCACCTGGCTCAGCGTGTACAGCTTCGCCTGCGGGGATGCCGGTACGAACGCAGTGATGTTCACCGCCTTAGACGTCAACGGCAACAGCGCTTCCTGCATGGTCAACGTAGAAGTTTCGGACCCTCATTTGCCCGAGGTGAGCTGCAACAACCTGACGGTCTACCTGGATGAAGACGGCGCAGCCTCCATCGTATACGGAGATGTATTGGCGTACAGCGACAATTGCGGCACAGTGGACATCCGCCTGGAGCGGTCTGCATTCGGTTGCATGGACACCGGCGCCCCGGTCAGCCTTGGCATAGAAGTAGAAGACCCGGCGGGCAACCTCAGCAGCTGCACAGTGGAAGTGACAGTGCTGGACACGATACGTGCAGCCTTGTCGTGTACAGACGTATCAGTAGAGGTAGGCCCATCCGGGACCACCGGAGTAGGCCCTGATGATATTATCGTGTCTTTGTCAGACAACTGTGGGGTGGACTCGGTCTGGCTGGCCGGAGGCACTTTCGATTGTGCCTCAGCTGGCACCAATGAGGTGACCGTGAGCGTTTTGGACGTGAACGGCAACCTGTCTTCTTGCACGATTGATGTTTCGGTATCCGACCCTACCGCGCCCAGTGTGACCTGCTTGGACATTGTACGCAACCTATCGCTGTCGGGCACCGCTTCTGTATCTGTTGATGACCTGCTGCTGGCTGTGTCAGACAACTGCAGCGATGTATCCCTGAGTTTGTCGCAAGAGTCGTTCGATTGTAGCGAAGCCGGGACAATAGTGCCAGTGGTGTTGTCTGCAGAGGACCCTGCGGGCAATGTGAGCAGCTGTACGGCATCCGTGCAAGTGCGTGATGTCAGCCCGCCCCAGTTATTGTGCACAGATGTGACAAAGCTGGTCGGCAGCAATGGGGCCGTTTCGCTCGCTGTAGAAGATGTGGTCTTGTCTTTAGGCGACAACTGTGGGGTGGACACCATGTGGCTGAGCGAAGAGCTGTTTAACTGCAGCGATGCGGGCATCAACGAAGTGTCCTTTACGGCAATGGATGTGAACGGCAATACTTCGAGCTGCAGCGTATCCGTAGAAGTTGTCGACCCGGTATCGCCCCAGCTGTTCTGCACAGGCATCTTTCGCCAGCTAAACAACAATGGGGAGCGGACGATCACGCCTAACGAGCTGCTGCAGGGCTACACAGACAACTGTATGGGCGAGCTGCAGCTGAGCCTCTCGCAGAGCTATTTTGATTGCAGCAATGCTGGGCAGGACATCCCCGTTGTGCTTACTGCCGAGGATGAGGCAGGCAATATCTCGAGCTGCGAGGTAGCGGTCTCCATCAGAGACACCTACGCCCCGGAAGCCGTCTGCATGCCCGCCACCGTGGAGCTGGGGCCTGATAATGGAGAAGGCTTCCTGCCTGCATTTTCGGTAGACGGAGGCAGTACCGACAACTGTGTATTGGGCATTGAGCTGGAGCTGAGCCAAGCCTACTTCACTTGTGAAGATGCCGGGGTGCAGGAAGTAGAGCTGTATGTGCGCGATGCAAGCGGCAACGAAAGCAGCTGCACGGCTCTAGTGGAGGTCATCGTTACAGGCGAGCTGAGCGATGGCTGGCAAGGCGAGGATATCGGCGCTGGCGCAGCAGGCGGTGTCTACGCATATACCCCCTGCTCTGGCGAGGGGCTGTTCTCCGTAAGCACGCCGGGCTCACAGCCGCTGTCTTCACTGCAAGACGAACTGGGCATGATCAGCCGGGAAATGTGCGGCAATTTTGAAGCTTACGCAAGGGTAGTGGAGACCAATGGCAGCTACGGCGGCCTGATGGTGCGCGAGAGCAGTGCGCCAGATGCGCGGTACGCGGCCCTGTTCACGAACTGGTCACAGACGATGCGGTGGGAGGTGCGCACCAACCCTGGCGGCGGCCGTCAGGTGCAGTTGCGTACAGGCTTCTCGCCCCGTGGGCTCTATTTAAGGCGTACCGGGTATTTGTTCCGTGCCTATTACCAGCCGCTCGGGAGCCTGACGTACACATTGGTCTCCCAGGCCAACCTGTTCATGCCCGATTGTGTGGAGGTGGGCATGGCTGCCTTCCGCGCAGGCGGGCAGGTGATCGGTGAGGTGACCTTCGGGGAGGTATTTTTTGAGGAAGATGCTTTCCAGCCATCTGCGCCTTGGGGCTTGCAGGGCGGAAGCCCGGGCACCGCAGGAGAGCTGAAGGCCTGGCCCAACCCCGCACGCAACTCGGTGCAGGCATCTTGGGGCACTCCTCTGGAAAACGGTGGGCAGCTTAGGCTGCTGAGCCAGCTGGGGCAGGCCGTCCTAGAGCTGCAGCTATTGCCGGGCGAAGCAGCTGCTAGCGTACCCCTCGATGGCATTGCGCCAGGCTTGTATTACCTGAGTATAACCGGTGCCGGGGCCGCCCCGATGCGTACCGCTATCACAGTAGTACGGTAAAGGGCAAGGCAAGAGCAGGAGTTTGCATGCGGAGCGGGCAGCGCCTAGCCGGCCTCGCCTATAGCAGCGAGCCATGTCCGCAGCGCCTTTGATTCTTCCGGGGTCAGCTTTACTTCATCCCCCTTGGGCATCTTGGCTTTGACAAACACCTGTTTGTAGATGCTGCCGGCGTACTGTCCCATATTTTCCTGGGTGAATACCCGCCGGGGCTTGTCTTCCAAGTGGCAGGGGTTGCATTTTGCCTCGAGCACTTCGAACGCAGCCTCTGCAGGCCCGGGGCCCGGGGCTGCGCTGCTCAGTACAGTCAGGGCAACAAAAAGTGTTAAGGCAGATTTTAGCATGAGTGGGATATTTCTGATAAAGCGTAAGGCCAAAATTCACCACACCTTGAAAAGGCGCAGGACAGACGGCCATTTTAGGGCCTGCCCCTGCATGATTTGAGGGGGCCTACCCCTGCCCGACGGCAGGGGTCGCTATGCTTCGGGGCTCGCTACCCGCTCGGCCCTACCGGGCTGGCCACCCCTTCGCAGCGCTAGTCCACAGCCATCATTGAATAGGCGGTGTTTGGGTTGGTGCCCCATTAAAATTGGGCATCAGCGCTCTAAGCCACAAGCACCTGTAACGGAACGTTACAGGCGCTTGAAGCATTAAGGCAATATGGGAGGTTATTGTTCCTCGTACTTGCCATCTTTTTTCAAAGGGGCAGACAGTTTTTGCGAAGGTGCAATCTGTAGGCGCGGGCTAACTTTTTTCTTATCTGATTTCATGGACTGCTCTGCCCGGTTGATGACCGTTTTCTCCGGCTCAAGGCTGTCTTCCAAAAAGTCGGTCATCTTTTGATAGAGGTGCAGGCGGGCATTATCCCCATAAATGCCATGATTGCGGTTGGGGTAGAAGTAGGTGTCAAACTGCTTATTGGCAGCAATAAGCGCATTGGCCATTTCAGCCGTGTGCTGGAAGTGGACGTTGTCATCCCCAAGGCCATGTACCAGCAGGTAATCGCCTTTGAGGCGGTCCGCAAAATATACCGGAGAGTTGTCCCGGTAGCCTGCTTCATTCTCCTTATAAGTCTGCATGTACCGCTCAGTATAGATGGTATCATACCATTTCCAATTGGTGACCGGGGCTACAGCAATCGCTGCCTTGAACACCTCATTGCCTTTGAGCAGGCACAGGGAAGACATATAGCCGCCATAGCTCCAGCCAAAGATGGCTATACGGCTCTCATCGGTATAAGGCAAGCCGCCTAGATAGCGGGCCGCCTCGATCTGATCTATGGTCTCGTAATGGCCGAGCTGCTTGTAGGTCATCTTTTTGAATTCCTCCCCCCGGCCGCCTGTGCCGCGGTTGTCTACACAAGCCACGATATAACCCTGCTGCGCCAGCATTTGGAACCACCAGTAATTGCTGCCTTTCCAGCTGTCCGTGACTTGTTGGCTGCCAGGCCCGCCGTAGAGGTACATAAACACAGGGTATTTCCGGTTGGCGCGGAAGTCAGTAGGCTTGATCATCCAGCCATTCAGTGCTACCTTGTCTTTGGTCGTGAAAGAGAAAAACTCAACCGGCTGTGTGCCGTACTCTACCTGTTTGCCCTTGAGGCTCTTGTTCTCTTCAATGGTGCGCAAGCGCCGGCCTTTCTGGTCAAAAACAGTATAAGTGGTGGGCGTATTGGCCGTAGAGAAGGAGGCTACGTAGTAATCGTAGGTACTGCTGAACTGCGCACTGTTCCAGCCAGAAGCGCCAGCAATAATGATTTTGTCTTCCCCGTCTAGCCCAATGCTATAGACCTGACGCTCCATAGGCGATTTCTCGGCCGCCTGATAGTATACCCGGCCATTGGCTTCGTCCACCCCATAGAGGGTGCTCACTTCCCATTTGCCCTTGGTGATCTGACGGAGCGCCTTGCCCTTCATGTTGTAGAGGTAAATGTGGTGCCAGCCGTCTTTTTCGCTGCTCCAGATAAAGCGCTTGCCATCCTTGAGGAAAGTGAGGTTGTCCAGTACGCTTTCCGCAATGTAGTATTGGTTTTTCTCCTCCAAGAGCAGCTTTGTCTGCCCATTTTTGGCATTGGCCAGCAACAGCTCCAAGTGGTTTTGATGACGGTTCATGCGGTATACGCACAGCTCATCTGAGCTGGCCGTCCATTTGATGCGGGGCACATACTCCTTGGCAGAGCCCAAGTCCACTTTAACCGGCTCGCCGCCTTGAGTGCTGTAAATGAAAACATCAACCTCGGCATTGTCCTCCCCTACCTTGGGGTATTTAAAGGTGACATACTCCGGGTACATCTCATCGTGGTAATTGGTCATCGTGAACTCCTTCACCTCGCTCTCGTCAAAACGGTAGTACGCCAGGCGATCCCCGTTGGGCGACCAGAAAAAGGCCTTGGCAAAGCCAAATTCCTCCTCGTATACCCAGTCGGTGGCACCATAAATGATTTGATTGTGCTGCCCGTCCTGTGTAATCTGCACGATGCTCCCGCTTTCGAGGTCTTTGTAGTACAAGTTGTTTTGGTAGACAAAGGCTACTTTATCACCCTGAGGGTTCAGGTCGGCATAGCTGTGCTTGCCTTCCGTGAAAACGGTCTGCAGCGTTTTGGCCTCCCGGTCATAGATGAAATAGTTGGCCCGGTAGGAGCGCCGGTAGATAGATTCTGTGCCAGATCTGACCACGATCTTCGACTCGTCGGCACTGAATTCGTACCCATCGATCTTGCCAGTGAAATCTTCGTTGCCACGCACCGTTGCAGGGTCGAAAATGGTCGCGACCTGCTCGCCTGAGGTGATGTCATACTGCAAGATTTTGTCATCTTCCAGGCGGGTGTAATGCTTGCCGTCCTGCAAGAAATTGAAGCCCGGCACTGATTTGGCATAGAATTCATAGTTCTTCCAGATGCCTTCAAGCGTAATGTCTTTTTGAGCGTTCACGGTGGCTAGGCTCAGCAGGGCAAGCCCTAGGAATACAGTTATTTTTCTCATATCGGGATCAATTGGATTTGGAACTCGAAAATAGGCAATTAATAGCAAGGGGCAGCGCTGCCAGCCAGGGCTATGCCCAAATTAGCAAGGACGGAAACCTTTGCCGGCTCTTTTAACCCTGCTTGCGCAGCACCGCTTGCACTTTTATCGCAAAGATGACCGCAGCCAGGGAAGCGGTTATGCCATTGGCGGCCATCAGGGGCACATCTCCGATGCCGTAGCCATACGCGAACCAGCACAGCGTGCCAGCCAGCAACATGGAAAAGGTAGCCAGCGAGAGGTCTTCCGCCGAGCCGGTCCGTATGGTTTTGACCGCCTGAGGGATAAAGGCTGCAGTGGTTAGTGCTGCCGCTACAAAACCTAGAATAGAAAGGTATGTCATATAGAAATGTTTGAGCAGCCCTGCGGTTTAGGGTAAGGGCGGCAGTGCATTTGGCCAAAAAGCGGGCCCAGCTTGTTATTGGGAGGCCTCCAGCTTGGAAAGGCAATCCTGAATATTGCGCATGGCCTCCCGCCGGTTGACTACGGCGGGCGCCGCTGCTCTTTCCTCGCAGTCCCGTACCGCACAACGCTCACAAGTTTTATTGACTTCTCGGCGCTGTATAGCGGGGTCATCAAAGAAAGCAATGCGTGCTTTGGCTTCCGGCGTAGCCAAGATGCCTATCGTCACGCTAACGTTGAGGTTGGGCGTAGGGTAGGCCGGGCGGGCAATCGTCAGGCAGAGGTATTCGTCTTCTGTGCCCAGATAGCGGGAACGCTGCGCCCTTACGATATTGTCCACATATTTACCTTCCTGTTGCATGTGGTGGAGGTCCTTGAGCAAGGAAAGGGCCACCCAACGGCGGCAGTAATGCTCGTATAAGCCATTGCCGTGGGGGTGGTGCCGCTTGCTCAGGTGCAGCTCCTTGTCAATTTCGAAAATATCCTCTTCCGGGCTGTGCGTAAAGCGCAGGAAGAACATCTTGCTCATCTCGAAAAAACGGGGCAGGATATTGGTCAGGCGGTGGTAGAACATCTCAGGGGTAGCTTCGTACCGCTTCATAATGCTCAGGAAAGCCTCTCCGTCCCATTTGGGCCGGCTGAAAAAGCGGTTCAGATCGGCTATGAAGGGGTCGTGCGGGATGTGCAGCGCTACAGAAAAGTAAATGGCTTTGGAATGGTTGATGACCTCCTCGAATACCCTGCCTTTCAGCAGGGAAGAAGTGCTGGCCCGCTCTTTGAGCTGCAAGAACTCAAACCCCAGCTCCTTGCCGTACTGAAAGGCGCGCTGCATAGGCGTTAGGCTGCGGTTGAGCAGCAGTTTCTTATCCTTGGCCAAAAAAACAGACCGCAGCTTTTGCAGCTCGGGGTAGGCGTTCAGCCCTCCGTCTTCTATGGTATACCCAAAACGGGACTCCAAGATGTTCCTCAGTACAGCCTCCGGCACCGGCCGGCCCTGCGGGATCTCATACAGCTGCGAAAAGCGGCTGACCGCCTCCTCAAGGTCTTCGAAGTAGTTGTTGTTGAGCTCTAGGTAGGCCCGCAGGGCGCCAAAGTAGAAGTTCTCCTCCTTCAGCGCATAATTGCGGGACAGTTCGAGCAGAGTGGAGATGAACGCGCCTACCCGTACAGGGGCGTTGGCGATGATCTCCGCTACTTTGGACAGCTCTATGCCGAAGAGGTCAAGGGGCAGCTCATTGAGGAAATTGGACTGCAGCAGCTCTCCCACCGGGGCCATGTTCTGGCTCAGCTCCAGGGAGGTCAGCTCTTCGGGCGTCACGCCCAGGGCCGCTGCGAGGGGCTCAATTTTGTTGCCGCGGGGGTATTTTTTCCCCTTCTCAATCTCATTGAGGTAAGAAACGGAAAGCCGGGCTTTCTGCGATAGGTCTGCAAAGGATAGCCCTAGAGATTGTCTCAACTGTTTGACTTTCAGGCCAAAAAGTATTCGCTCGTTTTGTGTTTTTGTACTCATAGAATTCAAAAATAACAGAATTTAGCGAAATTTCGCAAGTGTATTAAGCCGGCATGAGTTGGTGCCTCAGGCTGGTACAGGGAAAATTTGCTATTTTTGTGCCCATGCTGCAGCCAGTTGAACAGCAAATAGCAATTGATTAACAACTGTTTAGGCTGTAGCCAAAGCATTCGGGCGCTCATTGCCCGGGATGTTTCCAGGAAGCAAAGTCTACCCTATGGATAGCCAGTATACCCCAATGCCATTGTTTTTGCTGCTCATGTTGTTGCTCGCCACCGGGCTGAATGCCACTTTAGCTGCAGCTACGCCAGCCCCGGAATACAACGAAGAAGAAGTGATCAGCCGCCTGCAAGAGATCGAAGACCCGCTCTTTGAGCTGAAGTACAATAGCGTGGTGGGCGGGTACATACGTGGGTACCTATACCGCAACAGCCGTCATAAGGCGCAGCTTGTCACGGGCCGCGCGCTACTGTATTTTCCGATCATGGAAAAGTACCTGGCAGAACAGGGGGTGCCCGAAAAGCTGAAGTACCTGTCTGTCGTGGAGTCTGCCCTCAACCCACATGCGGTCTCCCGGGTCGGTGCGGTAGGGCTTTGGCAGTTTATGCCGGGCACCGGCCAAGACTACGGCTTGGCCATCAATGATTATGTAGACGAGCGCAAAGACCCGCACAAATCTACGCAGGCTGCAATCGCCTACCTCAAGAAGGCTTACGATAAGTACGGAGATTGGGCCCTCGCCCTTGCCGCTTACAACGGGGGCTCGGGGCGTGTGGCGCGGGCCATCAAACGGGGGCGTAGCAAAGACTTTTGGAAAATCCGCCGCTATATGCCGCGGGAGACCCGCAATTATGTGCCAGCTTACATCGGGGCTACCTACCTCATGGAGTATTACAAAGCCTATGGGGTTCAGCCAGCCTATCCTGAGCTCGATTTACAGATTACGGGTTCTGTTAAAGTGTATGACGCCATCAGCTTTTACCGTGTTGCGCAATTGACAGGGCTTTCCCTAGATTATATCCGCAAGCTCAACCCTTCTTACAAAAGAGACCTGCTGCCCCGCAACGAGGAGGGCAATTTCCTCATTTTGCCCAAACGCGTACTGCAGGCCGTAACCGATTACCTTGAGGCGCAGCGCCCCGATCATCTTGCCGATGCCTTCTTTGCAGAAGACCGAGTGGAGGCAGCGCCTCCTGCTCCGGAGCAGTACCAACAGACTTCTTATTATGTCTCTGGAACAGAGACCCTCCCCGAAGTAGCTAAAAAGCTGAACTGCTCTGTCCATCAGCTGGCTGCCTGGAATCAACTCCAATCGGATTCGCTTTGGGCGGGCCAGGAGCTTCTGGTCTTTTTCCCCCGCGAAATCCGCCGCTTCCAGCCTATGTCGCCTATGCCGCCCCTCCCTGATATCCGCCGGCTGCCTGTGCCAAAAGGGCCGCTGCGGCCGCTCTGCCCTTCACCTGCAGCGCTCCCGGTAGTGGGCAAATGGTATTATACCCTGCGAAACCGGCAAACGGTGGCGGACTTGTCTCAGCAGCTGCCATTTCTTGATCCAGATGCTGTTGCCCGCCTCAATGGGGTAGAACAGGGCGACAAACTGCCCCGGGGCACACTGCTCCGGCTGAACTAACGCCTTACAGGCAGCTCCTGCAACCATTTTATACCTTCCTTGGTAAGGTCAACGCCTGCTTTGTTGCAAAGCAGCACAACAGCCTGCCCATTATCGGGGTCGAAGCCAGCAAATGCACTGAATGCTTCGGTGCCACCGTTCATCCAAATAATCTCCCTTGCCTTCGGCCCGGCGAGGTAGCTGGACAGCCAGCCATAAGTGCCGGTGGTCGGGTATGCAAACCCTGGAAAATTCGCATCTACCCTGGGCTGCCGGCTTTCGAGCAGGATGCTTTCCCAAGGGTGGCTTTCTGAGTTGAGGTAAGCATAGAGCAGTTGGGCTAGGTCTGTTGTGGTAGATTTCAGCCCGGCGGCAGGCCCCATGATAGGCAGCGTCGCTGGCTCAGTGCTCATAAACCGGGTGCGCTGTTCCGGATTGAGCTCCAGCTGTGTATCTGCCAGCCCAAGCGGGCCCGCAACTTCGGTTTCCAGCAGGTAGGCAAACGGTTGGCCTTCGGCTATAGCCAGGCTGTGCCCGAGCACTGCCATGCCAGCATTGGAAAAATGCCAGGCTGTGCCAGGCTCGTTTTTGTAACAGCTCTGTGTAAGGCCGGCTAGCAAGGCCGGGTAGGCCGCAGCTGCTGAAGGGGGCTGAGAAACTGTAGTAGCATACTGTGCGCCCGGGTGCCAGTCGTAGTGGCCCAGGCCAGCGTTGGGCAGGCCAGAGGTGTGGGCTGCGAGCTCACAAAAAGTTGGAGTGCGCCCTGCCCGGGCCAGGTCTGGCGAACAGCTCATCATAAGCCGTGGCGGGGTGCCGGGCAATACCATTTCTGTGCACCGCGCTGGCTGAAAAGGGGGCGGGCAAAGGCTGTCGGGGAGGTAGTCCGTAAGTGGCTGGCCGGGGGCTATCCTGCCCTTTTCTGAAAGGCGGAGCATGAGCAGAGCCGTGAAGGGCCCGGTAAGCGCCCCCAGCTCGTAAATGCTCTTTTCATTCGCTGCTGGAGCTCTGCCTCGACGGGGCTGTGCATTGAAGTAGCTGATTTTTCCATCTTGAATGACCGCAGCAGAAAAGGCCGTGCGGGAGTGTGCTTTGGACAAAGCGCCTAGCTGCGCGGTAAAGTCAGGCTGTCCTGTAGCGTTCAGCCCAAGGAGGAGTAGAGGAAAGAAGAGGTAGTTTTTCATAGTTAGGGTAGTTTTTCCGCCCGTAGGGCATGGGGGCGTGGGGGGAAAGTTCACTATCTTTGGTTAGGAAAATAAGGCATATCGTTTATGCCCTGCACTGATGGTGCTCAGCCAGTGTTTTGAAAAAAGTCAGCCCAATGTGGAAACGCTTTCAGCTCAGCCGTTTCAATCTGTACCAAGTTCCCTCTTCCTTCCTCAGCCTTAGGGTGGCAGCCGGGCTATTGGTAGGGGAGCTGGTGCTCAGTGTGCTGGGCTATATGTACATCGAGTCTTACAGCCTGGCTGATGCGTTTTACATGACGATGATTACGATCTCCACGGTCGGTTTTACGGAAGTGCAGCCCTTGAGCACAGCCGGCCGCCTGTTTACGTCCTTCATCATCCTACTGAATATCGGCATCTTTGCTTATGCCCTGGCGGTGTTCACCTACTACGTCATACAGGGTGAAATTTTTAAGACTATGCACACCAATCATATCAATACCTCCATTCAGAAACTGAGCCAGCATGTGATTTTGTGCGGTTATGGCAAGTACGGGCGGGAAATAGCCGAGCACTTTACCAAGCACGAGGTGCCCTTTGTGGTCATTGACCAAGACGACGGCAAAATCGAGGAGCTGCAGAAGAGCGCCGACCGCATTCTTTACCTGCACGATGATGCCACCCACGATGAGGTGCTGCTTAAGGCCAACATCAACGAAGCGGCAGCACTGATCTCTGCGCTGCCAGATGATTCCGATAATGTGTTCGTGGTCCTTTCTGCCCGTCAGCTCAGCCCTGCGCTCAATATCATATCCCGGGCCAAGGATTTCCGGTCGCAAAAAAAATTGCTGATGGCTGGGGCCAACCACGTGGTCATGCCCGAACAGATCGGCGGGTTTTACATGGCCACCCTAATCAGCAAGCCTGGGGCGGTGGAGTTCTTTTCTTTTATCACGAATGAGTACCGCTCTGACATTGGTTTTGAGGAGGTCGATTATGAAGACTTGCCGCTGCACTGCCGGGGCAAGTCTCTGAGGGAGCTCCACTTGAGGCGGCAGACTGGGAGCAATATCATTGGGTACAAAGCACCGGATGGGCATTACGAGGTGAACCCTGCCCCAGATACCATACTGCAGCCGGGCGCGAGCTTTATCGTTTTGGGCAACAAACAACAGCTGCAGTCACTGCTACGCTACTTACAAGAATTGAAAGCAGGGCGGGCATTGCCGGGCTAAGCCGTCGTTGCCGGAGCGGCCGGGGTAGCAATGACCCTAGGCCCCTTTACGAAGTACATATCGATCAGCCCTTTGTTTTTGGCCTGCACCTTGCCCCGGTATTCGCACTCATACTTATAGCGCACGAGGTTGTAAGTGGCTTCGGAAATATTGATGCGGCCGGCTTGGCCATTGCTTTCTACCCGGGAAGCGATATTGACCGTGTCGCCCCAAATGTCATAGGCAAACTTGCGGATGCCCACTATGCCGGCTACCACAGGGCCCGTGTGTACCCCTATCCGTGCCTCGAAGAAGGGCTTGCCCAAGCGAGTGCGCTCCTGTTTGCGCTCTTCGAGAAACTTCTGTATCTCCAAGGCCGCTTCGATCATGTGCACCGGCCGGGCTTTCACGTCGTTCAGGCCGGAAGCACACATGTAGGCATCACCTATGGTTTTTATTTTTTCAATGTCCTTGTACTTCTCTAAAATGAAATCGAACCCTTTGAAGCAAAGGTCAAGCTCCTCGACCAGTTCTTCGGGGGTAAGCTGTTCGGCAATGGTGGAGAAGTTTTTGAAATCGCTGAAGAGCACAGTAACTTCTTCGTGCTTGGCCGTAACCCCCTGCCCGGTCTCTTTGAGCTCCTTGGCGATGTGTTTAGGCAGGATATTTTCCAGGAGGTCATTGGCCCTTTTTTGTTCATCGAGCAATTGGGCTTGGCTTTCCTGCAAGCGGCGCCGGCTCCGGCGGCTGACCAAGAAGAGCACAAGGAGCAGAAGGGTAAGCAGGATACCGGCGCTGGCCAGAATGATGAGCTGATTGCGCTGCTCCCGGTTGCGGTCGGCTTCATTTCGGATCTGTTCGGACTCCAGCTGAGCCTTTGTCAGCTCCAGTTGTTGCGCATTGAGCAAGGCTTCCTGCTGTAGTTTTTCACGAGACAGGCGGTCGTACTGTTTTTGGCGGATTTTAGCCAGTGAGTCGGCCCGGGCTTTGGCCGCAGATACATCGGCTAGCCGTTCTTCTTTTTGGGAGACAGTTTTTTCCACCTGCTTTTTTTCCTGAACGAGCTGCTGCTGCCGTTCTTGCAGGCGGTCCCGGTCGGTGGAAAGGTCATTCTTTTCTTTGGCCAGGCGGTCAATCTCTTCCTGCAGGCGCTGCTGCTCTTTTTGCAGGGAGGCCCGCAGCTTTTCATAATTGCGCTCGAGGTCGCTGATGCTCGTGCCATTTTGGCTGAAATAATTGAAAGCCTCCTCTACAATCTGATAAGCTTTGCGGTAGTTGCGGTCCTTTTCGGCCAGCCGGCTGCGCCGTTCCACGCTTTTGATGATGAGGTCAGAGTCTTTGGCCTGTTTGGCTTTGGCCAGTGCTGTTTTATACCAGACCTCAGCATTGCGCTCGTTGCGGTCACGCTCATAGGCCCGCCCTGTGAGGAAGGCAGCCTGAGCGCCCATTGCAGCATCGCTATTGCTGTTGGCAAGGTTGAAAGCTTCTTTGGCATACGCTATTGCGGTCTCCGTGTTGACACGCAGATAGGCTTCGCCCAGCTGATAATTGAGGTACATCCTCGATCGGCTGTCTTCTGCATCATTCAGCTCTGCTTTCAGGTCCTCAATGGATTCTTGTGCAAAGGCGGATACGCTCGCCAGTAAGAACATTAACAATAAAAGGCCGGTATTCTTCATAAGTCGTTCAAAGCGCAGTTGCCGGGGCAGGCCGCTAGTATGGCCTGTTGCCCAGATGGAGCCTGTTGGCAAAGTACAGCATACGGTGTGTACATAGTCAAAAAACAAAAATACAAACTACAGCCTACAATAAAGAACGGTATGGAGAATTACCCTTGCTGCCGGGGCAGGCGGGGGTGCATCACCCGGTACCAGGCCGGTGGCACCAGGGCGAGCAAAATGGCCCCGGGGTAGCCGGTAGGCAGCTTGGGGCTTTCCTCATGTCGCCTCAGGATTTGGTATTTGCGGGTTGCTTTGTAATGGTGGTCGGAGTGGCGGGTCAGCTCATAAAGGAAGATGCGCCCCAGCTCGTGGTCGGAGTTCCAAGAATGGGCAGGGGTTACCCGTTCGTATTTCCCATTGGGGAGTTTACGCCTGACCAGCCCGTAGTGCTCGATATAATTGACCGATTCGAGCATGAGGAAGCCAAAAACACCAGCGCCCAGGGCTAGGGCAGCGGCAGCTGGCCCATACGCCCAACCTGCCAAAAGCAGATAGCCCAGCTCTATAGCCGTAAACCGCAGCATCTCGTTGTTTATGCTCCAGAACGGCTGCCCGGCCCGGTTTAGCCGGCTGCGCTCCAGCCGCCACGCATTCCGGTAAGCGCCCCAGGCCGAGCGCAGGAGGAAGCGATAGATGGGCTCGCCCCGGCGGGCTGTGGCAGGGTCTTCAGGCGTTGCGACGTGCTTGTGGTGCCCCAGGTTGTGCTCTATGATGAAGTGCATGTAGAAGCCGGGCAGCAGCAGGGCTTTGGCCATAGCCCGCTCATAGGCCGTATGCCGGTGGCCCAGCTCGTGCCCTACATTGATGCCCGAAGTGCCGATGACAAGCCCTACGCTCAGCGTCATGCCTGTGATCTCCCACGGTGCAAGGCCGCCTTGGTGCACCGTAGAAAGGAAGTAGCATACCAAAAGGTACAACAGCGGTAGGTTGAGGTACAAAAGCAGGTCGAAAATCAACAGGCGCGAGCGGGGGGCTTCTTCTTCCACCGCAGGGTTACGGGTAGAAACTGGAAGGATGAGCTCTAGGGCGGGCAAGGCGCCGAAGCCTACAAAAAGCGCACTGTAGGAGGCTAGGCCGCCTTGGCTGACTGCCCAAAATGCGGAGGCTGGCAGTACGTAGGCCAGCAGATACTTCAAATCTCTGGTAGTGAACATAGGGGAGGAGCTTTTGGGTATTAAGAGATGCTATGTTAACATCCAAGCAGTTTTTTGATTAAACGAGACCCGAAAACCGGAGCTTAGCCAAGTCCCGCTTTTGATGCACAAAAGCGGGAAGGATCTTCGGGGCGAAGTATAAGCGGAAAAGTGTCCCGCTGTCTAGCGGGACAGGCCGATTACTAAAGCCCCAGCACGCTCTAAAATAGGGCAAATTGTGGGTTGTTGCAAGATATCGCACAAGCCTAAACCAGAAGCCCTCGTGGCTGTTGCATTAGCGGCAGGCAACGGCCGCCTGCTTCTTGGCAGCCGATAAGCAGGGTGATACCTGCCCGGTGTGCGAGGGATTCTCTATTTTTGCCGACTCAATTCCAGAAAACAACATGAGCAAGAAATTCTACAGTCTCAAAGTCCGCGACGTACGCCGGGAAACCGAAGATGCCGTGACGCTTATATTCGATGTGCCCGAGAGCCTGGGCAGCACCTTTCAGTACAAGCAGGGGCAGTACCTCACCCTCCGCTTTACCCTCAATGGGCAGGAGGAGCGCCGCTCTTATTCTATGTGCAGCAGCCCCTTAGAAGACCACCTGGCGGTCACGGTCAAGGAGGTTGCAGGAGGGAAGGTCTCTACTCATATCAACCGTCAGGTAAAAGCCGGAGATGAGGTAGAAGTGATGCCCGCCGATGGGCGCTTCTATACCCCGCTTGACCCCGATAACCGCAAAGATTATTACCTCTTTGCAGCGGGCAGCGGCATAACGCCACTGATGTCTATCCTTAAGACCGTGCTCGAGGAGGAGCCTCAGAGCACAGTGTTCCTGCTTTACGGCAACCGGGTTGAAGAGGGGATTATTTTTAAGGATGCCCTGGCCGAGCTGCAACAGAAATATGACAATCAGCTTATCGTAGAGCACATCCTCAGCAAGCCGCGGCGCGAGAAAGGGGGCGGTGTTTTTGGGTTCCTGAAAAAGGGCGCCGTTTCTTGGGGCGGGCAGACCGGCCGCATCGACCGGGCGTCTGTAGCCCGTTTCTTGCAGGAGAACAAGCAGCGCAGCAGGCAGGCCGAGTATTTTATCTGCGGCCCTGGGGACATGATCGATACCGTTGAAGCAGCCCTGAATGGGCATGGCGTAGACGGCAAGCACATCCACACCGAACGGTTCACCTCGGGCACTGGCCACGATGGGCCGAAAGTGGCTGGCATAGATGGGGCTAAGGTAACAGTACACCTCGATGGCACGGCTCATGAGGTGGTGGTCAAATCTGGGAAGACCATCCTAGATACCCTGTTGGCCCAAAAGCTGGACCCGCCTTATTCCTGCACCTCCGGCGCTTGCTCTACCTGTATGGCCAAGGTCGTTAAAGGCAGTGTGAAAATGGATGCTTGTTTTGCATTGGACGACGATGAGGTGGAGGAAGGCTATATCCTGACTTGCCAGGCACACCCTACCTCTGACGAAGTGGAAGTGACCTACGACGTCTAATTGCGCTGAAGATTTTGTATCATTGGGGGGATAGGGGCATCCCTGAAAATATACCGATGATGAGAACTACTTTAGCTATACTCATTGGCGGCAGCCTTCTGGCTGCATGCAATGCTGGCAGTGGGCGGCAGGAAACGGTGGGCGAGGCGACCGCCCTTGCTGCTGTTGATACCCTTGCCGCTGATGCGGAAGAACTTCAGCCAATAGCTGATTACGATACTGCCGAGTGGGCGGAAGTGTCCCGCTTAGCCCCGGAAATTGTGCTCGACCTGAAGTATGCCACGGCCGACAACTTCGTCAAAGAGCAGATGTACGATTGCGGCCGTTGTTTCCTCAGGCCTGAAGTGGCAGCGGCTGTGGCCCGTGTGCAGCGGAAAATGGTGCAAAAAGGGCTCGGGCTGAAGATGCTGGACTGCTACCGGCCCCGGCCTATTCAGCAAAAACTATGGGATAAGGTGCCGGACCCCCGCTACGTAGCCGATCCGGCTGAGGGCTCAATGCACAACAGAGGCGCTGCAGTCGATCTGACTATCGTTGACTTGTCTACCGGGCGGGAGCTCGATATGGGCACGCCCTACGACTTCTTTGGGCCAGAAGCCCACCCGAGCTACCAAGACTTGCCTGAAAAGGTGCTTGCCAACCGTAAACTGCTCAGGGATGCCATGCTGGAAGAGGGCTTTCAGCCGATCACTACCGAGTGGTGGCACTTTTCCCTTACCGGGAAAAACTATGCGCTTTCCGATATGTTATGGAAGTGTTATTGAAGTATTGCCGGCTCTTATCCGGCACAACAAAGTGTATATTCGGGCGTTTGGGGCATACCTGTTCTGCTCACTAATCATCATACGATAATCCGCTAATGGCAAATACCGCGTTAAACTCTGAAGCAAAGGCGATAGACCAGCTCGCAGCCTCTTACCAAGAACTGAGAAAAGAAATCGGACAGGTCATTGTTGGCCAGGATGATGTGGTCCGGGCTGTCATCATATCTCTGTTCAGCAACGGCCACAGCTTGCTTGTTGGGGTGCCGGGCCTGGCAAAAACTCTGCTCGTCAGTACTATTGCTGAAGTGCTCGATCTGGATTTCAAGCGGATTCAGTTTACGCCAGACCTTATGCCGTCGGATATTACCGGCTCTGAAATATTGGACGAGGACCGGCACTTCAAATTCACCCCGGGCCCTCTCTTTGCGAACATCGTGCTGGCGGATGAGATCAACCGCACACCGCCTAAAACGCAGGCAGCCCTGCTCGAAGCCATGCAGGAGCGCTCAGTTACGGTGAGCGGCGTGCGGCACAAGCTGCCCGCCCCTTTCTTTGTGCTGGCTACTCAAAACCCTATCGAGCAGGAAGGGACATACCCCCTTCCGGAAGCACAGCTGGACCGCTTCATGTTCAATATCCCCCTTGATTACCCTTCTTATGAAGAGGAGATCAATGTTGTGAAAGGCACGACTACCGTAAAAACGCACGAGCTCAGGCATGTGCTCACCGGCGAGCAGATATTGGCTTATCAGCAGCTGATCCGTAAGGTGCCGATAGCCGATAATGTGCTGGAGTACGCAGTGTCTTTGGCGACAAAGACGCGCCCGAACACTCCTCGTGCCACGGATACGGTCAACAATTATATTTCCTGGGGTGCCGGGCCACGGGCGTCTCAATACTTGGTGCTCGGGGCGAAGTGCCATGCTGCGGTGCATGGCAAATATTCCCCCGATATAGAAGACGTACAGGCTATAGCGAAATATGTCCTGCGCCACCGTATCGTCCGCAATTATAAAGCCGAAGCGGAGGGCATTACCGAGGAGAAAGTTATTGAAAGCTTGTTCTAGCCCAGGCTACTGCGGCTGGCTTTGAGCGCCCGGGCCCTGCACAATGCAAGGCCCGGGCGCTTGCGTTTATAGGCCTTTTGTTGTATTCCCGTTGCAGTGGGCTGTGCGAAGTGAGGGCGATGTGCCGCGAGGAAAGCCGGAATGCCTGGCCGGGAGAAAAGCGCAAGCCGGAAAACACCGGTCTTGGGGTGGCGGGCTATAAGCACTAGGATGGAGACGGACTAGCGCTGCGAAGGGGTGTGAAGCCCGATAGGGCCGAGCGAAGAGCGAGCCCCGTAGCATAGCGGCACCTGCCCTCAGGCAGGGGCAGGCCCCATAAGGCCTAGAAGAGGCGATAGCTTGGTTTGTGCCCCGGGGGAACGGCTGCAGCAACCGGGAAGAGGGTTCCTACTTTCAGCGTATTAAAAAATTGTGGATGCCTGGGAACTTAATTATCCCTGAGCTTGTTTTTTCGGTTACGCCTGTGTTAATTCAGTGTTAACTTAATGTAAATTATCTTGCTATGGCCTCAAAAACAAGCTATAAAGAAGTACAGCGGTTCCGCCGATGGGAAGTATTTGGGCTTCTCGGAGCCCTTATTGCCTTCACGATTTATCATCTTTATGCGACGTATGGGCACCCGGATTTTGATCAGGAGAAAGTGCTGTTGAAGAGTATGTTGATCCTTTTGATATTGGGCGGCGCTCTTGCCTATCTCTTATCGATCCGGTTGGAGTTGAAGATTGATGACGAAAAAATCCGTTACCGCTATTACCCCCTTCATTTTCGGCGCAAGAAAATTTTCTGGTCGGAGGTGGCAGACTGTGAAGTGGTAGTGTTTCCGCTGTCTGCACAGCTCAACGGCTGGGGCATACACTTTGGGGAGCAGATGATCAGTGTCAACCACTATGCAGGCATCCGCTTAGTATTGAAGAACGGTGAGCGCTTGTTCATCAGCTGTAAGGACCCGGAAGCCCTGCGGGATATTGTAGGGCGCTGCGGTGGGCGATAAGCTGCCCGGCATCCGTTTTGAGGCCCTGCGCGCTGATGTTGATAAGCCAGCCCTGATGATGTCGGGGCTGGCTTATCGCGTTGTAAGGAGCCGATATTTAGCATGAGGCCGATCGAAAAGGGCACCCGCCAAAACCGCTGTCAGGTGCATCTCCAAACATACACTCAGGCAGGGTGGCCCTGCAAAGTCTTTTGGCCTCTGCACAGGCCGGCAAACTTCTCTTATCTTTAGGTGCGCAATATTGTTTGCTTTCGGGCGGGGCGCCTGCCTGGATTTTTCAAATTGAACCAGCTATATGAAAATGCATAATCGTTTGTCCATGCTTCTGGCTTTTACGGCAGCTTTATTGGTATGGGGTTGTTCTCAGGAGGTACAGCGTAGTATGAAAGCCGTACCTACTGCGTTTGGGCAGTTGAACGAGATCGTAGTCGTGATGGACAATGAGCTGTGGGAGAGCCCGGTAGGCGATACCCTGCGGTATTACTACTCTTCAGCCTATCCACTGCTGCCACAGCCGGAGCCTATTTTTGACCTGCGCCACTTTACGCCGGAGCAGCTGGCTCAGGACCCACTGCGCAAGGAGCTGAGGACTTACATGATCGTCGGCAATCTTGGAGACGAGAACTCTGCAGCGGGCAATATGATCCGTAAGGACGTTGGCGAAGAAAAAGCCTACGAGGCCCGCACAGACAAGGCCGTCAATAATGCTGCCGGGCGCGATAAATGGGCAAAAGGGCAGCTGCTGATTTACCAGTTTGCCTACTCGCGGGATGAGCTCATCGAGGTGATCAAGTCTAACTTCCCGGCAGTGAAGAAGAAGGTGAAATCCTTTGATAAGAAAAAACTGGAGGCTTATGTTTATCTCAATGGCATCAACAACCCGCTGATCAACGAAGTGAAAGATGCAATGGGCGTGACCCTTCGCCTGCCCACAGACTACTTTATGGCCATAGAAGATGGGGAAGTGGCTTGGATCCGGAGCGAGACGGACAAGATATCGAGCAATTTGCTGCTTAAAAAAATCAAGTACGAGGATCAGGCACAGCTGAGCAAGGAGTATTTGCTTGCTGTCCGGGATTCGATCGGGCGGAAGTACATCTCCACTACGATAGAAGACACGTACATGCGGGTCAATGACGTAGACCTCCCGGTCATTTACAACACAACAAAGGTGAACGGCTATTACGCAGTGGAGGCCAGGGGTGTTTGGGAGATCGTAAACGACTTCATGGGCGGCGCTTTCATCAGCTATCTGATCTTGAACCCCAATACGAATGAGCTGCTCTTTATCGATGGTTTTCTGCATGCGCCTGGCCAGGATAAACGAGACTTCATGGAGTACCTCGATCATATTATCCACACGGTAAAATTCTAGCCTTTCATAAACTTCTATTGCCAGGAGCTGGCATAACTGCTGGACAGTCCGTATTTTTCCAAATAATGAGCAGGATGCGGAGGATAACTAGCGGAAACAAAAATACTGGGGTGCAGCAGGCGCGTACCCCGGAGGAGCTTTGGCGTTCCTGCCGGGAAAGTGGGGTAGAAGAAGATTGCAACGCCTTGGTACAGCAGTTTACCCACTTGGTACACGGTGTAGCGTTAAAGTATCTGCGGTCGGAAGCAGACCGTAGGGATATGGTACAGGAAGTCTTTGCCAATTTGTTCGCTATGCAGTCTCCCGGTGTTGTCCGGGACTTCCCCGCCTTTGTCTTTCAGACTGCCCGCAATGTAGCTGTTTCGGCCTACCGCCGGCAGCGTAAAGGCCCTGTCTTGGTTGAGGAGTCTGCTTTTTTTGATAAAAAAGAGGATGGGCGTGTGGAAAATGAAGGCTTTCTGCGTCAGCTTGGTGAAGACGATGTCAGTAAGAAGAAAGCACTATTGCCAGAGGCCATGAAATCTTTGTCTGCGGAGCAGCGCCAGTGTATTGTCCTGTTCTTCCACGAAGAACTGTCCTACAACGAAATCAGCGAGCAGACCGGGCTTAGTTACAAGCAAGTCAAAAGCCACCTGCAGAACGGAAAGCGGATGCTTCATAAGGTACTTTCCCAGTTGATGGGCCAAGGGCGCTAAACGTGAAAAATGGATTCAATTTTTAACCGTACTACCAACTGCCTTTCCCGAAAGGAGATCAAAGCATATTTGAGCGGTACCCTTTCTCCTGCTGCTTGCCGCAGGGTGGAAGCTCATCTGCTGGACTGCCCGCTCTGCGATGCTGCTGTAGAGGGCTACCAGGCCATACCAGAAGCGGATGCAGAACGGGAGCTGTCGGCCCTAAAAGCTTCCCTCCTCAGCGCACGAAAGGCAGGGGCACCGCCCCGGCAGCCCTACCTGAACCGCTTAGCGGCAGCGCTGCTGTTATTGGTGGGGCTTATTGCGGTATTCAAGTACAGCATCGGCAGTTTTCACGAACGCGTGTTTGCTGAAGCGTTCCAGCCCATGCCTTCCGGGTATACCATACTAAGGAGCGCCGCCGTCCCGTCTGTATTGCAGGGCAAGCCAGAGCTCGTTACTGCGCTAAAGTTTTACCAGGCAGAGGAGTTTGGGAAGAGCATCCCCCATTTTGAAAACTACCTCAGCTCACAGCCTGATGACCCTAAGGCACAGCTGTTGCTGGCCAATGCCTTGTTAGGCGACTGGCAGGCGGAAAGGGCATTAGGTTGGCTGGAAAAAATCGACTCCTCCTCGGTTGGGGCAGGCGCGCTGAAATGGTATACGGCCTTGGCCTTGGTCCAATTGGGCCGGCTCGATGAGGCCCGTCAGCTGCTTCAGGAGCTGGGTACAGAAGTGGCTTTTCAAGCGCGTGCAGGGCAGCTGTCAGCGCAGTTGGAGTAAGGGCAGCGGTATGGTCAAGATAAGCCCCGCCGCCCATTTCAGGGCTGAGAGGCCTAAGGCTCGCCTGCCCCAGGGGGCTGAGGGCCGCTGTGTGCGGCCTGCCTCCGTGGCGGAGCAGGCGCTGTGGATGATGTAGCTGGCAGGCTGGGCAAAAAGTGCACTATAGGCTGTGCCGCCGGCTCGCCCAACTTTAAAATAGGCAAGCATCAGGGCCACACCGCTAACTGCTCAGCACGCGATAGCCCATAAAACCCAGTATAAGCAGTACAAGCACCGCAAACAAAGCGCTCGCTCCATTTTCGAAAAGCCGCTCAATATCAGGCAGGTACTTAATAAAAAAGTAGACTGCGGCACCGCCAATGACAATGCTCAGGAAGGTTTGCTTGGCATTCATGTTTTCCAGTGGTATTAACGCGAAGATACGGCCAGCCAAGTTAAAGGAAAGGGTAGGCGGACGGATGCTCAGGTGCAGCACCGCCAAAGCTCCAGTCGTGCTGATCCAGTTCTGATACACAGGCCGTCAGCAAGTCGATACAATGCTTGACATCCGCTTTATTGGCCATTTCGATCGTCTGATGCATATTGCGCAACGGTATAGAGATAGCGCCTGCAATAGCCCCTTTCTTCCCGTAGCGCTGCAGCCCTGCTGTATCTGTACCTCCCGCCGGGAGTATCTCCGGTTGCCAGGGTATGCCGTGCCGCCCGGCGGTGTGCTTCATATAATCTACCATACGATAATCGCAGATAGTGCTACCGTCCATAATTTTTATCGCAGCGCCCTTCCCGAGGGCGGTCACCTGCTCGTGGGCCTGAGCGCCCGGCACATCAAAAGCGATGGTAACATCCAGCCCGAAGCCAAAGTCGGGGTCAATATGGTGTGCGGCGGAAATAGCCCCCCGGAGCCCTACCTCCTCCTGCACGGTGAACACGGCGTACAAATCATAAGGCAATGTTTTTCCTTTTAGCGCGCGCAGGGTTTCCAACAAAATGAAGACCGACACACGGTTGTCCAAAGATTTGCTGTTTACACAATCGCCAATCTCTATGAGCTCCCGCTCCCGGGTGACCGGTGCACCTACATAAACATGCTTCAGGGCCTCTTCCCGGCTCATGCCCAAGTCGATATAATACTCGCTGATCGGCAGCTGCTTATTGCGCTCTTCTGGCTTCATGAGGTGTATCGGCTTGGAGCCCATTACCCCTACCAAGTCTTTCTTGCCATGTACGATCACCCGCTGTGAGGTCAGGGTTTTGGGGTCAAAACCGCCCAAGGTATGGAAACGGAGGAAGCCGTCTTCGTCGATGTGGGTAACGATGAAGCCGATCTCGTCCATATGAGCAGCTACCATAGCCCGTTTGCCCTCCTGCCCTTTCCTTATGGCCACTACATTGCCCATCGCATCCACAGATACCTGGTCTGCAAGTGGTTGCACTTCTGCGAGGACAAGTTCCCGGATGCGCTGTTCGTATCCAGGTGCGCCCGGCGTTTCACAGATTTTTTTGAGTAAATCGACGTTGATCATTTGTTGTTGAAGTTTGAGCTTTGGGGAGTAAGCGCAATGGCAGCGCTCCTTTTGACCGTGCAAGATACAGGACTACAGCTGCTTTTCCGATTGAACGCCCTTAAAAATTGGCGCAAAGGGTTATGTTTTAAAGCAGTTGCAATTGAAGCCTCCGTTTGGCAGTACTTGGGCGCAGTTGCTTCGAAGCGCCTTCCCTAATGCTTACCTTTGCGAAGGTAAGCCCGAAGAATGGGCAAACCTCTTTTTTGTCAGAAAATACCAATTACGTTATGACAGTATGGAATTTCACCAGAGCCCTTGGGCTTAGCTTGGCACTTGCCGCCGCGCTCACCGCTTGTGGGGGCGATGCCGCCAACAGCAACGCTAAGGAGGAGGGCACGGCACAAGCCAAAGAGCAGGGCATGGAGTATACGGCTGCTTACATTTGCCCTATGCACTGCGAAGGCAGTGGCAGCGATCAGCCCGGCGAGTGCCCGGTATGTGGCATGGATTATGTGAAGAATGAGGGCGGAAAAGCCCCAGCTCAGCCTGCTGAAGAGGGCGGCCACGATCACAGCCACGACGGCCACGATCACAGCCACGACGGCCACGATCACAGCCACGACGGCCATAGCCATTAACCCAGCTGGCCGGTCTGCATAGCCTGCGCGGTGCAGGCCGGCCTTTACACCAACTGTCCATCGAGGATTTGCCGGGCGTGGTCTTGCAGGGTTTCGGGCACAGGCCGGTAGGCTAGGCCAAGGGCTTCCCGGCTCTTAGTATTGTCAAATGCAATAGGGAAGCCAATGTTGCGGCGCAGATACTTCCAGGAAAAACCAAGGGTGGGGCCCACCGCCAACAGCAGCAAGCGGGGCAGCTTCCGCTTGGGCAAAGGGAAGGGGCCGCCGGGCATGCCCTGAAGCATCTGCGCCATCTCTAGCGCACTGTGGGCAGCGGCGCAAACAATGTGCCGCCCCTGTGCATCCGCCCTGAAAGCGGCTTCGATATGTGCTGCCGCAACTTCCCGCACATCCACCACTCCAAAGTACAAGTCAGGTATGCCTGCACGGAATTTTCCTCTTAAGAGGGACACCATGAAATCCGCGCTCGTCCCGTCTGTACGGTTGCTCAGGGAAGGGCCCATAACAAAGCCCGGATTGATGACGACAAGACGCCATTGTTCCTGTGCATCGGCTATGGCCCATGCTTCCCGCTCTGCTATGGTCTTGGAGTAAGGGTAGGGCTGATGCTCAGGCGATGAGCTTTCGTTCCAATGTGATTCATTAAACTTGCCGCCGGGCACTTTCTCGGCTTCGATCCCATCTCCGAAAATAGCGGCCACGCTTGAGGTCAGCACAACCCGCTCTACCGTCCCCGACCGGGTACAGCTATCTAGTACATTGTGGGTCCCTTGCAAGGCCGGCGCGATCAAGTCCCGTTCTGCGTTTTTGACATCTATTTTAAAAGGGGAAGCGGTGTGCATGACTATACGGCACCCTTCCGCCGCTTTGTCGAAAGCGCCTGCCTGCAGCAGGTCGGCTTCGAACAGCTGCAGCTGCCCAGGCAGCTCCTCCCCCATGGCTTTCAAGTGCCCCACCTTCTCTTCCTGCGAAAGGTCACGGACTGTGGCGTGTACGGTATGCCCGCTCTCAAGCAGGCGGCGGATGATCCAAGAGGCGATGTAGCCCGAGCCCCCAGTAACGAGGATGGGCATATTTTTGTGGTCCATAGTGTGCTTTTGTTCTTTTAGTACCGGAGCTCCAAGAGAACGTAAGGGCGAGGGCAAGGTTGGCGGCCGCCCGGAAAAAATAAGCCCGGCCGGGCGGGTATTCCCGGGAAACATCCCTAATATTGGGCTTCATCAAGAAATCTAAACCGCTCATGTCTGATTTGCTGGCTTTTATCACCTGGAATGCTTCACCTGAGATTATAAGTTTGGGGCCTATCACCCTGCGGTGGTACGGGCTGCTTTTTGCAGCAGGGTTCCTGGCCGGGCTTTATATCGTCAAAGCCATGTTCAAAGAAGAGGGGGCGCCTGAGGAATGGCTGGACAAAATCTTCATCTATATGGTTGTCGGGGCGGTCTTAGGCGCCCGGCTCGGGCATGTCTTTTTTTATGACTGGGATTATTACTCCCAGCATCTTGCCGAGATACCTATGGTCTGGAAAGGCGGCCTGGCGAGCCATGGCGGGGCCATAGGCATCATACTCGCCCTTTATATTTTCTCTGTCCGCGAATCGAAGCGCTCGGTGCTTTGGATTTTGGACAAGGTGGTGGTGCCTACCGCTTTAGCAGGCTGCTTTATCCGTTTGGGCAACCTGATGAACTCTGAGATTGTGGGCAAAGCGACGGATGCCCCCTGGGGCTTTAAGTTCCCCCGCCATGAGACAGGCCTGTGGGAGCGCTGTCAGGCCTGTGCGGAGCGGACTGGGCAGCAATGCATGGAGGTCGCCCAAATGGCAAGTGGTGATTTCTGTGTGGAACTGGCCCAAGTCCCCGCCCGCCATCCGGTACAGCTGTATGAGTCTATGAGCTACCTCCTTACTTTCTTCCTCCTATACTGGGTATACTGGAAAACAGATATGAAAGAACGGCAGGGGCGTGTGTTCGGCCTGTTCTTGGTATTGGTACTGGGCGTTATCCGCTTCGGGCTGGAGTATTTCAAGACCAGCCAGGGCGGCTTTGAGTCTGTGGTGAATGGAGAATTGAGCACCGGGCAGCTGCTCAGCCTGCCTTTCCTCGCTATAGGGCTCTTCTTTTTGTTTCGGCCTGCCGGCAAAGCCAAGGCTTAGAGATGCTAACATAGCACCTCTTAACCTTTTTGCCTCAGCAGGGGGCTGCGAGCTCAGCACCGGGTTTTCAGATGGCTCTGCTGCTGCCCGTACGCTATGTTGTAGCTGAGCAGTCAGTTAACGTGCAAAAGCAATCGGGCGCAAACCAGATTGTCGCTTTTTTGGGCCTGCCCCTGCCGCAAGGATGAGGGGCCTGCCCCTGCCCGATGGCAGGTGCCGCTATGCTCCGGGGCTCGCTGTCCGCTCGGCCTTATCAGGCCTGCCGCCCCTGCGCAGCGCTAGGCCAATGCCAGCCTAGTGTCTTAAGCCATAAATCTCTGATACTTAAGTTGAAGTTGTCTTCCGGCTAATCAAGGCGAAGGTTCGCGACTTTAGCCCGAGCTAAAGTCGCGGTTCTTTAACGAAGAGTAGGCGGAAAAGAACGAAACTTGGGGTGGCAAGGATTTATGGCTTGAGGCACTAGAGCCCGAAAAGCTTAAACGTCTGCGACATTTTGGTTAACGGGCAAAAGCAATCTTGCCACTGTAAGCCTGCCCTTGCACGGTGATCCGGTATACGTAATAGCCCGCAGCAAGGCGCACAGCAGAAGCCCGGAAGGCCTGCCGGTGCTGTCCTGCTGGCTGCCAGCCCCGGAACAGTTTGCCTACCGGCTGCCCAAACATATTGAACACTTCTACCTGTACCTCTGCCCCATGCGGCAGCACATAATAGATGGCGGTTTCCTCTCGGCTCTCCGGCGCAGCCCAGTGCCGGATACGGGCTGCGGGCAGATCAAATACCGGCGTGGGCGCACAGCTAATGCCTAGGCCGCCCATACGCTCAAAGTACTGCCCCATCACCTCATCAACGGTACTGTGGTCTACGCACAGCCATTTTTCCAATACGGTAGCATAAATTTGCCGGAAATCTGTCCCAAACTTAAGGTTGCCGGCATCGTCCACATCATGCATGTCCGGATTTTGCCCCAATATGCCGTTGCCATTGAGCGCGGGGCCAAAGAGGAGCATACAGGACGCTGCCCCGTGGTCGGTCCCGTTCGAAGCGTTCTGTTCGATACGGCGGCCAAATTCAGAGAAGCTCATGCAAAGGACATCTTCGCTGCGGTTGGCCGCGGCCAGGTCTTCATAAAAGGCTTTCACGCTCTCCGCCAGGTTGTTCATCAAGTTGGCATGCTGATTGGCTTGGCCCGCATGAGTGTCAAACCCATCTAGGGTGACCATATACAGCTTGGTATCTAGCCCGCCCTTGATGAGGCGGGCGACGAGCGCGAGCTGCCGCCCTAGATTGTTGGGGTAGTCATTGCTGTTCTCAGCACTATTGTAAGCCTGAGAAATGACCTCCGCATAGCGGAACGTGTTATTGGCAACAGTGCGCAAATAAGCGATCTGCTCCCCATAATAGCACTCAGGCACAGAGAGCGGGTCATAGAGCTCACCATTCTGTGCGATTTCGTAAAGCGCCTCGGGGTCTTCCACCTGTACGCTCATATTGTTGCCCATGCTGTCGTCGAAGACATAAGTGCCGCTCCCTCCAATCTGAATGGCCGGGGGCGCCTCGGGCGGGTCGGTGATGAAATCGGGGAACTGCCCTTCCAAAAGACGGCCAAGCCAGCCGCTTGTGTCCATCACCTCACTATCGCTGCCAGTGGCCCAGATGTCTGTAGACCGGAAATGGGAAAGGTTCTGATCAGCATAGCCTACACTATTGACCACCTTCATCTGGCCGTCCTGCCACATATCAGACAGCCCGCTCATGTAGTTGGGCATGGCAAATGCGCCATTGAGGTTCAGGAGCTCACTTTGAGGGATGTGGATGGAAGGCCGGGCGGCCTGGTATGTCCCGTAATCAAAAACAGGGATGATGGTGTTGAGCCCATCGTTCCCGCCTTTGAACCGGATAAGGACAAGCGCCCGGTTGGTATTGGCATTGGCCAGCCCCCATGCCAGCGGATTGTTGGCGAGCGCGGCCACGGGAGTGTTGCCCAAGAGCATAGCCCCGCCAGAGAAGAGCCCCAAGTTGCGCAAAAAGCTGCGCCGGCTCCGGAAGTGATGGTCTCGTTCGTGGGCCTCGCCGTGCTCAAGGGCACTGCCATGGGGTATAGAATCGGTTGGTTTATGGTGATTGCACATGATGCTCAGGATTTAGGGTTTAGGAAAGCTGGAATTCAGGAAGGCGGGCAATGTGCCGCAGTAAGAAGGCCATTTGTGCGGGCACAGTGTCCCAGTTGAGGTTCCACTCTCCAGCGTCGTAATAATTTTGTGGCACTTCCCACTTGAAGACGGCCGCTGCCCGCTCATAATCTGCCGGCTCGCCCAGCCCCCCGCTAATGAAGTGGCCGACAACGGCGTGGGTCACCTCATAAGGGTCAATGGAGTTGCTGCTCAGGTCCTTTGCCAACTGAACGAGCACCTGAGGGTGAAACTGGTAAGCCTGGAAGATGAAATAATCGAGGCTTTGCCACCGCCCGGTCAGGGCATTGGTGTCTATCCAGTCCCGATTGCCGATCCAGCCTTTGACGTCAGGTGGGGCGAACAGCTGTTGCCCGAGCTCGGCCGAGAGAAAGCCAGTGACCTGTAGCCGTTGAGGGCTGACGGGCAGCCGGCTCTCCCGTAGCATACCGAGCATAAGCTCTACCGGGCTTTTGATCTGTGTGCCGATGACCGCTTCGTCAAAAAAATGCTCGCTCTTGAAGAGCTGCCGGAATACAGGCTCCAGCTCAAAGTCATGGTTAAGGAAGGTCTGAGCCAGCCCGGAGACAATATCCTGCTGTGCCTCAGGGTGCACAAAAGCTTGGTATATTTTAGTGCAAATGTGCTGTGCCACCTGTTCGCCCCGCTCGGCAAAGAGCAGGTCGTGCACATCATCATACCCCCAGTTCCCGGTCTGCCCAAAAATAGTCTTTGGGGTGTTGTCAAACAGGAGGGGCACAAAGGTGATGGGGTTGCAGAAAGGGGGCGAATTGATGCCATTCCACCCGGTGAGGGCGCGGGCTGTTTCGGCAATATCCTGTTGGGTGTAGCCATTATCGAGCCCAAGGGTAAACAGCTCATAGAGCTCCCGGGCATAGTTTTCGTTGGCGTCAAAGCGCGTGTTCTGAACACCGTTCAGGAAAATGAGCATGGCCGGAGTGCGCCCCATCTCATGGGTGAATGCCTTGAAATTGCCCAGCGCGTGCTGCCGCAGGAGGGTAGTATACTGATAGAGGTAGCTAGGGCAGAGGTAAGTATCGAACCGGGTTGCGAAGTGGCTGTGCCAGAACAAGGCCAGCTTTTCGCGAAAGCCATATTCATGCATACGGCCAAGCCATTGTACGGTCCATTCCAGATACTGCTCAATGCGCTGTTCATTAAAATCGTCATAGTCATCGGTCGACCAGCCCGACCACTCCGGAGGGCCAGGCAGCGGCAGGGCTGCGGCTTGGCCCAGCAGTTCGTCTACCAGCGCGGCTGGGTTTTGAGATAAGGCTTGCTCTAAGGTTTCCGGTGCGGCGCCAAACCCCAATCTCCGGAAGAGGTGCTGAGCTCGGCTGCGGTCCCACGGGGCACTGCTGCTGGGCTGATAGGGGGCGAGCGTGCCGGTTGCACAGTTTTCGGCTATCATCATATCTGGGCAGGGTTTTGGATTTAGAAATGGGGCAGGGCGCCCCGTTTAGGTTCTATGACGAGCGCATGGCGCTCTGGTTTAAATCAGGAAATAAAAAGTTGGGTTGGCTGGGCCTATTCAGAGGGCTGCCCTTGCCAGCATTTACCTCGTTCATAGCGTGTGGCAAATCCCCCACGAGCACAGCGCGCCTGCGCTCAGCTCAGACATACCCCGGCTGCTAGAACAGGCTGCCCTGCCGGGCAAAACTGAGGGGGTTCTCCAGCTCCAGCAATTGCCGCTTCATATCCAGCCCATAGAAATAGCCCTGCAGCTCCCCGCTCTTGGCGATGCAGCGGTGGCAGGGCACGATGATTGCAATAGGGTTGTTGCGGTTGGCCTGCCCTACTGCCCGCACGGCTTTTTTATCGCCCAGCTTTTCGGCTATAGCCTGATAAGTCGTTGTACGGCCATAAGGGATCTGCAAGAGCTCTTGCCATACTTTCTGATGGAAGGCGGGGGCATCTCCGAAATCAAGCTGCAGGCGAAAGCCTTCCCGGTCGCCCCGGAAATACTCTGCCAGCTGCAGCACACAGTCGCGCAGCACGTCGGGTATAGGCCCGGCAGGGCACGGCTTGGTGCTCACCATGCGCACCCCGCTAATGCCTGCTGCGCTGCCCTCGATGCGCAGGCAGCCAAAAGGCGATAGGAAGTGGGTGAACTCGGTCATAAGGATAACTTTGCTCCCTCAAGATACACAAATCCGGCTTACAGTGCCCGCAAACCTTCAGCTTTGCTCATGGCCATCAGCTGACTCTCAGCCCGTTGGGCACAGGGGTATCTGGCCGCAGCAGGGTGATGTGGTTGCTTTCGCCCAGTGTGCCCAAGACCAGGCACTCGCTCATGATGTTGGCAATTTGCTTGGGGGGGAAATTCACCACTGCTATCACTTGCCGCCCTACCAGGCTTTCTGGCTCGTACTCCACGGTAATCTGTGCGGAAGTTTTGCGGACCCCAAGTGGCCCAAAGTCGATTTTCAAAATAATGGCAGGCTTGCGGGCTTTGACGTTAGGGGCGGCTTCCAGTACGGTCCCAACCCTCATGTCTACCTTTTCGAAATCCTCCCAGTTTAGGGTGTGTGCTTGCTCCATAGCTCTTTGGTTGTTGGTTTAGTGTAGTGGAGAAAATAGCTCAGTTAACCCTGCAATGCCCCCCGGGTCATCAAGGCGCTATAGCCTGGCCACTTAGGGCATATTGAGGGCTCGCTCCTGTTGCCCATCAACGCTTGATGAACCTGGCTTCTTCGCTGGGCTTTTATATCGAAACCGCTCCAAACAAGCTTTTAGGGCCCACACCACGCCGTAGGCGCGCAGCGGAGTCTTAGGCTGGCGGACGAAATAAAATCAATTCCCAGAAGAGCGGGGCACCAGCCCTGCCCTCACGCGTTGCGCTTCTTCAGCGTTGTGGCTCTGCCAGAGCACTTTGTCCATACGCCACTGCCCCCATGCATTTTGCGAAAGCAGCACATAATCGAACCCCCAGATCGCTTTGACTTTTGCGGAAGCCACGCGGTTGTCAATATCAAAAATCTCCACTTCATCCGGAGCACCTTCCGGCAGCCACCCTTTGCGGTTGTAGTTGGCCGCAGTGCGCAGCAAGCCCTCAAAAGTCATATCCGTGTAGCTCCAATTGCCATCTCCGGGCGAGTAATAATGCCCTGACTTCTGCAGGGTGCTGTCTGCTACTGAGTAGGCGAGGGTGCTGTCTGCCTCATAAATGGCTGCAACGTAGGTATGAAGGGTTTTATTGATTTCTTTTTCGTCGAAGGCGGCTACCCGCTGCATGAGGCGGTCTATAGCTGAGAAATAAGCCTCAGGCTGCTCCAGCCAGCCATAATGCCCGCAGGCTGGCAGATAAACCAGCTCCGCATTTGGCAGTGCGCCTGCTGCGGCCTCGGCCGGCCCTTTGCCGATTAGGTCCGCCTCCCCTTGCAGGATGAGCGCGGGCTTTAGGAAGCGGCTCAGCTCAGGCTTGACGTCATAGCCAATGCGCCGCAAGTCTTCCCAAACCCAGCGGTTGATGTCCCGTTCGCCCTGCCCCAATCGAGCGGCAACCTGCTCCAGGTGCTCCTCGTCCTTGTACAAGTAAGCTGCAGCTAAGGCTCGGCGGCGGCCCAGATCGGCCTCAGGGCTTTCGTCCCCTCCCTCAATCCTGGCCGACCAGTAATCAAGGGAATCGCGCTGCTGTTGGGTAAGGCTGCCCCGTAGGTCAAAGCCGTCCAGCATGCCCAAATCTGGCCCGCCTGAAGCCGAAGCAATGAGCCCTTTGGCCATCCCAGGGTGCCGGGCTGTATAATAGCTGGCCAAGATACCCCCAAAGGAGTGCCCCATCACTACCCACTCTTGTAAGCCCAATTGCCGCCGGAGGGCTTCTATGTCAGCTACCATCAAATCCATAGTGACCGTTTCCGGCCCTGGGCTGCGCAGTTGGGTGCGCCCGGTGCCCCGCTGATCGTAAAGGATGACCTGATACTTCTTCGCTAATGCAGCGGCCAGCCCTTCAAAGCCTTGGCTGTTCAGGCCCGGGCCTCCGTTGATGAGCAGAATGGGCGCTCCGTTTCCGTAAACCCGATAGTAGGTCTGTACGCCGTCGCGCCCGGGGGCCATGCCCTCGATTTGTGCATAGCCGGCAAGGGCGGCCAGCAGCAGGGCGAATGTGAGGATGCTTTTTTGCATGTGGGGTGATTTTTGAGTAAAGCTACTAATGGCACTTATCAGCTTGCCGTTTCTTTGGGCCTGCCCCTGCACCATGTGATTGGGGCCTGCCCCTGCCAGCGGGCAGGTGCCGCTATGCTACGGGGCTCGCTCTTCGCTCGGCCCTATCGGGCTTCCACCCCTCCGCAGCGCTAGGCCGATGCCACCATAAAACCAGAATGGTTGGGGTATTATGGGTTGTGCCCGATGCCATGGCGGGCAAAAATTAAAGAAAATATGCGTTAGCTGCGGCTATTGCGCCCGTTTTGTAGAAGGCCCGCAATATTTCCTCCCCCAAAATGCGAATGCGGCACCGGGCCCGTAAGCCCAATGCCGCATGTGCTGTGCTATGCCCAAAGGCATGCTAGTCCAGATCGAACTTGATGCCCTGTGCCAGAGGCACGGTTGTGCTGTAGTTGATGGTATTGGTCTGCCGGCGCATATACGCTTTCCAGGCATCAGAGCCGCTTTCCCGGCCACCGCCAGTCTCTTTTTCGCCACCGAACGCACCGCCGATCTCGGCACCGCTTGTACCGATATTGACATTGGCGATGCCGCAGTCCGAACCAGCAGCGGAGAGGAAGCGCTCTGCTTCGCGCAGGTCGTTGGTCATAATGGCAGAGGACAAGCCCTGTGGCACCTCGTTTTGAATGGCGATCGCCTCTTCCAGCTCACTGTATTTGATGAGGTAGAGAATGGGGGCGAAAGTTTCGGTATGCACGGTTTTGTAATCGTGCTCCGCTTCTACGATGCAAGGCTTCACATAGCAGCCGCTCTCGTAGCCTTCCCCTTCGAGCACACCGCCAGAAACCAGGAGCTTGCCGCCCTCTTGTTGTACGGCTTCGAGCGCATTGAGGTAATTCTGCACCGCGTCCTTGTCAATGAGCGGCCCTACGTGGTTGTTCTGATCAAGAGGGTTGCCGATGCGCAGCTGCCCGTAAGCCTTGGTCATTTTCTCCTTTACCTCGTTGTAGATGCTGTCATGCACAATGAGGCGGCGGGTGGTCGTACAGCGCTGCCCAGCCGTGCCCACTGCACCGAACAGGGCGCCTGTGAGCACCACGTTGATGTCAGCGCTTGGGGTAACGATGATGGCGTTGTTGCCGCCCAGCTCAAGGATGGTCTTGCCCATTCGGGCCGCTACGGTCGCGCCTACAATTTTGCCCATACGGGTGCTGCCCGTGGCAGAGATCAAAGGCATGCGGGTATCATTGGTCATCAGCTCGCCGATTTTATAATCGCCGTTGATGATGCTGGAAATCCCTTCGGGCACGTCGTTCTCCTTCAGGACTTCGCGCAGGATGTTTTGGCAGGCCACAGCACAGAGGGGGGCTTTTTCCGATGCTTTCCAAACCGTCACATCGCCACAAACCAGTGCGATCATGGAGTTCCAAGACCATACGGCGACCGGGAAGTTGAAGGCAGAAATAATGCCCACGACCCCAAGTGGGTGCCACTGCTCATACATGCGGTGGTTGGGCCGCTCAGAGTGCATCGTCAGGCCGTACAGCTGCCGGGACAAGCCTACTGCGAAATCGCAAATATCAATCATCTCTTGTACTTCGCCCCAGCCTTCTTGCAGGCTCTTGCCCATTTCGTAGGAAACGAGGCGTCCGAGTTCGTCCTTGTATTCACGGAGCTTCAAGCCGTATTGGCGGACAATCTCGCCACGGACAGGGGCAGGAGTAGTGCGCCAGGTTTTAAAAGCCGCTTGGGCAGCAGCCATCACCTGTTCGTACTCTTCAGGGGTCGTTTGGCTTACTTTGCCAATCAGCTGGCCGTTTACAGGGGTATAAGACTCGATGTACTGCCCGGAATCCATGGTCTTGAGGCCAGTACTTGTACCGGCATTCTGGTCTTTGAGGCCCAGGGTCTGCAGGAATGTGGTATCCATATCTAATTTGGTTTAATTGGCAGCTGCATCTGCTGCCTTGCTATGTTGAAAGTAAGCGGCCGGAGCGTATGCCGCCCCGGCCAGAGCGCTTGTTAATCGATTTTGGTCTGTGCCAAGTGGAGCTCATCGAGCTGCTCAGGGTGCACAGGTGCGGGCGCGTCGATCATCATATCCCTGCCCATATTGTTTTTCGGGAAGGCGATGAAGTCCCGGATAGAGCTCTGCCCGTTCATCACAGCACAGAGGCGGTCGAAGCCAAAGGCGATACCACCGTGGGGCGGTGCACCGTACTCAAAGGCGCCCATCAGGAAGCCAAACTGAGCTTCTGCTTCTTCATCCGTGAAGCCGAGCAGCTTGAAGTTCTTTTCTTGCAGCTTGCGGTCGTGGATACGGATAGAGCCGCCACCAATCTCAGAGCCATTGATGACCAGGTCATAAGCATCGGCGCGCAGGCTTTTCATGGTTTCGTGCCCGCCACTAAGCATGCGTGCCACATCTTCCTTCTTGGGGGAGGTGAAAGGGTGGTGCATAGCGTAGAAGCGTTCGGTCTCTTCGTCCCATTCCAGCAGCGGGAAATCCACTACCCAGAGGGGTTTGAAGTCGCCCGGCTTCATCAGGCCAAGACGGCGGCCCATTTCCAGCCGAAGCTCGTTGAGCTGCTTGCGTGTCTTGTCGGCTTCTCCGGCCAGGACAAGCATCAGGTCGCCCGGTTGCGCGCCCATCTTATCCGCCCAGCCCTTTAGGTCTTCCGTGTTGAAGAACTTGTCAACAGAAGATTTGAAGGTGCCATCTTCGTTGTATTTCACATAGACCAAGCCCTTGGCCCCAATCTGCGGGCGCTGCACCCATTGGGTCAGCTCATCCACCTGCTTACGGGTATAGGCAGCACAACCTGTAGCGTTGATGCCCACGACGAGCTCCACGCTGTCGAAAACCTTAAAGCCTTTATGCTGAGCCAGCTCATTGAGCTCGGTGAACTCCATGCCAAAGCGGAGGTCCGGCTTGTCTGAGCCAAAGCGGCGCATTGCATCGTCGTAGGTCATACGTGGGAAAGCCGGAAGGTCAATGCCCTTGAGGGCTTTGAACAGGTGACGGGTCAGGCCTTCGAAAGTATTGAGGATGTCCTCTTGGGTAACAAACGCCATCTCGCAGTCAATCTGTGTAAACTCCGGCTGCCGGTCGGCGCGCAAGTCTTCATCCCGGAAGCACTTCACGATTTGGAAGTACTTGTCAAAGCCAGAGACCATAAGGATCTGCTTGAACGTCTGCGGGGACTGCGGCAGGGCGTAGAACTGGCCGGGGTTCATACGGGAAGGCACTACAAAATCCCTTGCGCCCTCGGGCGTGCTCTTGATGAGGAAAGGTGTTTCAATCTCAAGGAAGCCTTCATCGGCTAAGTGCTTGCGGGTTTCGATGCCGAGCCTGCTGCGGAACATGATGTTCTCCTGTACCGGGCGCCGGCGGAGGTCGAGGTAGCGGTACTTCATGCGCAAGTCGTCTCCCCCATCGGTATCGTCATCGATGGTAAAGGGCGGGACGCTTGAGGCATTCAGGATGGTCAGCTCAGTGACTTCGATCTCCACTTCTCCAGTTGGTATCTTGTCGTTTTTGGAAGCCCGCTCTGCTACTTTGCCTTTGGCTTGCAGGACAAACTCACGCCCTACGCTGCGCGCTTGCTCCAATAGCTCCGGGGAGGAGATGTCTTCATTGAACAACAGCTGCGTCACGCCGTAGCGGTCGCGAAGGTCGATAAAGAGCATATAGCCTTTGTCGCGTACAGTCTGTGCCCATCCACTGAGGACAACTTCCTGCCCGACGTCGGAAATGCGGAGGGCTCCGCAGGTATGAGTACGGTACATGGGTATAGTTTTTTTAATCTGCTATCTGATACGGCCCTTACCCGGGCGCTGCGCGCAAAAGTACTGAATTTGCGGGGGCTCTCCTACCTTGTCCGGCAAATCCTTTATGGCGGCAAAGCCAAGGCCATTGGGCGTAAACTGAAATGTCTCAGGCTTCAGCATTAGAACGGCATCGGACTAGCGCTGCGGAGGGGTGGCAAGCCCGATAGGGCCGAGCGGATAGCGAGCCCCGCAGCATAGCGGCACCTGCCCAACGGCAGGGGCAGTCCCCATCCCGTGAAGCAGGCTAGGCTGGCCAAAAAATGACAAGCTGAAGGGTGCGCAGGCTATTTGGACTTTTTGACGAACTCCGTCAGGATGACAATCTGCTGCCCTTCCACCCGGCCTTCAATCTGCCCGGGGTTATCGGGCACCAGGCCAATGCGGCGCACAGCTGTCCCTCTTTTGGCTGTAAAATTGGCCCCTTTCACTTTAAGGTCTTTGATGAGGACTACGGTGTCCCCAGCCTGTAGCACCTGCCCATTGCTGTCCAGGTGGGTCACCAAGTCTTCGGGGGAAGGCGGCAGCCCAGCCTTGGCCCAAGCCAAGGTTTCTTCGTCCAGGTATAGCATCTCGATGAGCGCCAAAGGCCAGCCCTCGTCTTTAAGCTGATGAAGGGTGCGCCAAGCCAGCACCTGCACGGCAGGCACGGTGCTCCACATACTGTCGTTGAGGCATCGCCAGTGTACGGCATCCATAGGCTGCTCCCCTTGCAGCTGTCCGTGGCAGGCTGAGCATATCCAAACGTGGGCGTCTTCCCCTGCCCCGGGGGCATGAGCTACTTCGTAAGCCAGTTCAGGAGCATCGCTGTTGCAGAGTTCACAGTGCCCCTGACTTCGGGCCTGCAGAGATTTTTCTAAATTCATGATTACAGTTTGAGCACGCGGCTTTTCGCCAAAAGTAGGTATTCTGTTACAGGGGGGGCTTCTTTTCCGGGTTAAACCCGAATATAAACCTTACGCTTGTAGAGCAAGTAAGCCAGCGCCCAGAAGAAGGCGACATTCAGGAGCGCAAAGCCTAGGGAAGCGTTGTATGGGCTCAGCCAGGAAGTGAAGCCTGTTTCGTAAACCCACTGCTTCACCGTTGGCGCCCCCGCTCCGCTGCCTACCTGCAGGGTGTAGCTCAATTTGGCCACCAGGCCGGAAAGGACGAACACAAATAGGGCATTGGCCCCGTAGATGTAGAACGGGCGCCCCCAGGCCTGATAGCCCTTGAGGTCGGCCAGCCAATAGGCCAAGCTGAGCACTGTAAGGGCTACCCCTCCGCTGTGCAGTACATAGGAGCTCGTCCAGAGGGGTTTGTTGATGGGGAAGGCCAAGCCCCATAGCCAGCCCAGCAGGATGAGGGCAAGGCCAGCGCCCAGCCATCCCTGAAATCGTTTTTGGGGGTTTTGCTGCAGCTGCATCCACCGGGCAGCCAGCATGCCCAATATACCGGTAGCGATAGCTGGCAGGGTGCTCAGCACACCTTCCGGGTCCCAGGTTTTAGATTGGCTCCAAAGGTGGCTTTCGCCCAAAACAAAACGGTCCAGCCAGGCAGCTAGGTTGGTGCCCGGCTCTAAATTTGGGGGCGTGCCATCGGGCAGTGGCACGAGCGTCATCAAAGCCCAGTAGCCTAGCAGGATGGCGATCGCGGCAGCCGCCTGCACACGCCAGCCCGTGTACAAAAACAGGAGGGCACAGCAGGCATAGACCAAGGCGATGCGCTGTAGCACGCCTGGTATGCGGAGTGTGCTGAAATCGGCATACAGCAGTGCAATCAAGGCGATGCCGGCCCCGGTTAGCCCAACGGCGTACAGGGACAGGCGGGCGGCTTTTGGGCGGGGCGGTTTCTGCCCAAGGGCTGCGCCACGTACAAACAGGGCCAGTAAAAAGGCCGCCAGCAGTACATAATGCAGGGCGCGGTAGGCAGGAGGAGTGGACGCTATGAGCTTGAAGTGGGGGAAGGCCGCCAAGAGCAGCCCCAGCCCGAATATCAGCAAAGTGCGGGTGCCGATTTTGCGGAGGATCGCTACCTTGGGCGACTGAAGGCGCTTGCCCAGTGCCAAGGGTACGGCCATGCCTACAGCGAACAAAAAAAAGGGGAACACCCAGTCGGTAGGCGTCCATCCGTGCCAAGGGGCGTGCAGCAGGGGCGCATACACCGTTGACCAAGACCCGGGGTTGTTGACCAGGATCATCCCGGCAATAGCGATGCCCCGGAAAATGTCGAGCGATAAGAGCCGGCTGTGGGTTGGTTGTTTCGTCATGTCGTTTGGTTTGGCGCACTCAGGCGAATGGCAATGTTCCGCTGTTCAACGCCTGCCCCTGGCCAAGGAGCGGCCGAACAACTCTAAGCTCCATCAGGAGCAGTATAAATTTACATTAAAAACGATGTGCTTATGGCTTATCCGTCTTTCTTTTCTAGCGGGGCAGCAGCTTTTCGGGCTTTTGCAGCTGCAGCTTTATTGCTCTTGATGCCAGGCCTGGCACAGGCACAGCCCGTTTTCAGCGCTCAGCTGTTGCCACATGGCACCCTGCTGTCCACTGCTCTGCCAAGCGCCCCATTCCCTTCGGTTTCCCGCAAGGGCGGTCACTATTACCGCGATGTGCGCTACCCGGCAGGACAGCACTACCAGGACAGTACCGTACTCATTTTCATACCCCAGCATTTGGAGCCGGGCAGGGAGGTCAATTGCATAGTCCATTTCCACGGCTGGTGGAACCACACAGACAGTGTGCTGCAAGCGTTCAAGCTGACGGAGCAGCTGTCCGGTTCTGGTGCGGCTGCTATCCTTATTGTCCCGCAAGGGCCTCGCAATGCACCAGACTCCGGCGGTGGGAAAATGGAGGAGGCAGGGCAGTTCGGGCGGCTGCTGCAGGATGTGCTTGCAGTCGTCGCTGAACATTGGCAGGAGGAAAGCGTTCGCCCAGGGCGGGTAGTCCTTTCGGGGCACAGCGGGGGGTACCGCGCCATGGCCTACATCTTACTGCACGGCGGCTGGCCGATAGAGGAGGTATGGCTGTTCGATGGCTTGTACGGCCAATTGGAGAAGTACGCCATGTGGCTAGAGCGGGGCGGTCAGCGGATGGTGAACCTCTATACCGATGACGGGGGGACATACGATACGAGCCAGGGTTTTCTGAAAAGCTTGCGGGCATGGGGGATACAGGCTCACGAGGTAGGCTCAGTGGAAACAGGGGCACTGCCCAATCTGCCCCGAGCAGGAGCTGTTTTCTGGCATACGGAGCTCGGGCACAATGATGTGCTGCATGTCAAGCGGCAGTTTGAGCACCTGTGCCGGTACAGCCCGGCGCTTTCCCGTTGAGGCATACAAAAGGATATGGCTTAAGGCACTGGTGCTCAACCCTTTTCAATAGGCAGGAGCCTTTGGGCGATCAAGTACCCTAGCCCTCCAAGCCCATAGGCCAGCACGTCCCATACGTCTGCAGTAAATTGGGCCGACCACCGTGGGAACAATACTTCGAAAAGGAAAGAAAAGAATAGGACAGCGCCAATAACTTCCTGGCTGCTTAACGGGCCACGGCCATACCGCCACTTCAGCTCCCAGTCTAGCAGGCCAAGCAGCAGGGGCATACACAGCAGCGGGTCAAGGTAGCTGTCTGCCAATGTGCACCGCCAGCCCAGGCCCTTCTGCAGCAGCTGATGCAGTAGGAGCACAGCCAGGCACAAGAGCCAATAGGCTTGCCCCGGCCGCATCATAGGGCTGCGGTAAATGCGATCAGCAAAACCAGCAAAATAAATGGGGACAAGAGGATGAGCAGCCCTATGGCCAGCAAGCGCGCGCCCACTTTTAAAAGGACTACCGGCCAGCGGTCCCCTTCCTTTACCTCAAGCAGCTCATCTAATGATTGGTACGTGGATTTTACCTTGTCTATTGCTTCCGAAGCCGCCGGGGCTTCTTCCTTCTTTTGGCCTTCTTTTTCTTCCATTTGCAGGTAATGACTGGGCTGAAACAGCGGGTGGCTTTAATTTTAGAACAAATGTACTATATTTGAAGGCTTAGAACAAGTGTTCTAGCGGCCGAGCTTTACTAAAATCATAGCAGACGGATGAATACCAAGGATCGGATACTGCAGGCAGCCCTGCGGCAGTTCAATGCTATCGGCACCGGACAGGCGACTGTGCGCAGCATTGCTGCGGAGGCAGGGATCAGCCATGGCAACCTTTGCTATCATTACAAAAATACAGATGAGCTGATCGAAGCCCTTTATCTGCAGCTGGCCGGGCGGGTAGCCCCCTACGCACAGATGGCTTTTTCCGAGGGCATCTCTTTGGAGGGGGTATTCGGGCAAGCTTGGCAAACCTTCGGCCTGCTCTATCAGTACCGTTTTTTGCTCATTGATTTTGTGCAGATCACCCGCCGGTTAGAGCGCATGAAGCAGAATTTCCAACAGCTTATGGACGTCCGAAGGCAGCAGTTCCTGTATGGGTTTAAGCAGCTAGAAGAACAGGGCGAGATGAAGCCTGAGCCTTTGCCCGGCCATTATGAGCTGCTCATTACGAACCTGTTGATTGTTGGCAACAACTGGATCAGCGAAGCGGAAGTGCAGTTTGGGGACAAAGGGGATGCCGTTGTCGCCCACTACCACCGGGCGATGATGGCCCTGTTTGTGCCCTACCTAACCCCAAAAGGGCTGCGCGCTTATCAGGCGCTTACTGCTGATGACGGCGCATACGGCGGTAAGGCCGACAAACCGCTCCGGTGATCAGCAGAAGATAAAGCCAACCGGCAGACAGGCCTGCCGGCGTTCATGTTTGGCGGGCAATTTGCAGGATTTCCGCGGCCAGGGCCAGCAGCATGGAAATGCATGGGGCCCTCCTCAGGCAGGCTGGGCCAGGCAAAGCGCACCATTGCTACCATCAGCCTTCCGCAGGCTGCCAGGCTGTGAACTGCGCAGCCATCACGGCATCCGGGCGGGCTGTACGGGCCTTTTTCTGGATATAATCCTGAAAGCCGGGCACAGCTGCAGCCGGCAGCACCAGATGGTAGGGTTTTTCACGTGCCGGCAGCCAAGTGGTTTTGAGCGAAGGGTTCAGGGCCAGGAGGTTTTCTGTGGAAAGCTTGCAGGCCTGCGCAATGGCTTCGAGGTCAAGCCCAAGCAATACCCGGAAAGCTTTGACCGGCTGCTGTTGCCGGGCATTGGGCTGCAGCCCATGCTCTCTGTAATGCTCACCGATGTATATGGTAGCGATCAAGCGAGGGATATATAAGCGGGTCTGCCGGGGCAGCAAATGCTGTATGCTCCAATAGTCTGTACAACCGCTTTGCCGCAGCGCCCGGCGTACACGCCCTGGCCCACAATTGTAAGCCGCAAGGGCCAGGCCCCAGTCGCCGAACTGCTGATGCAGCCGCACGAGGTAGCGCACAGCGGTCTCTGTGGCATAGAAGGGGTCGAGCCGTTCGTCTATTTCAGCGCCTACTTCTAGCCCAAAGCCCCGGGCGGTAGCTGGCATGAACTGCCAGTACCCGGCGGCGCCAGCTGGGGAGTGTGCTTGTGGGCGGAGGCGGGATTCTAGCAAAGGCAGGTATTTCAGCGCATCCGGGGCACCATGCTTTTTCAGGTAATGCTCAAACAAAGGGAGGAGGTGCTCGGCCCGGCCCAGCATGTGTTCTGTAGCCCGCCGGCCCCGGCCGAGGTAGCGGCTGATGGCCTCTGCTACTTCCGGGGTATAGGCGGCTTCGAACGGCACTTCTTGCTGCAGCAGCCGCTGAGGCACTTCTACGCTTAGTTCGGCGGGCTTGGCAGAAAGCAGGGCGGACAAACAGAGCAAAGGCAGGATTTGGTGCAGGGTTCTCATAGTTTTCAGGGCTTAGTTACCGCTTTATACGGTGCCCTTGTGGCAGAGGTTGCCCATTTGCTCAATTTTTTGCGTTGCAAACTGCTCACTTACAATACATTATGTTTTTGCTTAATACACAGTTTGCGTTCTCTGCTCCCGTTCAGTAGGGCGTGGGCCCAAGATCCGCAAGCGTTTAAGCTTTTCGGGCTCTAGTGCCTCAATCCATAAATCCTTGCCACCCCAAGTTTCGTTCTTTTCCGCCTACTCTTCGTTAAAGAACCGCTCCTTTAGCTCGGGCTAAAGCCGCGAACCTTCGCCTTGATTAGCCGGAAAACAACTTCAACTTAAGTATCAGAGATTTATGGATTAAGGCACTAGTGGTCTGTCAAGGCTAAAACTAGGGGTTGCCTGCGGCGGCTTTTGAGGCTACTCTTCGTTGGACAACCCCTTACGTAGCGCTGCTATGCGCGGGAACATCCGCCTTGATTAGCCTCAAAATTCGCTCCCACTCAACCCATAAATTAACACTTGACAGACCACTAGGCTGGCATTGGCCTAGCGCTGCGCAGGGGTATCAGCCCGACAGGGCCGAGCGGATAGCGAGCCCCGGAGCATAGCGGCACCTGCCTGTTGGGCAGGGGCAGGCCCCCATCACATGGTGCAGGGGCAGGCCTATAAACGGCAATCTGATTTACGGCTTTTGTTAGGGCTTGATTGGCGCGATCAGCTCGGCTACATAGAGGGTTACCTCTTGGTTAACAAAGACCTCCTCCTCTGAGAGCTGATTCCAGGCAGCAATTTCCTGGACGGTGCAATTGTAGCGGCTGGCAATCTCTTCGATCGACTCGCCGGGCTTCACGACGTAGGCGAGCTCGAATGCATTGGGGTAAAGCAACCGGTGGCCATGGTCAAACCGGCCAGAGCGCGCACTGACCAGCCCTTTCAGCCCGCGGAGCCCGGAGGCTGGCAGCAGCAGGTAATGCCCACGCTCATTGGCAGGGATGATGCTGCGGCGGTAAGCCGGGTTGAGCTGCCGCAGCACTTCTACGGGCACCCCGCTCGCATGGGCTACTTCGCCGATCGTGTAGCTCTCGAACAGCTTGACGCCGCGCAGCGGCTTGCCGAAAGCGCCTTTGTAGCGAGGGGAGATACCGTGGTGCTTGTGGTAGTTGGTGATGTAGGCTGCTGCAATAAAGCGCGGGATATAATGCTGTGTCTCTTGCGGCAGGTAATTGGCTACGGTGTAGAAGTCCCGGCAGCCCGCCTCGCGGATAGCAGCGTTCACACGTGCCGGCCCGCAGTTGTAGGCAGCTAGCACCAACGACCAGTCTTTGTAGTGGCTATGCAGCCTGGCCAGCATAGAAACAGCCGCTTCTGTGGCCCGGTAAGCATCAAAGCGCTCGTCTACGGTATGGTTTACCTCAAGGCCGTACATACGGGCAGAAGGGGCAATGAATTGCCACAGCCCTGCAGCGCCAGCGCCGGAGTAGGCTTTGATATTGAGCCCGGTCTCTACGATAGGCAGGTAGCGCAGCTCTTTGGGCAGGCCGTAAACATTGAGGTAGTGCTCAAAAATGGGGAAGTAGGCAGAGGTTCGGCCAAGCATCAGCTCGGTGTCGCGGTAGCCATTCGTCACATATTCCTTTATAGTGCTGCTGACTTCCTCGTCGTAGCGCACTTTGAAAGGGATATTCAGGCGCATGATGCGCTCTTTCACCTCGCTTTCGATAGAAGCAGACCAACGGGAGTTGAATGTGGCGTGCTCAACTGAAGCAGGGGTTTCTGTTTTGGGCGTAGCTGACAGGCTGTTCACAGCTAGAACAGCTACAATTGTCCATGGGAATTTCATCAATAAAGGGTTTTGCATGAAGCCGGCCTGCTCCGCGGGGGGGATAAGCCCGTGGGCAGGGCACGCGCCGCTGAGCTCTGTAAAAAGCAAAGCAGCTACATTCAGGCTGCCGGGGTTACGCAGCCTGAGGCCTGCAATCTGTTTTAAACTCTTCTTGTTTTGGAACGGCAGGGGCCCTAGTTTCTGCAAAAAAGGCAGTTCGGAAGGCTCCGGCTCGTTGTGTCGTACATGGCTCAAATGGCCCGCAAGCTTCCCTGCGGGATATTTTGATGGGGCAAAGCTATTTCCTTCTGCCTTAAAAGTCAACGATTTGCACGTCCAATAGCCTTGGCTCTTCTTTCCGGGGCCAATTGTAGGCTCCGGAGCAAAAAAAAATTGTTCGGCTTTGTACAACGATTCTTCAGCGGGCACTGTATAAGCTAAAGGAAAATAGAATAATATACCTTCTGGCTTTAGTTCTTCAGAAGTTAGTACCGGCTTCCGGAGGCAGGGTTTGGCGAGGCTGGAAAAGTGTTAAAATTTTGTTAAAAAAATAACTGATTCCGGTTATTGCCCCGTCGAGCCCGCTTTTTATGCACTTATTTTCACCCTTTTCGGTGGCAGCGTGCAAGTGAAGCACCACTTGTTGGAAACGATGGGGAGCAGCCAACAAAAGTATTTTGAGCATGGAGATTAACATATTGGCTTTTGGGATTGCGCGGGACATTTTAGGCGGAAGCCAGATACAGATGCCATTGCCAGAAGGGAGCACAGTGGGGGAGCTGAAAGCAGCTTTGTGCAGCAAGTTCCCGGCTTTTGCCCAGCTGGCGTCCTTGTCCATCGCTCTGAACACGAGCTATGCATCGGACAGCGACCCTATCCGGCCGACGGACGAGGTGGTCATCATCCCGCCGGTGAGCGGAGGTTAGATCAGGCCGGAGGCTTGCAGCTGCGCGTACAAGGCCCGGTAGTTGGAATCGGTGATGGGCATGAGCGGGATGCGCGTTTCTTTGCTGCAGATGCCAAGCATTTCGAGCACGCCTTTTATCCCTGCGGGGTTGCCATCTGCGTAGAGGAAGGGGTGCACAGGGTGGAGCGGGTCGTTCAGTTGCCGGGCTTTCCGCAGTTCGCCCGCCCTAGCGTGGCGGACCATGCCGGAGAAGGCTTTAGGGAAGGCATTGGCAATTACAGAAATCACGCCGGTAGCCCCGCAGGCGATCATAGGCAGTGTGAGGGGGTCTTCGCCAGACCAAACCTGGAAGTGTGGCGGCATATCTTTGATGATAGACATGGCCTGTGCTAAGTCTCCAGAAGCTTCCTTTACGGCGATGAACTGCTCAGAGGCTTGGGCGAGGCGCAGTGTAGTAGCGGCTTCCACATTGGAGCTTGTCCGCCCTGGAACATTATAGATGATGACCGGGGCCGGGCTCGCCTCTGCCACAGCCATATAGTGCCGAAAGATGCCCTCCTGCGTAGGCTTGCTATAAGCTGGGCTGCTGGACATGATGGCAGCTACACCGTTGAGGTCATAAACCTGCAGGGCGCGAGTCAGCTTTTCAGTATAGTTGCTGCCGAAAAGCCCGGCTACGACCGGCACCCGGCCCGCTGTCTTTTCTATCGTAAAAGTCAGGACGTCCCGGCATTCTTCCGGGCTTTGTGTAATCGCCTCTCCGGTAGTGCCTAGGGAGACGAGGAAATCGACGCCCCCGGCGATGGTGTGCTCGATCAGGCGCTCTAGGGCGGTATAATCGATGGCGTGATTGCGGAAAGGAGTGACAAGGGCTACCCCTGTGCCGCTAAGAAGGAAGCTGGGCTGGCTCATTTTTGCGATTGGTTTTGTCGAGCAGGCTTTCCATGTTCGGTATGAAGCCTTTAAGGCCGGCGGAGGCAGGCACTTCGATCATTAAGTCGTAAGCATAGGTCAGCTCAGTAGACGGGCCCACTTTGAGGCTTGCACTGGAAAGGGCGCACAGGTAAGCCCGGCTGATGTCTTCGGAAAGGCTGAGGTCGAGCAAGATGTCAAAGGGCTCATTGCGGAAGGTATCGGCAGCTTCCCCTTTTGGGCGGTACAGCCAGTCTATATCTTTGGCTGTGAAGACGGGGAAGGCATATTCTTGGCCCTCCTGCTGTTGGGGGAGGAAGCCCAAGAGCTGCACTTGTTTTTTTTGGCTTCGCAGGCGCTCTGCATATTGCAAGACCTGCTTGCGCATATCGGGCTCACTGGCGTTAAAGAGGATGCCGATGCGTTTGGCGCTGCTCCAGGAGACCTGGCCTTTGGCGCTACGCTGCTGTTGGCGCTCCAGATGCTGCAGGAGCTTCTTGCGGTGCCAGCTCAGCCTCAGATTTGCGAACCACCCCATAGTAATGTGTTGTTTCTCTTTGTTTCCTGCTGTCAGCCCTTCGGGCTGAATCCTGATCTATGAATTCGTACGGGCTTCTTCCTCGTAAACCCCAATTTTGGCGTATTTCTCGATACGGGCTTCGATGCGCTCTTCAGGCGTCATATCCTGTACTTCTGCTATGGCTTTTTTAATCTGGCGCTTCAGCAGTTTGGCCATTTCCTCAGGAGCGGTATGTGCTCCGCCTAAAGGCTCTTTGATGATGCCATCGATGATGCCGAACTCGTACATGTGGTCAGCGGTGAGCTTGAGGGCTTCGGCAGCCTGCTCCTTGTAGTCCCAGCTGCGCCAGAGGATAGAAGAGCAAGACTCTGGAGAAATGACCGAGTACCAGGTGTTCTCCAACATATAAACGCGGTCGCCCAGCCCTATGCCGATAGCGCCCCCGGATGCCCCTTCGCCTATGACGGCGCAAACGACAGGGACTTTGAGCTGTGCCATTTCAAAGAGGTTGCGGGCGATGGCCTCTGCCTGCCCCCGCTCTTCTGCTTCCAGGCCGGGGAATGCGCCCGGGGTATCGATGAGGGTCACTACAGGGTAGCCAAAGCGCTCGGCCAGCTTCATCAGGCGGAGGGCTTTGCGGTAGCCTTCCGGGTTGGCCATGCCGAAGTTGCGGTACTGCCGCATCTTAGTGTTCACCCCTTTCTGATGGCCGATGATGACTACCGTCTGCCCATCAAGGGAGCCCAGCCCCCCAACGATCGCCTTATCATCTGCATAGTAGCGGTCGCCGTGCAGTTCGATGAACTTGCGGCACATCTGCTGTATGTAATATAAGGTATAAGGGCGTTCCGGGTGGCGGGAGAGCTGTACCTTCTGCCACCCAGTGAGATTGCTGTAAATCTCTTTGCGTTTATTCTTGATCCTGTTTTCCAGTTCGCGGGCCATCTCCGTGACATCAATATCACCTTCGCTGCCGACTTGCTGAATCTTTTCGAGCTGTTCGTACAAACTCTCGAGGGGCTTTTCGAATTCCAGGAAAACCATAAATCTTTGCTTTTGAAGCAGCCGGAGCTGCTCTTTTCAGTTTGATGATGGCCCTCGTGCCGGTTCTCGCTTGGCAGGCGGGCTACACGCTCCAGAGCTTAACGCTTTCCTTATCAGGATAGTTGAGCGGCACAAAAGTAGCCAAAAGCCGACACAGAAGCACAGGCAGGAATTTTTTTTTAAGTTTTTTTACCCTAGGTATTGCACGGAATAAATATCGCGCTTATATTTGCAATCGCAACAAAGGAACAGCAACGCTGAGTGTTGCAAAAACAGGGCAAAAGCGCCCTAAGTATAAATAAAGAAGCAGCTTATGCTGCTCAAAGAATCAAGGTCCGGTAGTTCAGTTGGTTAGAATACATGCCTGTCACGCATGGGGTCGCGGGTTCGAGTCCCGTCCGGACCGCTCAGCATTGTTGAGACTTTTACAGTCAATCAATGACAAGTTTAGACAAATAGCTCTGATTTTATCAGGGCTATTGTCATTTTAGGGCTTGGCATGAGTGGACAAATACGGACAAACGAGGACGTTTGATTTTTGCACTCATTTTTGCACCAAAAAAGTATGGATGGGCCACCGTCTGTCAGTTGATTCTTAACTAAGATTGATGACAGATGAAATCTATTTCTTTTCGGGCAATGCATAGCTCCGAGCGTAAAAAGCGCTTGAACAAGGATGGGAATGGTGTGGTATGGATCTACGCCTATCAATGCAGCGAAAGCGGAAAGCCACAGCAGAAGTATTTCTCTACGGATGTCTACGTACGTCCCGATCAATGGGATAAGAAAAGTAGGCAGGTAAAAGACCACCCAAACGCCCTGGCTTATAACTCACTCATTAACCGGAAAATGTCTGAGCTTATGGAGTATCAGGTTGGCATGGTTAATGAACGTCACGGGGCGCATGTGCCGCTTCGGGAATTCCACGAGCAATTTACAGCTACCGGTGGGCAGAAGCTATCTTTCACTGCTTTTTACAAAATGACTGCCCAACAGCGGAAAGAAATTTCCCACGCCACTAGGCAGACTCAGCTCAATACCTTAAATCACTGGCGGACAGCTGTGGGTGAGGTTTCCTTCAATGAGTTGGATTACCAGGTACTGGACGCATTCCATCAGTATCTGCTCGGCGAAGAGAAGGAGCTTACAACGATTGATAAATACCACCGCCATGTCAAGACCTACATCAATATAGCGATCAACAAGGGGTATGTAAAATCTGGTATAAATCCTTATAGCCGGTTCAAATATGATAAGGGAAGCTCAAAGCCCAGAGACTTCCTGCGTTTAGAGGAACTCAAGCTGCTGGAAGAAATGGATACAAGCAGAATAACCAAGAAGCAAGAGAGGGCTCGGGATTTCTTTCTACTGATGGCATTTACAGGCCTGCGTTTCAGCGATGCCGTCGCCATGAAGCCCCGGAACATCACCAAGACGCAGAAAGGGTACTATTACAGTGCCCTCATGGTAAAGAATCAGCGGCGGAAAAAGAAGGAAATTAACCTCCCATTGTACGCATTCTTCCATTTCAAAGATGAAGAAGAGAGCCGGGCACAACGATGGATAAAAATTTGCTTGGAGAAATACGGAAAAAAAACCAATAAGGCTCTGTTTGAAGGGTTAACCAACCAAGATGCAAACGAGAACATCAAAAAAGTAGCTGAAGCGGCGGGGCTCGATAAGCACCTATCGTGCCATGTAGGGCGACATTCCTTCGGGACCAATATGGCCGTGAAAGTGCCAATCCCCACATTGCAAAGCTATATGGGACATGACAAGATAGACACAACCATGCATTATGTCAAAATGAGCAAGAAGATCCAGGATGAAGTCATAGAGCGGATCCGCTGGGAAAACTAAGCAGGTATGAAATCCAAAAAAGCGAGAAAAGTCAGCTTTAAGCTATTCCTTCACAAAACTGCTTCCCGGGAAGAGAGTGGCTTCTACCCCGTATACCTAAGGATTACCTACAACCGGCAGAATACTAAAGTCCCTGACGTACTACTAGACAATCACTATTTGATGTGGAAGGAAGAGGACTTGGAAAACTTCCAAAACAACAATATGACTCCCCAAATCAGGGAGCAGTCCAAGTATCTTAATCGGTCTCTGGAGTTTTATGAAAAAATCATCCGCCACGAAGATCCTGAAGGTGATGAAGAATATACTGTAATCGGAATAGGCGATCGTGCGCGTTTCTACAGGAAGAATGTAATAAATGACTTGTCGTTTTACCTGGAATACCTGGAAAAGTTGGAGTTTGAGCAGCTATTTAGCGCAAAGCAAATTCCAGAAGTCTATCCGGAGTGGACTTTCCCTGACAAGCTAATTGAGCTGAAAGACAAGGTTTCCGAAGGCTTCAAAAGGCTACACGAACTCCATGCGCTGCTTTCACTTTATGAAATGGACTACTACAATGGCTACAAGACCGATTATATCTTAGGTGGGACGTATTACCATTGGATTATTGATGGTGGAATGGATCGCTTTAAGCAGTTTCTAAACGCCTACTTTGGTTCCAAGGAACGACTTGATGAGCGCTATCTATCAGAAACCCTCAGCAGGGAAGATAAAACGATCGTTGAAAGGCAGCTGGCAACCGTACTGGAGCATTTGCCGCCACAGGAAAAATATACTCCTCTTTACCTCTCTATTATCACAAACCACTGTGAGAAGGTGGCGGATAGGGATTTGCAATAGTATGAGACACGTAAATGGAAACTACTAACAATGGGAGTTAGAATTCAAAAAAATGCTCAGGGCTTGCTAGCCAAAGTCTATGAGGAAATATGCAATCATAGAGAAAACCAGAGAATCAAAGCCGAACTATATGCACCTCATTTCAATCCGTTGGATTTTATAAAAATGGGAGAGAATAAGGTGTCTGAAATATTGGCATTTCTTCTGTCTCCAACTGCAAAACACGGACAGGGCACCTTGTTTTTAGAAGGATTCTTGAAGAGTCTAGATTCAAAAATCCCAGAATTTACGCTGGATTCAGTAGAAGTTTTCACAGAGTACCGCACATTAGGTGCTCGAAGAATTGACATCCTTATCAAACTTGATACCTTCTGGATAGGGATAGAAAACAAACTATTTGAGCACACTTCAGACCAGAAAGACCAACTTGAAGACTACGCCACATTCCTCGATTCTATGGGAAACGGTAACTTTTTGCTTCTCTACCTTGCACCAATAAAGAAGGGTATTCCTAAGCATAGCCTTTCTTTAAAGCGGCAAAAGGAACTAGGTAAAGCCAACCAACTGGAAACGATAAATTATCTAGAGAACATACTGCCTGAATTAGAGGTCTTTAAGGAAAAGTGCAAGCCCCTAAAAATCAAGTTTTTTGTCGCCGACTTCAAATCTAAATTAGAACAAATTGTTATGGGTATTTACTCCAGTGAAGAATCAGATATCTTACGGCAAACTATACTGTCTTCCAATGAAAACATGGAAGCGGCCTTTTTAATCGGTAATGTCTTACCTAAGCTAAAGGAAAGTCTCAAAAAGAAATTGGCTAGGCAATTAGATGAGCTTAGGAAGGAGTTGGGGCTTTCAGGGAATGGATTTCGATTTTCGATGGATAATTTAGGCAACTACTATGCCTTCCTGAATTTTGAAGACGGTGGGCTTACTTATGGAGTAATCAGAGATAAGAAAGACCCGCTAAAGAGATCTTTTCCAGCTTTAAACAGGCTTCAGAATATGGATTGGAACACCTCAGAATGGTGCCCGATATGGCGATTTCTTTACGAGGGGATTGAACATGATTTTCAGCTGTGGAGGGATATTCATACAGGAGAATTACGCAATACAATCAGATTGTTTCTTAAAGATTT
>NZ_VOOR01000180.1 GCF_007993045.1 Phaeodactylibacter luteus
CATAGACGGCAGCCCCTGTGATACCCTCGGCATCGACAATATCCCGCTCTCCCGCTGGCGCTATGAGCAGGATACGCTCACGCCCTTCACGGTGCAGTTTTATGACCTGAGCGACTACGAGCCGGCTACCTGGTCCTGGGACTTTGGGGAAGGCAGCAGCAGTATGGATACCCTGCCCGCTCATACTTTCCCCGGCCCCGGCGCCTACGAGGTCTGCCTCACCGTCAGCAACGCCAATGGCAGTGACACGAAATGCAAAACGCTGGAGTTTACAGAGCCCGTCACGGCCACACAGCAAGCCGAAACAGCCCCACTTGCCACTGCTTTCCCCAACCCCTTCCGGGAGCGCTTCAGCCTTTCGCTACGAGCAGGTTGGCTGCCCGTACAGGCCAATGCGATGGTATACGATGCGATGGGCAGGCCCGTCCTCACGCAGCGTCTTTCCGCGGGCTTCAACACACTGGATTTGAGCGGGCACCCGGCGGGCGTCTACACCTGGCGGTTGGAGGAGCAGGGGCGCGTGCTGGAAGTGGGGAAGGTGGTGAAGATTGGAAATCGTTAAAACTATTGTCTTATGCGGTATTTAATAATTTGTTTACTTCTGTTTGGTAGCCCTCTTCTACAT
>NZ_VOOR01000181.1 GCF_007993045.1 Phaeodactylibacter luteus
ACCGTTGTAGTCCATGTCAGGCGTGTAGGTGAAGGTGCCGTCGGGGTTCAGCGACAGCGTACCGTTCGATACATCTGTCACCAGCGTGATATTGACACCGGGGCCGTCTATGTCCGTATCGTTGTCCGTCACATCGCCCATCACCGGGGTATCCTCGGGCGTGGTATAGCTGTCGTTCATCGCTACCGGCGCATCGTTCACCGGTGTGACAGTCACCGTGGCCACCGCGTCGTCGCAGTCACCGTCCAGGTCACAGATCTGATAGGTGAACGTCTCCGTCCCGCTGAAGTCTGCTGCCGGGGTGTAATCGATGCTGTCATCTGTGGGGTCATCCGGAGTGCCGTTGTCATCGACCGTAGCCGTGCCCCCGTTATCCGGCCCTACCGTGATGACTACCGGCCCAACGCCCGGCCCATTGCTGCCGAAGCTGTCGTCGCCCAGGACATCAACGTTTGTCGTGCCGCTGTCCTCCCCTACTGTGACCGGGTCGTCCATTGCCACAGGCATACCATCGAGCGCACAGTTGTAAGCAGCAGTGCCCGCATCGTTGCCGATATACCGCTCGAAAGTGAACCCGCCGTTGACCTGAATGCTCATGGCATTCGTCAAGTCCAG
>NZ_VOOR01000182.1 GCF_007993045.1 Phaeodactylibacter luteus
AAGCCCAGCTCCGCTCGCCGTGAAGCACAGCGCTTCTGTTACCGGTGCGCACGCCAGGACTGTCGTGTCAGGGGACGCCTGCAGCTGCTGGGCAGCCACTACGAACACCCGCACCTCCAATGACGTGGAGCCGCAACCGTTCGTGGCTTCGAAGGTGTAGCACTGCTCCCCTTCTGATGCCCCTACAACGATGAGCTCTCCCCCAGATACCGCGCCAGGGGAGCCATCGCAGCCCGTCCAAGTGTAATCGTGCCCGTAGCCCGAAAGGTCGATGCGCAGCTCTTCCCCCACGCACAGCCCGAAGGTGTCGCGCAGGTTCTCTGGCAGCGGCGGCATTTCTTCTTCCACCTGCACCCGGACCGTATCGCTTATGATGCACGACAGGCCGGGCGCGCTGACGATGTAAAGGTGATCCCCCGCAGGGGGCGCAACGCAGAGCTCGCCACCGCTGCCCAGTACCGTGCCCGCGGCGTCTGCCCATTCCAGCAGCCCCACTGGAAGCCCAGCTCCGCTTGCCGTGAAGCACAGCGCCTCAGTTACCGGTGCGCACGCCAGGACTGTCGTGTCAGGGGACGCCTGCAGCTGCTGGGCAGCCACTACGAACACCCGT
>NZ_VOOR01000183.1 GCF_007993045.1 Phaeodactylibacter luteus
TCCGAAGGAATACGCACAACCTGCGCTCATTAGAGGTCAGCCCAAAACCAGCAAGGGCTTCAAAAAAGCCCCTATGGGAACGCTGATAAAGTACCTCGAAGTCCTCCCAAAGCGAATGATCTTGAATGTTGCGCAAGCTATGGGTGATGGCCTGTAGCGACTCCCGGCTGCTTACAGTGGGCATACGGCGGTACACCTCCATCAGTTTTTGCAGCGTCTCATTGACCATCTCGTTGGCCGACATCCTTTCCAAGAGGTTTAGGGCAAGCTGCTGCTTAGTATCTTCTACCTCAGCGGCCAGGCCTTCCCGCTCTATTTCCAATTGCCGCCTTTGCAGTTCCGACTCCAAATATTTTAGCTGCGCAAGCCTGTGCTTCCGGACAACAACAACATAAAGCAGCAATAGGGCAAACCCTGCTATCGCAGCTAAACTCAGTGCCAATAAGTAACGCGCCCGGCTGCGGCCCATTTGCAAAACCACCTCCTCTTCCCAAGCCCTATACTTTTCCTCCAGCTCCATTTTCGATAATGCGATAGCCGCTTCTCCCTTGCCTATCCTATCCTCCGCATCTTGCACCAGCATGAGATGCTCATAGGCTTCCGCCCCT
>NZ_VOOR01000184.1 GCF_007993045.1 Phaeodactylibacter luteus
CTGCGAAGGGGAGCTGGCCGGGGCTCAATTCCTGGGGGGGGAGGCCCTGGGGCCAAACGATACCCTTTTCTTCGCACTCCACACCGGAAGCGGCAATGCGCTCGGCGATACCATCGCCACCTCCCCCTCCCCCCAGTTCGGCCTCCTCCCTGGGATGCAGTACGGGCAGGCCTATTACATCTCCGCGGTGGCCACCAACATACTGCCGGGGGGCGCCCCGGCGCTCGAGAGCGCATGCCTCTCTGTGTCCATCGGCACGCCCGTAGCCTTCTACCCCCAGCCACAGGCCGCTTTCATGCCCGATACCGCTGTCTGCCCTGGGCAGCCCCTCGATATCACTGTCTCCGGGCAGGGCGGGCTGGCCTTCGACATCTTCTATACTGAAAACGGGGCACCGCAGCAGGGCACCGCCCAGGCTCTGCCTTTCTCTTTCCCGTTCAACGGCAGCAGCAGCGCCACATTTGTCCTCGACAGTATCACCGCAGCCGGGCCCGCAAGCTGTACCGCAGCCATCGGGGATACCCTCAATGTCACTATCCTCCAGCAGGCCTTCACCGATGTGCAGGAGGAGATCTGTGAAGGGGGGAGCATTTTCATCGCTGGGGCA
>NZ_VOOR01000185.1 GCF_007993045.1 Phaeodactylibacter luteus
TTGCGAAGGGGAGCTGGCCGGGGCTCAATTCCTGGGGGGGGAGGCCCTGGGGCCAAACGATACCCTTTTCTTCGCCCTACATACCGGAAGCGGCAATGCGCTCGGCGATACCATCGCCACCTCCCCCTCCCCCCAGTTCGGCCTCCTCCCTGGGATGCAGTACGGGCAGGCTTATTACATCTCTGCGGTGGCCACCAACATACTGCCGGGGGGCGCCCCGGCGCTCGAGAGCGCATGCCTCTCTGTGTCCATCGGCACGCCCGTAGCTTTCTACCCCCAGCCACAGGCCGCTTTCATGCCCGATACCGCTGTCTGCCCTGGGCAGCCCCTCGATATCGCTGTCTCCGGGCAGGGCGGGCTGGCCTTCGACATCTTCTATACTGAAAACGGGGCACCGCAGCAGGGCACCGCCCAGGCTCTGCCTTTCTCTTTCCCGTTCAACGGCAGCAGCAGCGCCACTTTTGTCCTCGACAGCATAACTGCAGCCGGGCCCGCAAGCTGTACCACAGTTGTCGGGGATACCCTCAATGTCACTATCCTGCAGCAGGCCTTCACCGATGTGCAGGAGGAGATCTGTGAAGGGGGGGGCATTTTCATCGCTGGGGCG
>NZ_VOOR01000186.1 GCF_007993045.1 Phaeodactylibacter luteus
TGCCTTCGCTTGAAAAATCACAGCCTGAAAATAAAATATCGGTTGCCGTACGTTAAAAAATGGCTTTTTGAATCAACTTAAATTGTTTGTATAAATTTGATTTACAGCATTTTAAGATTTGTTGATTCAGTATTTAGAACAACAAAATCTGTTTTTTGTCTTTGCTGCTAGGCATTAATGCCTGCATATTTGTAATGTAATCAAGAGGAAAGGGGCTAACGAAAACAAACTTTCCCGGCTTCAGGAAAAGTCCAGGGGCAAAATTGAAAAGCACACAACCGGCAGGCAGCGCAAGAGAGGCGGTCCCGAAAACTAGGAACACACATGTCATTCAAGCCTCTGCTGTACTACCAACTTCCTGTCTGCCCGGTTGCGGATAGCATCACAAGGCGCTGCAAAGCGGCCCGGTATCCCAAGACCGATCCCAATATCCCAAAAACTAAAAGGGCTGGGCTGCCTGCCGAAATGCTGCTATCCGGATTTGACAAACGTTCACGGCCTGCGGCGGTCAGTGGACTTGCTACTTGAACCAAAAGGTATTCAACCCCGGTCTAAAACCGGGGCTCAGCCGGAACGCACTGCTGCTT
>NZ_VOOR01000187.1 GCF_007993045.1 Phaeodactylibacter luteus
ACAAAACCACTATCAAAAACCAGCTGACGCGCAGCGGCAGTCCCGCTCACCAAAGGCGTAACCCCTGACCGGCCACCGCAAAAAGCGCCAAGCGGGATCCAGAATGAGCGAGCGGAATTGGGCGCCAGCCCAATCGAATGCCCAGTGGGCATTTGGCAGAGCGAACCGCGACAGCGGTACCGGGCTTTCCGGGCGGTTCTGAATACAATTAGTATCAGTCCAGATCTGTACACCCTGAAGTCCAGATAAAAGGAAAGAGCAAGACTGCACAGCCCCCAGCCATTGCCGTGCAGCTGTGCAGAAGATTAACAAAACCACCAGCAACAAATCAGCTGACGCGCAGCGGCAGTCCCGCTCACCAAAGGCGTAACCCCTGACCGGCCGCCGCAAAAAGCGCCAAGCGGGATCCAGAATGAGCGAGCGGAATTGGGCGCCAGCCCAATCGAATGCCCAGTGGGCATTCGGCAGAGCGAACCGCGACAGCGGTACCGGGCTTTCCGGGCGGTTCTGAATACAATTAGTATCAGTCCAGATCTGTACACATTGAAGTCCAGATAAAAGGAAAGAGCAAGACTGCACAG
>NZ_VOOR01000188.1 GCF_007993045.1 Phaeodactylibacter luteus
AATAGACGGCAGTCCATGCGATACCCTCGGCATCGACAATATCCCGCTCTCCCGCTGGCGCTATGAGCAGGATACGCTCACGCCCTTCACGGTGCAGTTTTACGACCTGAGCGACTACGAGCCGGCCACCTGGTCCTGGGACTTTGGGGAAGGCAGCAGCAGTATGGATACCCTGCCCGCTCATACGTTCCCCGGCCCCGGCACTTACGAGGTCTGCCTTACCGTCAGCAATGCCAATGGCAGTGACACGAAATGCAAAACGCTGGAGTTTACAGAGCCCGTCACGGCCACCGAGCAAGCGGAAACAGCCCCACTTGCCACTGCTTTCCCGAACCCCTTCCGGGAGCGCTTCAGCCTTTCGCTGCGGGCAGGTTGGCTGCCCGTACAAGCCAATGCCGTGGTATACGATGCGATGGGCAGGCCCGTCCTCACGCAGCGCCTTTCCGCGGGCTTCAATACACTGGATTTGAGCGGGCACCCGGCGGGCGTCTACACCTGGCGGTTGGAGGAGCAGGGGCGCGTGCTGGAAGTGGGGAAGGTGGTGAAGATTGGAAATCGATGAAGGCTTGTTATAAAAGAG
>NZ_VOOR01000189.1 GCF_007993045.1 Phaeodactylibacter luteus
CAAAGGCAAAAAGGCCTCCAAGAAGATAATGATGGACGGTATGTGCCTCCATTATATTGTCATGCAAAACCCGCGCCCGGGCGCAGAGGAGGAGCTCGTCTACCTGCTTACCAACTTGCACAGCCCCACACAGGCAAGCCGGCTCTATGAATGGCGCTGGCAGATTGAGGTCTGCTTCTGCTTTAAGCACCTGAAGAGCAATGGGGTCAACTTGGAGGCGATGAATGTGCAGGGCCGAGAAAAACGCCATTTGATGATGGCCATCGCCGTGCTCGTATATATTAGCTATCAGAGAGGGGCTGATAAAAGAGCGGCGGGACGGTATCCGATGGGGCCTAGACAAGGCTTCCGGCTTCGAGTATAGGGCAGTATCGATCTTCCTCAAAGGGCTCGATATACTCAAGCGAAGGGCCCTGAATTTGGCTCAGTTTAAACGATATTTAAGCAAAATCACCAAAGGGAAATATCAATTGATTTTTCAAAATATCTAGTGGTGTATTATTTACCCTTTTATGAAATCAACTTTTCTTTATGTTATATATCGTATTTCGCTTATCTCCTTGCTTCTCAAACAACCCC
>NZ_VOOR01000019.1 GCF_007993045.1 Phaeodactylibacter luteus
GCTGCTGCTAAATAGCTGTGAATTAAAAAAATAGGCAGTTAAACGGTTTAGTTTTTGGGAGGCGAGGAGCCATCCATTAGGAAAGCTCTTTCAGAGCCAGTTTGATGAGCTGTTCCACCTGGCCGACTTCAGGCTGGGCTTTGAGTATTTTGTTCAGGGCTTTTTGGGCGTGGATGCGGTTGAACTGCAAAGCGACCAATGCAGATAACGCCTCCTCCCGGATTGTATTGTCCTGTGCAGTGGGCAGGGAAGGCAGATCGTCGCCAGCATCTTTCAAGAGTTTATCTTTGAGGTCAAGAATGATGCGCTGTGCGGTCTTTGGGCCTACCCCTTTTATTTTTTTCAAAGCAGCTACTTGTTCGCCAATGATAGCAGCCCGGAGGTCGTCGGGCGTCATAGAAGACAGCATGAGCTGTGCTGTGCTCGGCCCAATGCCAGAGACCGAAATCAAGTGCACGAACAAGGCGCGTTCGATGGCTTCGGCAAAGCCATACAAAGTATGGCTATCCTCTTTGATGTGCTGATGGGTCAGTATCTTAACCGCTTCCAATTTTTCGATCTGCGCATAAGTATGCAAGCTGATATTGATGTGGTAGCCGACCCCTGCGGCTTCAACGATGATGAAGGTGGGGCTTTTGTGGGCGATAGGACCTTTGATGTATGCAATCATAGTTGTGTAAAAGGAAAGGCGAAGGTTGGTGAAGTAAGGCCGCTACAGCAGCCGGGGTACGAAGTTAACAAGTTCGCCGGTAATCTAATAGCTTTGGGCAAGGTGCCCTCCTGTGGTATTGTCTGCCACGCACCCCCATGGCGAAATATTAGATGGGTTATTAGGCGTGGTCAGGGAAAAGTATCTATTTTACGCCTGTTCTACAGTGCCAACCGTACGGTATTCAAAACGGAAGATCCACATCAGGCTCCTACCGCAGCCTGCCAAAACTACAAATACACATGTCGAAAACGACTACCTTCAACTTTGACGATCAGCCTATGCTTTTTGGGCACCCTGTCGGGCTTTTCATCCTCTTTCTCACCGAAATGTGGGAGCGGTTCTCTTATTATGGCATGCGGGCCATTCTGGTCCTTTACATCATCAGTTCGGCAACGGGCGACAACCCCGGCTTGGGCTGGGAATCCTCAGATGCGTTAGCCCTCTACGGTTGGTACACCATGCTGGTCTACGTCATGTCCATTCCGGGCGGCATTTTGGCAGACAAGTTCATTGGGCAAAAAAAGGCCGTGCTCTACGGGGGGCTCACCCTTGTAGCCGGGCATGGCATTTTGGCCATAGAGGCGCTGTGGGCATTCTACACTGGCCTAGCGCTCATCATCTTAGGCGTAGGCGGGCTGAAGCCCAATATTTCGACTATGGTGGGCGGGCTGTACAAGCAAGGGGACGAACGCCGGGATCAGGGCTTCACCATTTTTTATATCGGCATCAATGTAGGGGCGTTCTTGTCTTCCCTCATTGTAGGCGCAGTGGGCGAGACCATCGGCTGGCACTACGGCTTCGGCCTGGCGGGCATCGGCATGCTGCTGGGGCAAGTGGTTTTTATGATGGGGCAGAAATACCTCAAAGGGGTTGGAGAGCCGCCCAGCCAACAGCCCAAGGCGGCTGGCGAGGCGGCAGACTCTTCTTTTGGCGACCTCTTCCGGGAGCTCTTCAAAAGCCCGGTACAGCTGCTGATTACTTTTGGGCTCATCTTGGGCTCTTCCGTGCTGGCTTTTCTCACTTTTGAAGGCACCGACCGCTATCTGTACGCTGCCCTTTTTCTTTTCCTCTCTATTGTGGCAGGGATGATGATGATGATTTACAAGGAAGTGAACCGCATAGAAAAAGACCGCTTCATTGTGCTTATCTTGTCTTTCCTCATCATTATTGTGTTTTGGGGGGCCTTCGAACAGGCAGGCGGCCTGCTCAATATCTACACCCTGAACAAGATTGACCGTATGGTGAATTTCTTCACCATCGACCTGCTGTTTTACGGGGCGGGCGCGGTACTGCTGGTGCTGGGCGCCCTACACTATTTTCAGAAAAAGGAAACGTACTACCTGTTCTTGCCGATAGGCGCGCTGATCATTGCTGGCTACAGCTACTATCGCTCAGACCTGTACACCTCAGGGCTTTACGAAATACCTGCGGCGGTATTCCAATCGGTGAACGCTATGTTCATCATCATCTTCGGGACACTTGTTGGCAGTTTTTGGATATGGTGGAAGCATAAGGGGTACGAGAGCTCCTCTCTACTGAAAATGGCCGTGGGCACCATTATAATGGGCGCTGGCTTCCTGTTTATGGCCAAAGCCAGCTCTGATGTAGAACAATACGGTGACAAGGCTGCGCTCTACCTGCTTATACTGGCCTACCTGCTGCATACTTTGGGCGAGCTCTGTGCTTCTCCGGTAGCTTTGTCCTTTATCACCAAAGTCGCTCCGGTAAAATATGTCTCTATCATGATGGGCGTCTACTTTGCGGCAACCGGGCTGGGCAACAAAGTGGCCGGCGCTATCGGGGAGTCTTCTCAATTGGAGACCGTCAGCACCGAGCTGATTGCCTCTCCTGTGGAGTACAACTTGGCAGCAGATACGCTCATCGCAAAGGCAGGTGATTTTGAATTCACCGCCAATGCCTACCTGGCTGGCGGAGAGGTGGCCATACGGGAAGGAGGGGTGGATGTCATGGAGCTGCTGCGGCTTACGCCAAAAAATAGGGAGCTGCTCGTCGCCTACCTGCAAGAGGAGGGCGCATCTGCTGAGGAGCCGCTCACGGCTGTAGTGCGCATGGCATACGATGAAGAGGCCAAAGCTGCTATCAAAGACAAAGGCGAGAAAGTGGACATTAGCAAGTACAGCGGTGAAATAGAGCTCTTCGAGCTGCAAAACCAGCAGGAATACAAGACTTTTGTGGGCATCTTTGTATTCACGGGTGCATTTGGCCTGTTGCTGCTGCTTTTCTTCAAGCGGCTGAAAAAGCTGACGCACGGAGCTGAAGATACCACCAACACCCAATCCGAGGAATAAGAAGGCTTTGAGGTTGCCGATCCAACCGATGGGGATGCCCCTACCCCGCCGGATGACGGCGCTGCGCTCAACCCTCCAAAGCCCTAAATAGCATAACTTACCGTTGCCCTGCCCCAAAGCGCGGGGCAACGGTGCTCTATCAGAAACAACCAAATTACAAACCTACTGGCCTGCCACCAATCGTTGCAGGGCAAACAAAAAACAGCAGAATAGCTTATGTCGAACGGATCATCGAACAGCCTGACGAAACACGGGACAGTGCTCGGGCACCCCTCGGGGCTCTTTGTTTTGTTTTTCACTGAAATGTGGGAGCGCTTCTCTTACTACGGGATGCGGGCCCTGCTTGTCATTTTCCTGATTGGCGCTGTGGATGTGGACAACCCCGGTTGGGGCTGGGAGCGTGAAAATGCCCTTTCGCTCTTAGGCACCTACGCCCTCATGGTATACCTGACGCCCATTCTTGGCGGCTACATCGCCGACCGGATGATCGGCTACCGCTCTGCGGTAGTGATCGGAGCCTTGCTCATGACTTTGGGGCACGCTGCGCTGGCCGTAGAGACGCCCCTATTTCTTTACATCGGCATTGGGCTGCTTATTTTCGGCAATGGTTTTTTCAAACCGAACATGACCTCCATCATCTCTAAGATGTATGAAGACCACCCCGAAAAGAAAGATGGCGCTTACACCATTTTTTATATGGGTGTCAATGCGGGCGCATTCCTGGGCATCATGCTGTGCGGGTACCTGGGTGAAAAAGTAGCTTGGAGCTATGGCTTTGGGCTGGCTGGCATCTTTATGTTTATGGGGATGCTGCAGTTCTACTTTGCCTCGCCTATCTTTGACGGCATAGGGGATAAGCCGGAAGCTACTTCAGACGAAGAGATCGAGGTGCCTGCTGGCGACCGGCTCAACCCGTTTACGACCTTGGACAAGGTGCTCATCGGTTTGTTTTCCCTTTTGTCCATCGTTTGGATCTTGAACGACCCCCTCTCTAAAATTGGGGAAATCCCTATTCTACCGGGCGGGGCGGAAGGCACCACAGCCAATATTGTCATTCTTACGGCGCTGGGCATCTTTTTGTTCCTGCTCGTATCCCGCCTCACGCGCTACACCCCGACTGTACGCGACAAGATGATAGCAGTGGCGATATTTTCCTTCTTCACCGTGTTTTTCTGGGCTTCTTTTGAGCAGGCTGCAGGCTCTATGGCGATTTTTGCCAAAGACTACACAGCCCGGGCGCTTGATGGGGGCACGGCTACGGTTTTCAAAGTCATCGACACCATTGTGACCATTATACCACTGGCTATCATTACTTGGGTATTGTATAGCCTGTTCCGGAAAACGATTGCTAAAATCACGCTTTCCAACATCATCCTTGGGCTGAGCTTCGTCATGATCTGGGGGATTGTGATCTACAAACTCAACCGGGAGTTCAGCACGCCTGGCACAGAGGTACCTGCTACTTGGTTTGCTATCCTCAACTCGCTCTTCATCATCATGTTCGCCCCTTTATTTTCTCGTTGGTGGGAAAGCAAGTACAACCCAACGGGGGCAGTGAAATATGGCATAGGGCTCATCCTGCTCGGCACTGGCTTTGGGTTCCTGGTCTTCGGCTCTTTGGCCATCCCTCAGGGTGCAGAAACGGCTGCGGTGAGCATGATCTGGCTCATTTTAGCCTATTTGTTCCATACATTGGGCGAGCTGTGCATTTCGCCAGTGGGCCTTTCTTACCTGAGCAAGCTGGTGCCCGGGCGAATGATCGCCTTTATGTTCGGCATTTATTACCTGGCAATTGCAATAGGCAATAAGCTGGCCCACTATATGGGCGGCAAAATTGATGCCATCACGGCGCAATATTCTCTGAGCACCTTCTTCCTGATTTTCACAATTGTCCCGGTCGTGGCAGGCCTCCTGGCTATGGTCCTCAATCCGGTATTGAAAAAACTTATGCACGGGGTCCGTTAGGGAGCGCCCCCTGAGCATCATTTAGCAAACCTTAAACGGGAGTGGGCATTTCAGTGTACTGGAGTGCCCGCTTTGTTTTACTACAATCCTACACCATGAACCTTAGCCGGCTTACGCTGCTTTTTGCCGCCCTCGCTGGAGGGCAGATCCTTTTTTGTGTGATCATTTACTACCTGTTGCAATCTGGGCGCTTCAGTATGCAGGAGGCAGATCTGGAAAACCTTGGGGCCGTCCCCCCTATCGCTCTGGCAGGCAGTGTGCTTGCAGCTTTCGGGCTTAGCCGGGCCCTTTCTCGGCAGGGCCGGTCCGCTGACGGCATACCTGCTAAAATGCAAGTGTACAGCCGGGCGGTTATCGTGCGGCTCGCGCTTGTAGAAGGGGGCAACCTCTTGATCCTCGTCGTTACTCTGCTGACTGGAGACTTGAGCAACCTCTATTATTTTGTAGCGGGGATGGCAGCCTTCGCCTGGCTGAGGCCAGGAAAAGACAACTTTGTGCAGACCTTCACGCTCGATAACAAGGAGCAGCGCGGGCTTGACAATTTATAGGGCTGCTGCGGAAATACGGCCTATGGCGCAGCGGGCCACCTCTTGCTAAAATGCCCTTAGGGCTTGGGGGCTTTGTGCTGGCACCGGCCTAGCGATGTGCAGGGGTGGCAAGCCCGTCAGGGCCGAGCGGATAGCGAGCCCCGGAACGTAGCGCCCCCTGCCGGGAGGCAGGGGGAGGCCCCAAAATGCTTTTCTGCCTCGTGCCCAAGGGCAGGCGCGCCAAAACACAACCGCCCCGGCAGAAACCTGAGCTGCCGGGGCGGTTGAATGGTTTTGCGAAACAATCAGGGCCTTACATCCTTGTCTGCGGTCCACTTTTGCAAGACCGGGCACCCTTGGAACATAGGATCGAGGTTGATATAGGTAGCATCTACTTTTTCTTTGATCCAATCGCCAATAAAATCGCTCTTTTTGGCCTCTATAGCCGCCTGTTGAATCTTAGAATAATCTTGGCTAAGGTCGGCTTTGTGCGGCTGCGTACGAGACTGCAGCTGCACGATCCGGAAGTAACGCCCTCCGGTCTGATCCCGGAACACGAAAGGGGCGGTCACGCCGTTGATATCGAGCGTATCAATAGCAAAGTAGATATCCGGGTCGAGGTCGCCAATTTCAAAAAAGGTATTGCCGGTGATGGGGTTCACCATGCGGCCGTCATTGGTATAGCTTTGGACATCCTCGTTGGAATAGCGCTTGACCGCTTGGGAGAAGGTCAGGGAATCGGAAAGGATGAGCTGCCGCACGGTATCGAGCCGTGTTTTGGCCAGCTCCATATCTGCATCCGTTATTTCAGGCTTGATGAGGATGTGGCGCACTCGGATGGAGTTGCCCCTGCGCTCTTGCATTTGAATGATGTGGAACCCAAACTCGGACTCAACGACCGGTGAGATTTCGTCCTTTTTCAGTTTGAACGCAGCGGCCTCAAACTCGGGCACATAGCGCCCCCGCTTGGCCCAGCCGAGGTCACCTCCTGCACGGGCAGAGCCATCGTCGCTGAATTTCCCGGCCAGCTCTGCGAAATCCTCTCCCCCATCAACAATACGGGTACGGATATTTTCGAGCAGCTTGATGGCTTTTTCCCGTTCTTCCTTATTGACTTTGGGCTTGACGACGATCTCCCCTACTTCCACTTCGGAGTTGAAATACGGGAGGCTGTCAGCAGGGATGGAGTTGAAGAATGTCCTTACTTCATTGGGCGTTACCGAGACCGAAGCCATGATATTGCCCCGCATACGGTCGGCCAGTATCTGATTGCGGAGGTCTTCGCGGAACTGCGCTTTCACCTCATTGATGGTCTGGCCATAGTACTCTTCAAATTGGTTGACGTCGTTGTTCATAAAGCCCAGGATGCGTTCGATACGCGCATCGAGCTGGGCCTCGACCTCATCGTCTGACACCTCGATACTATCCAGTTTGGCCTGGTTGAGGAGGAGCTTGCCAGCCATGATCTGGTCCATGATGGAGCAGCGGGCATCTGCAGGCAGGTTTTCCTGCTGAGAGGCCATCAAGGCCCGTTGTTCTTCTACTTCAGACAAGAGCACGAGCTCTCCCCCAACGGTAGCCACTACCTTGTCGATCACTTCCCGTTGCGCCTGTACGCCCGCAGTCAGCAGGAGCATCAACAGGGCTGTCATCGCAGCAATTCTCATATTCATAAGGTACATAAATCTCAGTTCTTCAATTCAATAAATAGCCAACCCGGAGCCTGGCCCTCCATTAGTAATAGGTTTTGATGTTGTTGCGCCTCAGCTCCCGTTGGTACATGGCCTCTATCTTTTCCTCCAGCAGTTTTTCCTTGCGGTTGCGGAGGATGACTTTCCGGGCCTGCCCTTCGATGTAAGACAGCGGGGCAATATCTTTCCGGTTTTTCACTTCAAAGACCCGGAAATAATACTGGTAATCACCATCCCGCTGGCTGAAGTCTTGCTTCGCAGCAACATTATCTACCGTGACCGTCCCCTTTGGCATTTCTTGTGCAATGTCTTCTACCTTGTACCATACGCTATCCTCTAGGAGGTAGGCATCGGCATGCAACTGGCAGTAGGAGACCAGTTTTTCAAAATCAGCCGCTTCCCGGCTATTCCAAAACTTGCGCAGGTCATTGGCTTGTGGGACAGGCAGTGGGACTTTAACAAAGTAGCACCTGATGATGGGCGTCTCCAACTGGTACTGCAGCTTGTTGCGCTCGTAAAAATCCTGCAGCTCTTTCATCGCTATGGTGCTGTCCAACAGTTGTTCCACGAGGATTTTCTCGTAGTTGTGGCGGATCAGGGAAGCACGGTAATCCCTAACGAGCTTATCGATATTCAAGTCGCTAGGGATGTTCTGCTCGGCTTCGTGCAAGAGCAGCGCCTCACGGATCCAACGGTTGGAATGGATCTGAATGATCAGGCTGCTGTCTTTGCCTGTTGTCCCTTCCGGGAACATCCCGTCCATTTCGGAAAGGTAAAGCGTTTTATTGTGCACCTTTGCCAGGAGCTGATCTGCTGTTTCCTCCTCCCCCATCATGCCGCTGCAGGCAGAAGCGCTGCACATGAGCAGTGCAAGTGCTCCTCCAATGAAGAGCTTCCACAGGATTGGCTTTCGGGTTCTCAAATGCTTCAACGTGTTATTATTTCTCTATCATTGACTGGAATACCTCATCATTGATTTTCACCGGGTAAGCTTTGCGGAGGGATTCCACCCATTCTTCCTCGAGGTAGTCCTGATAGTCTGCCACAACATACCCCCGGGCTTCTTCAAGCGTCTTATCGCGCGGTTCTAGGATTTCTTCTATTTTGATGACTTTAAAGACAGAAGACTGTGGCAGCGGCTCGCTTTGGGATAAGGCCCCAACTTTCCATTCCATATTTTTGAACTCCGGGTAGAGGTCTTTGTCCAACGTTTTGGATTCATGGCGGATCTCGGGGAAATAGCCTTCACCGGTATTGTACTTGGCGAGCACCTCTTCTGGCGTGTGCGTGCTCATAAAGGCGCGGATTTCATCCATTTGATCAGACAGTTCATTGGCTACCTTGTAAATGCTGGTCTTGGCGCGCTCGCCGTAGCGGTATTTGCCACGGATGCGCTTGAAGAACTTCTCCAGCCCGACAGAGTCTTGAGAGGCTTTATCCCAAACCAGCATTTTTGTTGCTTCAAACAGCAATATGCCTTCTTCGTACTCCCGCATCAGCGCTTTAAAGTCGGGGTACTTCGCTTCCAGCTGTTTTTCCTCATAGCGCATGGCACTTTCGTCCACGAAAGCGGTATAGAGCTCCTGCACGGCTTCCTTTACATCTTTGCCACGCCCCATACGCAGCCGTTGCCGGCTTGAGCGCTCAAGGTAAGAAGTGAAATCGCCAAGGGTGACATCATAGCCTTCGCCAAAAGTGATCAGGGTTTCCCCGGAAGGGGTTTCTGGCGCACGCCAACGGAAAGTGAGGAAGGTATCGGTTAGAGAAGACGCGAAAGCATCAAGCACTTTTGGGTACTCTTTCATATCAGCGTCCTTCTTGATCCGTTCTACCATTGCTATTTTAGCCTGTTCAAAGCGGTTGTCTTTTTTGACCGCATTTTCTAAACGACCTTTTTCGATGCTATAGGGTTGTATGCCCCGCAAAGAAACCCGGCGGATGATGTGCCAGCCCACGCTCGTTTGCACAGGTTGGGTGTACGCGCCATCCTCTGCCAGGCCGAAAGCAGCATCCTCAAAGTCTCTAGAATACTGGTTGATGCCAAAAAAGCCGATGTAGCCCCCTTTAGCAGCGGTGCGCAAGTCTTCAGAGACGGCCTTGGCCAAGGCTTCAAAGTCGGCCCCGTTTTGTAATGCTTGATAAGCACTGTCGATACGTGCTTTAGCCGCTTGGGAGGTCACGCCGTCCCCTGTACGGATCAGGATGTGGCCCGCTTCGATCTCTCCCCTTGCAGCCCTACGGCCGTGCACCATGAGGAGGTGGAAGCCCGCATCGGTGCGCAGCGGGCCATACAGCTCTCCTATGGGCGCGGTATAGGCTGCTTTTTCCAGTTCGTAAAAGCCATTCGGGAAAAGGGCCGTGACATAACCGATATGCCCTCCGTTGTTTTGGGCCGATTTGTCATCGGATATTTCTTTGGCCACGGCCTCAAACTCAGCGCCTTGCTCTATGCGCTTTTTGGCGTTCATAATTTTCAGGCGGGCCTGTTCGGCTGCAGCTTCCTCTGCATCGGCACCCACGGCCACCAGGATGTGGCTGATGTCAACATCCTGCTGTACCCGCTCATAAGCCTCTCGGTTGAGCTTTTCGGTCACCTCTTTATCGATCAGGTAGGAATCTGCAAGCTGCCGGCGGTAGCCTTCCAGCTCGCGCATCAGCTCTGGTATGGTATCGAGCTGCATCTCGCGGGCTTTTGCCACTTTGAGCTTAAACTTGACGTACAGGTCGAGGTACTCCTTGAGCGAACGCTCCGAAAAATCAGCATTTTTGCCATTGGTCTTGGAATAGATGTAGACAAACTCTGATTTGGCTACCGGCACCCCGTCAACGCTGAACAGCACGGGGTCCTCATTTTGAGCTTGGATGCCGGTGGCAGATAGGCACAGGGCCAGCGCAAAAGACAAAAGCTGCTTGAACATTGCAGTATTCATGGATGGTATGTTTTTTGTACGAGCCGATTTGAAGCTGCCCCCAACACCTTCCTTCGCCATCGGCTACCCCTTGGCAAAACAGATAGGCGGAAGTTGGCATTTCAAAACAGCCCTTAATCACAGGTTGGATCCTACCTCTGCAGCAGGGCTTTCTGCTAGCCCCTAGGCCAGCGTTTGCCAGCTGCTGCACAGGCCGCGGCAAAATTAGGAAATAATAGTGACGATTGCAGCCAATGAACGGCCAAATGCCTGTGCCTGCCTAAACGGGGTATTGCCACACCCGGCGGACACGGGGCCCTATAGAAGTCAAGACTTCATAGGGGATAGTGCCTACTGCGTAGGCCAGCACTTCCGGCTTGTGCCCGGGCCCAAAAACACAGACTTCATCGCCAGCGGCTACCGGCCCAGCGCCGGAGACATCGAGCATGGAAATATCCATACAGACGTGGCCAATGAGCGGGGCGGCCCTGCCATTGACCATTAAAGGGTAGCCACACTGCCCTGCTGCCCGAGGTAGCCCATCGGCATAGCCCAGGCTGAGGGTTGCCACCCGGCAGCCTTCTGGCCCGGCAACGCCCGAACGTGCATAGCCGATGGTTTCCCCAGGGGCTACAGAACGGACCTGAGCGACCTGAGCGGTAAGGCTGACCGCTGTCTGCAGGCTTTCACCCCAGCGCCCTCCGACGCCTGAGCCGTAAGCACCAATCCCCAAACGTACCATCCCATAATGGTATTGCGGCAGCCGTGCAATCCCATTGCTGTTGACCAAATGAAGGGCAGGCAGGTAGCCCAGCTGTGCTACGAGGGCTGCATAGGCTTCGAGGTAACGCTCATTCTGAAGTTTGGAAAAAGCATCGTGCTGCGGGTCCTCGCTCCCCGACAAATGTGAGAAAACACTTGCGACCCTGAGCTGAGGATGACGTTTCAATAGGCGGCCAACGCTTTCTACCTCATCGCGGTCGAGCCCAAGGCGGTTCATACCAGAATTAAGCTCGATGTGTACCCTGCGCTCCGGGGCGCCTTGTTGTTGCCAGGCATCAATAAATACCGCAATATGAGAAGCGCTGTAGAGGATCGGCTCCAGGTCCATAGCTATACAAGCGCCAAAAGCTTGAGGCTCAGCGCTCAAGACCATTATCGGCAGGCCAACATCAGCTCTGCGGAGGGCAACGCCTTCATCCACATAAGCGACCATCAGATAGTCCGCCAAGCCACGGGCTTCAAGCCACCGGCCAACCTCTACGGCCCCCATGCCATAGGCATTGGCTTTGACCATCACCGCCATCTTCACGCCTTCGCCAATGAGGGCTTTATGCGCACGGATATTCTTTGCAATCGCACCCATATTGATCCTCAATTCCGCACTGTGGAACTGCCGGGTATAATGGTGCCAATTTTTATCGGCGCTGTACAAAAACAAATCGCCGGGCGTTGTTAGGGGCTCGCCGGCCACAACAAGGCTAGGGCGGCCCGGCAGTATCCCTACATCCGGCAGGGGGAGGCTGCTTGCCAAAGCCGCAGGCCATCTGCCGGTAATCTCATGGCAGGCTTTCCAGGCTTTGCACAAGTCTGGCCCGGAATACCTAAAAACATAATCTTGGTCGTTGCGGATAGCCTGTTCTAGGAACATGCTGTGTTGGTTTGAGTGACGGCAAATGAGTGGAGCACGGGCAAAACCGGCCCTGCCGGCTAAAGATCAAACCCAATATCTGCTCGGTAATATTTGCCTTCGAAAGAAATTTTCTCTGCATTAGCCTTAGAAATGGACAGCGCCTTGCGGAAGTCCTCTGCAAGAGAGGTGATCGCCAGCACGCGGCCACCGTTGGTCTTGAGGACACCTCCCTCCTCCCGGGTGCCGGCATGCAGCACCAGGCTGCCCTCTACCCGATCGATCCCGGTAATCGGCTTGCCTTTTTCATAAGCTTCAGGGTAACCGCCAGAAACGAGGAAAACAGTGGCAGCACTGCGGGGGTCCACTTCAAGTTCGGCTTCGGCCAGGGTTTCATCTCCTACTGCTTTAAGCAAAGCCACCAGGTCACTTTTCAGCCGCGGGAAGACCGCTTCTGTCTCCGGGTCGCCCATCCGGCAGTTGTACTCGATCACATAGGGGTCATCGCCCACTTTGATGAGGCCCAGAAAGATAAAGCCCTGATAGGGTGCGCCAATCTCCTTTAGCCCAGTAAGGGTTGGGCTGATGATCCAGTTCTCTACTTTTTTCAGGAGCTGCTCATCTACAAAGGGGACGGGGGAGATTGCGCCCATGCCGCCAGTATTCAGGCCAGTATCGCCCTCGCCTATGCGCTTATAGTCTTTGGCGATGGGCAAGATTTTATAGGACTTCCCATCCGTCAGGACAAAGACGGAGAACTCAATCCCGTCGAGGAACGCTTCCACAACTACCCTTTGGCTGGCCTGCCCGAACTTACCGTTCAGCATGGCTTCCAGTTCCGCTTTGGCCTCTTCCCGGTCATGGAGTATAAGCACCCCTTTTCCAGCGGCCAGCCCATCTGCTTTCAGGACAATAGGCAGGGGGTGCGCATCTAGGTAAGCGAGCCCTTCCTGCAGCGTCTCGGGGGTAAACGCCTGATAAGCAGCCGTGGGGATATCCCGCTCCTGCATGAAGGTTTTGGCGAAAGCCTTGCTGCCTTCTAATTGTGCCCCTTTGGCCGAAGGGCCGATAATACGGACCTGCTTAAGGGCATCGTCTGCTTTGAAATAATCATAGATGCCGCGAACGAGAGGCTCCTCCGGGCCAACGACTACCATGCTTATGCCGTGCGCTTTAACGAGATCGGCTACGGCCTCAAAGTCGTTCGGGTTTACATCCAGGTTGGTGCCAAGGGAGGCTGTCCCTGGGTTACCAGGCGCAGTAAACAAAGCTTCGCAAAGGGGGCTTTCCGCCAACTTCAAGGCAAAGGCGTGCTCTCGCCCCCCACCGCCCAGCAAAAGGATTTTCATATCGTTCTTGGTTTATTTCTGCGGCAAATATACTCAACCCTAACGGCTTTAGCCTGCTTCCTACAGGGGGAATCCTCCCCAAACAGAGGATACGGTTTGCCCAGCCTTGAACGCTTGCCGGAGATGCAGCAGGATCGGGCCGGACTCTAGCTTTGCCCGGCAGGGACCCCAATTGTCCAAGGTGTGATTTTCTGACTTGCTGTTGCTCTCCCTCCTGCGTTCAAAGGCCTCGCCATAAGGTATAGCCCAGAAATGTGATGGGGCCTGCCCCTGCCGCAAGGATGTGCCAGCCGGCAGGTGCCGCTATGCTCCGGGGCTCGCTATCCGCTCGGCCCTGACGGGCTTGCCACCCCTTCGCAGCGCTAGGCCAATGCCGGGCTAACTTAAACGCCTGAGACGTTCTTGGTTCACACCCCTTAAAAAATGGGGCAGCTGCTGTAACAAAAGCAGGGCTAAACCGGTCTATCTTATGATTCCCTTTACACCTACACCAAACCTGGCACACATGCGTCTATTCCTTTTCAGCTCCCTTTTGCTCTGCTCTTCCATCCTTATCGCCCAAGAGGCGGGGTACATCATCGTCCAAGGGCAAGTAGTGGACCAACGCACACAAAACCCGCTGCCCTATGCCCACGTCGGCATCTCAGCACGGGGCATTGGCACGACTACCGGGTACGATGGGGCTTTCACGCTGAAGGTGCCGGCACAATACCGGGAGGAGCGGGTCCAGGTTTCTTATATCGGCTATAAAACAGCCGAGGCCGGCCTCGGCCAGCTTTCGCGACAGCCGGTCATCAAGCTAGAGCCCGTACCCGCTATGCTGCAGGAGGTCATTGTCATGGATGAACAGCGGGTTGAAGATATTATCCGGCGTGCGGTACGGCAAATCCCCGACAACTACCCTTCCCGGCCCACCAATGCCACGGCTTTCTACAGGGAAAGCAAAACAGACAGCAAGGGAGACTATATCTATCTGGCAGAGGGGGTCCTCCAACTTTACAAAGAAAGCTACCAAAACAAAAAGGAAGGGCAGATCGGGCTGCTGCAAGGCCGGAAGGTAGCCTTAGCCCCAGAGGAAGAGCTGCGGTCCAACGCCCGGTTCTCCTCGGGCCATCTTGCAGCCGATCGGTTTGATGTGGTCAAGAATAGAGCGGATTTCCTTGACGAGCGTTTTTTCCCTGCCTATACCTACCGGTTGGACAACGTCACCGCTTACGAAGGCCGGCCTGTTTTTGTGGTAGGCTTTGACCGCACCGGCGACGACCCCGATGGCAGGATGAAAGGGAAAATCTATATTGACACCTTGTCGTACGCTTTTATCAGAGCCGAGTTTGAAATACGGCCAGAAGCACAGGGCCAATACGATGATTATCCGTTTTATACCGGCAATTGGAAGGCCAACCGCTACTTTGTCGATTACCGCATGGCCAATGGGAAGTGGTTCCTCAAGGATGCCCTCCGGGAAGGGGTGTGGCAAGATGGCGGCGTGTATACCAATGAGATTGTTGTGACCGAAGTCGTGCCCGGGCGCGGCAAGCCAGTGCCTTACATGGAACGGCTTGGGCGGGACGACCGCTTTTTGAATATTACAGGAGCGTACGACGAGTCTTTTTGGGCCAGTTACAACACTGCCCCTCTCCACAATGAAAAGCTCTCAGAGACGGTGCAGCAGTTCCGTAATCAGGACAAAGCGCGGGAAGTTTTCGATACGGCCTATATGGCGCTGCTTCAGCGGGCACAGGATTCAGTGGTCGTGCTCACCCCACAAACGCCCCGGGGAGAGCCTATAATTGCTTACGTGCCCAAGGAAAACACTTGGGTCACAGAAAGCGCCATCCTCGGGGCACACTTTTCTTATGGTGCGGGGGCACATGCGCTTCCGACCAGTTTGCACTACTACCGGCTCAACTACCTCTCTGCAGGCGACTTGGACCAAATCATCGGCACAGAAGGCGAAGTCAGTGCCCGTGAAGGTGAGCTGCTGTACCAGCTGGCTCTTGATGTAGCATTCAAAGACCGCTATCTGTTGCGGTGGGCCCTCTCCCGGGACTTTGGCAACAGTATCTACCGGGAGAGCGCCATTGGGCTTGGGCTTCAGTACAACCTGACCAAGCGGGTACGCCCTGTCTACCTCAGGCCTATCGTTCAGTACAGCCGGCTGCGGTATGCCCGTTTTGTAGGGCAGGCCGACAATGATTTTGGCAATTTCAAGGCCGATGGCAAGAACTTCAAAGCCAACAAGGTGAATATGTACTATGGTGAAATCAACCGTTCGGTGAAATTCACGCTTGAAGCAGCGGTAGAGCTCAACCCCAGCCGAGAGCTATTCGTACGGGGCAGCTACCATTTGCCGTTTCAGCAGCAGGCACAGTTGTTTCTATGGGAAAGGCAGCGGGTATTCCGGAAAAGGGTGCACCTCCCGGTAGATGAGCAGGTGGCAGCATTCAGGGGCACGGCGCCGTACAACGGTACCCTCACCCCCAATGAAGGCACTTTTTCCCTTACTATAGGGCTATTGCTGAAGTAGGCGCTCAGCCGGCAGGCTATCAATGGGCACTACAGCCCCGGCAGGCTGTTCCACGGCAAGCGTCCAGCCTGCTGCCTCCACAATGAACTTCATGATTTCCAATAGCTGATTGCCCTCTAGCGCAGCCTCCTGCATCAGGCGGCTTTCCCGTGCTTTTTGGGCCAGCATGGCTTTCGCATTGGCATTGAGACGCGTATAATCTTCTGCGGAAAAAGTATTAAAGAAGCTCTCAGACAGATTCTTGTATGCCACTTGGTGGTCTACCGACAAAATTTCGGGCTCGGGGATATTGCTGATCAAAACCTGCCTACGTGTGCTATCGGCTGTGACCCTGATCTTCGAGAGGTCGTACCCTACCAATACTTTCCCTTCTACTTTTAAGATGGCCTGCTTAGAAAAGCTGAATGTGCTCGGCATGGGCACATAAACCGTGAATTTGCGGATGTTAGTCTCATCGTAAAGCTCACTGAACTGCCCTTCGACAGTCACTAGTTTGCACACCTGCTGTACCCGCTCGAGCAGCACGCTGCTGTTCACGATTTGTTCTTCCGCAGCCTCGCCCCGGCCTAGCCAGGCATAGGCGCCCAAGAAGCCCGCAAAAAAGAGCCCGATGGCCCCAGCCAAAGCAAAGGTTTTCCTCATATCCAAAGGTTTAATCCCTGGCTGCAGCCAGATCGTGGCGAAGCCCTTTGTAATCCTGCAGCACAGCTTTGACTGAGCCTACAGATAGGGGGGACTCAATAAGCAGCGGCAGTTTATTTTTATCATCAGATACCCAAATGTTCACCTCGGTGCCTTCCTCAAATATGTCTCCGGCAATGACTTCGGGGCTGATGTGCAGTACATCAAACCGGCCCAAGCCTTTGATTTTCTTATTCGCCTCTCTGCCCCGGTACCGGATTTTCAGCGGCCAGGTTTCCTTGTCCATAAAGATTTTGACAGGCATTTCCTTTCCTGGGCGGGCTTCGTCAAATGCCATATTCCGGGTGTAGTAAATCATGGACAAGATGTCGTGCACACAGGAAGAAACAGGGTATTGGGCCAGCTCTGCCGTTTCACGGGTCTTGCCGCGCAAAGAAGTCGCTGTCTGCCGGTTGTGGTCAAAAGTGACTTTATCGTACAGCCGGTATTTCCCCTCCTCCACATCTCGCACCGATACGACCGGAAGCAGGGTCTCTTTGTCTACATAAGAATCGTATTGATCCCTAACTTTGAAGAACCATTCGTAGGACTTGTAGGTAGTGCCCAATGCAGAGATATGGTATTGGTCTTTGTGGTCTTTTACCCGGAACGTCACCTCCCCGGCTGAAAGCCAGACAAAGTTCCAGTTATAATAGAGCTTATACGTAATGGTTTCTCCTGGCTGAAATGCGCTGTTGCTCACCGAGCAGGCAATTTCCTGTTCGCTGGGCCGGGCCTTCATGTGGGCTGCATCATATTGAAGTTTCATGGTGCCCAGTGCCACCATCAGCGGAAGGGCGATCAAGCTTAGCAGTTGAGGTCGTATTTGGGGCATAACCTAATGATTTTAAGACATTTGTTTTGACGGTGATTACCATTCCAAGTAACGCCGGCAGGCAAAGATTTAGTATAAATAAGCCGAAAGTAGCCAAGAGTACGCCCAGCTCGTTATCGGTATATCCTTCCCAAATGAGCAAAGCTGCTTCCCCTCTGGCCAGCAGCGCTCCTACCGGGGGCAGGGGCACGAATGTCTGCAACAGGTAGAGGGCTGCAATGCCTCCCAGCCCGGCCCCCGCCGGGAGCGCTACACCTATAAATTGCAGCAGGGCGTAGTATTGCACTACGTAGGCCAGATAGCGGGCAACCGACAGTGCCAGCCCGATGCCCATTTGGCCAGCAGACAGCTGCTCCGCAGCTTTCAGGTGGTGCCACAAACGCTGCACTGCCCGCCACTTTAGGGCAGCGATCAACGGCAGCCACCTTGGCAGGGAAAAGTAGACGATACTGAGCGCCAAAAGAAGGAGCCCGCCCCCCAGCCATAAGCTTTCCAGAAAAGCAGCCCCCAACTTCCCCGTCCCGCCCAGGAAAAAAAGCCCTCCCACCAGGCCTCCGCCAAACAGGGCCATCAGTTGCGCCAGATTCCCCATAGCAGTGGCAAATAGGGCCGCCCAATTGTATGGGGCAGGTACAGCCAACAGCCGCCCGCCATAATCGCCAACCCTATTGGGGGTGAACAGCGACAAACTGATGCCCGCAAGCACCCCCTTCCATGCTTGCCAAAGGCCGACCGCGTAAAATGGGCGGAGGAACCACCTCCACTTGGCGACTTCCAGGCCCCAGTTGACCGGCATCAGCACTACCGCCAGCATAAGCCATGGCCATCGCCCGGCCGAGCAGCTGCTCAACAGGGTTTCAAACCAGGGCAGGGCATCGCCCTTTTGCTTTAGCTGATACCACAATATCAGCCCCAGCCCTACAGCAAACAATGCTTTGAGCAGGCGTTCTAACCATAGATGTAAAGCCGATCGGTTCATCGAAAATAAGAGCGGCAACCAAAAGGGTGCAAAAAATGGTTTGACCGTTGAAATAATACGTATCTTGCAATAAGCAGGTGCGCTGGCCCAAATTGCTTGACAGTTTTCAGCGCCCAAATGCCTGATGATGCTGAGCTTGAAATGGACAAGCATTCGCTGCTCAATACAACAAGAGGAAGAGCGTCTAATCGTTGCTCGCTACAATGTACAACAAAAGAGACCCTTTTTGAAAAAACAACCTACACCTTCTTACCGGCTGCTTGGAGTAGACCCTGGTACCAACATCTTGGGCTACGCGCTGCTCAATGTCGACAACCGCAAGCTGAGCCTTTGCGACATGGGCGTCATCTATCCCGGCAAATTTGAGACACACCAAGAAAAGCTAAAACACATTTTTGAGCGCCTGCAGAGCATAATTGATATTTATGCCCCACGGGAAATGGCTATCGAAGCCCCCTTCTATGCCAAAAACCCTCAATCTATGCTCAAGCTAGGGCGGGCACAGGGCGTTGCCATCGCTGCCGCAATGATGAAAGGGGTGGATATCACAGAATATTCCCCACGAAAAATCAAGCAATCTGTGACCGGCAAGGGCAATGCGAGCAAGGAACAAGTTGCCGCTATGCTGGGCAATACGCTCAATTTCAACATAGACGACTACTACCTCGATGCGACCGATGCCCTGGCCACGGCAGTTTGCCACTTCTATCAATCCGGAAGCCCCCTGAGCGGGCAAAAGCGGTACAATGACTGGGGCAGCTTCCTCAAGGACAATCCCGGGCGGAAAGCCTAGAGGATTGAGCCGTAATTTTTTGACCATTAAAGGCTACGCATTATAAAAGACTTAAGCGTGGAAATACATCAAATAATTCGGTCTAGCCGCACTAGTTTGCTTTGGGCTCCTATATGGGCATCCGCACACAAACCAGCTTAGTGTTTTTTGGGCCTGCCCCCTCCGTAAGGATAGGGGCCTGCCCCTGCCAGCCGGCAGGTGCCGCTATGCTCCGGGGCTCGCTATCCGCTCGGCCCTATCGGGCTTGCCACCCCTGCGCAGCGCTAGGCCAATGCCAGGCTATAGCCTAAAAAGCTTAACCTCCTACTCCATTGGGGTTTACGCCCCTAGCATACTACCTGAGCAGTTTGGCCGCTCTATTCTTTCGAAAACCGCTTATGGGCAGCAGCATTGGAGCAGTACAAACAAGGGCGGCTTCTTGTTGAGGATAATGGCACACGGCCCTCCTACAACAGACAGGGCAGCCGCTCTTGCAACTGCCCTGTAAGTCTTTCCCTAGAAATACTCAATCGCTCATACTGCTATTCGAAAGCCTCCCGGGCAGCTTGAGCGATGGCCTGCATCTCCGCCGATCCCAGCTCCAAAGGCTTACGGGTAATACTGATCTCCGATTCGTGTGTGAAGGGGACAAGGTGGATGTGAGCATGTGGGACTTCCAGCCCAATGACCATCAGCCCAACCCTTTTGCAAGTGACCGCCTGCTCCAGAGCCCGGGCCACTCTTTTGCTGAATGGCAACATACCCGCCAATAAGTCATCTGAGACATCGAACAGGTAATCCACCTCTGTTTTGGGCACTACTAAAGTGTGCCCTTTAGCCAGCGGGCGGATATCCAAGAAAGCAAAGTAGTGCTCGTCTTCTGCCACTTTGTAGCAAGGGATCTCACCGGCTATGATTTTGGAAAATATGGTAGGCATGGTGCAAAGATGTTGTATGATGAAGTATGCTGAGCGGCTGCCCAGAATAAAGCAGCCGCCCGCCTGCTAATTGATAGAGATTTCTACCACCTCAAATTCCATGCTGCCCCGTGGGGTATCAATGACGGCAACCTCTCCTACTGCTTTGCCCAAGAGGCCCTTGCCTATAGGCGAGCTGACAGAGATTTTCTTAGCTTTAAGGTCAGCTTCCGATTCTGACACCAGTTTGTATTTTACCGATTTTCCGGTTTTTACGTTTTTGATTTTCACATTGCAGAGCACGGTCACCTTTGAGGTATCCAACTGACTTTCGTCCAGGATACGGGAATTGGCCAAGGTTTTCTCCAATTCGCTGATTTTCAGCTCGAGCATGCCCTGAGCATCCTTGGCTGCATCGTATTCTGCATTTTCCGACAGGTCGCCCTTTTCCCGGGCTTCAGCGATAGCGGCAGCCACTTCTTTCCGCCCTTGCGTCTTCATTTCATCCAGTTCGGCTTTCAGGCGGTTATAACCTTCTTTCGTCAGATAATTAATGCCAGACATATTCACTTACATTTTATAGCATGAGCCCCTTCCTTCCGTTTTCAAGCACGGGTTTTAGGCTCGGTCTGAAAATTAAGCTTGCTTATCACCTGCCCTGCCAGTCCGGCAGCGCCAAAAAATTGCTTTCGTTGCTTCTCAAGTTGAAATTTTACCGACCTGCCCCTGCGATTGTGCTTTCGGGGGGCTTGCTATTGAGGCTTGACTATTTACTTTTCGTCAGCCCTGTACAGTCAGTTGCAAAAGCGAGGAAAGAGAGGAAAAAGCGAGCTTCTTTACCATATATGAAAAGGTAAGAACGCTCCTGCACTAGTGGCAAAAGCGTTCTTACCGTATCGAAATTCAAAAATATGGATAAAATCTGAATAAATCAAGCACTACACCGTGCGATCTACCACAGATCCCATCGGCGCTTTACAAGGCAATGCGCACACCGATGTTGTGGGTACCGTCCCAAACCCGGGTAGCCCGGTAGGCGTAGTCAATTGCAAAACGAGTGGCACGGCGCTCAGGCGTGTCCTTGCCGAGGGGTACTGCAATGCTCGCGCCTGCGCTGAGGCCAGAGTAGATCGGGTCATCAAAGGTGTCTGCATCATTGGAGCCAAACTCGTAGCGGTAACCGCCACGGAGCATGAACATATCCTTGAGGGAGTATTCCACCCCACCGCCAATCTGATCCTGAGAGAAAGAGTTGGAAGTAAAATTGCCGAGCACCGTAACCCGGTGGGTACCACCAGTAATCAGGAAGTCATAAGAAAGGCCGATATTCAGCATGGAAGGCAGCTCAAAGTCTGAAGTCCGCTGATTAAAGGTCAATTCATAACCGCCGTTGTTGGGAGAAGGGCCCTGAGTAGTGAGGCCTTCGCCCCCATACTGCATCCGGGAGCCGATGTTGCGCAGCGCAATGCCGAACTTGAAGTTGTCTGCCGGGCCAGTGACATACTGAACACCTGCATCAAGTGCAAAGCCGAATGCGCTAACGTCCGCAATAGACTCAGAGACTCCACGGAACAATACCCCTACCGAAATTTTGTTCTCGAAAGTGTGAGCATACCCAATGCCCAAGTTGAAAAAGCTAGGAGAGAAAGTCGTCCCAGTCCCTTCCGGCTGATCAGTAGTCGTAACAGGGATGTCGCCGAAATCCATTGACATCAGGCTGATGCCGATAGCACCTGACTCGCCGATGCGCTGGGAAACCCCAAGCGCGTTGAGGGCGATATCCGTCCCTTCCAGGTAGCGCGCATGGCCAAGCTGCACTTCTGTTTTGGTAATACGGGACAAGCCCGCCACGTTGATGCGCATGGCTTCAACACCAGAGACGAACGAGGTCGTCATAGAGTGCAAGCCGGCACTTTCCGCCCATGGGTTCAGCAGCAGCTGTGCAGCGCCTGCTTCACCCTGACGGTCCGGGTTGCCTGCTGAGGCAGTACCCGCAACTCCGCACGCCAGTGCCAGTGCAAAAAGTAGTTTAGTAAACTTTGTCATACGTATTTTTTTGAGGTGGCTGCCCCCCGTTTTTTATCGGGGGGCAGCAGTCACCTGATTGGTTAAACCGTTCGCTACGCAGCCGTAACGGCGGCTGGCAGCCTGATTTATTGCTTATCCTTGCCCAGCTTACAAGCCTGATGGGTCAAACTGACGGTTGACACCAAACCACTTGATGGTGCGCTCGCCCAGCCCCTCAGCGGATACATGGATAAGGTAAACACCGCTGGCGATTGGGATCCCCTTGCTGTTGTTCAGGTCCCACTCAAGCGCTGGCGTAATTTGATTGCGCTCCACTGCACGGTTGTTGCCTTCTGGCACAGCACCTACCTCATCCCGGTTGTACTGACGGATGAACTTGCCGTCAAGGGAGTAGATGGTCACCACGCACTTCGCAGGCAGGTTGGTAATTTTAACCGTAGTAGTAAACTGAGAAGTCTCGTAGTCGGAGAAGCCATAGTACGGGTTGGGCACAATCTGTATCATGTCCAATGCACTCTCGATACCGACTTCGTCCAGCGCTGCGGCCTGACGGCCTTCGAGGCTGAAGCGGTACAGCGGGTGGTAGTTGTTCTCACCACTTCCAGTACGCTGATCACCGTCTACGTCTTCGTTGTCCACTTCTACCTGGTATGGGTTAGTAGCACGTACTTTCACAGTCACATCCTCAGGGATGAGGCCTTCTGCGTAGCTAAGCATGCGGGCGTCCTCAGCTCCCAAGATCATGCCAGCCCATACAATCTGACGGAGGCTGCTCACCTTGGTCAGCGGGCTGCCGCCTGGCTTCAGGCGGTCGCGCAGGCTTGCACAGCCATCGTATGGGGTCTTAGTGACGTATACCATGTGCTGGCCGCCAGCATAAACCGGAAGCATGCCCAGGTTGGCTACCTCTGGCAGCAACAGCTGGCTAGATGGGTTGAACATCATATCTGCTCCAGTAATGCCATCCTCAAATGCCACATCGGTCAGGAGGAAGTTGTCTGCGTTGTAGACAGAGTTTTCACCAAAGAAAATGTTCAGGCGCTGGCCAGTCTCCACATCTACAGCATAGCCTGGGAACCAGCCCATACCTACATCATCGCCATCGGGAGCAGGCAGGCCGTTGTCGCCTGCATCTTTGCCTACAGAAGGCGCAGCGCGCAGGTCAAACTGAGAAACGCCGCCCTGAGTCTCGAAGCCCGCATCTGTGTAGAAACGGTTGGCCGATTCTACGATTACACAACGGCTCCACAGGTCCTTGTTGGAAGTAAATACGATGTCGATATTGCTCAAGTCCGCCAGATCCATCTGATTGCGGATGATACCGCTAGCACTGTTGTTGGTCCATACCGGGCTAAGGAACGGAAGGTCAAACTCACCGCGTGAGCGCCAGTCCAACATATAGTAAGGCATAATCGGCCCTTCCCCGTACTGTGTGAGGCCCATATCGGGGTCAAGCACAGCATCGCGCTCGCCATCACGGGTCGACATATAGTTGAAGAGGGCGTCATCGCCAGGCGCTTGGCTCAAGTCGGTATCTTCAGGTATCCATGACAGCCAAGGGAAAGCATTGTCGCCGTTGGCGTACTCTACTTCGAAACCAATATACCCATTGTCTTCTGTCTCCTGTGTACCCGGCTCTGAAACCTGCCCGATGTTGACAGTGAAGCCAAATTCACGGATGATCTGCTCATTCAGTACTTGAATGGTGCGGGCAGACATGATCTCGACATCAGGGTTCTCTACGCTGCGCAGTACCCAACGTGCGTCCTGATCCAAGGTATTGTCGTTGGGGTCGCCATCTACAAATTCGATTTCGTAGTTGCCATCCACCACTTCAAGTGGGTTGAACACCTGAATATTGATTGGCCCACGTCCTGCGCGGTAGGTCAGATCACCTACATATTGCGCATCGTTAGCAATAGCTTCCTCAATGGCAGCCCGGGTCTCGTCGCTCAGGTCCAGGAAGTTCTCAGCTGTACCTACACCATCTGCTCGAGTAATAACGGCACCATCTCCATATTGGGCATTCAGCCTGCGGTCCGTGATTGGGCGAGGGATAGCGGTGTAAGGCAGGCCGTCTCCATTTGGCCCAATATTGCGGCGGCCTTCGAGGTAGGGCTCAGGCTGCCCCAAAATGCGCTCGGGGTCGAACGGCTCGTACTCATTAAAAGCATATGCGACAGCCGCAAAGTAGTACTTCTTGTGGTTGATGAGCGAGCGGTCGCCCTCTGCAAAAGCATCTTCCGTGATGCGGAATGTATGCTGAATACCGCGGTTGCGGCCTTCCACCTTGAGTACAGGGACATAGTAGGGATCGCCCGTCGGGTTGTCCACAGGTTCCCAATTGAAGATGCGCTCAATGCCATTGAGGACATCTACTTGAGCGACAAGGCGCACACGGGAAGGATCGTCCACATTATCTGGGCTCAAACCAACGTTCGGGCCAGACATCTGGTAAATTTTATACCCTTCAAAACGGTAAAGGCTGTCTTCCACCAGTTCTGGAATTTCCAAGCCACGCTCAGCATAAGCTTCAAAAGCGTTGTTAGAAGCAGCAATTGACGTATCGTTGGTCAACACCAGAATCAGCTCTTGGTCCAGCTCGATGATATCGATATCTGGCGCATCAGGGCCGTCGACGATGTCAAAGCAGTTGTCAAACAGTGCCTGCGCGATATCATCGGCCTGCTGCAGCTGACGGATATCAGGGCAAGGGTAAGGCTGATCAGCTACCCATACCACACCTACAATCAGCTCATTTACCGCACCCGGATCGAGGCGGAAAGGCCCAGAAGCCTGAATGGTACGACGGTCGCGGCCAGGCGTAACATCAGCGGTACACATAGACCAGCCGTCCGGATCGTCTGGCGCTTCAGTAAAGGCATAATCTACGGGCTCAGTGCCGTCCTGATAAGCTTCGCCTCCATAGGTGAAAGGCGTACCATCGCGCCAGCTGCCTGTCAGGTAGCGGTAGTATTCAATCGGCTGGCCGGGGTCAGCAGTGCCCGGAGGCGGGCCACCCTGGCCACCGTTGTTGTAGTAGGTAAAGGAAGTCATTCCAAGCTCTACGATAGTGTCCGGCTCCTCGCCCAGGGTTGGGTTGGTCAGCGAACCATCTGGCTGAATCACTTTCGGGCCGAGCGGGCCACGGAAGTAATCGACCCCCAGCAGGGGCACCTCATCGCAATAGGTGTTCACACCGCCCGGGCAAGTACAGCCCGTCTGCCCGTCAAGGGCATCTTCGTTGTATACATACGCCATGCTACGTACCGTATCGCAACCTACAAAGTCGTCGGTATAGCAGCCTAAGTCGGGGTCTACCCACATCGCAAAGAAGGTACTGTCAATCGGCTCTACAGCACGGTTGATCAGCTTATAACGCTGAAACGTCATGTCGTTCAGCTCATCGTTGGTCGCATAGGCAAAAGCCTGTACCTGAATCTCCATACGGATCGGGTCCGCATTGGACTCAGTGTGCACGTTGCCATTATCGTTGTAAATCCAGAATACCATTTCGTCGGGGTACTGTGGCGTCACACACCCACGGACTTCGATAATCGGGTAATCGCCGTTGAGCGGGTTGTAGAGCCCGTCGCCGTCCTCGTCCCAAAAGCCAGCAAGGCCCTGATCGGTATTTGGCAGCTCAAAACCGTTCACATCGAAGAAGTAAGGGTTGCCCTTAGCAGGCCACCCGCGCACACCACGAGGGATGAGCGCCTCTTCGTAAGCTGTACCGTTATCTACAGATGCATTGTAAAGGCGCAAGTGCTCATCGATTTCGGCACCGGTTACCACGAAGAAGGCATCCCAGTTGGAGCAGGTCTCCTGATCGGTGACACCGGGGTTTTCCGCATCAAGCGGGGTAAGCGGGCCAGGCCAGAAGTCGGTACTACCGCTTGAGCGGCCGTACGTCTGTGCAGCCAGCTTTAGGTTGCCCGCGGCGTCGATTCCGCCCAGCCATACGGCACCGGCGAAGATAGAGGATACCTCGGGCACCCCGGGAGGCACTTTAGGTACTACATAGCGGCCATCGTTGCCATCCCACCATACGTCACCGCCGGTAGTCAGGCGGGCACGAACGTTGTTGATAGACTGATCGCGTTGTGCTTTGGCTACATCACAGTTGTCCCTGTACGTAATCCGGTTACTGTCAGGGGCTTTCTCTTGATTGGGGTTGATATTAGCCGAGGCTATACCAACCGCAAACACGGCCCCCAAAAAAGTGAATAATATTTTACGCATAACACGCATTTTTAATTGAATGAAAATAAGAGCGGTGCATAGCCCGGCTGCCTGTTCATACACCGGCAGCCGGGGAAGCCCCTTTATTAGAAGTCAAAGATGGCACCCACATAAATCCGCCGTGGAAGGCTGAAGAAGTCGGGGTTCAGCATCCGCCACTGATAGGAAGCCAGGAAAGATTGCAGGCTACGCTGTGAAGCCGCAATACTTTCTTGCTGCCCCTGTCCAAATGCAGAAGCCAGGTAGCCGTCGTCGTCCGGAGAACCTGTGGCCGAATAAACGTTGATAACGTTGCGGCGGTCAAGCAGGTTCGACACCCGGCAGTAAACGTTCAGGCCCAGGTTGTTGCCAATATTGAAGTTCTTGTCCACCCGGAGGTTCAGGACAAAGTTCCAAGGCTGACGCGCACCATTGATAGAGCCGACTACACCTGCACCGCCAAACTCAAGCGGCTGCAGTGTTTTGGTGTAGGGGCGGCCAGATACCGCAGTCGCCTGCAAGTTCAAGCCAGCATTTGCAAAAATGTCTGCCCCAAACAGGCGAGGCCCGTTGTAGCGCTTGCCAGAGCCATAGCGGTAGTCCATCACAGCTACAATACGGTGGCGCTCGTCAAAGTTCAGCGGGAACAGTGTACGCAGTACACCGCGGTTGGCAACATTCCGCTGAGAGGTAGCATCAGAGCCTGTGCCATCAGCAAACTGAAGGGTATAGTTTACATTGAGCGACAGGTTGCCTGTACGGCGCAGATCGTATGCAAAAGAAAACCCTTTTACGGTACCGAAGTCCAGGTTGTCAAAGGTCGTATAACGGCCAATAACAGGGACGGGGAAGAAAGTACGCAGCTGTATCATATCGCGCATCTCCTTATAGTAAGCTGCAATCTTCAATGCTGAAGAGTTGGACAGCTTCTGCTGGAAACCTACCTCATAGTCGATTGTGCGCTCAGGGCGCAGGTTCGGGTTGTTCTTGTCCAGGTTAGACCGGTCAAAGAAGTAGAAGTAGTCAAGTGGAGAAGCGATAGCGTTGGAAGGCGGACGCTGTACGAGGATGTCGTAGTGCGCAAAGAAGTTGGCCTCATCCGAAATTGGGAAGGAGAAAGCCAAACGAGGCATCACGTTCACCTGTACCTCATAGTCTTCGAAAGATGCATCCGGATTGAAGTCCTCCTTCTTGATGTAGTCGATGTCCTCACGGGCACGCTCATTGGCATAAACCGGATTGATCACACCGCCCTGGAAAATCAGAGAGGGGTTGTTCACCGGGTTGCCATTTGGCAAGAAGAACTGATCGCCATTCCGGTAAGCCTGAACCAGATCGCCGTTCTCGTTCGCATAGACTTTGTAGTCTTCGCCAATATTGCCCGGGCGCTCGCCTCCAAACTGTGCGTGGAAGTCGTCTGCACCTATGATCTCATATAGGGAGTAGTTATCCTTCAGTACGCTTGTGTTCGCATCGTAGCGGTCAACACGCACGCCCAAACGGAAGATGATATCCTTGAAGGTAAACTTGTCCTGAATATAAGCCGCACCGTAGATAGGACGGAAAGGCGCTACCGGGAAGGTGCGCAGCCCCGTCTGAGGGTCACGTGCAGTGAAGAAATCATCAAATGTACCATTGTAAACATTGCCGAGGTAGTCGTATCCATAGTAGTTGAGGATAGGGCTGCCACTGACAACGAAGTCGTTCAATTCTCGTGCAGAGAACATATCGAGGCTCAGCTGATCCGGAGACAGCTGATCTATATTCACAAAGTCTTTCAGCCCATCGCCGGTAACCTGACGGAGGCGCTCGTAAAACTGCGCTTCCGGGCCCGGTGAAATGACCACATCGTGGATAGCACCCTGGAATTGCTCGCCCGTAAATGGGTTGATGATAGGCGCTCCTGTCTCTGCGTCAAATACTGGCACCACCTGCAGCGTATCGCTGATAGGGCGGGAATCGTCGCCAAATGGGATACCCTGAATGTGGCTGTTCGCCAACTGACGGGCAAGCAGCCAAAGGGCACGTGGGTTGATGGAATAAGAACGGTTGATCCGCTCCTCGTACCATACGCCCATCTGAATGTTGTGGCGGCCTTTATCTGAGCCACCTGGCACCAGGTCGAAAGAAGTACGCGCCTGGAAAGTGTAAGTGTCGTTCTCTGTCTTGCGGTTGAGGTTGTATACCGTGCCCACGTTGGTGTGGTAGCCCCAAGAGCTGGAGAACACAGAGTTGGTCACACCGTTGAAAGCGTTGAAACCCTGAATGGTAGCAGGCAGGTCAAAACCGTCGCCTTCGCGGAATACATTATTGTAATTCGCCAAGATTGGGTTGACGTTCTCGTCCGGCGTATAGTTGGTCAGCACCTGCAGATAATCCGTGTGGATGGCCACTAAGCCTACCGACGTATCAGGGAGGATTTCCCAAGTTGGGCGCCATTCCTGCTCAAAGTTGCCCACGTAGCCATAGTTGAAGAGGTTGTCACCGTGGCGGGGGTCTTCCAGGTCATAGATGTTCTTTTCATAACCAAACTGCAGCGTATACGAAGCATTTTGGATTAAAGAGCCGCTGCCTTCCTCTCCGCTATTGCCGCCAAGGCGGTGGCGAAAACGGAAATTGCCCCGGTAGTTCTGCTCAAAAGCAGTAGGGTTGCCCACCGTGTTCATCAGCTGCCAGTTGCCTGGAGTGAATTGGTTGGACTGATCATAGAACTGCCCCGTCAGGGTTACGTCGATAGCATCGCTGAGGCGGGCATCGAGCTTAGCCGTCAGGTCGTAGCGGCGGTAGTTCTCTTCAGGGTTGAAATCCAGCACATCCACATCATCGTTGGTCAGGAAGTCTGCTGCGATGAACTGATTGCCCCCGATTTCGATAACCGGATTAGCTTGCAGCTCGGCCAGCTTCTCCTCTTTAACCCGGAAGACAGCCGTAGCGGGAGGGTCATCGTCGAGCTGATCGGTGATACGGCCAGCCAAACGGAAGCCCAAGATTGATTCCCCCTTGGTGCCATCTTCATTGCGGCGCTTGATCAGCGGGCCGGAAAGGTTGAAACCTACAAGGCTTTGGTTGTATGGGCCGGTGAAATTGGTCGTTTCCACTTCCACACCACCGGAAAAAGAATTGGATGGCCCCTTTGTGGTGATAGAGATGATACCGCCCGTTACGTCACCATATTGCGCTTCAATACCGCCGGTGATGACTTGCAGCTGCTCAATCTCTGATTCCGGGATCAGGTTGCCCCGTACCCGGATGCCATCAATATAGTAATCGGTTGCATTACTACGAGAACCCCGCACCGCGATCGCACTGCCCTCATCCGCACTGGCCAGGCCTGCTGTGGTTGCTGCGAGGGCGTTGATATTACGCGTAGGCAGGTTTTTAATTTGATCGCTCGTGATAGTTGCCCCCTGAGTGGTGTTGTCCTGTTCTACAAGAGGGACCTTGTAGTCGGTTACAATCACCTCTTCAAGGTTGACCGCGTCAGAGGTCATGGTGACATCAAGGCGGTTGGCTTTACCGGCGAAGACTTGTACACCTTCGACCCGTTGTTTGTTGTAGCCAACATAGCTGACTTCAACAGCGTAAGTGCCGGGATCGAGCTCATTGAAGGCATAGTTGCCGTCAAAGTCGGTCTCAGCACCTGTAATCAGCACTCCGTTGCGGAAGAGCGCCACCGAACCGAAAATAATCGGCTCTCCGGTGTCGTCCGCTACCTTGCCCTGAAGCGAAGTCTGCCCGATGGCGACTACTGCAGAGCACAGGAATGCGAATAACAAGAGTAAATTACGTACCATAAATTTCCTGTTTTAAAATTTCGACAAACCAATGGTTTCCTAAACAAGTGTAAAAATTGACTTACCCGGTGAGAGATGGTGTTGGCTGTACAAACGGACCTTTTCCCGGTTAAGCTATTTCATTATTAGCCGCTGGCATTTAAGGGTGCAAAATGAGCAGAATGGCCCCTGATGACTCCCCTTGCGTTTCAAAAGTAGCGTTTTCTAAAGCCCTAGCACCATCATTTATCTATAAAAGTCAGGTTTCTGATTGCGCCAACCCCACGCTGTAAAGCTGCGGTGCAGCTCATCCGCCGGGGCTTAAGCCCCTGAGCTCTTGAAGCTAAAGTGGGGTTTTGGGGGTTGGAAAACGCAATTCAGGTGGACAACGCAGTGGGCAAATATAACGCTTCCCTTTCAAATGCCAAGTATGATGTTGCTGTCGCTCTGCCGACATCCGTTCTGATGGGTATTAGCAGACAAATACCAAAAAAAATTAAGCCTCTGCCGGCAGCTCGGGCTTCCCTGCCCCAACGCGGCTGCCCGGAAAGCCGCTCGATAGACGGCATGCCCGGGCCCATGTGCAGGAAGCAGCCATTCTTACTCTACAATGATCCCCAACGCATCAAGTCCATTAAAAAGCAATGGAGCTGCTTTCCCCTTTCGGCTGGAGCTTAGTACATTTACCGGAAAAAAGAATGGCCCGATACCTGCCCCCACTGTTGATCGCCCTACTCGCCCTCTCAGCCAGCAGCTGCCTTTCCGACGGCCCTAACGCTACCGTCCAGCCTGGGCCTCAGCTTTTTGCAGAGCTCTTCATCCGGTACATAGAGCCACAAGGGCAGCTGAAAGCCACCGCATCCTTCCTTAAAGGCGACAGCCTCGCCACCGCACAGCCCACCGGGCTGCAAGGCGGGCTCCGGCTACAAGGCCAGCTTATGCCGCCCCGCTACCTGCCCAATAATGTGGTGCGGTATCAGCGCATCGCCAAACAGCCCTACGATACCACCTATACCTTTTCTTTCGCCGGGCTGTCCGGAGCGCCGCTGTCCGTCCCCCTTCAAATGCCCACTCCAGGGAGCTTCCGTATCAAAGAGGGCAAAGCCAGCCTAACAGATGGCTTCACGCTTCAGGTAGACAACGGGCAGCTCAGTGAGCAAGAGAGCCTGGTCCTGCTTTTCAGCGATGCACAAAGCAGGGCCTCTAGCATTACCCTCACAGGGCCCTTGAACAAAAACGAGTTCGCCATTGCCGGGGCCCGCTTGCACCGGCTCAGCCCCGGGGCCCACACCCTATACCTCGTCCGCAAAAAACGGGCCCTCACACGAGCCAAAGGGCTTACCGTAGCCGCTGACCTCGAGTTCTATACCCAGACGATCCCTTTAGAAGTAGTAGAATAGCACAAAAAGGGAGACGCCTCCTCAAATTTCCTATCCCTGCCTTGGGGTTAGCCGCCCGAACTGTTTTATCTTTGCGTGCAATTTGTAATTGCCCGGAGCCCGGCAACTTCCTGCCCATCACCCCGCTCCGGAAAAATCAAGCAAAATGCCGAAAGATCAGTCTATCAAATCCGTCCTCATCCTGGGCAGCGGCCCAATTGTCATTGGGCAAGCTTGCGAGTTCGACTATTCAGGCTCGCAGGCCTCTCGTTCGCTAAGGGAAGAAGGGATAGAAGTCACCCTCATCAACGATAACCCGGCTACCATCATGACCGACCCGGTTACCGCTGACCACGTCTATCTGCTGCCCCTGACGACCGAGAGCATCATTCAGGTACTTGAGGAAAAGCAGATTGATGCAGTCCTCCCTACCATGGGCGGCCAAACGGCATTGAACTTGGCTATAGAGGCCGATGAACAAGGCATTTGGGAAAAATACAACACCCGCCTCATCGGCGTCGATATTGCTGCCATAGAACTCACCGAAAACCGGGAGGCTTTCCGCAAGCACATGATCGATATCGGGCTCAGCGTAGCCCCTTCCAAAATCGCCAACTCCTTCCTCGAAGGGAAAGACGCTGCTCAGCACATCGGCTTCCCCCTCGTTATCCGGCCCTCCTATACCCTGGGCGGAACCGGCGGCGGCTTCGTGCACAAACCTGAAGACTTTGACCCTGCACTGCGCCGAGGCCTGAGCATGTCCCCTACCCACGAAGTACTCGTCGAAAAAGCGGTCTTGGGCTGGAAGGAGTTCGAGCTCGAGCTCCTGCGCGATGCCAACGACAACGTCGTTATCATCTGTACGGTCGAAAACCTCGACCCCATGGGCATACATACCGGCGACAGCATCACCGTTGCCCCTGCTATGACCCTCTCTGATACTGCTTATCAACGGATGCGGGACGAAGCCATTCAAGCCATGCGCTCCCTGGGCAACTTCTCTGGCGGATGCAACATCCAATTCTCCCTCAACCCGGAAACAGAAGAGCTGATCGTCATCGAAATCAACCCCCGTGTCAGCCGCTCTTCTGCCTTGGCTAGCAAAGCTACCGGCTACCCCATCGCCAAAATTGCGGCCAAACTGGCCATCGGCTATACCCTCGATGAGCTCAAAAACCAGATCACACAAAATACTTCTGCGTACTTTGAGCCTACCCTCGATTATGTCATCGTCAAAATGCCGCGCTGGAACTTCGATAAGTTCCAAGGCTCCGACCACGAGCTCGGCCTGCAGATGAAATCCGTGGGGGAAGTCATGGGCATAGGGCGCACCTTCCTCGAAGCGCTGCAGAAAGCCTGCCAGTCCCTCGAGAACAACCGCATGGGCTTGGGCGCCGATATGAAAGAGTGGATCAAAACCACTGACATCCTCGAGCGGCTCGAAAAAGCCAGCGAAGACCGTATCTTCCGCCTCAAAGACGCTCTCCGCCTCGGTGTACCAGAAAAAACCATCCAAAAGCTCACCCGCATTGACCCCTGGTTCATCAAACAGATCAAGCAGCTGGTCAAAATGGAACAGCAGCTCATGCGGTACAACGTAGCCGAAGATATCCCCGCCGACTTCATGCGCGAGCTCAAAACCGTAGGCTACTCCGATGCACAGATCGCATGGGTCATGCGCATCCAAGAGGAAGAAGTGGCTACCTACCGGAAAAAGCTCAACATCCGCCGTACCTATAAAATGGTCGATACCTGTGCCGCAGAGTTCGAAGCGCAAACCCCTTATTTCTATTCTACCTTCGACCAGGAAAACGAGAGCATCCCCTCTGAAGGCAAGAAAAAAGTCATCGTCTTGGGGTCGGGCCCCAACCGCATCGGCCAGGGCATTGAGTTTGACTACTGCTGCGTGCATGGGCTCCTGGCCATCAAAGAGGCCGGATACGAAGCCATCATGATCAACTGCAACCCCGAAACGGTTTCTACCGATTTTGACATGGCTGACAAACTCTACTTCGAGCCCGTCTTCTGGGAGCACCTCGAAGAAATCATGGAGCTGGAAAAGCCTGAAGGGGTCATCGTTCAGCTCGGCGGGCAAACTGCCCTCAAAATGGCAGAGACCCTACACGCCAAAGGCTACAAGATCATCGGCACCAGTTTCCCGAATATGGACTTGGCCGAAGACCGGGGCGCTTTTTCCGACCTGCTCAAAGAGCTGGGAATCCCCTACCCCGAATACGGCGTGGCCAACGACGCTGACGAAGCCCTCCAAATCGCCAAACGGACCGGCTACCCGGCCCTCGTCCGCCCATCTTATGTCCTCGGCGGACAGCGTATGCGCATTGTCATCAACGACGAAGAGCTCGAAAAGCATGTCCTCAGCATCTTCAAACACTTGCCCGACAACCGCGTGCTCATCGACCACTTCCTAGACCGAGCCAAGGAAGCCGAAATTGATGCCATCTGCGACGGGGACGAAGTCCACATCATGGGCATCATGGAGCACATCGAGCCCGCTGGCATACATTCCGGCGACAGCTCCGCTGTGCTGCCTACCTACAGCCTCTCCGTTGAGGCCATCAACAAAATGGTAGAATACGCGGAAAAACTGGCCAAAGCGCTTGACATTCGAGGGCTCATCAACATTCAGTTCGCCATCAAAGACGATCAGGTGTACGTCATTGAGGCCAACCCACGGGCATCCCGCACCACCCCATTCATCGCCAAAGCTTATCAGGTGCCTTACCTGAAAATTGCTACCAAAATCATGCTCGGCACGCACAAACTGAAAGACTTTGACATCAAGCCCCGCCCCAGCGGGTACGCCATCAAAGTGCCGGTCTTCTCCTTCAATAAATTCCCGAACGTGGACAAGAACCTCGGGCCAGAAATGAAATCTACCGGTGAAGCCATCCGGTTCATCAAAGACCTTTCTGACCCCTTCTTCCGCGAACTCGACAAACAGCGCTATATGTACCTCACCCGCTAGGGGGAGTACAGGTAGCCAGCCAATAGCCAAGCCCGCTCAGCGCCCCTGCTGCAGCGGGCTTACTTTTTGGGCCGCCCCGCTCTGCCAGCGGGGCCGCTACGTTGCGCTGCTCGCTACCGCTCGGCCCCGCCCCAACAGCGGGGCTGGCCTGCAGGCCACAGCTCCACATCGCTCAGGCGCCAGGGGGGTGCACCAAAATGTCGCGGGCGTTTAGACGGTGTTGGGATTTCACCCTTTGGGCTGCATTTGCCAAATTTCATCCTGCACTTCGTTGCTCTTCAGTCGCTTAGCTCAGGCTATTGGATTCAAGAATGGGGCCCTTTTGTCCCATTCTTGAATATATCGCGTCTTGTTCAGCATGAAATTTGACTACATTCGCTCCAAAAGCGAATTCCCAACACAGTCTTAAGCTTTTCGGGCTTTAGCCTGGCATTGGCCTAGCGCTGCGAAGGGGTTGCAAGCCCGACAGGGCCGAGCGGATAGCGAGCCCCGGAGCATAGCGGCACCTGCCCTCATGGCAGGGGCAGGCCCCCCATCCTTTCAGCAGGGGCAAGCCCAAAAACAACAACCTGGTTTGCGCCCGGCGCCAGGCATTGCCCAGGCTCACTCCCCAACTGCTATCACAACCTTGCCCACGGTGCTGCCGCTCTGGAACACCCGCACCGCCTCGTGCAAATCCTCAAACGAAAAGCGCTGAAAAATAATGGGCCTGCCCAGTTCCAATTCGCTGATCTCTGCCAGCAGCTCATGCATCAGCTCTGCACGATGGTACAGCCAAATCAGGTTGAAGCCCATAATGCTCTTGTTGTGCTCTGGCATCTTTTGCGGGTCGATCTTGGGCCGGGTCAGGTATTGGTACAATAGCCGCAAATAGTTGGGCCGGTTGCCTACACTGCCATAGCGTGCAGCACCGTAAACGACCGCCCGCCCCTGCTGTGCCAGCACTTCATACCCCTGCCTAAATATTTTGCCGCCTATACACTCCATAATCAAGTTGAGCTGCCGCCCTTCCAAAGCGCCCAGCAAATCCTTTTTGAACTGAGGGCTTCGGACAATGCCCTTGTCATACCCCTCCTCCTTCAACAGGGGCAGCTTGTGATGGCTCCCCACAGTGCCAACCGTATAAGCACCGTAAGCTTTCGCAATCCGGTTGGCCCAGATGCCCACACCCCCAGCAGCGCTATGTATGAGCACCGCCTGCCCCCGCTGCAAATCTCCCAAGCGCAACAGCCCATAGTAGGCGGTTAGCACCTGTACCAGGTAAGCACAGCCCTCCGCCATGTCCCAGCCCTTAGGCAAAGGAAGGACATAACGGGCATCTATGTTCAACGCCGTAGCGTATGCTCCAAAACGGGTAACGCCCATGACTGCATCCCCTTCCTTTACCGACCCGACCCCCTTCCCGACAGCAGCTACCCGGCCTGCATATTCCAATCCGGGCGTAAAGGAGCCCTGAGGCGTGGCCCCATACAGCCCCCAAATGGCAAAAATATCTGCGAAATTGAGCCCAATGGCCTCTACCGCTATCGTGACTTCCCCTTTGCCCGGAGGAGGCAGTTCGACTTCCTTGGCCTTCATGCCCGACAAACTTCCGGTGCTCCACTTCCCCCGCTTTGCTTGCAGGGTATATGCTATGGCTTCCATCCCCTTGAGTATTTGGTTTCCTTTTTTTTCAACGGCGGGTGAGCTGCTGCATCAGTGCCCTCGCTTGGGGGTGGGCGGGCGCCGCCCGCAGTGCCCGCTGTACCAGCTGCAGCGCCCCTGCCTTATCGTATTGCAGCATACGGACCGCTGCTTTGTTCAACAGGGCCTGCACGGCATCAGGGTCAAGGGCCAGGGCGCGGTCATAACATGCTTCCCCTTTCCGGGCCTGCCCCTGCAACACGTGCGCAAACCCAAGGTTTGTCCAGGCTACAGGGCGCTTCGGGTTTTCCTCCAGCACCCCCTCCAGCACTTTGACCGCTTCTGGCAACTGCTGCAGCTGCAGGTAGGTAGCGCCCAGCTTCTCCTGAAAGTCGAGGTGCAACGGCAGCAGCTCGCATGCACGCTGATAAAAGCCCAGTGCTTCTGCATAGCGCCCGGCCTGGAACAGCGCCTCTCCGACCTGATAGGCGGGCCAGGCCGAAGCTAGCTTCTCCGGCTCGGCACCGTCCGCCAGCTTCAGCAGGGCAGCGTAGTCTTTGCGCGCGAAATAATAATGGATGCGGACAGGCAGCTGCTCACCCTCCTGTGCCTGGCTCCGCTCAAGGTGCGCCCAAGCTGAGTCCAGCACCATATCGGCCTGCACGTACTTATCGTACATCGCCAGGTAGCCTCTGGCCATTTCCAACGGGCTGCCCTCCTCCTTTGTCAAAATCTCCAACCCCAGGAAGGCAGGCGCTACCTGCTTGCTGTTTTTGGCCTTCTGCCCCCTGATGTTATCCCGGCTGATGTAGTGGTCTGTGATATTTACATGAGGGATGTCAATGCTCCCGGAGCGGGGCATATGGCAGCCCGAACAATCGTCCCCGGCAGCAGCTCGCTCAGCCTGAGGCGCAGCGCATTGTACCTGCTCCGCCGTTTGGTGGCAGCCCTGGCAAGCATTATTGTATTGCGACTGAGCCGTCGCTTCTATACTCCGGTGTGGGTTGTGGCAAGTCAGGCAGGTCATGTCTGAATTGAGGTAGCAAGCGCTCATCCGTAGGCGGTCTGCCTGAGAAGCCATGATAAAACGCTCATGGGAGTCGGTATAGCGAGGCAGGAAAACATTAACGACATCGCTTAGGGGCATGCCAGGCTTAAAATCGTAAAAGGTCTTCCCGGGGTTCAGCACTGCGATGCCCTGCAGGTGGCATCGCTGGCAAAGGTCCATTTGCAAATCCCTGGGCAAATCTGCAGGGTTGACGATGGAGTAGTCGATGGCTTTGGAGGTGTCTACGATATTCCCGGCCAGCTTTTCCTTCACATGGGCTTCCCCCGGCCCGTGGCAACGCTCGCAGGCTATGCCCGACGGCATTTCAGTAAATTTGTTGATGCTGCCCTCTTCCAGCTTAGGGAAGTGGTTGTGGCATGTGATGCACTCAGAGGCCAACAACCGGCTGAAGCGGATATTGTCGCCCCTGAACCCCGGAGCCATGTCCCAACGCTGTTCCTGCGTATAGTAAGTGACCGGAGCCTGGTAGATATAGCCATTGATGTCGAGGATATGGGAATTGGTATGCTGCCCAGAACCAACGATATAAGCTATCTCTTCTAGCCTTTGGTATACGGTGTCCTCTCCTTCCAGCCGGTACTCCAGCACGTACATCTGGCTGTCGCGGAAAAAAGGCTTGTAATAAAAATCGGAAGCCTCGTCGTATACCAAGGCATGATCTCCGAAGGCAGCGTCAGACTTCTCTTGGGTAGCCCGGTCAAAAGACCGCCCCATACCAGTGTGGATAAACGTTTCGTGGATGTTAGCATGGCAGGACTGACAGGTTTTCATGCCCACATAATCTACCGGGCCCTGAAGGCTGACATAGGGGCTGCTCTTGACCGGCACAGCCACCTCGCGTGTACAAAAAACCATAGCCATGCCGAGAACAGCGAACAACAAAAAGAAAAAACGCCTCGCATTCATAATCAGGATCATCTATTGCCCCCCAATGGGCTTTGAAGGCTTTAAGATAGAGATTCCCCGAAGCCTGTCCGAATGGCTATTCAGCATTGCCACGCTTTTGCCCTGTATCTTCCAAAAGAAAGCTCAGCTGCTCAACGCCCTGCACGGAATCCCTTCTCATATACTGCTCGATCACAATTTGGTAGGCGCCCGGCTGATTGAAATACGCCCCCTCTTGTATGGGGATTTCAAGGTGGCAGCCCTGCCCTCGGCACGCCCCTTTCCATTGGCCGCCTTTACCCGCCATTTCCAGCGACAGGACTTCCGCAATCCTAGAGCCATCGGGGAAGCGGGTATGTATGCGGGTGTATAAGTTTTGGTTGCGGTAAGCAGTGGTATGGCCCAAGTGCAGCCAAAGGTTGTAGATGGCTTGGGTGTCCTGTATCTCAAAATCGAATGTGATGCTATCGGCATAGGCCCACCCTGATTCCGGAAAATCGTGAGACTTTTGGTACACATAATCAGGGCCACAAGAAGAGGCGAGCACCGCCAGGAAGAGTAAAGGGGCTAAAACTTTCATCGGGCTGGTTTTACCAATATCCAGAAAAGAGCGAGCCGGAGCAAAGCCCCGGCTCGGCAATAGAACTAAGATAACGTTATTCAGCGCCCGGTGGTACCGGGCGTGGGCTGCTATTTGAAGTAATCCTTCATTTTTTCGAAGAACCCTTTCTCTGATTTGCCCGGCTGCGGGTTGAAGTTGTCCATGCTGCGCAGTTTTTCCAGCAGCGTGCGCTCTTCGTCGTTCAGCTTTTTGGGCGTCCAGACATTGACGTGGATCAGCTGATCGCCCCGGCCATAGGACTGCACGCTTGGCAGGCCTTTGCCTTTCAGGCGGAAAATTTTGCCCGACTGTGTCCCTGCCGGCACTTTGATCTTCACCCGACCTTCGATAGTAGGCACTTCCACGGAGGTGCCCAAAGCTGCATCGGCAAAGTTGAGGTAAAGCTCATAGACGAGGTTCATGCCATCGCGCTGCAGGTGGTCGTGAGGTTTTTCCTCAATATTGACCAAGAGGTCCCCGGCAGGGCCGCCTTTGGGGCCTGCATTGCCTTTGCCCCTGAGCGAGAGCTGCATCCCCTCCTCTACACCGCCAGGGATTTCAATTTCCAGGGTCTCCTCGCCCTGCATCGTGCCGGCGCCACCGCACTTATTGCACTTAGCAGTGACCTGTTGCCCCGTGCCTCCGCAAGTAGGGCAGGTGACGGTAGTCTGCATCTGGCCCAGGAAAGTATTTTTCACCTGCCGCACATAGCCGCCGCCACGACAAGTGGTGCAAGTCTGTACGCTGCCAGCATCACGGGCCCCACTGCCATTACAGCTATCGCAAGTGACCTGTTTTCGGACTTTGATGCGCTTGGTGACCCCTGTGGCGATTTCTTCCAGTGTCAAGGCTACTTTAATCCGAAGGTTGGTCCCTTTTTGCCCTGCGCCCCGTGAACGGCCACGGCCGGCGCCGCCGAAGAAGGACTCGAATGGGCTGCCGCCATCGCCGAAGATGTCTCCAAACTGTTGGAAAATATCTTCCATAGTCATGCCGCCGCCGCTAAACCCTCCACCGCCGGCATTGGCATTTACGCCAGCATGCCCGTAGCGGTCATAGCGTGCCCTTTTTTGCTCATCACTGAGCACCTCGTAAGCCTCCGCCGCCTCTTTAAATTTTTCTTCTGCCTCCTTATCGTCGGGGTTGCGGTCTGGGTGGTACTTTAGGGCCAGTTTGCGGTAAGCTTTTTTAATCGCCGCCGCTTCTGCGCCTTTGTCCAAGCCTAAGACCTCATAATAATCTCTCTTAGCCATAGCATATACATTGTGGCGCTCAGCAGGCAAGCCTGCCAGCACCGCTGAATTGAGGAATGAGAACCGGCTACTTGCCTACGACCACCTTCGCATGGCGGATGATCTTGTCGTTGAGGCGGTACCCTTTTTCCACAGTATCCATAATTTTGCCCTTCATCTCTTCCGAAGGCGCCGGGATTTCCGTCAGTGCTTCGTGCATTTCCGGGTCAAAGGGCTCGCCATCTGTGGCCATAGGCTCCAGCCCCCGGTGCTTGAGCGTATCGTAAAGCTTTTTGTAAACCAGCCCGATACCTTCCTCAAACAGGTTGCCTTTGTCATTTTGATCGGCTGCTTTTCTGGCCCTGTCAAAATCGTCAAGTACAGGCAATAAAGCTGACATGGTGTCTTGCGCTGCGTTTTTCATCAGGTCCATTTTCTCGCGCACCGTACGCCGCTTGTAGTTTTCGAATTCAGCCATCAGCCGAAGGTATTTGTCCTTCAGCTCATCCAGCTGTTTTTGAGAACTAGCCCCATCTTCTTCTTGCCCTACTTCTGGCTGAGACATTTCGGGCTCTACAGCAGCCTGCTGATCATTTTGCACCTCTTCTTGGGCTGTGGTTTCTTCTTTCAAGCTATCTTTATTTTCGTGGTTTTCACTCATGGTTGTACAGTTAAAACGGTCACAAAAGCAAGCAGCCCGCTCGATCGGGTTGCGTTACGGCCTTGTGTACTGCAATTACTTTGCCAGCTGCCATAACCGGACATCTTGTCAGTTTTCCTGGCGGCTGGCCAATATTTCACCTACTGCGCTTATTGTGGGGTTCACGGCCATGATCTGCCCTTTGGGGTTGAGCAGGTATTTGGTCGGCACCTGCTTGACGCCAAATTCTTTCGCGATAGGCGAATCGAAAAAGCGGAGGCTAGTAGCCTGATCGAACAGGTGGTAAGGCCAGCGGTCAAGGCCATCTTGTACTATGGCCCGCTCCCAGCGGCTGCGGTCTTCTTCCACCCCTACACTGATGATGTAAAACCCTTCAGCATCTGTAAATACTTTCCCTTGGTAAGCATCGAACAGCGCTACCAGCTTGGGGTTTTCAGCGCGGCAGGGCCCGCACCAGCTCCCCCAAAAATCTACCAGGAGATAGTTGCCTTTAAGGCTCGACAGCTCAAATGCCTGGCCATTGCGCAGGGTATCCTGTATCTGAGGCAGGGCCTCTCCGTTGACAAACTTGGGCTTCATGTAAAAATAACGGCCGACTAACAGCCCGACTACGCCCAATATCAAAATATTCAGCACCATGCTGAATTTTACTTTAGCCATGCTACATCTTTTTTAGGGTAAAATCCTACCCCATTAACACCTCAATGCAGAAAAGGTATGAGCCGGAGGTGCCGCCCCTGAAAAACAGCAGCAAAAATAATATATTAGCCGCTAGCTGTGCTACTTCCGGTACAAGCCATAGAAGCTAAAAGCTCTGACATACGCTATGAAAGTCATCGATCCCGCTCTAACTGCCACTAAAGACATGCACCAATACCTCCTTGGTGCTGTTTCTCCCCGCCCTATCGCTTTTGCCAGCACACTGGGCCCCGACGGAGTGCCCAACCTCGCACCGTACAGTTTTTTCAACTGTTTCAGCTCCAACCCGCCTACGGTCGTTTTTTCCTCCAACCGAAGAGGGACGGACGCCTCCGTAAAGGATACCTTGCGGAATGTGGAAGCTACCGGGGAGGTGGTCATCAATGCCGTCAACTATAATATCGTCAGGCAAATGGCCCTAGCGAGCATCGACTATCCAGCATCCATCAGTGAGTTCAGCAAGGCTGGCCTTACCCCAATTGCCTCCGACCTGGTAAAGCCTTTCCGGGTAAAAGAGTCTCCAGCGCATCTGGAATGTAAAGTCCGGGATATCATCACCTTGGGTGACCAAGGCGGGGCGGGGCACCTCATCATCTGCGATGTGGCCCGCATGCACATCAGCGAAGAGGTACTGGACGAGAATGGGAAAATCAACCCCCACAAAATAGACCTGATGGGGCGCATGGGCCGGGCTTTTTACGTACGTGCCAGTGGAGAGGCCATACACAAAATTGTACAGCCTGTCAATGTGCTGGGCATTGGGTTTGATGAACTTCCAGCAGGCATCCGGAACAGCAAGGTACTGACCGGGAACAACCTTGGCATGCTGGCCAGCATACCTCAGCCCCCAGCTCCAGAAGAAGCCTTGAGGTTGAAAGAGGAAAGCTACATACAGGAAGCGTTGAACAGCCCTGACCCGGTACAAGCGCTGCACCTACTGGCTCAGAAAGCACTAGCGCGGGAGGAAGTGGCCCTCGCTGCACGCATTGCCTGGCTTTCCGCCTCCCTCTAAACGCTTGGGCGTGAACCAAAATGTCGCAGGCGTTTATGCTTTTCGGGGTTTATAGCCTGGCATCGGCCTAGCGCTGCGAAGGGGTGGCCGAAGGCCAGACCCGACGCCTGTAGGGCGAGGGGCCGAGCGGACAGCGAGCCCCGTAGCATAGCGGCACCTGCCCTCACGGCAGGGGCAGGCCCCTATCCTTGCGGAGGGGGCAGGCAAAAAAACGGCAATCTGGTTTGCACGCAAACGCTTTTTATGTCCGTGGCAGGCTGAAATCGATTTCGGTATTGTCGCCAAGGTTGAGGCTTTGGCGCAAGCCCGTAATAGCCGTATCGTTGCCTACCACTGAGCGCTGTAGGATGACCTCCTTGATGTGGGCGTAATTCCCAATGATGGAGTCTTTGATGATGGTGTGGCTGATGCGTGCATTATTGCCAATGGTGACATGAGGCCCGATGATAGAATTGGAGATTTTACAGTTCTGCCCAATACTGACCGGATGGATGATAATGGAGTTGTCAAATTGGGGCAAATTGGTAGAGGCATAACCTTCGCGGTCGAGGAATGCAGCGTTGGTATCCAACAGGACTTCCTTTTTCCCGCAGTCGAACCAATTGTCCACCACCACTGTGGAGAACCGTGCCCCCTGTTCAATCATCCGCATAAAGGCATCGGTGAGGGGGAATTCGCCATTAGAGCGGATGTTGTGCTTGATGTTGAAGTCAAGGGCTTCAATGAGCTTGCCTGCCTGCCGCACTTTGTAGAACCCCACCATAGCCATATCCGACTTAGGGATTTTCGGTTTTTCTGCCACCTTTCGGACTTCGCCCCCGGGCCCTAGCTCCACGACCCCAAATTTGCGGGGGTCCTGTACTTTTTTGATGCAAAGGCAGGAGTCCGGGCTATTGAGCACCCGTTTGAAGTCGACATCAATGATGATGTCCCCGAAAAAAACCACCACATCGCTATCCGGGTCGAGCAGCTCGCGGGCGGTCCAGATGGCATGGCCAGACCCCAGGCGGTCATCCTGTGTAATGTATTCGCGGTTGATGTGGGGGTATGCCCGGTCTACATAATTCCGGATTTTTTCTCCCAGGTAGCCGATGACAAAAACAAAGTCACGGATCCCCTGCTCGATCAGCTGATCGATGATAAAGGAGATGATCGGCTTCCCTGCGACCGGGATAAGCGGTTTGGGCTGTGTGTAAGTCAACGGGCGGAGGCGGGTGCCTGCGCCGGCAACCGGAATGATGGCTTTCATGGTACACAGTTTGGCGAGGGGGTGCGGCTAGAGCTCGCCCTCGAAGAGGGATTCGACAAAGGCACGCTTATTGAAGATTTGCAGCTGCGTAATACCTTCCCCTACCCCAATATACTTAATAGGGACTTTGAACTGATCGGAAATGCCTATGGCCACCCCCCCTTTGGCTGTCCCATCCAATTTGGTGAGTGCCAGGGCGGAGACATCTGTGGCATCGGTAAAGTGCTTAGCCTGCTCAAAAGCATTTTGCCCTGTGGTTGCATCAAGGACAAGGAGGACCTCATGCGGGGCGCCATCCAAGCTTTTGCTTACCGACCGGCGAATTTTGGACAGCTCGTTCATGAGGTTGATTTTGGTATGCAAACGCCCGGCGGTATCAATGATAGCGACATCGCAATTGTGCTGAATAGCGTACTGTACCGTTTCGAAGGCGACTGCAGCGGGGTCAGCCTGCATGCCTTTGCTGTAGAAGTCGCAGCCTACCCTTTCCGACCAGATTTTCAGTTGGTCCACGGCAGCAGCCCGGAAGGTATCGCCTGCTCCGAGAACGACCTTTTTGCCTTGGGACTTGTACTGATGCGCAAGTTTGCCGATGGTGGTGGTCTTCCCGACGCCATTGACCCCTACAACCAAGATGATACAAGGCTTTGCGGCAGAGGGCAGGGTATAGTCTTCGAGATCTACCGTATTGTGCTCAGCCAACAGCTGCACAATCTCATCGCGGAGCAGCTCATTCAGCTCTTTGGTAGTCACATACTTATCGCGGCGCACCCTTTGCTCAATGCGGTCAATGATCTTGACGGTGGTATCTAAGCCTACGTCTGAAGAGATCAGGATAGATTCGAGCTCATCAAGCACCTCGTCGTCTACAGTAGACTTACCGGCCACGGCTTTGGTAATTTTACCAAAGAGGTTGCTTTTTGTTTTTTCGAGCCCCTTATCGAGGTCTTCCTTCTTGTCTTTGCTGAAAAATTTCTTGAAAAAACTCATAGTGATAGGTTATGCCCGGAATATACAAAGAGGCTTCTCTTTACACGAAAGAAAAGCCTCTTGGCATATCAATGGAGCTTGTAAACAAGCAGAATTACTTGCTAGCGAAGAAATCCTTAACGGCATCTTTGTGGATCATCACCTCTTTGTAAGAGTACTTGCCCGTTTTGGGGTCCTTGATGCTCTTGATAACTTTCACATGGTCGCGGCCTGAACCTGCGTTAGCGGCACGTTGTGCGACCCGGGCGTTTTTAGATACTTTCTTAGCCATTATGCTGCAATTTAAAAATAATTAGAGAAGATTGACACCACAAAAGTAAGCCATTCAGCCTATACAGGCAAGTCTACTTGATTTCCCGGTGTACCGTTACCCGTTTCAGTACAGGGTTGTACTTCTTCAGCTCAAGGCGGTCAGGCGAGTTTTTGCGGTTTTTCTCTGTAACGTAGCGGGAAGTACCAGGCATCCCAGTTTTCTTATGCTCAGTGCACTCCAGGATAACCTGAATGCGGTTGCCTTTGCTTTTCTTTGCCATTGCTCAAAAATTTATAGACTTAAGGCTTGGCGGGCGGCCACCGAGCCAGAATATATCTTTACAGTTCTACGCCAACGTCGAAGCCTTTGAACTTCTGACGCTTGAGGAACTCGTAAATGCCGATTTTATCAATAGTGCGCATTGCGTGCGCAGAGACTTTAATGGTCACCCACTCATTCTTTTCCGGAATGAAGAAGCGCTTCTTGTGCAGGTTGGGTACGAAGCGGCGCTTAGTCTTGCGGTTAGAGTGAGATACGTTGTTCCCGGCCACCGGGCGCTTACCAGTAAGTTGACAAACCTTAGACATGTCGTATTCCTTTTAACCAAACAGCTCAACGCTCGGCAACTGAGGCTCGCGGCATTGAGCTGATTGTGATGTTGTGTGGTATTTCGAGAAGTAGTGACTCTGTCAGGATTCGAACCTGAAACCTCTTGATCCGTAGTCAAGTGCTCTATCCAGTTGAGCTACAGAGCCTTTTTGCTGTTAGCGGCTGCAAAGATAAGTAAGCGTTTTTAATCCAGCAAATAATTTTTCAAAAAAGTTGCTGCCGCCTTATCGTTGCGGGATGGCAAAGATAAGAAAGAAACCCCAAAGCCGGAAAAATAATTTCCAGCTTTGGGTTTTTTCTGCCCCTATCATTCCCTGAGGAACTCAAGCTCATCCTTGGCACTAAGCTGTACCATCACCGAGGGCTGTGCCAAGGACTTATCGCTGCGGCGGTGATGAACGATATAATCTACCTGCTCGATCACATCTGAGCTGACGGCGCCGAAATTGGCTGGGAACCTGCCCAGCCTGAGGTCGGCAGGCAAAGCGACGACAGGCTTGCCCAGGGCACGGATCAGCTCCCGGCAGTAATCGTCCTGTACGATACGGATAGCCACGCTCCCATCGGGGTGCAAAGCTTCGGCAGGCAGGTTGCGGGCAGCCGGGTAGCGTACCGTAAGCGGCCGGAGGTGGAAGTGCAGCAGGGTCTCAATACGCGGGTGGAATTCTTCCACGTACTGTTGCAGCATAGCCGGGGAGTCTACTAATAGCTCGAGATATTCATCGGGAGCCAATTCTTTCAAAGCACGCAGTTTGGCCACTGCTTCAGGCGAGGTAGCATCTGCGCCGATGCTCCACACCGTGTCTGTGGGGTAGAGCACTATGCCGCCACGCCTCAACACCTGCAAAGCCGGCTTGAGGTCGTAACGGGCAGCGGCCGGGGCCCTCCCGTTTGTAAAAGTCATCATACCCATAGTAGTTTCAGTTATGTACGTAATAACACGCTTACCTGCCGATCAGGCAGAGCCGTTGAAAATGCCTATTTTTGAGCGTGTTGGGAATTTAGTAATCGGCCTGTCCCGCTAGACAGCGGGACACTTTTTTGCTTACACTTCGCCCCGAAAACCATCCTTTAGCTTTGGCTAAGCTCCGGTTCTCGACTAGAAGGCCAAAATCCCAAGACGCTCTTAGATACGGTTTTTGATGAATCGCCCTGGCCACAGATTGGCCAGAATTGCCGGCTGTCCGGCGAAAGCACCTGACTCCGGCAAAGGAAGGTCTTGTCAAAAAGATTGCGAACAGCTAAAATATGCGGCCAAAGTCAGAGGCAGTTCAAAACTATCCCTATCTTAATCTGCTGCTTCTTATTGGTAGGGCAAAGCCTGCACTGCCGATCATTTGAATCTTTAGTCCATTAATAACCTTGTTTTGCCGGCACTATTGCCTGCCTCCAATAAATTCACATAGGAACGATGCCGAATCTCTGCATATTATACCGCCCGCTCATTTTTCTATCGCTCCTGCTCAGCCCGGCAGGGGCTGCACAGGCTGCGCACATCATCGGGGGCGAAGTGACCTACGAGTGCCTTGGCTGGACAGGCGGCGACCCCAACAGCGGCACCCGGGCGTACCAGTTTTATATGAACATTTACCGGGATTGCCAGGGGGGCGGAGCGGCATTTGACTCCGCTCCGGGCGCAGCTTTCAACGCAACGGCCACGGTTTTCCGCGCAAGCGATGACGAGCCACTGATGATCATCAACCTAGGCTCCCCTACCATCAACTTTGTTGACCCCGAAGTGGGCAACCCCTGCATCATCGTGCCTTCAAACGTCTGTGTCCAACAAGGGGTTTACACCTTCCCCATTCTCGACCTCCCTGTTTTGGACGAAAGCTATTACATCACTTATCAGCGGTGCTGCCGCAACAACACCATTACCAACATCATTGACCCCGGCGGCTCCGGCGCTACCTACTCCATTGAGCTGACCGCCGCCGCTCAGGCTGTATGCAACAACAGCCCAACGTACAACTTCTTCCCGCCCCCTGTCATTTGTGCGAGCGAGCCTTTAAATTTTGACCACTCTGCCACCGATGAAGACGGGGATCAGCTCGTTTATGAATTTTGTGCCCCTTTTCTGGGAGGCGGGCTAAATTTTGATTTCCCCTTTGAGGAAGATGGGCTTGCGCCCAACCCGGAGTCTCGCCCTCCCTATGAACCCGTGGACTTCCTTAGCCCTTTCTATACCCCTACCAAACCATTGGGGGTAACGACAGATATTGCCATAGACGTGAACTCTGGCCTGATCACCGGCACACCGCTCGACTTGGGGCAGTTCGTAGTGGGCGTTTGCGTAAGCGAATTCCGGAACGGGGAGCTGCTCAGCGTTGTACGCCGCGACTTCCAGTTCAATGTAACCACTTGCGACCCTGTGGTCAGGGCGGATATAGCAGAAGATAATGCCGTCGGTGCAGACTTGTACATTTCCCAGTGCGCCAACCGGAATGTATTCATCATCAATGAAAGCTTTGACCAAGCCTTTATTGATGAATACCGATGGGAGTTCGACCTCGGGGGGGGTAGGGATACGGTACTGAGCACCTGGAATGCACTGCTCGACTTTCCGGAGTACGGCACCTTTCCCGGCCGGCTCTTGCTGAACCCTGGCTCTGAGTGCGGAGATACTGCCAATATCATTGTAGAGCTGTTCCCTGAAATCAATGCGGACTTCAGCTCCTCTTACGATACTTGTGTGGCAGGGCCGGTACAGTTTACGCCAGAGATAGAAGCCGGAGCGGCTGTCGTCAACTACGCTTGGGATTTTGGCAACGGCGATGGCTCTTCTAATGAAGCGCCCAACTACAAATTTGCAGAAGCCGGCACCAAACTAGTGCGCCTAAGGGCGATAGACGAAAATGGCTGCCGGGATTCTACCATTAAGGCCATCGACTACTTCCCTGTACCAGCCCTGATCCTCGTTTCGCCCAATACTTTTGAAGGCTGCGCGCCAGCCAGTATTTTCTTTGACAACCTTTCTGAGCCCGTCAATACCAGCTATACTACGTTTTGGGATTTCGGTGATGGGGGTACCTCCAATGACATCAGCCCGACCCATGTTTTCACAAAAGAGGGTGTCTTTGACGTTCAGTTGGAAATCACTTCCCCTATCGGATGTGTGACAGATACCATCTTCCCGGCACTGATCAGGGTAGAGCCTGCTCCAGTGGCGAACTTCACTTTCTCGCCAGACCGCCCGGACAACTTCAACCCTGAGGTCGTATTCACAGACCTATCGACTGGGGTTGACCAATGGTTCTGGCAGTTGGAAGGGCCTGTGACATCAACCCTTCAGCACCCCACACACGTATTTAGAGATACAGGGCGGCAGGAAGTCAGGCTGGTCGCCACCCATCCACTTGGTTGTCAGGACACTGCCGTGCAGGTGGTGGACATACGGCCGCAGACAACCTTTTTCCTGCCCAATGCATTTACACCCAACGATGACGGGCTGAATGATGTCTATAAAGGGAAAGGGTTCCTGCGGGGGTACAGCGGCTTCGAGCTCCTGATCTGGAACCGTTGGGGGGAAGTTGTTTTTTCCTCAACTGACCCACAAGAAGGCTGGGACGGGAAGTTCAGCAATAGCGGTCAGCCCGCCCCTCAGGGCAGCTATCTGGCCCGGCTGACCTATACCGGCCCAAGGGGCGAGCCCGTAAGGATACAGTCGACCGTCACCCTCATACGCTAAATCAGGCGCAATGGCGTTCTAGATATACCTCAACCCGAGAAAACTGCACATATGACCATGCATAGCAACCTTCTAAAAAGTATACTGCTTATCGCTGCGCTCGCAGGCAGCAGCCCTCTTCTGGGCAAGCACATCATCGGCGGCGTGATGACCTACGAATGCCTTGGGGGAGATCAATACCAGATCACCCTAAGGGTATACCGTGACTGCAACTGTACAGACTGTGCCGATTTTGACGGGGTGGCGAATATTGCGGTTTACAATTGCAGTGGCAACTGTGTAGGGGAAAGCCAAAGCAACCCGGTACAACAAATTGACGTTCCGCTTTTGGATGTACAAAATGTCACTGAGCCCGATTATCCTTGTCTAGTCCCCCCGGATGTATGTGTGCAGGAAGGTATTTATCAGTTCAATTTGACGCTGCCAGAATCTCCAGAAAGCTACTTCATCGCCTATCAGCGTTGCTGCCGGAACATCACGGTCTCCAACCTGATTGCCCCTGGGGATACGGGGGCGACCTACTTTGTAGAAATCACGCCTGAGGCGCAGCAAGGGTGCAATAGCAGCCCTGTATTCAATGAGTTCCCCCCTATCGTCATCTGCGCGGGCGCCCCGCTGGAGTTTGACCACAGCGCTACGGATCTAGATGGGGACCAACTGGTCTACTCCCTTTGTGCCTCTCACGATGGCGGGGGCAACCTGCTCTCCTCTGGCTTGTACGAAACTTGTGATGGGGCACGCCCCAACCCGGCCTGCCCGCCTCCTTACGACAATATCAATTTTTTCAGCCCTACCTACACCCCCACACAACCTATGGGGGCAGATGCCAACCTCTCCATCGACCCCAACACTGGCTTGCTGACAGGCACGCCTAACAATTTGGGGCAATACATCGTGGCCGTCTGTGTAGAAGAATACCGCAACGGTGTCCTGATCAGCCGCACCACTCGAGATTTCCAGTTCAATGTAGCCAGCTGTGACCCCACCGTAGTCGCTCAGGTAGATGCCACCACCGTTACGCCCGACCTCGAATACGTCATCACTTCCTGCGGGGAAAACACCATCGCTTTCGGCAACGAAAGCTTCCAACAGGCGAATATCGATACTTACGAATGGCGGTTTATGATTGAAGGCCAACAAACCTCCTTTAATGATTGGGAGCCGACGGTCTCCTTCCCCGATACCGGGGTATACTATGGCAACCTCATTTTAAACCCCGGCACCATCTGCGGGGATACAGCAGACATCCGCGTGCAGATTTACCCGGACCTCACTGCAGATTTTGATTTCGAATACGATACCTGTGTGGCAGGGGAGACGGTCTTTGAGGACCTCTCCATTGCTGAGTCTGGAGAAATTACAGCCTGGTCTTGGGATTTTGGGGACGGCGGAGCATCAGAGATGCAGGACCCTATTTACACCTACGCGCAGCCTGGCAGTTTCCCTGTCGCTTTAACGATTACCGACATCAATGGGTGCCAGGATACACGCGAGCGGATCATTGACTACTTCCCTGTGCCGGAGGTAATTGTTATTGCACCCAGCGAATTCAATGGTTGTGCACCGGCTAGTATATTCTTTGACAACCTTTCCACCCCCATCAGTGAGGCCTACGATATTACTTGGGAGTTTGGGGATGGGGGCAGCAGTGGGGCCATCAGCCCGACGTATACCTACAACGCCCCCGGTACTTATACGGTAGCGATAGACATCGTCTCTCCGCTTGGCTGTCAGACCGACACGACCTTTGGCAACCTCATTACTGTCAGGCCTTCCCCAGAAGCCGGTTTTACGTATATGCCCGAACAGCCCAGCAATATTGTGCCGACAGTCACCTTTACGGATGCATCATCCGGAGCCATACGCTGGTTTTATGATTTTGGGGACGGGCGCAGCTCCACCATGCCGAGCCCTGCCCACACTTACCGGGATACAGGCGTTTACGAGGTCCTCCAAATTGTCACTCACCCTAGCGGTTGCCTAGATACAGCGGTACAAGTGCTGGATGTGGTGCCGGAGGTCCGCTACTTCTTGCCCAATGCTTTCACCCCAAACAGCGACGGCCTCAACGACGAATACAGAGGGACCGGTGTGCTGGAAGGGGCTTCGGGCTTCCAACTGCTCATTTTCAACCGCTGGGGCGAACAGGTTTTTGAAACAGACGACCCTCTCGAAGGCTGGAACGGCCAAAAGAACAATATGGGCGACCCTGTCCCTGCAGGAGTGTATATGGTTTTGGTGAAATTTAGAGGCCCAAGAGGGGAGCCTTACGAATATCAGAGTACAGCGACGGTGGTCCGATGATCTCCCCAGCCACTATTGCACCACAAGAGGCAAGGTAACCACCTGCCCGCCTATCTCTGCCCTTAGCCAATAAAGCCCCCTAGGGAAGCGGTAGACAGGCACCTCTACGCTCCAGTACTGCCGCTTTTCTGGCCAGGCTTGCGCCCAAACCATCTGCCCGGTTGCATGAAGGAGCTGCAGGTGCAATGAGGCTGCTCCGTACCCGTCAGCAAGGAAATGGGCACGCCCCCTCGTTGGATTAGGCTGCACACGGCAGTGCTGTTGCCCGACGGGCTCGGCCCGTGCCTCTGTCAGGACCGAAACCATTGCTGTTGTTTTTTGCGTATCGCAACTGTTCCAAGCCGTCAGCATCACCTCATAAGTGCCGTTAATGGCATATTGATGTATGGGGTTTTCCGCTGAGCTGAACGCCCCGTCTCCAAAATCCCACTCAAAGCCAAGGCTATCCCCTTGAGACTGATTGGAAAAAGCTACAAGCCCATTGTCGCCCGGCTCCCAGCTGAAGCCTGCGGCTGGCGGAGCAATGGCCAGCACTTCTCCTGAAGCGGTGTCTGCACCTGACTCATTCCATACCACCAATTCAACTTGGTAAGTGCCGGGCGATTCAAAAACCACGGTTGGCATTTCTTCTTGGGAGGTGGGGGGCAGGCCATTTTCAAAGGACCAATGCAGAGAATCGGCCCCCACCGAGGTGTTAATAAATGTTGCCGCGAATGGGGCACAGCCTGATCCCTGTAAAAATTCATAGGCTGCTGTAGGCGGGGCGGGCAGAAGCGTTAAAAGCAAGGTGTCAGAAGTTTCCCCACAGCTATTTGCAGCTGTCAGTACCACCTCATAGTCGCCCGGGCCAGCGTATAAATGGGACAGCTCGCCCCCCTCCCCTGTGGCACCATCCCCGAAATCCCACTGTAGTAGGCTTGATAAGGTGCCTACTGCAGTAAAATTAACCAGATAACCTTCTACTTCTGCTTCGATGCCCACGATTGGCAAAGCTTCCACTGAAATTGGCTGCACCAGCGTATCGGCACCCGCCATATTTTCGACTACCAGCGTCAGCTCGTATTGCCCTGCTGCTGCATAGGTAAAAGCTGCCATCGGCTCATTTGAGAATGGGGGCGATGCACCGGGGGCTAGCCAAAGCACTTCATCTGTTTGCGCTACCCCTTCTGCTTCCACTTCAACGCTAAAGGGCGCACATCCTTCGCTAGACGCTAATACGAACTGAGCAGCAGGCGGCAAGATGATCTCTACCGCAGCCATAACCGTATCCGCCCCACAAGCATTTATAGCAATCAGTGCTACCTCGTACAGCCCTGCAGCTTGATAAACATGACTAGGCCCCTCTTCCCCTGAGAGCTGAGAGCCATCACCGAAATCCCACTGCCATTGCAGCCCCCCGGTGCTGTTGTTGATGAAATCAACCGCCGCCCCATCTGTTTCAAAGGTGAACGCGGCCTCAGGCTGCCCGGTTACCCATATCGGAAAGGTATCGGTGGCTTCACCCGCTGCATTAGCTACATAGAGCACAATATCATAAGCGCCCGGGCTTGCATACACAAACGTTGGCGCATCTCCGTATGCAGTATCTGGGCTCGCCCCTTGCGCGATCCATAAGCGGGTATCTACATACCCCGTAGCAGCATCTACTGGAGCGATTGAGGCTGGTGCACAAAAAGTATCCCAAGGTAATTGAATGCTTGCATCTGGGGGCAGCACAAGCCGGAACTCAGCTGTAGATGTAGCGGCATCACATTCATTGTAGACGGTAAGCGAGACCATATACAATCCGGGGGAGCTGTAGGTGTGTACCGGCATCACCTCTGTGCTGCTGCTACCGTCTCCGAAGTCCCATTCAAAAGTAAGCCCATTGATGGAGTTGTTGATAAAACTAACCGTCAGGTTTCCAGGGAGCACCTGAGGGATAAAGGCGCTTTCCGGTAGGCCGGAAACCACTATCTCTTGTATAAGGGTATCTGCCCCTGTTGAATTAGAAACCACGAGCTGCACCTCATAGGTGCCCGGTGATTCATAGCTTACGATAGGGTCAGGCTCGGTGGAAGCCTCAGGGAAACCACCGGGAAAACTCCAAGAAAAATCAGCGGCATCCGCAGAAGAAGTATTGATCATTTGAACGAGGACTGGCGCGCAGCCGGAAAGGAAGTCGGTGAAAAAGCCGGCCTGTGGCGGCCCTGCCACTACGACCGGAACCGAAAAAGTGGCAGTCCCGCATTTGTTCATCGCTTCAAGGGTAACCAGATAGGAGCCGGGGGCCGGGAAAGTGTATACCGGGTTGGCAGAGGCAGCCTGTTCGCCTGTGCCAAAATCCCAGAGCAGTTCTGTGCCGGGGGCGGCCTGGCTTTCAAAAGCAGCCGTGCTGCCGTTCAGGTTAAAACTAAACGCTGCTGAAGGCTCAGACTGCACCTCAATATAAGACTGCCGTATCTCCGTATCGCTGCCCGCTTCATTGGCCACACTCAACACCACAGTGTAGCTGCCTGGGGATTCGTAAGTTACAATAGGGTTGGGCAAGGTGGAAGATGCCGGCTCTCCTCCGGGAAAAAACCATTGCCAGCTGTCCGGCTCCCCGGCGCTTCCATCCATAAACTGAACCTGCATGGGGGCACACCCCTGTATAGAGTCGGCTGAAAAGGCAGCAACAGGGGGCAAGGAGCTGTCTCCGCAAGCACCGGCCAGGCGCACATTATCAATGTAAAGATTGTTGCCGTATTGGTTGGTGTTCTCCAGTTTGATACGTAGTGCAGCAGTGCCAGAAAAGGGGCTTAAGTCTACTGAAATACAGCCAGGGCTCTCTTCCCCAAAGCACCAGTCTTCCGAGCTTTGGGGCACAAAGGGGGATACTCCATCAGGGGCGGTAGCGAAATTACCCTGCCCGGACTCTGCCCCTTCATACACCAAGTGGGGGAAGGTAGCCCCATTATCCGTAGAGACGTATATCCGGAAGGTATCCACGAAGAGGGGGCTGTGGCGCTGATAGGCATAATCCAAGTCCAGAAACAGGCTTTCCTGGCCATCACAATCTATGGCAGGGGATATGAGGGCATCGGCCTGCCCTTCCGCATCATAATTATAATTGGGCATAAGCGCGGCGCGGCTCCCTAGCAGCGCCCCCCCGACAACTGAGGGGCGCCAAGTGGTTGCACCGTCGGGGTTAATGACTTCCCATTGGGCAAGCCCCTCCTCAAAATTTTCAAAAAACAAAACTTGCTCACTTGGGCTCCCTACGGTAACGGGCATGGACAGCCCAAAGCTCCCACCTGCCGCCCCTTGTGCGTTCAAGGTAGCGATATAAGTCCCTTCCACGGGGTAGTAGACCACGGGGTGTTGAAGGCTTGAGGCAGACGGGGTGCCGCCTGGAAAAGACCATGACCAGCTCGTGTATATGGTGGAAGAGGTATCAAAAAAAGCGACATAGCTTTCCGCACATACACTGTTCCAGGGGGTTGCAATGCCTGGAGCTGTATTTTGAGCAGTTAGGCCACTGAAAATCAGCAGGGAAATCAGCAGGGTTAAGGGAAAGTTGTGCATAAACGGTTTAGGTTTTGGTTTGGCACCGCTCTAAGAACATGCTTGAAGTTTTGCCCCTTTGCAAATCAGCGCTTAACGAACCGGGCGTCAACCAACAGGCGTAGGCGTTTAAGCTTTTCGGGCTTTAAGCCTGGCATTGGCCTAGCGCTGCGCAGGGGTGGCCGAAGGCCAGACCCGACGCCTGTAGGGCGAGGGGCCGAGCGGACAGCGAGCCCCGGAGCATAGCGGCACCTGCCATCGGGCAGGGGCAGGCCCCTATCCTTGCGGCAGGGGCAGGCAAAAAAAGACAATCTGGTTTGCGCCCAACGAACCTGACTTACTCACCAAATTTTCATTTAGCCCGCTAAAATCAAATTTAGTGGCTTCGCCAGCCCCCTCCGGTCATGCTGACAAAGCAGGCAGGCATAGCGCTTTGATTTTCGTAACGAAGCCGCTCCAAGCGAGGGCTAAGATACCTGAATTGAAGCAATTGATGCCTAACTCAGCCCGGCGACAGGCCTGGCAGAGAACAATTTTCTGTTTTATTGTTTTGTTAACCCAAAGCTGATAGCCAACTCCATGCCGGTGCCACGCCTTATATTTGCAATGGAATTTCCCGATCAACAGCTTGTTGGGATTTTAGCCTTCTAGCCGAAGAAGCAACAACTTTTGGATTATACAAGGCCTGGTAACCGGAGTGATGCCCGAGCCCCGCTTTTCATACATAAAGAGCGGGAAGGATTTCCGGGACAAAGTACAATCGAAAAATTGCCCTCTAGCTGAGCAGGATAGACCGATTACTAAGCTTTGCACCTAAGGGGCTCGCCCCCTAATAAAAACTGTAGCATGAATAAAACCAACCGTCTCCGATTCTTGGCAGCCTTGATCGCCTGCCTTTTTATTTTCGGTTCTGCCACCGCACAGCGCAGTGATAATACCGACCGTTTCTTCGACGAAAGCCAAGGCATAAAGCATAGGCTTTGGTATGGAGGGGGAGTTGCTTTGGGCTTTAGCGGAAACAGCTTCAGCAGCCTTTTCCAATTTGGCCTTTCCCCTCTTATCGGTTTCAAAATCACAGAAAACATCTCAGCCGGGCCCCGTTTTTCCGTCCTATATAGCCACTACCGGCAAGATATTGGCTTTGACCGGGTAGCACGTGCCAACCTTTTTGACTACGGAGTGGGGGCTTTTGCAAGGGTCAAAGTCGTACGCGGCTTTTTTGCACACCTCGAATACGGTGCAGACAACGAGGAGTTCCCAACTGACGTGAACAGCTCCGGCACAGCATTTGACACTGGCCGCAGCTTGCGGAACAACGGTTATATCGGTGTAGGATATAACGACAGCAGCAACAGCATTTGGGGCTACGACATTTACGTGCTTTACAACGTCCTTTTGCCAGAGAATTCTTTCCGCAGCCCATTCGACCTCCGTTTTGGCCTTACCTACAACTTCTAAACTTGTACTCTGCAAAACCATAAAAAAGAAAGGGGGAGCCGGCGGCTCCCCCTTTCTTTTTTATGGCAGGCCCGCAGTAATGTGCAGCGGGCCTGCCAATTTGTGCTAAGCGGCTATTAGCGGCTGGCCACCAACACCTTGGCCACGGTATAAGCATTGCCTTGCTCCACATAAACAAGGTACAAGCCAGGGGCCCAATCTGAAACATCTAACCTATGGACTTGCTCAGCAGCGCCTTCTTGCAAACGGATCTGCTGAACCAACTGCCCGCGGCTATCCACTACCCTAGCCACAGCCGCGCCTGCGGATGCATCGAGGCTGAAGGTCAGGGCCAGCCAATCGGTTGCAGGGTTTGGAGCAGCAGCAACCTCAATAGCTGCCGATACTGGCACTCCCCCCTCAGCTAGGATACCCTGTGGTGCCCCACCTCCAATGGGAAGGGCTTCTGTACAATTGACCGTCACAAAGTTGGAAGAAAGGTCAAAGCAATCGCTGCTCAACATCCCTTGCGTGATATCTGTCCCTGGGAAACCAAAGAGGGTACCGGTGTAGGACAAACCATATACCCGGAAGGTACCTACCTCTGAATCCGTAAAGTCTATTACCCCATCAGGGCTCATATCTATGATGCTGTTCTGATCATCCGTAACGACGAACATATACGGCACGTTGGCTGCTGCACCTGTACGGATGAAAGAGAGCAGATCAGGGGTTGTGTCCCCTACTGTCACCTCCACCAGATCGGCCCCACCTGATGTGAATACGGTGCCAGCCTCTGTACCTTCGTATACTACGGTGATGAAATTATCCGAGTATTCGAAGCAGCTAGCAGAAGCAGGCGCATCGGGCAGCTGACTGCCAAAACCGAGGATCATGTCCCCTTCCAGGCCGACACCCCAAACGTGGTACACCCCCGGGGCTGCGCCACTGAAGTCGATGATATTTGATGCAATATCGTCTACAATGACCTGGTTGTTGGCATTGGTGATCACATAGCGGTAGTTGTCATCGGTACTGGAAGTATTGATGACAATAAAGTCTGGCTCGTCGCCTAATGGGCAAAGGTATACGGTGTCAGAATCAGTACCCTCTACAGAAAGGGTACCCCCATCGACTACTCCACCCCGCGTAACGGTCAGGAAATTGCTGGACAGCTCGAAACAGCTGTTAGAAAATACGGAGACCGACTCAATATCATTGCCAATCAAATCGGCAATCACGCCCGTATAGGACAATCCATATACTCGATAATCGCCAAGCGGCAGGGAAGCAAAATTGTAGCTATCTCCATCAATTACATCAATGATAATGCCTCCGGAGCTAGCCAGTAAGTACGTATAAGCATTCACAGAAGTGCTCGATGTAGCAAAAGCTACAGTCCCGTCGGTCGGGCCTAAGCAAACCAGGGTTTCTGTTTCGCCAGCAGCAGTCATGACCATTCCGCCCTCCGGCTGATCCCGAAGGATGGTAATGACGTTGTCAGCCAAATCAAAGCAGCCATCTGATACAGCCCCGTTGTTGATGTTCTGCCCAATATTCAGCAGCAGGTTTCCTGTGTAGGAAATGCCCCAGATTTTGCTGATGCCGGTCCCGGCAAGATCAAAGTCGAACTCACCATTGGGCAGGAAGCCTAAGATGACGTCGTTCTCGTTGGTCAGAGCAAAAGTATAGTCTGCATTCGTTGCCGAGGAGCTGATGAACTGTACCAGGTCAGATACGCCATCGCCAAGGCAGATGCTGAGCTGATCGCCCGGCGCTTCCGGCTCTGTCAGGATGATACCGCCGTCTACGCCTATAGCATTGATTTCCACAAACTGATCCGTCACGTCAAAACAGCCATCGGACAGCACATCGTCGAATAGGTTTGCGCCAGGCAAGATGGTGATGTTGCCTGTATAAGAGATGTTGTATACCCTGTAGATACCTGGGACGATCCCCTCAAAGTCGAACACACCGCTGATGCTGCTGACGATGAAGTCGTTCTCGTCTGTAATGAGTAATGCTCCCGGGTTAGGGGTCGCGCCAATTACGGTGAAGGTTACCTCATCAGGGGCACCGTCTCCTACGCACAGCTCTAGGCTGACAGGGCCATCTATGGTCCCGATCACGCCGGCATCCGGCACTAGGCGGGTGATGGTCACGAAGTTCTCAGAAAGCCCGAAACAATCATCGCTCAGCATAGCTGTGGCAGCATCTTCGCCTGGCACTACGGTTAGGTTGCCTGTGTAAGCTAAGCCCCAGACTCTGCTCACGCCTTCTGGCAAGTTCTCGAAATCGTAGCTGTCCCCAGAAATGGCTTCCACAATGATGTTCTGCTCATCCGTGAGCAGGTAAGTATACAAGCCTACTACGCCTGTGCTGTCAAAACTTGCCAAATCCGCCATCCCATCGCCCGGGCAGGTCAGCAGGGATGATTCCCCTGATTCCAGGCTGACCATGCCGCCTTCCGGCTGCTGACTGATGATGGTCACAAAGTTTTCGGAAACGGCATAGCAGTCATCTGCCAGCACATCCTGCAGTACATCCGCGCCAATGATGATTGGCGTAATGTTCCCTGCATAGGACAACCCCCAAATCCGGTATACATTGGGCGCGTAGATGTCAAAGTCGACTGAGTCCGGCACAATGGTCAGAACGATATTGTTGGTATCCGTCAACAGGTAGGCATAATTGCCGCTAACGCCAGCACTGTCTAGCAGTACGGGGTCAGGTGTGCCGTTGCCAGGGCAAGCATAGACGAGCGTATCGCCACCCTGCGCACGGACCACCCCGCCTGCAGGCACATCGCGGACAATCGTCAGGAAGTTGTCCGAAAGGTCGAAACAATCATCGCTCAGAGCGGCGGTAGTCAGTGTGTCGCCTGCGGCAAAAACCAACGCGCCAGTGTAGGCTAGGCCATACACGCGGCTTACGCCAATACCGCCCAGGTCAAAATCAAAGCTATTGCCATCAATGATAAGGGTTACCACGTCGTTGGTGTCCGTCAGTACATAAGTATAATTGCTGCTGCCAGTAGTAGAGAAGGTCAGGATATCCGCATTGCCATCGCCTGGGCAAAGCGTGACCATATCCATATCCTCATCTGCAATGCTGACCATCCCGCCTTCTGGAGTTTCCCGCACAACGGTGATGAAGTTGTCGGAGAGGTCGAAGCAGTCGTCGCTCAGGGCTGTAGCCGCGGCATCGTCTCCTGCAGCTGCAGTGAAGTTTCCAGTGTACGCGACGCCCCATATCCGGCAAACGCCGGGCATAGCGGAGTCAAAGTCGAAGGTATCTCCAGAGGGCACTTCAAGGATGACGTTGTTCTCATCTGTAATGATATAGGTATAAGGGCCAGAAGAAGTCATTGTACTATCGGCTGAGATGAGGTCAGAAACATCATCACCAGGACAGGTGAAAGCGGTATCCCCTCCCCCTGCAAGCGCAACGTTGCCGCCTTCCGGCACTTCGCGGATAATAGCCACGAAATTATCGGAGAGGTCAAAGCAGCCATCAGTCAGGGCTACAATCGAGGCCGTATCGCCTGCTACAGCTGTGATATTGCCAGTGTAAGACAAGCCCCATACGCGGCAGGTGCCTACAGGTGCCCCATCAAAATCGAAGGTATCCCCTGTTGGGATATCAAGGATCACATTCTGATCATCTGTGATGATGTATGTAAAAGGCGTGATGGCAGCAAATGCGCTATCGAAGGAGATCAAATCTGCCACCCCGTCACCAGGGCAGGTATACACAATCGTCTCCCCGCTTTCAGTAGCGACTTCACCTCCGAATGGGATTTCGCGGACTATGTCTACAAAATTCTCAGAGAGGCTGAAACAGTCATCGCTCAGCGCAGCTGTGCTCAGGGTATCACCAGCTGCTGCGGTCAGGTTGCCGGTATAGGCCAAGCCGTATACGCGGACAATCCCAAGGCCTCCATTGTCAAAATCATAGGTATCCCCCTCAAATGCATCGAGCACGAGCCCTTCCTGATCAACAGCAAGGTAGGTAAAGGCGGGACCTGTCACTCCGGTACTGTCGAAGGAAATAAGATTGGCCTGGCCATCACCAGGGCAAATGAATATCAGATTGCCGCCGTCCTCTATTGTTATCTGACCTCCAACCGGTACTTGACGGATGACGGTAATAAAATTGTCGGACAAGTCGAAGCAATCGTCACTTAGGGCAGCCACCGAAGCCGTATCGCCTACTGCAGCCGTAATACTGCCAGTATAAGCCAAGCCCCAAACGCGGCAAATGCCTTCTGCCCCTCCGTCAAAGTCATAGGAATCACCATCTGCAAAACCTAGGATGATGTTCTCCTCATCTGTGACCACATAGGCATAAGGGCCAGAGGAAGTATTCGTGCTGTCGAAACTGAGCAGGTCCGCCATCCCGTCGCCAGGGCAAGTGATGACTGTGGTATCTCCACTAGCCAAAGCGACTTGGCCGCCCTCGGGCGTCTCGCGCACCACTGTGACAAAATTATCTGACAAATCAAAGCAGTCATCGCTCAATGCTACCACAGAAGCCGTATCGCCTACTTCAGCAACAATACTGCCTGTATAAGCTAGCCCCCATACCCGGCAGTTGCCTTCGGGCGCTTCGTCAAAGTCGTAGCTATCGCCCGCTACCAAGGCAAGGATAACATTAGCTTCATCTGTCACTACATAAACATAAGCCCCTTGAGAAGTACCGGTGCTATCAAAAGCAACAACATCCGGCCTACCATCACCGGGGCAGGTGAAGACCATGCTCATTCCTTGAGCAGTAGCCACTGAGCCTCCCTCCGGGGCCTCTACAATCACCGTGATAGCGTTATCGGAAAGGTCAAAACATTCATCAGAAAGCGCTGTCCCGCCGGCATCATCCCCCGCGTCAGCAGTTAGCGTGCCAGAATAGGCCAGCCCCCAAGCCAGATAAGTGCCTGCAGCCAACCCATCAAAATCAAAAGCACCATCGACTGCAAAGCCGATAATTTCCAAATCGGCTGTAGTCACTAAGTAAGTGTACTCACCTGTAGAACCGCCTGTGGTCGTGAAAGCAAGCAGATCGGGGCTGCCATCACTTGGGCAGGTAAACAATGGCCCTTCAGAACCATCTGCCAAGATGGTGCCGCCCATTACCGACTCCCGGCGTACGGTCAGGAAATTCTCAGACAAACCAAAGCAGCCATCTGCTAAGGGCCCTCCACCCATCAGGGCATCGCCCTCCATGGCCAGCAGCGCGCCGCCATAAGCAAGGCCCCAAATCCGGCAGACGCCGGTCTCGGCCCCTTCGAAATCGAAGCTCGATCCTGCTGCAACCGCTAGAATAGTATTCTCTTCGTCCGTTACAATATAGGTGTAGCTGTCTGCCCCCATAGAAGTATTCGTGAAAGACAAAACATCCGCCACGCCATCCCCCACACAGGCGAAAGCCTCATCAGTGCCATCTTCAAAGGCGACAGTACCGCCATCAGCTTCCTGCCGCACCACTGTGATAAAGTTGGAAGAGAGGCTGAAGCAACCCGCTGAAAGATCAGCTACATTGACGTTGTCACCGGCCACAACCGTCAAAGCGCCTGTGTAAGAGAGCCCATATACCAAACAGGTGCCTGTAGGCGAGTCCTCAAAATTGAAAGCGTCCCCTTCCACTATATCCAGCACGGTCCCGTCCTCTTCCGTAATCAGGTAGGCATAAGCAGCGCCAGCAGCTGTCTCCTTGGTGAAAGTCAGCTCATCAGGCTGCCCATCGTCTACACAGACCAAGGCACTGTCGCTACCGTCAGCCAGAGCCACCAGCCCGCCATCTGGCAGGTCGCGCGTGATTTCCACAAAGGTATTGGACAAGCCAGCGCAGCCAGATGCCAAAGCAGATGCGGTGACGTCCTCCCCGGGCATGATCAGCAAGTCTCCAGAAAACGCCAAGCCCCAAACGCGGTAAGCTCCTGCGCCCAGCAGGTCAAAATCATAGGTATTGCCATCCAGCACCGCTATCAAGCCGTTGTCAGCTGTAGTCAGGAGGTAGGCGTAGGAAGCCGTCATGTCACCATTGGAAGCAAAGCTGATGACATCACTAATGCCATCTTCCGGGCAAACAAAAGCCTCCGTTGCACCATCAACGGTTGTCACTTCCCCTCCATTGGGGACGAAGTTGAGCACTGGGATGAAATTAGTGGTGAGCGCGCCACAGATTGTGCCGAGAGGAGCTGTAGTGGCATCCTGACCGGGCTGTGCAATCACTTGCCCCAGCCAGGCAAACGCCCAGACGCGGAAATTGCCTTGGCCCAGCCCTTCAAAACTGAGGGTATTATCGATGCTTACCTGAAGGATAATGTTGTTTTCATCGGTGATGAGGTAGCCAAAAGGCATAGCCAGAGTACTGGTACGGAAATCGTAGGTTTCCGCCAGCCCATCGCCTTCACAGGTGATAATTTCTGTACCGCCACCCCGGATTTCTATGGTAGCGTAGTCGATGCATTGGACCGGGAACTGCGCTTTGGCAGCGGTGGGCCCTAAAAGCATGGCGAGGAGCAGGAGCGCCTCAAAAAGTAATCGTTTGACCTTCATAGATTAGTGCGGTTTTGCGTTATCCCGGCGTTAGGGGGCGGCCGGGAAAAATGACATTAGTATTGGAATTATGTGCTTCAATATCACTTCGAGCCTGGACATACGCATTCGATGAAAAGGCTTGGTGTGTGTGTTGTTTCAGGAGCTTTCAGGCAAGGGGGGCAAAATTTCAGGGCATGCGCCCAATCTGAATGCTTGTCCAGGTCTGTAGCCGGCTATGAGCAGAGCCCAGCCAGTGGAAAATGGCAGGAATGTAATTATTTGCAGGTTTCTTACAACAAGCCAGATGCCCGGAGTCCTTGGTTTGTAGTGGTTTGCAGGCTGCAGAGCAGCCGGTTTTACTGGCTTTACACGCACGTGCAAGTTATTATATTTTTTTCTATAAAAAAAGAGTTGCCACAAAAATGCAAAGGCATTATCAGACTCGCCGGGCTGGGCTGGTGAATTAGGAAAAAGCAACCGTTTTCGGCCACTCGCTGGCCTTTCTGAGGGCTCTGCCTGGGCTAAGGGACTGGAAAATGAGAGGGGGGAGCACACTTTTAACGGGCACAAACCAGATGGATGTTTCTTTTGGGCCTGCCCCTGCCCGCAGGCAGGTGCCGCTATGCTACGGGGCTCGCTGTCCGCTCGGCCCCTCGCCCTACAGGCGTCGGGTCTGGCCTTCGGCCACCCCTTCGCAGCGCTAGGCCAATGCCAGGCTAGAACCTGAAAAGCATAAACGCACGCGACATTTTGGTTTACGCCCCTTTCAACCCTTCAAAGCTCCAAGCCTGTCTCTATTCTAACAGCCCAATCAGCGCCTGGTACTCATCGAATTTTGCATCCTCATTTTTCATTTCCAACAGGTCGAGGAGCGCACCGCCCTCGTAGGCTTCTTCCAGTTCTTCTGCGGTGTGGGCACTCCTGACCTCTATCTTCCCTGCGCTGATTTGCCTGGCCCTCCAATTGTAAGTGGCTTCCATACGCTTCATGACCTCTTGGTTCACCATGACGAAATCAGCATCCTCAGCAGTGGCCAGTGCATCTTTAAAAGCCAGCTTGTTGCGGGCGAGCATAACACCCCGGGAAATGATATAATAGGCAGTATGCGCCCAAGCAAAACCACCGCCCGCCATTTTTGCGTACAGCACCAACTGCAGATCTTCTTCATTGCGCAGCAACTGCTCCCGGTAGGACTTGCCAGACCACTTAAGGTCCAGCACAGCCAATTCTCCCCCTCTTTTCAGGACAAGGTCGGCTATGCCTTTGAAAGGCTTGCCCAAGAAGGTGCCTTCCAGCTCTTGTTCTGTCCCTACAATGGACCAGCCGTTTTCACGAATGTGAAGCAGGAGGTTTTTAGCAGAGCGCTTGACTTCAGACAACAGCCGTAGCCGCTCAGGCTCCTGCCCGTACATGAGCAGGACCGCCCCCTCGCGGTCTAAGAGGCCGGGGAAAGTGCTATCAAGAAAAGCATCTACTTGTTCTGCCGGCCACCCCAAGACACCATCCTGGGTAAGCAAAAGCTCGAAGAGCCGGTGGGCGAGGTTGCCCATGAGCCGCTTTTCGCCAACAATACTCAACAGGGAAGTGCGCCGAAGGCGGGCTAAGCGCTTGAAGGCCCAAGTGTGCGGAAAGTAGAACAATTCTTCCAAGCTGCTGAAAGAAATCGGGACCTGCTCTGCTATTCGATGGTGCGCCTGCCCTTGCAGCATGATCCAGGGAGAAGGCTTGCCCAATGGGCGTGCAGGCAGCCGGACATATTCCGGTACCGCCGCAAACTGCTTTGCCCACGCTGGGGGCAAAACGGTTTCGCCTACCCTGTACGTAACCAGCGAAAGGCTGCCCAAGGCCGCCTCCAAATCGCCCATCAGCGGATGAGGCGTGACCGCTTGGCCATTGACAAAATCTGGCGCGGCCAAAATCAACTGGCGTACCGCCTGCCGCACTGGCTGTTTCCGGTGCCAAACCTGCAAAGCATTTTCCACCTCAGGCCCGGCAAGCTCAACGCCCTGTTGGCTCAGCCATGCTCTTTCCTTAGCATACCAACGGGAGAAAAAGTGGTCGCGCTCAGCCCCGGCAAAATTCCACCATACCAAATGAGATACCGGAGCGACAACAGCACCCGGCAGGGTCGTAAACTCTAGCCCGCCCTGTGCCCGCTCTCCCAACTGTACAGGCGCCGGCTCGTACACGGTGCGCACTACCCGCTCAAGTTGCAGATAAGTCAGGTCATTTTCCGGCAAGGCCTCCAGAAGCTCCTTTATCCTGCGCGCCTGTTGGCTAAGGACAATGAGCGAACGGTTGCGGCCATTATCTTCCTGAAAACATTCCCGCGCCCATGCAGAAAGGTAATTATAGATAGCAATAGCGTCTTTTTTCGGAGCAGTGCCCCGGATAGCATAACGGGGCCGCCTGAACCAAAAGCGATACTGGTTATCTGCTCTCTCGTACCTGGGGCCAGGATCATCCTCTGATATTTTCACCTCTGCGAAAAAACGGGCAACAGCCCTATTCCAATCATCACTGAAAAGGCCCGGGCGTTCAGCCAGTGCGGCAGCGAGCAGATTGCCGAGCTCTCGATCAAGAGGCTTCACCGCAAGCGAGACAAACTCCATAACCTTGAAGGGGTCAATGGGCGCCCAGAGGAAGACCGGGGCCAACTTCAGCACCTGCAGGGTAGGCCGGGCCAAAGAGGCCGAAAGCACGCCAATAGGCGGCTGGCCTTCCAGCGCTAGGGCATGGCTCAAAACTTGTCCGCCCCCGGGGACCAGCACTGCCGGCCGGAAATGGGGGTTGCGCTGCAAGAGCTGGGCCAGCCAAGCGGCAATGTCTGTATCTCGCTGCCCGCTCAGCACCAGCAAGGAGCCATCGCCTTTGCACGGCCCACCTCCAAGCCCAGCCCCCGACAAAGCAGCTTGCAGCCGCCCCAGATCGGTACGGTCATCGGGCTGCTGCTCAGGCAGTTGCACTACTTCACACCCATGCGCCGACAAGGTAGCAAGCAGCCGTTGCCAAGCAGGCGGCAACAGGGGCAAAGGCTCAGCATGGTGCAAGGATTGGAGGCTTAGCCGGCGTGCAGGCAGGGCGGTGAGTATAGCGGCCAGCCGGTCTGCCTCCCCAGGGGGGAAGGCCGTGCCCCAATTGCGCAGCAGCGCTTCAGCTTCAGCCAGGCAAGACAGCCGTTCCGGCGTGCCCCCCTCAGCCTGAAAGCTCCAGCCCGCCACCACCAGTTCGTCACGGCGGCTGAGCAGATCCGTAGCCACTGCAAATTCGTCCGCCTCAAAGGAAGGTTCGAAGAAGTACTCCTGGCCATTGCGCGACATATGCTGCAAGACCTGCCGGTACTGTTCTACACGAAGGATTTCGTTGTCTTTGGGAGCCCCCGGAAGGCCGAGCTGCCGCTCCAGCAGGTCTAGCAGCCCCCAAGGGCCTAAGACTTTACAGCCGGGCTTGTACATCAACGAGCCGGGCAGCGGCTCCTCATCGAGGGCCATTCCAAATACTACTTCCATATTGTTCTTGAGGTTGTCCAGTTGAAGTGCTGCCTCCGTACTGCCTTAGGGATGCGGTGTTACTACCCGCCCATTTCTTTGCGAAGCTCGTCCATTTGGCTCCTCCAAAGCTGTTTCTGATCGTCCACTTCGTCCTCATCGCAGAAGTCGGTAATGAGCAGGATCGTATCCCCTGTTACAGGCGACTTTGAGATTTCGAACTCCAGGTACTCCGTATCGTCGTCTGCATCAAGCCAGTGGAAACGAAGGCGCTCCTCTTCTATGTCGTCTACCAGCTCTGCTTCTTCTGCTGCGCCTTGCCAATAAAACGTGAAGCTATCCCCCTGTATATCAACCTGATCACAGAACCACCGTACCAAGCAGGAAGGCGTTGTGAAAAACTTGTAGACGATGGCCGGAGAGGCTTTAAACAGAAATTCTTGGGTGAATTTTACTCGTTCCATGTAGTACGCACAGGTTGTTGGTTCACGGTTGATTTTGATTTGCGGGGCTGCCGGGCAACAGCAGGGCAGCAGTTACTGTTGTTTACCGGTGTACCGAAGGGCACCGCCCGCACAATAAAGAATAAAAAAATGATTTTTCCAAAAACTAATCGTGCTACCCCCACCCAAAGCACGCCACAGGAAATACCAACAACAACAGCCTTTGCAAAAGAACGTTTCACGATAGCCGCCCACACGCCAAATAGATACTGCCCGCACAGCTAATCATAAGGGCAGGAAACTTATTCCCGCCTGTCGATGTTGCTTTATTGGATGTTAGGCAAAGGTTAACAAGGTATTGACTACGATGGTAAATAACCTTATTTTTGTGGGCTGTAAACAGGGACCACCAAGCAATTGTAAACAACGGGCAGGCATGCGATCAAAAATATCCATTTTCCTTTTTCTACCGCCTAAGCCGCCACCTCCCCCTGTTATCCTAAAAGCGCCCACCACATCTGCCATATTCAGGACCCCATTTTTGTAAGGGAAAACCAACCAACCATTTCAAAATATATTAAAATCCACTGTACATGAGACAGCTTAAGATTACTAAGTCTATTACTAATCGCGAGAGCCAGTCCTTGGAAAAGTACCTCCAAGAAATCGGCAAAGTAGACCTGCTGACTCCCGAGGAAGAAGTAGACTTGGCTAAGCGCATCAAGCAAGGCGATCAGGCTGCATTGGAAAAGCTGACCAAAGCCAACCTCCGCTTTGTGGTTTCTGTAGCTAAACAATACCAAAATCAAGGCCTCTCCTTAAGTGACCTTATTAATGAAGGCAACCTTGGCCTGATCAAGGCCGCTCAGCGTTTCGACGAAACCCGTGGCTTTAAGTTCATCTCTTATGCTGTATGGTGGATCCGGCAGTCTATCCTGCAGGCTCTTGCCGAGCAGTCTCGTATCGTCCGCCTTCCACTGAACAAAGTAGGCTCGCTCAATAAAATCAACAAAGCCTTCTCCGAACTAGAGCAGGAGTATGAGCGGGAGCCTTCTGCAGAAGAGCTGGCTGAAACGCTCGAAATCGCCACTGAAGAGGTGGAAACGACCTTGGGCGTTGCAGCTCGGCACGTTTCTATGGACGCCCCTTTCGTAGAAGGGGAAGACAATTCTCTGCTCGACGTACTTGAGAACAGCAGCACGCCCAATACGGATTCGCAGCTTGACTACAAAGAATCCCTGCGGCGGGAAATCGAGCGCTCTTTGAGCACGCTCACTGAGCGTCAGTGTGATGTCATCAAGCTGTACTTCGGCATTGGGGTAGAGCACCCAATGTCTCTTGAAGATATTGGCGATAAATTCGGGCTTACCCGCGAGCGGGTACGCCAAATCAAAGACAAAGCGATCAACAAGCTGCGCTCTGCCAACCGCAGCAAGTTGCTAAAGTCTTACCTTGGTGCCTAAACGGTTGGTCCTGTTTTATTAGAAGACTTAGTAAATAAAAAAGCGCGTACTGGCTTAGGCTGGTACGCGCTTCTCTGTTTATGGCTTGTAGTTGCCCAGGGTCATTGCAGGCTCAGCCCAAAAGCGGTACTGCCTTCTTCCCCAGGCGCTAGGCGCCAAAGGCCTTCTCCGTTGTTGAAGGCATCTATATTGCAGGTCATGGGCTCAATCGCCAGACAGTTGCGATGTGGCGGCGTGAACAGCTGAACATAGGGGTACTTCCCAGGGCCACACTCCTGCCAGTAGGTTAGTGTAGCATCCTGATATTGCAGCCGGACCTGAACCTGCCCCTCCTGCTGCCGCAAGGCAAATGCGTTGTCCAAGACCTCCGCATTGATGCGGCGGGGCTGCGAGAAGGTCGTATACTCGTACCGCTTGCCGGTAGGGATCATATTGGCATCTACCCCGATCATATCACAGGGGGGGAGACAAAGCAGGTGGTTCGCCAAGTCATCAGACAACCGGAAGTATGGGTGCCAGCCCATACCAAAGGGCATAGCTCTATAGCCCGTATTTTCAACACGCAGCCCTAGGCGGAATGCCCCCTCGCTAACCCGGAATATAGCTTCCAGCCTGAAAGGGAAAGGGTAGTACGAAAGCTCGCCATCGTAATCAAAGCGGCAGCAAATGCCCGCACCATCCGCTGTGGCTTCCTGCCAGGCCACCTCCATTCGTTGCTCCAGCCCGAAACCGTGCAGGGCATTCTCTGTCGGAGCGTCATTTATAGGGAATTGATAGTCGATGCCGCCCCAAGTATATTGCCCACGCCGTAAGCGGTTGGGAAAAGGGTAAAGCAGCAGGTTTTTTGCCCACAAGTTGGCCTGCATCTCTTTTGGAGACTGATAGGCATCTAGGCATTCCTGCCCATTCAGCTTAAGGCTGGTCACACAGGCTCCAAAACCCGGGACCAGCGTGAGGGAGGTATCCCCACCAGATAAACAATAGGCCGTGAACGGGCCGTAGTCTGAGGTATCTATGGTAAACATGAGCCTGTTTTTAATCCGTCAATGCTTCTTCGGATAAAAGGCGCAACAGCACCCCATTCGTCCAGCCGAAACCATCCTGCACGGGGTATTCTCCGCCGCCGGCTTCCAGCCCCATGTCCATGACGTTGTATTTTTCTACCATTTTGCCTGTATTCTGATACACCTTGCTGTTGAGCTTCACCCAGTTGGCTTGCACCCGCGCAGCCAGCTCCGTTTCCCCATAATTGCGAAGGCCTTGTATGCTTACCCATTGCAGGGGTGCCCAGCCATTGGGGGCATCCCATTGCTGGCCATTTTCCACTAAAGTACTGACTAAGCCCCCATCGTAGAGAAAATCCCGCTCCAAAACACCCGCTACCTGAGCAGCCTGTTCGGGCGTAGCCATTTTGAAGAACAGTGGGAAGGCTGCCGCCAAAGACCGCTGCCCGGTAAAGCCCCCCTTTACAAAATTGTAATCTTGGAAAAAAAGCTCTTCTGCATCCCAGCTATATTTGAGCAATGCCTGTTTCCGGTCTTCCGCTTTTGAGCGGAAAGCTGCAGCATCCTGCTCCTGGCCAGATAAATCATAGGCACCAGCCAGGCACCGCTCCAAGTTGTAAAGCAGCGCATTCAGGTCTACCGGGATAATCTGAGTGGTGACGATAGTCTCCAGCCGCAGGGGGTCGTCCAGCCACCGGCTGCTGAAATCCCAGCCAGACTCGCAGGCGGAACGGATGTCCCTGTAGAGCGCTTCAGCTGGGCGGCCGCTTTTTTCGGCCGTCTCCACATCATCTCGGTACATCTCTGCGCGTGGATAATCGCCCTCGTCCCAATACCGGTTGAGCAGGCTGCCATCTGGCATGGGCACCACATGCCTGACGGGCTCCCCTGTTTCTAGCGCCTCCTCCAGCCCATTCATCCAGAAGGCATATTCTTTTTCCAGCTGCGGCAAATACTTTTGGTAAACCGCCGCCCGCTGCCCATCTTGGGTTTTGGCCCCAGCCAACAGATCGACCATTGCAGCGAAGAAAGGGGGCTGAGACCGCGTCAGGAAGTAATCCCGGTTGCCATTGGGGATGAAGCCAATGGTATCGATCAGGTAAGCGAAGTTGTCCAGCATGTTTTCGATCATCCCATCCTGCTCCGAGACTTCAAGCCCCAGCATCGTAAAATAGCTGTCCCAATAGTAAATTTCGCCAAACCGCCCACCAGGGACGATATAAGCATTGGGCAAAGGGATCAGGGTCCCCTTCGTGCTTTGGCTGTCGGGCTGACGGGTCAATACAGGCCAGAGGGCCTCTATGTGCTCAGCAGGCGTACGGCTCATATCGGTCTGAAAGCCAGAAGCATACTGCCGGGGAAGCTCAAAGTATTGGAGCACAAAAGCCCGGAGGTCGAAATCCGGCTCATCGCCCATTTCGGCGTAAGCCTGAAGGATGGCATCATCGGGCTGCTTTGGGGTACAGTCTACAAAAGTTTTCCCATCGGGGAACACCTGCTGCATCTGTACATCAACGAACAACTGCCCCCATCGGTCTGCCGGGGAGCGGAAGGGGTCAACAGCTGCTGCTTCTTCAGCAGGCGGCGCTTGTGGTGTAGAGCCTGTACCACAGGCTAAAAGAGACAATAGGCTCCATGTCATAAAAAGGAAATGATGAGTACGCATAGTTCCGTTTCGTTTGGAGGGCTAAGTTAAGAACTTGCCGTTAAACGGGTGGCATCTGCCCAAAAGCGCAAAGCTTTGTTCACTGCTGCCGGTGAGGGTGCTGAATGAGCTCTTCGCTTTCAGATTTCGTCACAATGGGCACGCCAAATTTTTCGGAAAGGACATAAAGCAAAATCAGGGCTACGAGGATGAGCCAGAGCCAGTCCCAACGGGACAACAAGCGGCGCCGGGGTTTGGGAGCATCTCCAGACATAAGTTGTGGGGGCTTTTTAATGCTGGCCATCTAAAACTCCATGCGCAACCTGAGGTTCAGGCGGCGGGAGGTCAGGTAATTCGGGATGGCATATTGCTGGTTGAAAACAGTTTTGATCCAAGTATTGCCCGCCTGATTGCGCACCTGCATAAGGTTGAACACTTCTAGGCTGAGCCAGGTATTGCGGGTAAACCGAAGGAAGTGGTTAGGGTTGCGCTTCTGTTTTTCCGCATCGAAAAGCTGAAGGCTAAACCCGATATCCACCCGGTGGTAAGGAGAAAAGCGGTAAGTATTGCGGTACTCCTGATTGTTGCCCTGTAGGCCAAATGGCAGCCCGGTGCCCACCGTCAGGTTGAGGTGCATACGGAAATTCTCGCTATTGGGCAGATAGTCTTGGAAAAACATGGACAGGTTCATCAGCTGATCGGTCGGCCGGGGGACGTCCTCAACGGGCACGCCCTCTGACTGCCCCAGCTCGCGCACCAAGTGCTGCACACCGGTCAGGCTTTCGCGCGCCCGCAGGAAAGAAAGGTTGATCCAAGATTCTGCACCCGGGACAAATTCGCCGTTCAGGCGGAAATCAATCCCTGCCACATAACCGGAGGCATCGTTCTCACCAGAATAGCGTATGCGCACATTCTCTATTTCATAGGATACGACATCCCAAAGCTCCTTGTAATACATCTCTGTGATAAAGCGGAACTTTTTGGGGTTGCGCTTGCCCATGTAGAAGTCGTAGGTCAGCCCCCCCACGAAGTGAGCGGACTTCTGCGCCCTGAGCCGTGTATTTACCGTGCCGTCCGGGCGGCGCATTTCCCTATAAAACGGCGGCTGATAATAAAGCCCGCCCGCCAGCCGGAAGGAGATGTCGCGTTGCCCAGACAGGGGCTTATAGAGCAGCTGTGCCCTTGGGGAGAGGAGCAGCTCTTCGTTCAGGTCCCAATAGGAAGCCCGTAGGCCAGCGGAAAAGCGGAACTCCCCTTTGGATTCGTTGCGGTGGGTGAAGGTGTTTTGGACAAATGCGGTATAGCGCAAGGAAGACAGCTCATTGCGGGTCTTTAGGACATTGAACAGCAGGACATCGGTTGTATCATAAGGAAGGGAATAGCCTGCGGAGTCCAGGCGCTCCCATTCGTTGATGCGGTCATCGATAAGCTCTTGCTGTACTTTTACGCTCCATTGCAGGAAGTGGCTGCTCGTGACTTCCGGCTTATCGGGGTCGAGCTGAAGCTCGATACCGCCCTTGTGCTCAAAATTGTATAGCTGAATATCCAGGAAATTCCGTACAAACTGATGCTGCGTGCCGCTGCCCAGCTCAGCAATGACCTGCCCGAAGTTGCTGCTGCCCAGCCCACTATCTATCTGCCGCAAGCTGTAGCGGCCTATTATGTCGAACCGCTCGTTCTCATCGCTGCGGAAACTCGAGGCCAGGAATTTCAAGAAGAAAGGGTTGCGGCTTCGGTCAGGCAAGTAAGTTAAAGAAACGCCCCCCATAGAAGTCGTAAAGTCGTCCAGCTCCTGCCCTTCAAAAACACTGAACAGCTCCAGCGCAAAATTGACCAGGCCGAGGGCAGTGCTGCGCTCTGTTGGCGCAAAACGGTATTCAGAGCGGTTGTAATTGGCCAGTACGCCCAGCTGCCAGTCCCGGCTGATATCATAGGTGATATAGGCCTGTATATCCGCGAAGTTGGGCACATATTCCCCTTTCACATCAAGGGAGCCCAGCAGGTAGCGCGTCGTTTTGTAACGGGCCCCCATGAGGTAACGGAGCTTCCGGTAGCCATCCTTGCCAGCGTCCATACTGCCTTCCACGTGAGCCGACCCGCCGAGGAAGCTCATGCCCAAAGACGCCCGCAAGCTATCGGGGCGCTTGTACTTGATATCCAGCACAGAGGAGAGCTTATCGCCATATTTGGCTTCAAAGCCCCCAGAAGAGAAAGAGAGGCTCCGGGTCAGGTCTATATTGGCGAAAGTCAGCCCTTCCTGCTGACCGGCACGGATAAGCTGTGGGCGGTAAATCTCGAAATCGTTTACATAGACCAAGTTCTCATCATAGTTGCCGCCCCGGACGTTGTACTGTGAGCTCAGCTCGCCCCCTGTGCCACTGCTCGCGCCAAGAGCGATATGTGGCAAAATGCTTTCCAAATTGCCCGTGGTGGATGGCAACAGCTTGATCTGCTCCACATCTTCCCGTATAATGCCTGCATCTTCGATCTTGCTTTCCCTGACAATCACTTCGATATCGGAATTGAGCGGGGGCATGGCGACATCTACCTGCCGGCTAGTGCCCGAAGGCATGGGGCTGATAGCCGCCCGAACTTCCTGATAACCGATACGGGAAAAGACCAGCACGACCTCTTCATTGACCGGGATGGTGATGCTGTACCTGCCGGTAATGCTGGTTTCAACCGCCTTGCTTGTGCCATCGATGTAAACAGTGGCTAGGTCGACCGGGGCATCGCTGACCGCATCTGTGACCAAGCCTGTAACTTTGGCCAGTGCGCCACCTTGTGCCTGTAGAGCTGTGGAAGCAAGAAAGAATGCCAGGGAAAGGTATAGATATCTCATTGATGTGGTTATTGGGCGCTTGAAACAACGCTGGCTCAGAACAGGAACGCGGCAAAGGCTTTGGTATTTGGCCCGGGCGCTCTTTTGATACCCGGCTGCCCGGTTTAGGCAAACCGCTGCCACTCTCCGCCAATATCCTTCAGCCGGGCAACGGCATCAGCAGGGTCTTCCGCTTTGTAGACGCTACTGCCAGCGACCAGCACATCCGCACCGGCCTGCAGTATTTTTTCTGCATTCTGAAGCCCAACCCCACCGTCTACCTCAATAAGCACCTGCGCATTGCGGACCGTGACCAGGTCTTTTAGCCGGCGGAGCTTGGGGAGGGTGTTGTAAATGAACTTCTGCCCACCAAACCCAGGGTTGACCGACATCACACAGACCAAGTCCAAGTCTTCGATCACATCTTCCAAGGCGCTTACCGGTGTATGCGGGTTGAGGGCTACGCCAGCCTGAGCGCCGGTCTCTCTGATCTGCTGCAAGGTGCGGTGCAAGTGGGGGCAAGCCTCTATATGCACCGTAATGATATCTGCGCCTGCTTTGCGGAAATCAGAGATGTATTTTTCTGGCTCCTCGATCATCAGGTGAACATCCAGTGGCTTATTGCAGATTTTACGGGCAGCATCTACCATCAGCATGCCAAAGGTAATATTGGGGACAAAACGGCCGTCCATGACATCGAGGTGAAGCCAATCTGCTTCGCTATCATTGATGAACTGTATCTCCTCTGCCAGGCGCGTAAAGTCTGCGGCAAGCAAAGAAGGGGCAACCTTGTGTTTCATGTTGTCGACATTTAGGAGGGCGAATATACGGGTTTGAGGGAGACAGGGGGCGCAGAAGGTATAGGAATATCGTTGCCCGTCGCAAGGCTGCCATTCCTGCCGAATAAAAAAACCGGCGCAAAGGCCGGTTCCAAAAAAGCTTTGAGAGGCTATCTACATACCAAAAGGAGGGTGCCCTGTGGCACCCTCAAATAGATTCATGAGATTATAATTGCATTATTCTTCGCATGAGGCTTTTTACCCCGATGACCGGCAGGCAGTGTTTAGGTCGTGGATTATAATTGGTCAGTAGTGAGCTGCCGGTCGTTGTGTTGTCGATTATGATTTGTATCAGCAGGAGGCTAAATGATTATGATTTGTTATTAGCAAAAGGTCGTTTTCATGAGATAATGATTTGCTTTTGCTAAAGTAGCTGTTTGCCTTTTCTTACTGATTACATTACAAATGTCGGGGCATTTTTCGCCAAAGCTAAGTACATTTTTAAATATTACTGCACCAGAAAAAACAAAATACAAATCACAATAAGCTGAAAACCAATTTTTTAAACTTAAAAATAGTGGTGAAATCTGAAGAAAACAGGGCATTCTGGCGCTCATATCCCTTTTAAAAAGGGCGTAAACCAAACTATCGCAGGAGTATATGCCTTTCGGGCTTTATAGCCTGGCATTGGCCTAGCGCTGCGAAGGGGTGGCCAGCCCGACAGGGCCGAGCGGATAGCGAGCCCCGCAGCATAGCGGCACCTGCCCGCAGGCAGGGGCAGGCCCCATCACACCATCATAGCGACAGCCTGTTTTGTGCCCTTTCAAAAGTAGGCCCGGAACGTAAAAGCCCCGCTACTGATTGCAGTAACGGGGCTTGTGCCGCCCTTTGTCTGGTTTACTGGCTTTTAGGTTAGCAGGCAAAGAGGGGGAGCGCAAATGCCCTAACAAGCAAGGGCAGTGTTTCATGGTGTGGCACAAATATCAGCTGTTGCCACATATAAAATTAGTACATTTTTGTATATTCCTGCCTGAAAAAACCACCCACACACTGGTTAACCTATTATTTTACAGTGATTTGGCAATAAAAAAACTCAATTGTACTGGAAATCAATAACCATCATCCCATGTATCAAAGCCGCCTAGTACAGCATATCCGTGAGCTGCCTGCCAAGCAGAGAGAGCGCTTCCGGCAGTTTGTGCACTCCCCGTATTACAATCAGCACGACAAAACCCAAGAGCTTTTGTCTTTTATCTTGAAAAAACTGGACAAACGGCCCTCTTCCTTGTCTAAAGAGCGGGTGTTCAAGGCCCTTTTCCCGGGCGAGCCTTACGAAGAGCAGCCTTTGTACAACGTAATGTCTTACCTCAACAAGCTGTACTATAAGTTCATGGCTGTGCAGTTTACGGAAAAACAGCGCTACCAGGAGTCTTTGTTCACCTTGGAAGAAGCGTTTGACAACCATCAGTTTGACATCATGACCAACCGGGGCAAGCAGCTGCGCAAGAGACTCGACAAAGACCCCGTGCACGACAGCGAATACTTCATGGCCAGCTACCGCCTCAACCACGCGGTAGGCTACTATAGCGGGCATTACTTCGACCGGGCAGAGACCAATACGTTTCAGCAAATGCTCGATGACCTGGACAAATACTATATCGTTGAAAAGCTCAGGAATTGCTGCCACCTGACAGCCAACTCCCTCATACTCAATACTTCTTATGAATTCCAGATGCTCAATGAGGTACTGGCCCATATACAAGCTAATTGGGGATCCTACCATGCCGAGCGCTCTATTGTGCTCTACTATACCGGCCTTATGAGCATGCTCGAGGAGCAGGAGCCCAACCATTATCAGCGGATGAAAAGTATGCTGGACCGGGAAATGAAGCATCTTTCTGAAAAGGAAGGGCGCGACCTCTACAGCTTTGCTTACAACTACTGCATCCGCATGATCAATGCAGGGGAAAGCGCTTATCAGCTGGAGCTGTTCAACCTCTACAAACAAGGCTTACGGCAAGACCTGCTGCTCGACAAAGGCATGATCTCAGAATGGGACTACAAAAACATCGCCACCCTGGGGGCCAGGCTCAAAGCGTTTGAATGGACGGAAGCCTTCCTGCATGAATACCGGGGCAAACTTCCTCCACACCGGCAAGAGAATGCCTACAATTACAACCTTGGCAACCTTTACTACAACAAGCAGATGTACGAGGAAGCCCTGTCGGCCCTGCTGCTGGTGCAGTTCACGGATGTCAAATACCACCTGAGCACCACCTTCCTGCTGCTGCGCACCTATTATGCCCTGCAAGACACCGAAGCCTTGCTTTCTCTGATTGAGACCTTCCGCATTTATGTCATACGGAACCGGAAAATGACAGTAGAGCAAAAGCGGGGGTACACCAATTTCTTGCGTTTCGCCAAAAAGCTGGTCCTCCTGAAGCACAATGCTGCCTACTCTAAGCGCGACTTAGGCAAAGAGCTGGAGAGCCTAAAAGACAAAGTAGAAGCCACAGAGAATGTCATCAACAAATATTGGCTGTTGGAAGAATGCCAGGTGGCTGCCCAAGAAAGGGCTGCTAAACCTTAGCGCCGGAAAGGGCCTCCCCTCTCCTGACTACCCTTTCTGCCCCGCCTTCTTCCCGGAAAACCGGCTTTATGCCCATGCTGAGCCAAAAACTCGCCCGGTCCTGCAATTGGAAGTGGATGTGCGGCTCCGTCGAGTGGCCTGAATTGCCGCAGTAGCCTAGGATGTCACCGGCCTCAACCTGCTGCCCTGCCCTCACCTTTATGCTCCCCTTTCTAAAGTGGGCGATAAAGCTGAAGACATTGGCTTAATGCCGTATGACGACAAAATTCCCCCGGAAATCCCTGGCTTTCCAGTCGATAGCGCCATCACCTACCCCCTGGAAATCGTCTGCCGTACCCTTGACCGCTACCACCCTGCCATGGGCAGGGCTGCATACCGCTCCGCCCCAGGCATAATAATCGGACAGCTCATCGCCGGCAGCAGTATGCGAACGCCCATCCCTGTCTGTTTTGACAAAATCATAGGCATAACGCTGCGCTAATAAGTGCCAAGAGTGAGAGCTGTCTTTATCTGGGCCGCCATTGACAGCAATCCAGGTGCCCTGGAAAGGGGGGGCACAGATATAAGGCTTGGGAGCGCGCCGGGTGAACAGCATGCTGCCCCACACTATGAACTGCCCCAACATTTGCAGCGTGCTCCGGTACAAAGTGAACGGGTTGAGCTGGCTGTAAAAAAATGACTGCCAATAGCCAGGCGGCGCCTCTCCCCCGCCCTGCCGCACTATGGCTGGCAGCTACAGCCGGCCAGGCTGCATCTTCGAGGTTGCCCTGTGTCATGTCTTCGTCGTTCACGATAGTCGTCTGGCCAAATACTACCGTATGCTGGGCCGAAGCAAGGAACAGCATTAGGCAGGCCATAAATACGGCGGTGAAGCGTTTCGTTTTTTTACTCATCTTTTAAATGTGTTTTACAGCCCATCAACCCGAAGCCTTTGACATCATAGCGCGCTAGCTCATCCATTTGCCATCTGTGCAGGCTGGGCAATGAAAGCCGGCAGTACCAACACGATGGCGTGCAGCCTTTTGAATTGAGCAACGCTGAACATAGCGGGCCGCATATCCTAAATGCTAGGTTGGCGGGCTATTAGGTGAAAAAATATCCTCTGCAGAGGGGCACAAACCAGATTGTAGTTTTTTTGCTTGCCCCCTCCGTAAGGATAGGGGCCTGCCCCTGCCATGGGGCAGGTGCCGCTATGCTGCGGGGCTCGCTATCCGCTCGGCCCTGTCGGGCTTGCCACCCCTTCGCAGCGCTAGGCCGATGCCAGGCTATAAAGCCTGCGACATTCTGGCTTACGCCCCTGCAAGGCTCAGGAAGCAGGGTTAAAAGCAGAGAAATCGTACTTGTCGTAAGACTCTGCCTCCATCACATCAATAGCAGAAGCAGACATCTCCAGCTCGGAGCCGAAAGCATCGTGCAGGGCATGACCTACGATGGTGCCGATGTCGTAAGCCGCTTTGACGGTGCCCACTGCAGCGGAAACGACGGCCACGCCGGCAGCGATAGCCGCCCAGCTGGCCTCCGTCTGAATATCCATCTGATCAGTAGCAGCACCGTTGTAGGTGCTACTTTGGGCGAAAGCCACAGAATTATTGAAGGATACGCCGAGCAGGAGCAGGCAGGTCAGGAATACCGAGAAAAACTTCTTTGCGGAATGCTTCATTTGAAAAAAATTTAGGTGAAAAAATCGATTGGGTGCCCTTCAGGCACAGCAAGGGCGGTCCGGCACATGGCCGGAGAGAAGCCTTGGCAGCCAGGAATATGGCTGCCCGCAAACCTTGGAGCCGCCAGCTAAGCGGCACCGGCAGGCTTGTCAAACGGCAAGGTCGTTGCCTACAATGATAGAAAGGTACTCTAGGATTTCTTCGAGGGTTTCGAACATGCCCAGATCAATAGCAAGCAACATTGGGTGCTGTGAGAGTAGTTCTAGTAGATCCATAGTCATCAAGTGTAACTTTAGCGTGTGATTTATTGCTCAAATATTGACAATTACTTAATTTGAGTCAACGACAGTTGCACAGCGCTCTTACCCTGTTAATTCTTGCCCAGCGCCACACAATTTCCCAATAAGCAATTGATAAACAAATAGTTACAAAACCCCACTTTTCCCCTGAATCTTACATAGGAGCAGTGCGCCCGTGCCTATTCAAACACCGGTAAAAAAGCCGATTTAACCTATGGAAATCCTAAAAACCTTAATCCGGGCGGTGCCCGCGAGAAAATTAAAAACCCTGCGCCTCCCACACGCCCCCCTCCCGGGGGAGTCCAGCTCCAAGCTTTACGATTTGTACAGCGGCATCAGCACCGGCCGCTTTGACGATGACGGCTCCGCGGCACAATCCCTTTACGGCACCACAAAGCCAGGCAACAAGTTTTCCAAACTCAAATACGACTTGCGCGCACAGCTCCTGCGCCTCCTCCCCTTTGTTATGCTGGAGAAACCAGAGCTCCCAAAGCCCTACCCTGCTATTTATCAGTGCTATGCAGAGTGGACCGCCATCAGGCTCCTCTACACTTTGGGGACAACACAGGCCGCGGTCAAGCTATTGAAAAAGCTGTTGCGCAAAGCGGAGCAGTATGAGCTCTATGAGATTGTCATTGGCGGCTACCGCCTCTTAAGGGCATACCACGGGAACACCACCGGGTCTCAGTCCAGCCTGAAAGATATTGAGCAGAAGCTCATACAGAGCCTGAGCCTACAAGCTGCAGACATGGCCGCAGAAAGTGCTTACTACCACCTCATCAGCCATTATGTCCAAGACAAATCCACCAAGGTGTTCATCGCCCAGCAGGCAGCAGAAGCGTTGGAAAAGCTCAAACCGCAAGTGCCCGGATCCCCTTCCAACAACTTCTTCTTCAAATACAAAATGATCGAGCTCATCCACCATATGAGCTTGTATCATTATAAGGAGGCCATCTCGATTTGCGAAGAAGCCGACTGCTTTTTCCGGGGCAAACCATTCTTCTATACCCAGCACCTCGTTATTTTCCAGTATCAGTGGATTGTCTCCAGCATACAGCTCGGCCAATTCGACCAAGCCCGGCAAATTGTAAGGGCGAGCCTGAGCATACTCCGCAAAGGCAGCTTCAACTGGTACAAAGCCAAGAAGCTGGAAGCCCAGGTCGCTCTTTACGAAAATGATTACCTCCGGGCTTACCAGATCACCGTCCAGGTGGCCCGCCGAAAACAAAAGCCGGAGGGCCACCCTGTACTGCACGAAGAGTGGATCCTTATTGAAGCTTATATGAAACTCCTGGCCATGGCTGGGCTCATCCAATTGCCTCAGGGGCAGCCCAGGCTACGCCCTTTCCGGCTGCAGCGCTTCATGAACGAGTTCACCATCTTTTCGCAAGACAAGAGGGGGATGAACATCCCGGTGCTTGCAGCACAGATCCTTTTCCTGATCTCCAAATCGGACTTTGGCCAGGCCATCGACCGCTTCGGCGCAATTGAGAAATATGCCTACCGCCACCTTAAAGCAGAAGAGCTCACCCGGTCGCGTGTTTTTTTCCGTACCCTTTCCCAACTAGCTGATGCTGGCTTCGCGGTAGAAAAAGCCAAGGAGCTCCGGCAGGAGTTTTTGCTAAATTTGAGCGCTCAGCCGCAAGCGCCCAAAAATTACCACATTGAAATCATCCCTTATGAAGACCTCTGGCCATTGCTTTCCATACTGCTGGAGCAAGCAAGAAAGGCCAAAAGAAATACCGCCAACTTATAAAACCAGCTTTGCCATGCCAGTCCAAAACAAAAGCCTCGCCCTTTGTGCAGCCGCCTTTATGCTTTTTGCCCTTTCCCTCCCACCCATTCAGGCACAGCAGCCATCGCCCAAACGCGAATTCCGCGGTGCATGGGTTGCTACAGTGCTCAGCCTCGATTACCCTGACCGCCCGACCACCTGGCCCGTTGCCCTAAAAGAGGACTGGAAAAACCTGGTGGCCGGGCTCAAGGCCGCGGGCCTCAACGCGGTCATTGTACAAGTGCGCCCAGCTGCTGATGCTTTCTACCCCTCCCGCTACGCCCCTTGGTCGGCCTACCTGACCGGGCAACAGGGGCTGCCGCCAGAAAAGGGCTTTGACCCGCTCGAGTTCATGATTGCAGAAGCCCACCGGCAGGGCCTGGAGTTTCATGCCTGGCTCAACCCCTACCGGGCTAGCATGAACCTCGACACTACCGCCTTCGCCCCGGGGCACGTCTTCCACCAGCACCGCAAATGGCTCCGCTCCTACGGTGGGCGCTATTACCTCGACCCAGGCATACCTGCAGTCCGGCATCACCTCAGCAGCATCGTGGCCGAACTGGCAGCCCAATACGATATCGACGGGCTACATTTCGACGACTACTTTTACCCTTACCCTGTGGCGGACGCCCCTTTCCCAGACAGCAGCAGCTTTGCCCGCTACGGTGCCCGCTACGATTCTGTTGCCGACTGGAGGAGGTTCAATGTAGACCGGCTGATCCAAATGACGGATTCCACCCTGGCGCGCCATAAGCCCTTCGCACAGTTTGGGGTTAGCCCTTTCGGCGTGTGGAGGAACCTGGCAGATGACCCGCGCGGGTCGGCCACACAGGCTAGCGTCAGCACTTATGACCACCTCTATGCAGATGTGCTCCGGTGGGCGCAGCAAGGGTGGGTCGACTACCTCGTACCTCAATTGTATTGGCATAGGGGGTTTGAGCCTGCCGACCATACTGCCCTGCAGGAATGGTGGGGGAAGTACCGTGGCAAGGCCCGCCTATACATCGGGCATGCTGCTTACCGCGCCGGCAATAGCACACATGAGCAATGGCGCTCTGCCGGTGAGCTTCCCGCACAAGTGAAGCTGGGCAGAGCAAACCCTGAAATAGAAGGAGCGGTATTCTTCCGTGCGGCTTCTTTGCTTGAAAACCGGCTTGGCACCCGCGACAGCATACAGCACCTGTACGCCTTGCCCGCACTGCTGCCGGCCAGGCCAGGCGCTTCCGATTGCAGCAGCCCTAGGCTTAAAAAAGCAAAAACCAAACGCAAAGGCAACCTGATCCGATGGAAGGACAGCCGAGGCACAGCAGAGGCCCGGCAGTTTGTCATCTACCGGTTCGAAGGGCAGAAGGCTGGCAGCCTGGAAGAGGCTAGGGCCATACGGTATATATCCCCTGCCAATCGGGGGCAGCGCCGGCACAAATTCATAGATGGGGAGGCTCAGGCGGGAAAAGCGTACACCTACATCATTACTGCTGTAGACCGCGCAAGGAGGGAAAGCCTGCCAAGCCGGCCGGCTGTGGTTCAGCCCTAATGCCCAAAACAGCCCAATCGAGCAGCAATATTGTCATTTATTTTAGCCAAAATAAGATTTTGTGCAAAAAACAAACACAAAGCCCTTTATATGTGTTCCTTTTTTAGACAACCAGACCAAACCTAAAAAATAATATGACTTTGACTGCAAACTGGCAACCCCTTACTGTTCACCAACCTCAGCAACTTAATGACACCATAAAGCAACTGCACATGGCCTCACAGCATGTCGCAGCCTTTGGGCACAGCTTGTTGCCAGAAGCATCAGATGACTCCCAGTCCAGCATGAACTGGGTGGCGGGCAAGAGGGCGCTTGCCAGCCAAGAAGTCAACCTGAAACGGCGGGTGCGCATCGCTTTGGCCTACGATAAATTTGAGCTGCAGATGATCAATGAGAACGATGATACGCTCGGTGTATTCCCCCTTTCTGGCCAAAACCCAAGCACTGCCCTGAGCTTCGTTCGCACACAAGCCCGGTCGATGGGGCTAAGCGGGCAAGATGTGCAGCCTATCAGCCACTTCGAACTCCCAGCCCACCCCACCCAAAATGGCGCTCCTTATATGATGACCTCCCCTAAGCTACATCAGGAAGCAGCCCGTTACCGGCAAAACGCCACGGTACTGCTGCAACAGCTGGCCGCTCAATATGAGTACGCCAGCGATGTTGCGACTTGGCCGCACCACTTTGACACCGGAAGCGTGATCACCGTGAAATTCGATGACACCAGCAATCCGGAAAAAACCATTGGCATGGGTTTCGCCCCTGCCGACGACAACTGCCCCGAGCCCTATTTTTATGTTAGCCATTGGATGAAAAAAGGTGATGCGGAGTATACCGCCCTGCCCGGCCTTCCTAAGGGGGGCGAATGGAAAACAGGAGCCTGGAAAGGCGCACTGCTCCCGGCTTCTGCCGTTGTATCCTTTTCTGAAGGGGCAGACCAGTTCGAGTTGGCAGGCCAGTTTTTCAAAAAAGGTATCGAAGCTTCTTTAGAAATACTTGAAGAAACGGCCGTAAAAGCTTAAATTACAACTGGAATTTAATTCCCCGAGACGGAAAGAAGGTCTGAAGGTCATCCCTCAGGCCTTTCTTTTTGCCTCCAACAAACTCGCGCTCCGCCAGCGCCTGCCGGTTCTCATACCCCAAACCCTCTCCCCCCATTCAACAATTCGGCTTATTCCGCCTTATATAAGGAGCAGTAGTAGCCCGCCCAATGTAGCCTATTGCGCTGACTGCCCTTCGATAGGCCAATGCAGGCCCCCAATCACTCAACAACCGCTATACCCAAATGACTGTACATACCCATCCCCAACAGGTGAGCAGCTGGCTGGCCCGTTATCAGGCCATACGCCAGCAAAGCCTAAACCTGTGCGCCCCCCTGCAAACCGAAGACTACGTTGCACAGCCCGTGCCTTTTGTCAGCCCGCCCAAATGGCACTTGGGGCACACGACTTGGTTTTTTGAAAATTTCATCTTAGCCGCACATTATCAGGGGTATCAATGCTTCAATGAAGCCCTCAATTATTGTTTCAACAGTTATTATCAAAGCCAAGGGCCCCGGATCCTGCGCGACAAGCGGGGCAACCTCACCCGCCCGCCCCTTAGCGAAATACAGCGCTACCGGTCCTATGTAGACCAGCACATGCTGGACTTTTTGAGCACTTTTGGCTCCGGCAGCCTGCCAGGCCAGCTTGCTCTTCTTCTGGAAGTGGGCCTGCAGCATGAGCAACAGCATCAGGAGCTGCTCGTCACAGACATCAAATATATTTTGGGGCACAACCCTATGCACCAGCCTTATACCCAGCCCGGAGCAAGGGCGGGCAAAGTAGATGCTACTGCGCCCATGTCTTTCGCTACAGTACCCGAAGGCGTTTATGAAATTGGGCACAAGGGGGAAGGCTTCTGCTGGGACAACGAGCTGGGGCGCCATAAAGCCTATCTTCAGGAGTTCCAAATTGCCAACCGCCCGGTCACCAATGAAGAATACATGGCCTTCATGGCCGATGGGGGCTACGAGCACTTCGCCTATTGGCTGGATGATGGCTGGGCATGGGCACAACAACAAGAGGTAAAAGCACCGCTGTACTGGTACCAGCAAGATGGGCAGTGGTGGCAGTATACCTTAAACGGGCTGCAGCCGGTAGCCCCTTCTGAACCCGTCACCCATATCAATTATTACGAGGCAGATGCCTTTGCGAACTGGAAGGGCATGAGGCTGCCCACAGAGCAGGAGTGGGAGGCAGCCTGTATGCTGCACTCTCCTGAGCCCACCGCTCAGTCCAACTTCGTAGAATCGGAACGTTGGCAGCCAGTCGCAGCAAGCAGTGAGGATGGCTTCCAAATGCTCGGCAATACCTGGGAATGGACAGCGAGCGCTTACCTGCCTTACCCGGGATACCCCCGCTTCAAAGGTGCGCTAGGGGAGTACAACGGCAAGTTTATGGTCAACCAAATGGTACTCAGGGGCGGGTCTTGCGCAACGCCAAGGTCTCACATCCGGCCCACTTACCGCAACTTCTTTTACCCTCAGGAGCGTTGGCAGTTCACTGGCCTGCGCCTTGCCCAGTAACCTCATTCGCCTAATCAAACAGACCCAATCATGCCCACCCACTCCTCTGCGGCAGCCAATGCCCCTGCAGTAAGCACTATATTCGCACAGGATGTCCTCTCCGGCCTAAAACAAACGGCCAAAACCCTGCCTGCCAAGTATTTTTACGATGAGCACGGCGACCGGCTTTTCCAGGACATCATGCATATGCCCGCCTACTATCTGACCGGCTGCGAACTGGAAATCTTCCAACAACAGCAGGCTGCAATCTTGAAAGCGATCGGCAGCCCTTCCTTCCACCTCCTAGAGCTGGGCGCTGGCGACGGCTATAAAACCCAAGTATTGCTGCGCCACTTCCTGGAAGCAGGTGCCGCCTTCGATTACCAACCGGTGGATATTTCGGAAAATGTGCTGATCGAACTAGAGCAGCGGCTTAGGGAAGAACTGCCCGGGCTGAAAGTCAACCCTTTAGCAGGAGATTACTTCAAAGTGCTGCACGAAGGCCGGCAATCAGGCCAAGGCTCGAAAGTCGTGCTATTCTTGGGCGCCAACATAGGCAATTACCCTCCTACCGAAGCCGGACGGTTTCTCCGGCAGCTCTATCATGAACTCAACACAGGCGATAAGCTGCTCATCGGCTTTGACCTGAAAAAAGACCCCGCTACCATACTCAAGGCGTACAATGACCCGGAAGGCATTACCGCTGCGTTCAACCTCAACCTCCTAAAACGGATTAACCGAGAGCTGCACGCCAATTTCAACCTTCAGGAGTTTAGGCATTGGGAAACCTACGACCCTCAGAGCGGAGAGGCGCGCAGCTATCTGGTCAGCCAAAAGCCTCAGCACGTCTTTATCCGCAGCCTGAACCGTTCTTTTTTCTTTGATGCCTGGGAGGCTATCCAAGTGGAGCTCAGCAAGAAGTACAGTTTGCACGAGGTCGAAGCGCTGGCAGCAGCTACTGGCTTTCAAGTTCAGGAGCATTTTACAGACTCCCGTGACTTTTTTGTGGACAGCCTTTGGGTAAAAGCTTAGTGGCTTCGCAGGCGTTTATGCTATAGCCTGGCATGGCCTAGCGCTGCGAAGGGGTGGCAAGCCCGACAGGGCCGAGCGGATAGCGAGCCCCGGAGCATAGCGGCACCTGCCCGATGGCAGGGGCAGGCCCCGTTAGACATTAGCAAAGCGGGTGGGCTTGTGAGCTCTCCGAGGAGCCCATAACAGCCACAGCCCCGCCCACTTGAGTAGGCAGGGCTGTGGCTCAGCGGCTGGGCCAAGGCATCGCTACTGCCCCCCGCCTTTGTGCATGCGCTTATTGTTCATGCGCTTTTTCTCCATCCGGCCCTTCATCTTCTCTTCCCGCTTAGCTTGCTGTGCCATGAATTGCTCCATTTGCTTCTGATCGAGCACTTGGGACAATTCGTTGTTTTTTGCATCGCGCAGCGCTTTCAATTCCTCCTTTGCAGCCGCCCGCTGCAGTTGGGCTTCTTCCTTTTTAGCCTCCCGGCGGGCATCCATTTCTTGAGCGTACTTAAGGTTGATTTCATAAACCTTAGCGGCCTGTGCCTCGGAAAGCTCAAGGCGTGCTGCCATGGTATCGGTTTGCATTTGGGCTTTTTCCTCAGCGGTCATGCGCTGGCGCTCCTTCTGAGGGCCCCGCTGCTGGGCCTGAGCAGTGAAAGAAACGGCCATGAAAAGAGCCAGGCTGGCGGCGATCATTGTGAGTTGCTTCATAAGGCAATGCTTGTTTTTTGCCCTTTTGACGCAGCCGCCCCCCTGCCGTTTAACCCTTTTCTGAAACTTAACGCTTCCTTAACCAAAGCCTGGCTTATTCCGTTTTGAACGACAGCTCATCCAAAGGCACCACTACCTCAGAACGAGCTTGCCCGGTGGAGCCGATCAAGCTGAGCGTAAGGGTTGGCGTAGCGCCAGCCTGTACCGAGATCAAGCCTATATTATTCTCTGGGACGGCCTCCCCTACACGGTTGGCATTAGGCTCGATCTTGGGCCAAGTCTCCGTTATGCCGCTGGAGGTAACATCATAGATAGGATAAGCAACCGGGACTGGCTGGCGGGAGATTTCCCCCCAATGAACATCTCCTGAGATAAAGACAACCCCTTCTGCCCCAGTTTTTCGGATGGTTTCCAACATCCGTGCTCTTTCATGAGGCACATTATTCCAAGATTCCCAGCCATTGTAGGTGTGTGAAAACTGATTGCTGGAGGCAATAACCCGGAGGTCCGCTGGCAGGCTTAGGGCCGTTTCCAGCCAAGCCCACTGCGCTTCCCCTAAAAAAGTGCTGTCTGGGCTGCCATTGGGCCGATAGTCATTTTTGAAGTGCAGAGTATCCGTTGGCTCGCGGCGCAAAAGGCCATCCCGGAAGGTTCTGGTATCCAATAACAACAGCTGTACCCGGAGCCCCTCCTTTTCTATCCACTCCATACCATAAATGCCGGGGCGGCCCCTTCGGGGGCTCTGGGCGGGCACCTCCCAGAAATCCATAAAAATATCCTTTGAGGCTTCTTTGAAAGGATAATGCCGGCCCGCATCGTTCTCTCCATAATCGTGGTCATCCCAAACTGCATACAACGGCACCCTTTCTTTCAGAGCCCTGAATTCTGGCTTGGCTGAAAGCCTGCGGTATTTTGCCCGTAGGGTATCCATATCGCGGGTATCGCCATAAATATTATCGCCCAAGAAGACGAAAGCATCAGGGCTGAGGGCCGCCGCTACACGGAGCATTGGCTGTGGCTTGTCCTGATGGGCGCAAGAGCCGAATGCAACCTGAAAAATGGGCTCCTTTGGTTTGTCCGCCACTCCGCAAGCAGCAAATGACATCAGCCAGGCCAGCGCGAGCCAATTCAAATAAATATTCATCGACATATACCGTGCTTTTTGTTCCGTTAAAAAGGTTCACCTTGAGCAACGGGCGGAGCGTCCGCAGCCCAACCGGCGGCTTCTATTAAAATTTCCTAAAGTTATGCTATCTTCTTGGAAAACCCCTTGCCAGCCGAGCCCGGGCCCCAAAAGGTTGTGCCCTTGCGGAGCAATGAGGAGAGGGCAGCCCCAAAAGGGCGGCGCCTGTATAACGCAAAAAGCCGGTTGGGAGCGCTAACGGTTAGGCAGGGGCGAAAGCTGCAGGGTATCCCCGGGGAGCAAGACAGACAGCTCGAGCCCCCGCCCGCCCAGCAAGCCACCTTGCCGGATAGTCCGCCCAGAAGGATGGCGCAGCACAATAACCTGATACCCGCCATACACCTTGCCGAAGCGGCCGCCCTCAATGAGCAAAGCCGTAGATTCATCTATGCCGATGCCAACCTTCTCCGGATGGTCCAGTACCACGGTCATCAGACGGTTCATGCGCATCCGCCAGATGAAATGCTGATCGACGATAGCCTGTGGCAGCAAGCCCAACCCTTCGCCAATTTCCATATTGTCAGCTTCAATTGTACGGAAGTCGCCTGTATATTCAGGGTGGCGTTTCTCGTTTCCAGTAATCATCAAACGGCTCATCACTGCAGCCCCCGCACTAGTGCCAGCAACAGTAGCCCCATTGCGGTAAGCCTCGTGTATGGCATCATACACCGGGCTGCCCGCTACCACCTCCATAAACTGGTTCTGATCGCCCCCCGTGATATATATCAGGCGGGCCTTCCGGAGCGAATCCACCCTGCCGGGAGGGTAATCGCCCTTTTGGAAATTGAACGCCGCAAACTGCCCGGCAGGGATGCCGAGCGGCCCAAACTGCTTTACCGCATAGTAAGCTGCGGTATCCGGCTCACTGCTCGACATAGGCAGCACCACAGCATAGCCGCTAGTATCAATACCTGATGCCTTTACCAGAGCCCTCAACAGCTCGGGCGGCCTTTTGCCGCCCCCAATAATAAACAGCTTGCCCAACGGCGCCCCTTCCACGGTGCTCGCTTCGGGCCGGCCAGAAGAGACCGGGCTACAAGAAAGAGACAACAACAACAACAACAAGGATAAGGCCGGGTACAGTAAGCGCATAACAGGCAAACAGTTTTTAGCAATCCAAACAGCGCCCGCTCTCACCTATCGAAATAGGGCACTTGCACAATAATACACAATATCCTTAGGCGAATTAACCACAATATGTTATTTTAACAACCCCTGCGGTCACCCGTTAAGCATTAGATTTTATTTAGCCTGAAGCTGCAACCCCGTCAAAACTGCCGTAAATCAGTTTGCCGTTTTTTAGGCTTGCCCCTGCCTGCTTAGCGGATGGGGCCTGCCCCTGCCCGATGGCAGGTGCCGCTATGCTACGGGGCTCGCTGTCCGCTCGGCCCCTCGCCCTACAGGCGTCGGGTCTGGCCTTCGGCCACCCCTGCGCAGCGCTAGGCCGATGCCAGCATAAAGCTAAAGCCTCCGACATTGGGGGGTTAAGCCAGCCAATACCATTTTGCCAATACCCCTAAATACTTGATCATGAAAAGAACCTTATGCAACTTAGTACTCCTGCTCACCCTACTTTATTTGCCCATCAGTGCGCAGGTCACTTATGTAAACACCTCCGCCACCGGCGCCAACGATGGCAGCTCTTGGGCCAATGCCTACACCGATTTACAAGATGCCCTGGCCAACACATCTGGCGGAGAGATTTGGGTCGCTGCAGGCACCTATACTCCTGGCACCGACACCTCCGCAGCGTTCAGCATTTTCGCCCCTGTGGCCCTTTACGGAGGCTTCAACGGCACAGAATCTAGCCAGGCAGACAGAGACCCACAAGCCAACCCGACTTTCCTCAGTGGCGACCTCAACGCGGATGACCTGGACGGGGATTTCGAGATCAACCGGGCAGACAACGTATCGCACGTGGTTTACATTGGCCAGTTCGAAGGCATAGCATCTATTGACGGGTTCAACATCCACGGTGGGCAAGCCAACCTGACCACCGGGGCCGATGGCAACGACCCCGAAATACTATGGCGCGGCGGTGGCCTGTATGCCGAGAGCACAGTTGCCGTCAGCAATTGTATGTTCTTCGGTAATGCTGCCCGTTCCGGCGGTGCAATCTTGATACAAGAGGAAGGCGCCAACGGGTCTGTTATCAGCAACTGCACCTTTGACGACAACTATGCGACCTCTCAGTCGGCCGGCATTCTGATGGACAATGCCGATGCAGTCACTATTGAAGACTGCATTTTCTCCAACAATGCTACCATTAGGGGCAGCATCTACCCACTTGAAACCGATGCTACGGTTATCCGTAACTGTACTTTTGAAAACAATGCGGCCAACGGGACAAGTGCAGGTATTTTCGCTTGGCAGCCAACCAACATGCTGGTCAGCAGCTGTACCTTCCGCAACAACGAGGCCACTTCCTCCTCTTGCATGTACATCGATCAGCGGGACTTGGCAGACGGTGCAGCCGAAGCCCTTTTCAGGATAGAAGATTGCACCTTCCAAGATAACAGCAACCCAGGAGGGTTCAGTGCCGGAGTATACTTCTGGCAGCCTAGAAAGCTGGAAATCCGAGGATCTAACTTCCTGAACAATGCCGCCGCCAATGCTGCTGCTGCTTATATCGATCAGCGCGATGTAGCCCCCGATATCAATTCCATTCTGATTGAAGACTGTTTGTTTTCTGGCAATGAGACCACAGACTTCGGCGGCTCCGGGCTATACTTCTGGAACAGCAACTTCACCCTTGACAACTGCGAGTTCACGGCCAATGAAGCCCCCAGCAGCGCTCCTGCTATCTACATGGGCGGAGACAGCGACAACGGCCTGATCACTAACAGCCTCTTTTCTGGCAACAGCTCTAACTTTGCCGGCGCTATAGCCAACTACAACGGCAACAGCAACCTCCTCATTCAAAACTCCACTTTCATGGGCAATACTGCGAACAGCGGGGGCGGAGCACTCTCTGTAGGCTTCCTCGCCCAAGCTTTCCTTGAAGATTGCACCTTCGAGAACAACCAGGCCGGGTACGGCGGTGCCGTTTTTATACAGAATGATTCCTCAGCCCTGACAGCAGTAGGCACCCGCTTCATTGGGAATGTATCCACCTCTTCAAGCGGAGGGGCTATCCTCAACAACAGCGGCAACCCTATCACCATTGACAGCTGCTATTTTGAGCTCAACACTTCGGCCGCCCTGGGCGGGGCGATCTCCCTTTTTGAGGACAGCCTCGACCTCACCGTGCTGGAGCTGCGCAAGACCATTTTCAATTTCAACGTTGCCGAGACGCAGGGCGGCGCACTGAACATCAGCAACGGAGATGCCATCATAGAGAGCTGTGTGATGGTCAACAACAATGCCCTGAATGAAGGGATTGGGGGGGCGGTTTCTATCAACTCCTTCGTTGGAGGAGCATCAGAAGACCTACAGGTCAGTATCATCAATTCTACAATCGCCGACAATACCGGGGAGCTCATCGCCGGCATAGCCAACTGGACAGACGGCATTGCCACTTCCACTCTAAGCTTGCAAAACAACATTTTCGCCCAGCAATTTGGGCTAGACTATAACATCGAAGACGGTGAGCCCTCCCTCGTCTCCAACGGGGGCAATCTCCTTTTGCTCGACCTACAGGCCAACTTCTTCGACCACCCAATGGATATCTTGGGGCAAGACCCGCTCTTCAATGAAGATGACGTGCTGAATTATGTCTACACTATTGCCGACAACAGCCCCGCCATTGATGCCGGCGTAGAAAATGGTGCGCCAGCTACCGATGTGCGCGGCCTGCCACGTGTAGATGGGGTAGACATTGGCGCATATGAAAACCAAAAAACCGTGGGCGTACGCCCAATGGCTGATTTCGACCGCGAACAGCTAAAAGTAGCGCCCAACCCCGTCAAGCAGCAGGGCACTTTGCTATTCGACAACGACTGGAACGGAGAGGTCGAACTCCGCCTTGTAGACCTTAAGGGCCGCCACCTAAAAACTTGGCTGGTACACAAAACCTCAGGCGAGCAGGCTTTCCAAGTGGATGCCACAGGCATCCCTGCAGGCGCTTACAAAATCATCGCTGCCCATAACAGCCAACTCTGGGGGCCCACCTCATCAAAATTTAAGGCGCCTTTGCCGTGCTTACCCCCTGGCTGCCAGACTTTTTGAAGCCGCCAGGGGGGCTTGCATTTTGGCGAAAGCCTAATTCTACAGCCCCTACCCCGCAGGAGTACCCCAGATGCCTTATATTTGCTCGTCCTTAGCATAAAGTTGGGATAATTTTTTACCTTGGAAAAAGGCACGAAAACAAACCAATGGGAAAAGTCATATCATTACTCAATCATAAAGGGGGCGTTGGCAAGACCACGAGCACCATCAATATTGGTGCCGGCATGGCACAGCTCGGCAAACGGGTGCTTTTGCTAGACCTTGACCCCCAAGCCAACCTTACCCTGGCTATTGGTGCTCAGCGTACTCCCATTACCGTCTATGAAGCTATGCGCGGTGAAGGGGAGCTGCAGCCTCAGCCTGTCAAAGAAAACCTGGACGTGGTCGTCTCAACCCTTGACCTTTCCGGGGCAGAAATGGAGCTCATCAATGAGGCTGGCCGGGAGTTCATCCTGCAAGAGCTTTTTGCCCCCCTCATTGAAGACTATGACTTCATCCTCATTGACTGCCCCCCTTCCCTAGGCCTGCTTACCCTAAATGCCTTATCCGCCAGCGACTTCGTCATCATCCCCCTTCAGGCAGAATTCTTGGCTATGCAAGGTTTGGCCAGGATCAAGCAGGTCATTCAGAAAGTAAAATTCCGGCTTAACAAGAAACTGCAAATTGCAGGCGTTATGGCTACCATGTTCGATGGGCGGAAGGTCCTGAACCGGGATGTGGTGCAGACCATTGCCAAATATTTTGGCCCGCTCGTCTTCGAAACACGCATACGCGATACGGTCGCTCTTGCAGAAGCGCCTGCACAAAGGCAGGACATCTTTTCTTATAGCCCCAATAGTGCCGGGGCAGAAGACTATCTCAACCTCAGCCGGGAAATCATTCAGCGGGTAGAACAGTTTGAAAAACAAATGGCCGCTCAATCATAGCCGGCTACCGCAGCAGGATATTTAGCATAAATCAGGCTGGGGCTATGCTCCCGCCTAACTTAAATTTGGAACTGTGAGCAAGAAACGATTTATCGAAGGCATGGAGAGCATCTTTGACGCACTCGAGGAAGAAGAGCTGCTGTCTGGTGCAGAGGCCTCCGAAAATGCGGGCCAAAAGCCTTCTCCTGCCTCCAAAAAACGCAGTTCCAAAGATTTTTCTGATGACCTTCAGGCTTTCCTACAGGATGCCTTCGACCACTCTATGGAGCAGCAAATACAAGAACGGGAACAAAAAGCTGCACAACATGCCCCAACCTCCAGCCCGGGCGTAAAAAAGCGGTCGCGCCGCCCTATGGCAGGCCTTGATGCGCTCATCAGAAGTACTGTCGACCCTCGCCAGGAGGCCATTTCCCCCAAGCGACCAGAAAGGATTACCATCTCCTTTGATCCGGAAAAGCTGGAGCGGCTTAAGTCCATAGCTCGCAATCAGCGTACGATGCTCAAAGATGTCATTGACCAGATTGTCGCTGAGTACCTAGACAAAAACTACCCCGGCGCTTCCCAAGAGTAACACAGCTGCCGCTTTAATACCCTGCGGGAATGCGCCACTGACGAGTTTGCCAGTAGCCATCGTCGTGAAAGCCGAAAGCTGTAGGGGCGTAGGCGCCTACCGTGTCCACATTGGCTTTATCCGGCACCGGCCGGCCCGTCAGGTAGTAAGCAGCATTGACCAACAAGCGCCTCAGCTCTTCATCCAGCATATCTGTTGATGCCCCCATCGTACAAGCCAACGCTTCCCCCTCCGCTCCCCCGGGCAATTGATAAGGCTGCACCCAAGCCACCGGCATCATCGGGTCATTGGGGTTGTAATGCGTGGCACTGCCCGGGTTGGTGGAAGAGATTGCCCAATGTGACTCCCGCATCCCGTACATGAGGTCTGCCTCATCAAAAACCCCAGTATTTTCGGTAACCTGCCCATATACCAAAGCCTTGGCTTTGGCGCTCAGCGGTTTGGAAAGCCCGTAAACATCGCTCGGCCCCCATATCTCTCCGGACGCAATCCCATTTAAAACAGGGTGGCTGCGTGCTTCAGCAGGGATGATGCCCCGGGTGCTTTGGTGTTTGTGGTGCCCATGATGGCTGTGCCAGTTGGTACCCAGCACCAGCTGCCCAAAACCACCGTGCCAAGCTGTATCTTCCCCTTCATAGTAATTGCCCCAATGCCGCCACGAAGAAGAAGTATCCGGAAAGTGGAAAGCATGCGTAGCAGTGCGCAGCCCAATGACCGGCTTCCCGGATTCTAGATACTGGGCAATGTGCCGCATCTGTGAATCGGGCAATGCCCTGAAACGGGTAAAAAGGACCAGTAGGCCAGCATCCGACAAATGAGCCAGCCCTGGTATGTGCCCAGTGGCGTTGGGGTTGGCATAACCGGGAACAGCGGGGTCTTGGGCAAAAAGCACTGTGCAATCAAAGCCATGACGCTTCGCAAGGATCTTTGCCAACTGTGTCAGGGCTTCCTCAGAACGGTATTCCTCATCTCCGCTTACCAATACCACCTTAACCAGGCTGTCGGCATCTGCCTTGCCTGTGTACTCCGACCAAAGCGCGCCCGGGCCATCAGGCTGCTGGGGCCCCGTATCGCTATCGCAGCTGCTGAACAGCCATAGCCCTGCAGCCAGGGCAAGCATCCAAAAGTGTTGCATTGCTTTATTTTTGCATTATACTCCCCTCAGTCACGAGAGGTAAAATTTTGACGATTTTATTTCTGTGCCCTGCAAGGCAAAAAGCGCAGGCGTAGCCCACACGAAGCGTGGGGAAAAGGGGCCCCACGGTGAGGTCGGCGAGCATTTTTAACGCCGTAGGGCGCAAAAAGAAAAAGTCAAAATCACTTATCTGCCCGAGGGGAGTATAGCTCCTCCGGGGTATAAAACCCTTTTTTCCCTGCAATATTTTTGCGGACCGCAGCTACCTCATCAGCTGTGACCCGGCTAGCATCGTTGCCAAAGGAAGACCTGACATAGGTAAGCACTGCAGCCATCTCCTCGTCTGAAAGCAAACCCTCAAAAGCAGTCATAGGGACCTGCCCCGGATACTTCTTGCCATTGACCTCAATGGGGCCATATAACCCTTTAAGGGTCAGTTTAATCAGCCTCTCTTTATCGCCGATGACCCACTCTGAGCCGCTCAGAGGCGGAAAGCCAGAGGCCGCAAGCCCTTTCCCATCGGCCTGATGGCAGGTAGCACAATAGCCATCTTTATGGTAGATAGACTGCCCAAGGCTGGCTTCAGGCTGTGCGGCAGCAACTGGAGCTTTGGCGGGCGCATACCGTTCTTCCAGGACAGAAAGCACCGGTGCTGCCCATCCATCAACCGGCAGCTGTCGCGCTCGGGCTATGGCTGCTTTGGATAAATCCGGCGAAAGCCATGAAGCTGCCACAACGGCTTCGAGGCGCACCCTTTCATGCGGGTCTTCGGCCATTGCCAATAGCCACTTCTCTTGTTGCGGCACTTTATGCCCATTGTACCTTAACGCTCTGACTGCCGCTGCCCTTGCCCGGTAATTTTTAGCACTGAGCAGCTGCCTCAGCAAGGGCACTTCTATCGCATCCAGCCCCCAGCTGACCCAGAGCGCTTCCAGCAGATGGTGCTCGTAGCCTTCCGCTGAGGGGTCAAGCCCTGCAGCCCATTTCCGTAAGGCAGGCAACACTTCCACGGCATCACGCCCCCTGAGCTCCCTCCTCGTCCGGTAACGAGTTCGGTACTCCGGCAGCTTCAAATTTTCTAGCAGGTCTGGTATTGGCGCCCCGGCTATCACAGCAGGCTCCAACAGTGGCCTGGACGGATAAGTGACCCGGTAAACCCGGCCGTGAGCATGGTCCCGCAGTGGGTCCCGGGCGTTGTGCTGCATGTGGCCGATCAGGCGGTTGTGCCAGTCGATGACATAAAGGGAGCCATCGGGGGCGAACTCCATATCCACTGGCCGGAAATGGGGGTCGCTACCCACAAGCAGGTCCTGCCTGTGCCGGGACATATAGCCGGATGCAGTGTCCACCATACGGTGCTGCTTGGTGCCTAAGAAGCCGATAGTATTGTTGATGAGCAGATCGCCCTGCACCTCAAGCGGAAAATGGCGGCTAGAAACGAACTCAAGCCCCGAAGTAGGCCTCACCCGGTGTGCACTTTCAATGATATTAGGGCCTTTGGGGCTGGCTTTGCCATAAACCGGAGCTATCGTGCCAGGGGAGAGCCAACGGACATCAGGCCCAGAGGTTTCTGCAAAAAAGGGCTGCCCCCAATCATCGAACGCAATGCCCCAAGGGTTGGGGATGTCAAGCTGTGCAGTACGCTCCAAGTGCTGCCGGGCAGGATTATAACGGTAAAAACCTCCGTTGGTACCCCGCACTGTCCCGTGTGGGGTTTCTACATTGGTGTGCAGGAAGACCCCCTCTGCCATAAAGATAGCCCCAGAAGGGCCGGCACAGAACGCACTGATGGCATGGTGGGTATCGTGGTCGTCAAAACCGCTCAGCAGAACAACCTCCTCATCCGCCCTATCGTCCCCATTATGGTCCTTGAGCAGCACCAGGTTGCTCCCCTGAGAAACATATACCCCTTCCGGCGCAATCTCAAAGCCGATCGGCAAATGGAGCCCACTTGCAAAAACCTTCTGCTTGTCCGCCTTCCCATCGCCATCGGTATCTTCCAATATGAGCAGCTTATCATCTGGGCGGCTATCGCCTGGGCGGTAGTGAGGATAAGAAGGCATGGCCGCGACCCACAATCGCCCTTTGTTATCGAAAGAAAGCTGCACCGGGTTGGCTAAATCCGGGAAATCTTCTTCGGAAGCAAATAGGTTCACCTCATACCCTGGGGCGGCGGCCAAAGCCGCTTCGGCATCCTCACCGTACAAATAAGGCTGTACCCCCTGCTCCGGGTGGAAGTTGGTCTCCACTGCGGGGAGGCTCTTGGTGCGCAGCTCAGCCCTTGCGATATCGTAAGGCTCTGCACGCAACATTTTCCAGATCGCAGTATCTCTGATCATCGTCAACTGCCGTACTTTTTCTATTTCAGCAGGATAATTATCGGGGCCAAAGGGTTGGTACCGGCGGCCATAGATATGCACGCCGTTAGGTATTTTATAATCATTGAGCCAATACCAGTTCTTATCTAGCACAGCAGCGTTCAGTTGATCCTCTGCAACTTCGGTGCCCCCCTTTCCCCTGCCCGTTAGGGCCTGCATCAGGTGAGCAGACAACCGTTCATAGCCCGCTTGGTTGAACTGCAGCCCGTCTATGGTCAGGGGCGTACCAGCTTTGTACCATTCCTGGGAAGGGCCGAACAAGTCCACAGCAGGGACCCCCTCCTCCTCTGCTACCTCCAAGATAGCCTGTGAAAAGACACGCAACCGAGCGTTGACCGGCGCAACGGGGGGCAGGGAGGGCTGTTGCCCAGAAAGGTCTTGCAGGGCGGGGGGCGAAATCAGCACCAGTTGAGGCGGAGCCGCTTCATTGTACTGCTGTGAACGGGTATGATGGATGAATTCGCGCAGCTCTTCTTTGAATACGGGAAGATAAGCACCGCCCCGCTGTGCTGCATTGAACCCCCAAAAAGCCAAGATGATATCAGTATCCAGGGTATCGAGCCATTCGTCGGGCCCCGGGAAATGCCCCTCACTGCCAGAAGGGTTGGCAAGCTCGCCCTGAAACGCTGCAGCCCCGGGGAAGGCCCAGGGAGTATCCCTGGCAGCGTGTGGGCGGAAGCCCGGGGTATCCCCGCCATCGCACAGGTTGCGTATGGTCAGGCTGCTATGGGGGAAACGGAGGTGAAGCGCGGTTTCCAGCTCACCAAAATGTATCATCCGGGCGCACAGGTTGTTGCCAACAAGTGCAATGCGTGCATTATCATTGATCTGCAAGAGCGGCTTCTGAGGTTGCTGACAGCCTGTAAACTGTGCCCCCCCACAAACAAGGAGGCTTATGGCCACGATGGAACTTAGGCGCATAGGCGATGGTTTTTCGTGTATCGCACCTAAAATAATACTTTAATCCGCTGCTCTAGACCAAAAGACAACAATACTGTGAAAAAAGCGCTCGCCTCACTTTTAACTGCCCTCAGCCAGGGCCGCCCCCCGGCGCTCTGGCCTTATTCTGCTTTAGCCATTTTTTTGTTGCTGTTAGGGCTGCCAGCGGGGAGCACCGCTCAACCTCATCAGCGGCCCAAAGTGGGCCTGGTGCTCAGCGGGGGGGCAGCCAAGGGCATGGCGCACGTTGGGGTGCTCAAGGTGCTAGAAGAAGTAGGGCTGGAACCGGACATCATCACGGGCACGAGCATGGGCAGCATCATTGGCGGGCTATATGCCATAGGCTACCGGTCTGACACCCTAGAACAGCTGCTGGCCAATATGGACTGGGACCAAGTGCTGAGCGACCGCATAGACCTGCGGAACGTTGTCTTCGAGGAAAAGGATTACTTTGAAAACCAGCTCTTCGAAATTGGCTACCAAGACCGGGAGTTCCTGCCGCCGACCGGGCTGATTTTCGGGCATCAGATCGACAACCTGCTCACATCGCTAACCCTCCCAGCCAGAAACGTTAAAGACTTTTCGCAACTTCCCATCGCATTCCGCTGTGTAGCGGCAGATATTGTCGAAGGCCAGCCCTATCCAATTAGCAGCGGCAACCTTGCGCATGCCATGCGGGCCAGTATGGCCATCCCTACAGCCTTCACCCCCGTCATCCAAGATAGTGTGATCCTTATCGATGGGGGGCTTATCCGCAACTTCCCAGTGCAGGAAGCCAAGGATTTAGGCGCTGACATCATCATCGGGGTTTATACGGGGTGGGTCAAAGCAGATGCCAAAGACCTTGAGAACTTTTCAACCATCCTCCTGCAATCTGGTTTTTTGCTCAGTGTGCAAGACGCAGAAGCGCAAATGCCCCTTGTAGACCTATACATTGAGCCCGACTTGAGCGGCTACAGTGCTCAGGACTTTGGGCAAGCCCGCGAGATCATTGGCCAAGGGGAAGCAGCTGCGCGCAAGGCGCTGCCGGCCTTGAGGGAACTGAGCGCACGCCTCGATCAACTGGGCACTACTCCGCCCAAAACCGTTCTTGTATATCCGGACTCGCTTTGTTTTGAGGAAATCCGGGTAGAAGGCAACCAACGCTACCCCGAGCAGGAGATCCTTGGGAAATTTGACATCGCCCCCGGCGAGTTTTACAGCCCGACCGATATCAATGCCCAAATCGATGTCCTGATGGGCACCAATACCTTTGAAAAAATCAGTTTCAGCATTGAAGGCAGCAGGGGCTCGCCCACCCTTGTACTGAACTGTACCGAGCGCCCGCCCACCCTTTTCAAAATGGCAGTAAACTACGACAACTATAGCAATGCTGGCTTCTTGTTCCACGCCAGGACCCGCAATGCCCTGCTTGCCCAATCACGGCTTTCGGCTACTGCCGCCATTTCCGAAAACTACCGGCTATTTGCAGAGTACCTCAAATATTGGGGCAATAGCCAAGTGCATAGCACTCGCTTGCTTTTGGGGCTTACCCGCGATAACATCCCCATCATTCAGGGGGATATCCGCAATGAAGAGTACCGATTGATCGAAGCTTTTGCCGACCTGCAGTTCCAGAAGCGGCTGGACCGGGATGTGATGGCCAGCCTGGGCATTCAGTACGAGCAGTTGCAGTTCAGCCCAAGGGTATCTTCAGCAGCGCCTTTCCGCAGCCTCAGCTATAATAATTTCAACATACACGCCCGGCTTGAACGAAATACGCTAGACCGGAACATCTTCCCTACCTCCGGCACTCGCCTTGGCCTTGAAGTCAAAGGGATACGCAACCTAGGCTACCGGATAAAGGAGATCAGTCCTTCACTGCCATTGGATGCAGACTCCTTAGTATCTTTTACCCCTTACCTAAAGGTTGCTTTCCAAGCAGAGAGCTTCCTGCCGCTCAACGAACGGGGCTCGGTCCGGCTGCGCTCTTTTGCGGGGCTAGTGAGCAACCCCAGCAATACCTTTGGCGACTTTTTCCTTATTGGCGCGCCGGCAGCACTGACCCGCCGTTCGATCCCCTTTTACGGCCTCACGGCCAATCAGCTGGTCGCTCAGGTAGCCGTTGGGGGCGGGCTGGGGTATCAGCACTTTTTCAAGAAAAATATGTTTTACGCTATCGACCTGAGCACGGGCTTGTTTGGGCGCCCCTTAAATTTTGAAGATACCCTGAACGAACTCCGGCTCTTTGTTGCAGGAGCAGGGGTGAGCGCCGGGGTCAACACCCTGATTGGGCCGGTGAAGCTCACCTTAATGATGCCGGTCAGTGGGAGTGGGCAGGTAGGCAAACGGCTGCGCGCCTTCCTAAATATCGGGCACCGCTTTTGAGCTGAAGCTCAAATCATTGAAACAAAATCATTTTTTTGTTTACATTATTGTGGCAACATTACCCCTCATTGGTTAATATTGCCAGCATTAATACATATTTTTGTAAGTGGCCTGGCTGCAAAGCACAAGAGGCAAAATTGTAAGCAAACCAAAAAGCATGGCAGCAAGAAAGCGCAAAAAGAAGGGGCAGCTAAGCCTCAGGCTAGGCATTAACGATGAGCGGGTGCCTAAGCTAGTAGGTATCCTTTGCCTTTTTCTTGCCCTTTACCTCCTCATTGCCTTTTTCTCCTACCTTTTCACTTGGCAGATTGACCAAGACCGGGTCTTGCGTTTTTCTTGGCGCTTGTTGCTGGAAAGCGAGCAGGAAATGGCAAATTGGCTGGGCAGGCTTGGTGCCATCATCTCCAATATGTTCTTTTATTGGGGCTTTGGGCTGCCTTCCTTTATCTTGGTTTACCTGCTCAGCTTTGCTGGGCTATCCCTGATCCGCAGGGAGCCGCTCGGGAAACATTGGCCCAAGTACCGTATGTACCTGCTGCTGATGCTCGTGTTCAGCGTATTCTTGGAATTTGTAACCGGGCAAGCCGAGTTCCCTTGGGGAGGGGCCTTTGGGGATGCTGTCAGTGCCTGGCTGATCAGCTTTGTAGGGACAGCAGGCATGATTGTGCTGTTGTTGTTCCTTGTCATAGGTCTTATCGTCTGGAATGTCAATCCCAATTTCAATGAAATAACGCCCAAAGGGGCCGTTCAGGACACTCAGCAGTACATCAACAACTGGTTTGCCGGAAGGCTACCCAACACAAAGCCTGCCGCAGATAGCGCTGCCGCCTCAGCCCGCCCCCGGCCCGAGGCCCTCCGGCCAGCCCAACAGCACCCAAGCGAAAGTTTAGAAGACGGCGAAGGGCAGGAACAAGCCCCTTCAGCAGCCTCGCCCAAAGCACTTGCCTCCGAGCCCCGCCCACAAATGAGCTTTGAGCTGGTGGAGGGCGTGGAGGTAGAAGAGCCTGAAACCCTGACTGCAGAGAACAGCGAACTAGAAATTAAATCTCCTGGGGAAGGGAATGAGCAAGGCGGCCCTCCGCCAATTGCGGCGCAACAGGAAAACCGCGACCACAGCGAGCCTTATGACCCTACCCTCGAGCTATCGAGCTATGAGTTCCCAGTGACCTCCCTGCTAAAAGATTACTCTGGGCAGCGCGTTGAGATAGACCGCAGCGAGCTGGAATCCAATAAAGAGCAGATCATTGAGACCCTGCTCAACTACAAAATTGAGATCACCAAAATCCGGGCTACCATTGGGCCAACGATTACGCTCTACGAAATTGTGCCCGCCCCGGGGGTCAGGATATCCAAGATCAAAAACTTGGAAGACGATATCGCCCTGAGCCTTGCGGCCCTCGGCATCCGGATTATTGCGCCCATCCCTGGCAAAGGGACAATTGGCATCGAGGTGCCCAACCGCAATAAGCAGATGGTCTCTATGCGGGAAGTACTGGCCTCTGACAAATTCAAGCGGGCAAAAATGGATCTGCCGATTGCAATCGGGAAAACCATTTCCAATGAAGTATTTGTAGTAGACCTTGCCAAAATGCCCCACTTGCTTGTCGCGGGCGCTACTGGCCAGGGCAAGTCGGTGGGCATCAACGCTATCCTAATGTCCCTGCTTTACAAAAAACACCCTTCTCAGCTCAAGCTCGTGCTCATCGACCCTAAAAAGGTGGAGCTTTTCCCTTATAGCCAGCTCGAGAACCACTTCCTTTCCTTCCTTCCCAATCAGGAGGAGCCCATCACTACAGAGACCAACCGGGTCATACATACCCTCAACTCCCTTTGTATCGAAATGGATCAACGGTACAACCTCTTGAAAAAGGCGGCTGCCAGGAATATCAGGGAGTACAACGAAAAGTTTGTTCAGCGCAGGCTCAACCCCAACAAAGGGCACCGCTTCCTTCCCTTTATTGTGTTGGTGGTGGATGAATTCGCAGATATGATCATGACGGCCGGCAAGGAAGTAGAGCTGCCGATCGGGCGGTTGGCACAGTTGGCGCGGGCGGTTGGCATACATTTGATCATCGCTACACAGCGCCCATCGGTCAATATTATCACAGGGGTGATCAAAGCCAACTTCCCTGCCCGCATAGCTTTTAAAGTATCCTCCAAGGTTGACTCCCGTACCATTCTGGATGCTGGGGGAGCTGACCAACTGATTGGCCAAGGGGATATGCTGCTGTCTGTAGGTGGAGAAATGGTCCGCCTGCAAGGGGCTTTTGTGGATACTCCTGAAGTAGAATCTGTCTTGGAGTTCATCGCCGAGCAACGGGGCTATCCTGAGCCTTACTACCTGCCTGAATTCCACGGTGACGATGAGGAAATTTCAGGGGCGCAGGGGCTGACTTATGCCGACTTGGACGAGATGTTCGAAGATGCGGCCCGCTTGATTGTGCAAAATCAGCATGGGTCTACCTCTATGATCCAAAGGCGCCTGAAGCTCGGCTACAACCGGGCAGGGCGGATTATGGACCAACTGGAAGCCCTTGGTGTCGTAGGCCCAAGTGAAGGCAGTAAAGCCCGCGAGGTGCTCATCTATGATGAAATGGAGCTGGAAAAGTACCTAGAGGATATCCGCAACCGCAACTAAGCTATTTCCAAGGCTCCGTAAACGGATATGGCTCAACTCGGGCGCTTGCTACAAGGGGCTTACGGTACGCGATGTGTATGCGGTCTACTTCTACCCCCAACTTTTTGTACGCGCTCACAGCTTCCTCATTATGCGCCCTGACTGTAGTCAAGTACAGGTCTTTGTAACGCTTAAATATCCGTGGCTTCGCCATTTGAGCGATTATGGCAGGAAAAGCCCCTTTGTTCTGAAAGTCAGGGTGTACTCCAAAGCCGATCCCTTTTATAGGCAGCTGCCGGGCGCTCCATTTTTTCCAGAGCAGCCTGGGCAGTTTGTACCAAGCCAAGCGGCCATTAGCAAAGCGGAGCAAATGGTTGATATCTGGCAAAAGGGCACAAAAAGCAGCCGGAGCCCCATCGAAGTAGGTCAGAGCCATAAGGTCTGTATCAGCTATGGGCTTGGCCTCATTCAAGATTTGCATCACTTGTTGGGGCTCAAGCGGTTTAAAATGCAGCTTCTTACTGAATGAGGCATTGTAAATGGTGCAAAAATCCCGGGTGTACTCCGGCAGCCGGCTGTAGTCTAGCGTACGGGTCTCGATATGTATCTTGCGCCCCAACCGGTCTACCACGCTTTGCAGCCGGGAATAAGGCAACTGCCCGGTGTTGCCTTTGAACGTAAGGATCTGCTCATAGGGTACATAGCCATTGCTTTCAAATAAGCCTTGGTAATACTTGGGCTGGTAGTTCTCTTGGAACAGTGGCGGTTCAAACCCTTGAACCAGCAAGCCCCAAAACTTCTCCCGCTCTCCAAAGTTGATGGGCCCATCTACTAGGGCTATGCCTCTGTCCTTCAGCCAGTTTTCTGCCACTTCAAACAGCGCCTCTGCATACTCCTGCTGAGGCATACACTCAAAAAAACCAATCCCGCCAGTTGCAAGCTTAGCGCCCCGGTTGCGCTCGCCGTCGATAAAAGCAGCAATACGCCCAACTGGAACTCCACTGCCATCGACAAGGACAAAGCAAGAAGCTTCACCGTTCTTGAAGGTGTCGTTCTTAGCTGGGTCAAATACACTTTCTACATCTCCCTGCAATGGAGCAATCCATCTGGGGTCGCCTTTGTACACCCGGAAAGGGACCTTATGGAACAATTCCCAATCGGCAGGGCTGTCAACAATTCGTATTTCCATAACTATTCCTCTCTGTCCAGTTTACAGTTTGCCCGCCCAAGGGGTTATCAGGCAGAGCAGCAAATTTAACAGAGTTTATTCAAAACAACCGCAGCAAACTGTGCCGCATGTGCTAAGGGCTGACCAGTGCATGGCAGCCCTTGTGCCCTGATGCAGCCCTGTCAAGCGCCTAAGCCGAGGGCAGAAAGGGAGGAAAAAAGGGGCAGCCAAATCTAGGCTGCCCCATACAGAATAATGGATTCAATCAAATTGATGGGTTTAGGGCTTTAGGTGCCCCCGCCCCGGCCGCCTTCTTTGGCCATGTTCTATCTCCAAGTCAGGGCAGGCCGGATAGCGGAGGGATGCTGCTGCTTATTGTTCGCCCTCCTGCTTTTTCCGGTCCAAAAGGACGAACTCTTGCACGACGACCTGTGGCTGTGTACGCTGAACACCGTTTTTATCCTGGTAGGTGTTGTACGTTAGCTTGCCGCGGACAGCCACCTCTTTGCCTTTTTTGCAAAGGTTGCCCATGACCTCTGCCAGCTTGCCCCAGGCTACGCAGCGGTGCCACTCTGTCGTTGTGACACGGTCTCCCTGCTTGTTCTTGTAGCTGTCGTTGGTCGCCAGGGAAACATTAGCCAAGGTGTTCCCGTTGGTCGTTTCGATAATTTTAGCATCCTGTCCGATGTGGCCGATCAAGGTGATACTGTTTCTGATTCCGTTCATGATTTTGTGGGTTTTAGGCAGGCAGAGCCTGCGGTACATCCGGAGCTCATCACTCCGGCTAAATAAAAATTTCTGTTTTTTGGCTTACATACAGGGCAGCACGTAGCCGCAACTACCCCATTGGCATAAATTCGCTGACGATGATTTCAGAAATGTGGCGGCGGTTGCCGTCCTTGCTCTCAAAAGAGCGGTGAGATAGCTTTCCCTGCACGGCTACCTGCTTGCCTTTCTTCAGCAGCACCTGCATGATCTCAGCGATACTGTCCCAGCCTACGAGGTTGTGCCACTGCACATCTACCACCTTTTCGCCCTTGCTATTGCGGAATACCTCTTTGGTGGCGATAGTGGCGCGGGCTATGGCTTTTCCGTTGTCCAGCTTCCTGAATTCAACATCTTTGCCCAGGTTTCCAATCAGTTGTACGTGGTTGCGTAAGTTGTTCATGACTAAAGATTTTAGGTTTTATGTAATGTTGTCTGCCGTTCCAAGTGGCGACGATACAAAGGTGGGGGGAACTGCAAGCCCTAGCCGAAAAATAAATGCTTACTTTCGTTTGTAACCGTTTGTAATCGTTTGAAAATGAAAACATGAATTGCAATGCATTCAAAATGAGCTATTTACACACAGCCCTTTAAAAAGGATTTTTTCCACTTTTCCCTGCTGTAAAGAGACTGCTCAAGCCCGCGCCCAAGTAGCGTGCTAGCCCTTTCGCAGAATAGGGCTGCCGAGGTCTTCTATCCATCCGCTTTTTTGTAATTTCCAGCCACTAACCAAATACCTTAGCATGACAAATATCGGCGTTATTGGAAGCGGTGCAATGGGCAGCGGTATTGCCCAGGTAGCGGCCACTGCCGGCCACACCGTTTTCTTGTACGACAATAACCCTTCCGCTTTGGAGCGGGCGAAAAGCAGCTTAGGAAAAATCATGGCACGCCTTGTGGAGAAGGGGCGGTTGACACCAAAAGCCTCCCAGGAAATCCAGGGACGGATCCACTATACAGACAGCTTGTACCAAATTGAAGCCCCTGGGCTTGTTATCGAAGCCATCGTGGAAGACCTAATGGTCAAGCGCAATGTATTTGAGCAATTAGAAAGCATTGTGCCTCATGACTGTATCCTTGCTACCAATACCTCCTCTCTCTCTGTTGCAGCCATTGCAGCCGCATGCAAAACTCCAGAGCGCGTCTTGGGGATCCACTTCTTCAACCCTGCCCCATTGATGAAGCTGGTAGAAATCATCCCTGCTGTACAAACCGGTGAACATGAGCTCCACAAAGCTAAAGCCTTGATAGACAGCTGGGGCAAAACAACGGTAGTAGCTAAGGATACCCCTGGCTTTATCGTCAACCGTGTAGCCCGCCCCTTTTATGGGGAAGCCCTCAGGATTTTGGACGAGGGGCTCGCAGATGCCGCCACCATTGACTGGGCTATGACCACGCTTGGGAAATTCAAAATGGGGCCATTTACCTTGATGGATTACATAGGCAATGACATCAATTATACCGTGACGGAGACGGTATTTCAGTCCTTTTATTATGACCCTCGATACAAGCCCTCCTTTACGCAAAAGCGGTTGTCCGAAGCTGGCTACCTAGGCCGGAAAACTGGCCGTGGCTATTACGATTACCGAGAAGGCGCGGCCAATCCAGAGCCCCAAAAGGATAAAGTATTGGGGCAGCAGATTCTGGACCGCATCGTTGCTATACTGATCAATGAGGCTGCAGATGCCCTTTACCTAAACATTGCCAGCAGAGAGGATATTGATATGGCTATGACTAAGGGCGTCAACTATCCCAAGGGCTTGCTCCAATGGGCTGATGAGATGGGGATCAACCGCTGCGTTGAAAGAATGGACAGGCTTTACCATGAGTACTTGGAGGATAGGTACCGTTGTAGCCCAATGCTGCGGAAAATGGCCAGAAATGGCTCGACTTTTTACCCTCAAAACTAGCGGTTGCTGTCTGTGAGCCTTATCTAGCAAACGGGGGCAAACCAGATTGCTGTTTTTTGGAGCCTGCCCCTGCCGCAAGGAGAGGGCCAGCGGGCAGGGTGCCGCTATGCTCCGGGGCTCGCTATCCGCTCGGCCCTATCGGGCCTGCCGCCCCTTCGCAGCGCTAGGCCAATGCCAGGCTATAGCCCGAAAAGCATAATCGGCTGCGACATTTTGGTTTACGCCCCTGCAAACTATACTTTCCTGCCTGCCTGCTGCTTTGCTGGCAGGCAGGCTTGTTTATAGGGCCGCCACTGCCATACCTTCAAGGGCTTAGCCTAAACCAATTGCCCAATGTTAGTGGATCCATGGCTAGCCAAAAAATCACGGGCTCGGGAAGAAAATAGCCCCTAACATGGGCATAACCGAAATACATCAAGCCGTTGAGCCCATTTTCCCAAGCGATTGGCTTTGCGCCTTTTAGCATTTCCGCCCTAGGCTGTTGACCGGCAAGAGATTAGAGCAGCGCGGGCTGCCATAGTAAGG
>NZ_VOOR01000190.1 GCF_007993045.1 Phaeodactylibacter luteus
AAAGGGCCCCATTCTTGAATCCAATAGCCTTAGCTACGTGACCGAAGAACAACGAAGAGTAGGACAAAATTTGGCAAGAGCAGCCCGAAGGGTAAAATCCAAACAAGCTCTAATACCCCTCCGCAGCGCTAGGCCGGCGCCAAGGGGTGGCACTCCCCCCCACCGGGCAGCCGCACTGCCCTAGCGGCAGGCTGTTTTTTCCTATTGGCAAGTAGGCAGCATTGTGGCCTTTTTGTATATTGTAGCATTGCTTGGGCTGTAGCGTGGCGCGCCGGGTGCTGCAAGCAGGTAGGCTCAGCCTAGTGCCTCAAGCCATAAATCCTTGACACCCCAAGTTTCGTTCTTTTCCGCCTACTCTTCGTTAAAGAACCGCTCCTTTAGCTCGGGCTAAAGTCGCGAACCTTCGCCTTGATTAGTCGGCAAATAACTTCAACTTAAGTATCAGAGATTTATGACTTAAGGCACTAGGCAAAGTGGAAAAAGAACGACAAATTGGGGGGATAAGTGCGTGTATTAGCGAGTTACCTGCAAGCTAAAAAAAAATAAAACTCAAAGGAATTATGGAACTAAACATTG
>NZ_VOOR01000191.1 GCF_007993045.1 Phaeodactylibacter luteus
GCCCAATTACACGACTACAATTGGATGATGGGATACAGCGGTGGGGAAGGTACAGATACTACGAATGAGTTTGGGCTGATGTGGTGGAGGTTTGAGGATGAGAAACTTGAGGTCATTGATAACCAGGCAATAGGGCAAGCTACGCTTTGGTTTAATAACGCAGTTTACAGTGATAGTATTGGTCAACTATTCTTGTATTATGATGGTCAAGATGTTTATAATCAAACGCATTTGCCCATGGACGGTGGGGCCGATTGGCATGAGACCGAATATGCTACAGGATGGATAGGTACACAACTTGGTTTAGCTCTTCCACTCCCGGGCTCAGAGCGTCATGTTTCTATCGTTAATTCTACAACTAACTCTTTTCCTGGACTAACGGTAACCACAAACTTCGCTGGGGAAGGTTTATTGTTCTCTATCGTTGATCAAACAGAAAACGATGGTTTGGGCAGAGTGATACTACGCAAGGAAGAGATCTCACAAGACACTCTTGATCCTGGCAAATTGAGCGCCTGTCGTCATGCCAACGGTCGGGATTGGTGGGTGATTGTAGCCCGTTACACCTT
>NZ_VOOR01000192.1 GCF_007993045.1 Phaeodactylibacter luteus
TTTGATTTGATTGATATTCCAAGTTTTTAATATGAAGCCACATTATAAATAACGCTCTATAATCTCCTTCTATTATATCTTGTCTTATTCCAATTAGGTCTGATGACAAATAACTTTCATCTTCTACCCAGTAATTGCTTTCTTCCTCTGAGAGGTTTATGTCTATTACAATAAATTTTGCTTTTTGAAATATTCTGATTCCATTATCCGCATAAAAGTTTTCGTATACAGAATGATAGTGTTTTATTTCCTCATAGTCAACCAATTCTTTAGGAATCTTATACATTATTCTCTTGGTCCCCCAGTTCGATAAGTATAATAAGAAATCAAAATACTTCAACAATACGGACTCTTCATCATGCCTAAAACTACTATAACTATAAGTGAATATTGCCCTTCTTGATGTCGGACTAAACCTACTTGATAAGTTATCAACTTCTTTTCTTTCCTTTCTTGTTAATTCCTTATCGATTGCATAGAATTCATAGTATTGATACTCGCTCATGTCTAAATTTAAGTAATTTTAGGAATTTCTAGTATTTTGGGTTCCAAAGTACACAAC
>NZ_VOOR01000193.1 GCF_007993045.1 Phaeodactylibacter luteus
TACGCTGCTCGCTACACTTGGCCCGTTGTTCGTCACCGTAATGGTGTAAGGTACCGTTGTGCCCGGCACGTAGGTAGTGGTATTGTTCGTCTTAACCGTGGTGATGTCCGATACCTCGTCCGGTGTGTCCGGCCCGTCCGTACATTCCGGACAGTCCGGCGTCGGGTCTTCCGGGTTCGTTACCACAACCGTGTTGGTCAGGCCGCCCGTGAAATCGGCAGGCACGTCCACGTTCACCGTGTAGGTTACTACCGCCCCGTTGGACATGTTCGTGATCACCTCACTGAAATCACCTGTGCCCGAAGCGTTCGCCAGCGTGGCTGTGCCGGTGGTCACTACCGCCGTCCAGCTGCTGATCGTTGTGCCTACAGGCGCGGTGTCCGCTACTGTTACGCTGCTCGCAGCGCTCGGCCCGTTGTTCGTCACCGTGATGGTGTAAGGCACCGTTGTGCCCGGCACGTAGGTATTGGTACCGTTCGTCTTGACCGTCGTGATGTCCGATACCTCGTCCGGTGTGTCCGGCCCGTCCGTACAATCTGGGCAGTCCGGG
>NZ_VOOR01000194.1 GCF_007993045.1 Phaeodactylibacter luteus
CGGATGAATCCAGTTTCGTTACCATGGGGATTACTAAAGATTCAATCCCCAAAATCGCGCTCATTAAATACAATGGAAATGGGGACACTATATTCACGAAAGAGTACATCAACCCTTTCTATCCGGAAGAATCTTTTATCTCCGCAGCACAAAATGTCAGCCCTTATAAAAACGATGAGATTTCACTTATTTCAGGGATTGATGCCGATCCAGATGGGGGCAATTCCGAGATATACTGGCTACGCCTGAACGCAGCAGGGGAAATAATAAATAGTTTTATTTACGCCGCACCGGAGCACAATACCCCTGAATCACAAACCATAGATGAAAATGGGAATATTACTATCGGGGCTTTTAGCCATAACATCGGCCAAGTCAACCAAAATTTCACCTGCCAGGCTCAAATCCTACAGATAGACAGTTTAGGCAACCAAAAATGGCTGTACAAGACCCCAGCTAACCAGCTTTTTAGCTCCGCACGCTCCCTCCTCCCCACCCCCGACGGCAGCCTCATCGTCGGAACCGGTAAAGGCGTGGAGACG
>NZ_VOOR01000195.1 GCF_007993045.1 Phaeodactylibacter luteus
TGTTGTCCTCTACCGTGACCGTCGCGGTGCACATGCTGACGTTGCTGTTCTCATCTGTCACCGTCAGGGTCACTGTGTTCATGCCCACCTCAGCGCAGCCGAAAGCCGTCACATCCAGCATCAGGCTCGCTATGCCGCAGGCGTCTGTAGAGCCGTTGTCGATATCCGATGCCGTGATGCTGCCCATGCCGTCCGCATCCAGCTGTACTACCGCGTTCTGGCATATGGCCGTTGGCGCTACGTTGTCCCCTACCGTGACCGTCGCGGTGCACATGCTGACGTTGCTGTTCTCGTCTGTCACCGTCAGGGTCACTGTGTTCATGCCCACCTCAGCGCAGCCGAAAGCCGTCACATCCAACATCAGGCTCGCTATACCGCAGGCGTCTGTAGAGCCGTTGTCGATATCCGATGCCGTGATGCTGCCCATGCCGTTCGCGTCCAGCTGTACTACCGCGTTCTGGCATATGGCCGTTGGCGCTATGTTGTCCTCTACCGTGACCGTCGCGGTGCACATGCTGACGTTGCTGTTCTCG
>NZ_VOOR01000196.1 GCF_007993045.1 Phaeodactylibacter luteus
AGGATCGTTTGCAGGGCAAGTGATGACGGGGTCTGTCTTGTCCTCCCCTGTTACATATCCCCAGCAGTTTTCGAAACCGCCGTAGATGTCATCGTCGCCGATGATCTGCTCAGGTACTACGTAAGAGAAGTTGCTGATAGAACCAGAAGCGGTGTTAGGGAATGCGCCATCTACGTCAAGTACGAACGCAAGGATGTCACCTGCTTCAAGGTCCACAGTTTCAGATCCGGTTGTGGTAGCGTTGCTGTTATCAACTGCAAGAAGCGTTTCTACACCGTCTATCGTGTAAAGCAGGAACTCATAGTCAAACCCTTCGCCAGGGATACCAGTTCCGGACTCTGCAGAAGAGAATGCCCAGTCGAATGATGCTGTACCAGACTGCGTGATAGCGATGGTTGCGCTTACAATGCTTGCAGGGCCTGGATCAGCTGTCTGAGCGAACTGGATAGAAGAAGAACCGTTCAGGGCTACAGTCAATGCAGTTCCTACGTTTGGAGACAGTACAGGCAGGAAGTCGCCG
>NZ_VOOR01000197.1 GCF_007993045.1 Phaeodactylibacter luteus
TTCAAAAAATTACCGAACTATTGCACCACTAGACATTTTGAAAAATCAATTGATATTTCCCTTTGGTGATTTTGCTTAAATATCGTTTAAACTGAGCCAAATTCGGGGCCCTTCGCTTGAGTATATCGAGCCCTTTGAGGAAGATTGATACTGCCCTATACTCGAAGCCGGAAGCCTTGTCTAGGACCCATCGGATACCGTCCCGCCGCTCTTTTATCAGCCCCTCTCTGATAGCTAATATATATACGAGCACGGCGATGGCCATCATCAAATGGCGTTTTTCTCGGCCCTGCACATTCATCGCCTCCAAGTTGACCCCATTGCTCTTCAGGTGCTTAAAGCAGACCTCAATCTGCCAGCGCCATTCATAGAGCCGGCTTGCCTGTGTGGGGCTGTGCAAGTTGGTAAGCAGGTAGACAAGCTACTCCTCTGCGCCCGGGCGCGGGTTTTGCATGACAATATAATGGAGGCACATACCGTCCATCATTATCTTCTTGGTGACCTTTTTGCCTTTT
>NZ_VOOR01000198.1 GCF_007993045.1 Phaeodactylibacter luteus
TTCACGGGCGGCCTGACCAACATAGTCACGGTAACGAACCCGGAAGACCCGACCCCGGACTGCCCAGCTTGTACGGACGGCCCGGATACACCGGACGAGGTATCGGACATCACCACGGTTAAGACGAACGGTACCAATACCTACGTGCCGGGCACAACGGTGCCTTACACCATCACGGTGACCAATAACGGGCCAAGTGTAGCGAGCAGCGTAATGGTAGCGGACACCGCGCCTGCGGGCACAACGATCAGCAGCTGGACGGCGGTAGTGACCACCGGCACAGCGACGCTGGCGAACGCTTCGGGCACGGGCGACTTCAGTGAGGTGATCACGAACATGTCCAACGGGGCAGTAGTGACCTACACGGTGAACGTGGATGTGCCTGCCGATTTCACGGGCGGCCTGACCAACATAGTCACGGTAACGAACCCAGAAGACCCGACGCCGGACTGCCCAGCTTGTACGGACGGCCCGGACACACCGGACGAGGTATCGGACATCACGACGGTT
>NZ_VOOR01000199.1 GCF_007993045.1 Phaeodactylibacter luteus
GCCGAAGGAGAAATTCACAGTATTTTCCGGCTCGCAAGGCGAAAAACATAGGCGATGCCTACACGAAACGTGAGAAAAGGGGCCCTACGGTGAGGCCGGCGAGGCTTTTGAACTTGCCTGAGGTGCGCAAGCAGGCGCAGCGAGATGGAAAAAGAGTAGGTCAAAAATCACAAATCTTGGGTTGGCGGACTATATTATACACCCCTTGAGCACTGGATAAAATAAACCTGATTGATCACAGAGTTCGGGCGGCAGCCAACTATTTTGACAGGCTGCCACCTTTAATAGCCCGTTTGCAAAACGTAAATCACATACACGCTATCCCTGACTAAAGAGCTTTTGTGCTTTTTTTTCTCGATATTTACAATGCTGGTTTCAATGTCAATGAAGCTGAAAGGGGGAATCGTTTTTAAAAACGCGATTACCACAAGAACTACGCGGGCGCAAACCAAAATGCCGCAGTCGTTTATGCCTTTCGGGCTTGATAGCATGGCATTGGCCTAGTGCCTT
>NZ_VOOR01000002.1 GCF_007993045.1 Phaeodactylibacter luteus
CTCGCCCCGCGCCAGGGTTAGTACCGAAGGCGGGGCTTCCCGCAGGCTGAGCTTTTCCAGCATGTTGCGGGATAAACTTCTCGCCCCGTGCTAGGGTTAGTACCGAAGGCGGGGCTCGAACCCGCACGATGTTGCCATCACTGGATTTTGAATCCAGCGCGTCTACCAATTCCGCCACTTCGGCTCGATGCGGCACCTTTGAATGAACCTCCCTTTGGGGGTTTTGGCATCATCATGCTGTACCGACTTTTCAAATGTGTTTTGCAATTCCTTAATTGCGGATGCAAATATAGGGTCCGGCTTTGGATTTGTAAAGCATTTTGGGAGAAAAAAAGGTTCTTTTTGACGCCCAAAATGCTCACTAATTGAGAATCAATAACTTCCTAGCCGAAAAAACTCCGGATGATATCCAGGCCGTTGGCATACAAGACCAAGAGTAGGACCAGGATGAAGCCGACCATAGTGGCCCGCTCCAAGAATTTATCGCTGGGCTTGCGGCCGGTCACTACCTCATAAAGGAGGAACATCACATGCCCGCCATCGAGGGCCGGGATAGGGAGGAGGTTCATAAAAGCAAGGATAAGGGATAGGATCGCGGTCATGGTCCAGAACCGCTCCCATTGCCACTCATTGCCAAACATAGAGCCTATAGTGCCAAAGCCGCCCAGGCTATCGGAGGCTTTGATTTTGCCTTTGAACATTTGCCCGAAGGCTTTGACCTGATCGCCCAGGAATCCCCAGCCTTTAGCGATACCTGCAGGGATGGCTTCCGCGAGCGTGTAAGTCTGCCGTTCCGTACCGAACATCTCGTCCGGCAGTACGCGGGCTACCCCGATCATGCCTTCTGCTGTGGTCGTCATGGTGAGGTTGAGCGTATCAGCTTCATTGCGGAGCACCGCAACGGTAATCTCCTCGGCTTTCCGTTCTTTTACGGCCTTGGCAAAATCAAAGAAGAAAGGGGTCGGTTGGCCGTTCAGCCCAATCACTTGGTCCCCGATTTCCATGCCAGCTGCTTTGGCTGGGCTTTCTTTGAGGAAGTCGCTGATGACAAAGGGGGTCCTGGGAATGAAGAGCAGGGCGTTTTTATACTCATAACTGGACAGCATAGTGACAAACTTAGGGTCGATGGGCACTTCAATTTGTTCCCCGTCCCGTTTTACGGTCAATTGGCTGGCGTTGTTGATGATGATCTCCCGCACCAGTATGCGGTCATTGAATTTGTCGAAGGGCTTGCCGTCGATGGCCAGGATGTGGTCCCCGTCACGCAGCCCCATGTCCTGCCCGATAGAATCGACCTGAATGCCATACGTGACATTTTCTGCAGGGAGGTATTCCTGTCCATACCCCCACAAAACCATGCTGTAGATGAAAAAGCCCAGGATGAAATTGACGGTGACCCCCCCGAGCATGATCACGAGCCGCTGCCAGGCCGGCTTAGAGCGGAACTCCCAGGGCTGTGGCTCCTGTTGCAGCTGTTCGCTGTCAAAGCTCTCATCTATCATGCCTGAGATTTTGACATAGCCCCCGAGGGGGAGCCAGCCAATGCCGTATTCTGTATCTCCAATTTTGCGTTTGAACAGCTCAAACCAGGGGTCGAAGAATAAGTAAAATTTTTCCACCCGGGTCCCGAACAGGCGCGCAGGGATGAAGTGCCCCAGCTCGTGGAGGACAATCAAGATGGATAAGCTGAGCATTAACTGCCCGCCCATGATCAAATAATCCATATAATTCAGGCTTGAAACGTGATTTGCTTGTGCGGGGCCGATTGCCGCCAAACGTGAAAAAGAACACCGCCCCGGGGGCGAATGTTTTGCAAGCCCGGCAAAGGTAGGCAATTCGGGGGCATTTTTAATAATGCAATCCTGGCAGTGGGCAGCATCGGTTTTTTTCCGCTCCAAACCTCTTATCTTAGCCCGCCAAACGTACCGGATATGCAGCTGTTTTTCACTACCGATATTATTGGGCAGCGGGCAGCGCTGCCAGCAGACGAAGCCCGTCATTGTGTTCAGGTGCTCCGCAAAAAGCCAGGAGACCGGGTGCAGTTTATCGATGGAGAGGGGGGCATGTTCACCGGCCGGATCCTCGAAGTGGGCAAAAAGAGCTGTGTCATTGCAGTGGAGGAGGAGGAGCGCAATTATCAGCCCTTGCCGGCAGCTGTCCACCTGGCGGTGGCCCCTACGAAGAACATCAGCCGTATAGAGTGGCTGTTGGAGAAAGCCACAGAAATCGGGCTGACGGCTTTCCATCCTTTCTTCAGCGAGCACTCCGAGCGCAAAGTGCTGAAGCCGGAGCGTTTGGAAAAAATAGCCTTGTCGGCAGCCAAACAGTCTGGGAGGGCTTATGTGCCTAAAATCATGCCTGCTGTGCCTTTTGCGGATTTTCTGGAGCAGGCCCCAGTTTGCGAGCAGCGCTTCGCCGCCTATCTGGGCGAGGGCGTTAAGGGGAGCTTAAAGTTGAACTACCGCCCGGGGGCTGATGTTTGTTTGCTGATAGGCCCGGAAGGCGGGTTCAGCCCCAGGGAAGCCGCACTTGCGGCCAGCAAAGGGTATGCCCTCGTTTCCCTTGGCCCTAACCGCCTGCGCACGGAAACGGCTGCCCTTGCAGCATGCCACACCGTCAATTTGATCAACCAAGATTTTCATACCCGTTTAGATGACCGCTCGCTATGACAAAAATATTGCTCACGCTTCTTACTTTGCTGCCTTTTGCATTGCCCTTTGCGGATGCTCCCGGGCAGCCTACGCTGAAAATGGCGCTCCTGAAGTACAACGGCGGTGGAGACTGGTACGCCAACCCTACCGCCCTGCCCAACCTCGCAGCTTTTTGCAATAATCAGCTGGGCACCAATTTCTCAACTGAATATGCAGAAGTAGCAGTGGGGAGTGCAGAGCTGTTCAATTACGCCTTCGTGCACATGACAGGGCACGGCAACGTCGTCTTTTCCAACGCAGAGGCTGAGAACCTCAGGGCTTACCTGCTGGCCGGAGGGTTCTTGCATATCGATGATAATTATGGAATGGACCCCTATGTCCGGGTGGCGATGAAAAAAGTATTCCCGGATCAGGAATTTGTGGAGCTGCCGTTCGAACATGACATCTACCGGCAAAAATTCGAATTTAAGGGCGGGCTCCCTAAAATACATAAGCACGACGATGCCCCTCCCCGGGGCTACGGCTTGTTTCACGAAGGCCGGCTGGTCTGTTTTTATACCTTCGAATGCGACCTTGGCGATGGGTGGGAGGACGAAGATGTTCACAATGACCCGCAAGAAGTGCGCCTGCAGGCTTTGCGCATGGGGGCCAACATCATTCAATTCGCTTTTCAGCAATAAGGGGCTAAGCAGGTGCAGGAAGGAAGCGCAGCCCTGCTGCCAACAGCGGAAGGGCGCTCAATCATACGCTGAGGGCTGCCACGCCTCCCCTCATTGCCAGATCGGCAAACGGCTCTTCCGCAGATAGGCCTTGATGTTCAGCCAAAAAGCGATAAACAGGTACAGTATGGCGGGGGAGCCAAGGGTGACGAAAGAGATGTAGATGAAATAGACCCTGACCCGTTCGGATGCTATCCCCATTTTGTCGCCGAGGTAGCTGCATACCCCGAACGCGGAACGCTCCATCATTTTTTTTAACTGCCTCATTTCTCAAGGTATTTACTTTAGGGTAACGCAATATACAGGTGCTGCCGCTGCCTGCCCCATCATTTGCTTTGTGCTTTTGGGGGGCATGCTTTGCCCATGCCCACCGTCCTAACAATCAGATTCGGGTTTGGTTAGCCAAGCCCCAAATAATTATGGCTGAAATTCCGCCTGCGCCATATTTTTGCTGTAAGGATGGGGCCCTGCCCCTGCCAGCAGGCAGGTGCCGCTATGCTCCGGGGCTCGCTGCCCGCTCGGCCCCTCGCCCTACAGGCGTCGGGTCTGGCCTTCGGCCACCCCTGCGCAGCGCTAGGCCAATGCCAGGCAAAAGCCCGGAAAGCTTAAACGCCTGCGGCCTTTTAGTCTGCGCCTGTGCAGCCACTCCGATGGCTGCACAGAAGGCGCTAGGCCCGCCAAAAAAACGGAGCGCCTGAGCCTAGCTCTGCTGGATTGATCCGTGATTTATGGCTTGAGGCACTAGAAAGGGCTTAAGCGTGGAAATGCTATCCAATAATCCGGTCTAGCCGCACTAGCCACAAGCTGTACACGATAGCCCTGTAGCGTGATTTTTGAATGTTTGAGGCGCCGGGCATGCCGGCCAGCCTGCTAGTTTGCGATGGGCATATCCCCTGCGTTCAAAGAAACCTGATAGACCGCGCTTGCATTTTCAAGGGCATGCCCAGAAGGCTGCTCGCCTTTGCCAGAGAAAAGCGCGTAAGCGCCCCCGATGCCGATGATGAGGATGAGCGCGATAACAAGCGTTTCGATTTTTGATTTGTTGCGTGCCATGATGTAGAAGTTTGTTGGTGTCCGGCTGCGCCGGGGTTACTGGATTGGCATAGGCCGCCCATTCCCGGGGAGAGCAGCTCGTAGGCTCGCCACAGGGCATAGCATGGGCAGGGCAACCTGGTTGCCGGTTGTGAAAAGTTTGTGGGGGGGCTAGGCACAGCGGTGGCTAGCCGCGCTGTGCCATCGGCAGGAGGCATGCGGTACTTGGGGGCAGGGCATAGGAAGGGCTTTCAGCTAAGGTGTCCCTTCAGCTGTTGCCAGAGTACAGGGGGGGAGGGCAATCCAGGTCAAGCCCGGATTACGTTCTGTACATACTGCCCAATGGCGTGCTGCGCATTGCAGGTGCAATGATGCGTGCAGCAGGGTCTGTCCGGCCCCACATGCTTAGGCCAATATGATCGTCTTGCTGTTTTGGGGGGAGAGGGGCAATAGCCTGCTCCCTGTAGGTTAAGGAGGGGGAGCGGCGCGCCTTCCCGCTTGGCAAAGCAGGGACAGGCTGTGCGCTGTGGATGGAGTAGCGTACTGCATAGGTCGTCTTTTTAGTGTGAGATTGTTTGCTCGGGCGGAGCGTTACCGCACTGGCGTCTATGCAAATATTGTAAAAAACATTTATATGACTACAATATTTAAAGTGTTTTGTATTTATAAAAATCATAATGTGTAAGCTTATTAGGTTCGCTTACAGTACTACAAAATATATGCCAAAAATATAATGTAAGGGAGGAAGGGGGAGAGGGCAGGGCAGATAGGCAGCGTGCCAACCGCCTACTGTACAAGGGGTTTGAGGCGTTCAGTTGGAGATAAAGCGCGGCTCCGATTGCTTAGGGAGCAGTAGCCACAAACGGCCATAAGCGTTCATGTTGCCTGCTGTGCGGGCTGCTTCCGGGCCTACGCCCTGATAGTAGTCTATATGCCCTGGCCCGCGGATAGCGCCCCCGACGTCTTGGGCTGTCAGCAGGCGGTACTCGTAATGCGAGACGCGCTGTGTGCGGTTGTCGAACACAGGGCAGGCGGCAAGGAGGGTGCTGCCCAGGGGGATGTACCGCCGGTCTACGGCAATAGAATGCTGAGGGGTCAGCGGGACGTTCCCTGCCCCAGCGGGCACAGCGGATTGGCGGACAAAAAAGGTATAGGAGGGGTTTTGGAAAAGCACGGTATCCGTAAGGCCAGGCTTGCCGTTCAGGAAAGACCGGATACCGGCGATGGAGAGTTTGGCGGGGTTAAGGTCGTGCCGGCTGTTCAGGTATTTCTCAATGCTGCGGTAGGGGTGCCGGTTGCTGCCATTATAGGCAAAGAGCTCCCGGGTGCCATCCGGGTATTCTACATAGCCTGAGCCTTGCAGCTGCATATAGTAAATATCTACTTTGCTTTTTGCGTAGGCGAGCTCAAGCCCGAGCCCTTTGAATGCGCTGTCCCGCTCGATCTTGGCACGGGTCGGCAGCGCTCCTTCCCAGGAGATGGGATGGGTATAGATAGGGTGCTGAAAGGGCCCCTGCTGCTCGCGGCTTACGGGTATGATGGGAGTGAAATATCCAGTAAAACGGACCGCCCCTTTCTGGTCTGCACCCCAGATTTGATAGGCATCGAGGTAATGCCCCAAGCCTGCGGGCTTTTCGTTTTCCCAGCTGAGCAGTATGCGGGCGGCCTCCTCCAAGTCTTCGTGCGAAGTGATGAGCTGCCCGATCTGATAGCTGCGGCGGCCTTGGGCGAGGTTCAGCAGGCTCAGGTTTTGCCGCAGTGCAGCCGTAAGCGGCTCGGTTATGGTAGGGAAGGGGAAGGAGTCTATTGGGCTGAGCTCGTAGATATGGGCAAGGGGCTGTGCGCCTTCCACTTTCCCGTTCCGTTTCAGCGGAGGCTGCGCCAGGGCAGTGGGCTGCGGCAGGCTCTCTAGGGCAACGGGCAGTTCGCCGGTATTGACATCACCTTGGCACCCCCATAGGAACAGGGCAAAAACAGCCGCTTTGTAGAGGTAGGGGCGCATAGCTTAGGTTTGGTCAATTGGTGTGCCCGGAGGGGGCATACCGATTAAAAGGTGTTCGTTTCCTTGCTGTCAAGGTACTAATTTTTTTGTGCGGTGATCAGGCTGTATTGCCATAAATCCTGCTGCAGGGCTTCGAATTGCTTGATGCTGCCACGCAGGTTGTTGTACTGTTCTGCGCTCCTGATGCGGAGCAGCCGGAGCAGGCTGTTGGCCCAAGACCACCTTAGGGAAATTTTGTACAGGTTTTTCAGGGAGATAAAGGCATACCGCGTAAAATCTTCGGCTGCCAGATTTTGGAGACCCGCCGCTTCTGCATAAGCGGTGTGCTCTGCTACAGTTGAGATATCAGGGATGGCCCAACGGTTGAGCCAGTCCATCAGCAGCTTTTCTTGGGCCTCTAAATGGAACGGCCGCTGACGTCGGGTGTACTCCGCGATCACCAGCCTGCCGCCAGGCTTGAGCAGTCGGGCCGCCTCTTGGTAGAACAGGGCTTTGTCAGCGGCATGGCATAGGCTCTCGCAAGCCCAGACGACATCAAAGCTTTCATCAGCGGCAGGTACACTGCAGAAGTCGCCCACCACAAAAGCACAGGCATCGCTCAGCCCTCTGCGCTGCGCTACAGCATGTGCTTTGCTGATCTGACTGCCCACTGGGCTGATGCCCATCGTTTTCGCCCCAGCGTGGCGGGCTAGCCAAAAACTGCTCCCCCCTTGCCCACATCCTGCGTCTAGCACCCGCATCCCTGCCGCTACCCCCGCCTTGCTGGCCATGATTTTGTTGGTGTTCAGCAGGGCGGCATCATGATGGGTGTGCTCACGGTCGTAAAACCCGAAATGTACGGCTAGGTTCTCTTCATTGAGCCAGGCAATTTTGTAATCGAACTGGGTTTTGTCGTAGTAGGCAATGACCTCCTGAAGGGCGGGGCGCGTTGGCGTGCGGGGCTGCATTTTTAACCGAAGTTAAGGAAAAACGATAAGCAGGGGCGTAAAAAAACGCCTAGCCAGGGCGGCCTGCTTTGTGAAAAAGCTAAAGGGGCTTAGGGCGCAGACCAAAATGTGGCAGGTCTTGATGCTTTCCGGGATCTAGCCAGGCATTGGCCTAGCGCTGCGCAGGGGTGGCCGAAGGCCAGACCCGACGCCTGTAGGGCGAGGGGCCGAGCGGGCAGCGAGCCCCGGAGCATAGCGGCACCTGCCCGCTGGCAGGGGCAGGCCCCTATCCTTGCGGCAAGAGCAGGCATAAAAAAACCGCCTAGTCAGGGCGGTCCGCTTTGTGAAAAAGCTAAAGGGGCTTAGGACAGCTCTCCCTTTTGTTTTTGCAGTTTGTAGGCTGCTTTCATTACTTCTTTCCTTCTTTCTACGGAAGGTTTGGTGAAATGCTTGCGCGAGCGCAGCTCTTGCAGGACGCCTACCTTTCGGTGCTTCCGCTTATAGCGTTTCAGGGCCCGGTCGATGTTTTCACCATTCTTTACTTCGATAATCAGCATAGGCTTATTTTTTGTTGTTAAACGGTTTGTAGTCCGGTTAAATCAACAGGGATAAGCCGGGTAAAGTTCCTTTTTTATTGATTATCTGACATTTAGGATATTACAGCAGGTGCAGTCCGTGGCTTGCGCCCATTAGGTTGGCGAGTTTGTACAGCACCCTTGCGCCTACGTTCCCGTCCCATTCGTGCCCCAGGCCAGCGGTCTCGCAGAGGTCGAACCCAATGATCCGGTGCCCTTTTTCAACCAGTTGAGCCAGGAGGTAATGTGCCTCTTCCAGGGCCAGCCCGCCGGGCACAGGGGTGCCGGTGTTGGGGCATAGGCTTGGCTGCAGCCCGTCTATGTCAAAGCTGATGTACACATGTTCTGGCAGGGTGGAAATGATCTGGCTGGCAATGCTTTTGAACGCCGCCCCTTCAAACTGCTGCCGCCGGATGGCATGGCTGTAAAAGACGGCGGCTCTGCCGCTCTCGTTGGCCAGCTGTACCTCTGCTTCGCAATAGTCGCGTATGCCTACTTGGGTGAGCTGTGTGATTTCAGGGATTTGCAGGGCATTGTAAAAAATAGAGGCATGAGAATAGGTAAACCCTTCATAAGCTTTCCGCAAATCCATGTGGGCGTCAATCTGCAGTACCCCGTAGCTGGGGTAGTGCCGGGCAAGGGCTTTCATCAGCCCAAGGGGCGTGCTGTGGTCTCCGCCTACCACCCCAACGAGCTGCCCTGCAGACAGGAGGCTTTCGCACTGCCCTTCTACCCAATCGTTGAGGGCTTCGCTCCGGCGGTTGATCTGCGCGAGCAGAGCGGCCATCTCGGGCGCATCGGCAAGCTGGCCATTGCGCTCCAGGAAATCAATATATTGGCTGGCTGAAGGCCTTAGTTTTTGGGACTCCTCCAGCCAATACGCATCAGGCTGCCGCATGTAGATGCCCATCTGCCAGGCATCCGGCACATCGGTGTCCAAAAGGTCGAGCTGAGGGGACGCCTCAAGTATATTGGCCGGGCCTGTTGCTGTGCCGGCACCATAAGACACCGTCACGTCCCATGGGACAGGCAACAGCACAATCTGTGCCTCCTGCTCGTCGAATGGGAGCCCGATGAAGTGCCCATTCTGAAGCCCAACTCCATTGGGGTCGAAAGATCTGATTTTTTGTTGCCTGGTTTCGTGGCCGGTCATGATAGCGTTCGTCTTATTGCGTGCCTGAAAATGAGGGTGCGAGGCTTCAAAAGTCCTGTTTTTTTTCTAACTTTTTGCGGTAGGCCAACGATTTTTTTATCCTTGTAAAAACCAAAAATTACCTTTGCGCCAGCGTTAAGCCCAATCGCTGGCCTGTGCCTCAGCCACAGTGCAGTAAAGCAAACAAAATCAGTCAAACATTCAACCACAACCTATGTCTAAAGTCTTGATTATTGGTGCCGGCGGAGTAGGCCGGGTCGTTGTTCATAAATGTGCTCAGCACCCCGAGATTTTTTCGGAGATCATGCTGGCCAGCCGCACAAAGTCCAAGTGTGATGATATTGTAGCCGATGTACAAAAAGCGACCGGGCACCCTGCTATGCAAACGGCTCAGGTAGATGCCGATAATGTGCCGGAGCTGGTGCAGCTTATCCGCTCCTTTGGCCCCAAAATGGTCATCCATGTTGCTTTGCCTTATCAGGACCTTACCATTATGGATGCCTGCCTGGAGACAGGGGTGCACTACCTCGATACCGCCAATTATGAGCCCAAGGACGAGGCGAAGTTTGAATACAGCTGGCAGTGGGCTTATCAGGACCGGTTCCGGGAGGCTGGCCTGACGGCTATCTTGGGCTGCGGCTTCGATCCGGGGGTGACGAGCATCTTTACTGCCCGTGCTGCAAAACATCACTTTGATGAAATGCATTACCTCGATATCGTAGATTGCAACGCAGGCGACCATGGCAAGGCTTTTGCCACGAATTTCAACCCGGAAATCAACATCCGGGAGGTGACCCAAAAAGGGCGCTACTGGGAAAATGGGCAATGGGTGGAAACGGAGCCTCACGAGATCATGGAGGTCCTCAACTACCCTAATATTGGGCCACGAGATTCTTACCTGATCTACCACGAAGAGCTGGAGTCTCTGGTGAAAAATTACCCCACCCTGAAGCGGGCCCGCTTTTGGATGACCTTTGGGCAGGAATACCTGACCCACCTCCGTGTAATCCAGAATATCGGTATGGCGGGCATCGAGCCGGTCAAGTACAAAGGCATGGATGTCATCCCGCTGGAGTTCCTTAAAGCGGTCCTGCCAGACCCGGGCGGGCTGGGTGAAAACTACACCGGCGAAACCTCGATCGGCTGCCGTATCCGTGGCTTGAAAGACGGCAAAGAGCAGACCTATTACATCTGGAATAACTGCAGCCATCAGGCCGCCTTCGACGAGACTGGTGCACAGGGCGTTTCTTACACGACCGGCGTGCCCGCCGCGCTTGGGGCCGCTATGCTGCTTACCGGCGAATGGGGCGGTGCCGGGGTTTTCAATGTGGAAGAGTTCAACCCCGACCCGTTCCTGGATAAGCTTGGGGAGTGGGGCCTGCCCTGGCAGGAAACAGTTGGTGCTGACCTCGAGCTCTAAGCTCAGCTAATTTCCTCTATCCAATGGGCATGCCCGGGCTGTAAAGCTCGGGCATGCCTTGTCAAAACTAAGCCATGATCGACTACTCCAAGGCCCCTTCCCCTTCCTATCTGCTAGACCTAGGCCGGCTGAAGCGCAACCTTTCCCTCATCAAGCGGGTACAGGACGAAGCGGGCGTTTCAGTTATCCTTGCCCTGAAGGGCTTTTCCATGTGGCGGGTCTTCCCCCTGGTGAAGGAGTACCTTAAAGGGGCCACAGCAAGCTCTCTGCACGAAGCCCGGCTGATCTTTGAAGAGATGGGCGTAAAGGCACATACTTATTCGCCCGCTTATCTGCCCACAGAGTTCGAGGAGGTTTTAGGCTACAGCAGCCATGTCACTTTCAACTCCCTGAGCGAGTACGAGCGCTTCCGCCACCGCCTCTCTGGAAAAGGGGTGTCTGCAGGCCTTCGGGTCAATCCAGAATACTCTGAGGTGGAGGTAGACCTTTACAATCCGGCTGCAAAGGGCTCCCGCCTTGGCGTAGCACCTGACAAGCTGGCCGATGGGCTGCCGGAAGGGGTTGATGGGCTGCATTTCCATACGTTGTGCGAGTCTTCTTCCTACGACTTGGAAAAGGTGTTGGCTGCATTCGAGCACCACTTCGGCCACTTGTTCCCTGCCCTGAAGTGGGTCAATTTTGGCGGCGGCCACCTCATGACCCGCCAAGGCTATGATATCAGCCATTTGATCAGCCTGCTGAAGGGGTTCCGGCAGCGTACTGGGCTGGAGGTCATCCTGGAGCCGGGCAGCGCTATTGCCTGGGAAACTGGCGAGCTGATTGCCACCGTCTTGGATGTCGTGGAGAATAGAGGGGTTAAAACGGCCATTCTGGATGTGTCCTTCACAGCGCATATGCCCGACACGCTGGAGATGCCTTATCTGCCTAAAATACTGGGCTCAGTGCCAGAGGGCGAAGGGGCTTATCATTACCGCATGGGCGGGGTAAGCTGCCTTGCAGGTGATTACAAGGAGGGCTATACTTTTACCTCCCCGCTTGAGCCTGGCGATCAAATTGTTTTCTGGGACATGATCCACTACACTATGGTCAAGACTACTACGTTCAACGGGGTCAGGCATCCTGATATTTGTATCTGGAAGGAAGATGGAGAGCTGGAAGTCGTCAAGGCTTTTGGGTACGAAGATTTCAAAGGCCGGCTGTCTTAACCCCCGATCAGTAAAAGCTGTCTAACCCTGAATTCAAACGGGCCTGCCTGCCGCTGACTGATCAGGAAGCCGACTTGGCTTAAGGTCAGGCTGCTCAGGGCAGGGGCTTCAGGCTTGTGCCGCCCGCGGAAGGTAGGGGAAAACTCGTCTAAAGGGCAGTCGGCAGTCTGCCAAGTGCCCGATGATGGAGGCAAGGTGAAGCGGTAGGCGATGTGGGCCCACTGTTCTTCCTGCACCCGTAGGCGGATGTCATAGGCTTTGCCGTCAGGGCAATAACTGATCCGGATAGCACGGAAATTGTGCAGGGGCACCATCTGGCTAAGCCCAGCTTTTACAGAAGCAAAGCCGCCGCTGTTGTCAAGCGATACCCTTCCCGAGAAAATACCTTCTCCCGCTATGGTTTCAAACCGGCTCTGCGAAAGCCCCCCCATCACGGTATCATTGATGGGCACCCAATTGAGCAGCCCTTGCTGGAAGCTGGTTAGCATAAGTGTTGAAGGGGTCATGGTTGCGAGCGTGTTGGGATTTTGGTCTTCTAATCGAAAATTAGTGCCTCAAGCCATAAACCCTTGGCACCCCAAGTTTCGTTCTTTTCCGCCTGCTCTTCGTTAAAGGACCGCTCCTTTAGCTCGGGCTAGAGTCGCGAGCCTTCGCCTTGATCAGCCGGAAAACAACTTCAACTTAAGTATCAGAGATTTATGGCTTAAGGCACTAGTAGTTTTTTGATTAAACGAGACCCGAAAACCAGTGTTTAGCTAAGTCCCGCTATTTATGCACAAAAGCGGGAAGGGTTTTCGGGGCGAAGTGTAAGCTAAAAAGTGTCCCGCTGTCTAGCGGATAGACCGGTTACTAAAGTTCTAACACGCTCTAAAGGGTTGCAAAATAAAAGGTTAAGCCCCCTTTCGCGTATAATTGCGTTAGGGGGCCTTGTCGTTGTTTAGCTCAATTTGATCTGGCTGAACTCGGCAGGGGCTTTTGCCCAAAAGCAGCCGTTTTCGGCGTGGATTTCCAGAGGCTGCCCGTCGCACAGGACTGTTTTAGGCTGGAAACTGAGCCCATAGAAACGGATTTCAAAGCTGTCGTAGGATGTTTTGAAATGGCCCTCCTTTGTTCGGTCAAGCACTAAAGTGCCTTTGTTTGCTGTTGTTTTGAAATGCTGAAGGGCATAGTTGCCATCCTCGTGCGCGTACCCTTCGCCCGCATCTTCGTAGAGTTTGGCCTGCCCCGAGCCCGCATAAACCCTCAGGGTGATTTCGTCAAACACTTTTTCCCCCGTATACTGCTGTACCGGGTAGTTGGGCACGACAGCGCCTGCACGGCAGAGCAGCGGCAAGCGGTCAGGGCTACAGCTCAGCCGGGCAGTGCGCGCACCGGTATATTTCCGGCCGGTTTCGTAATCCAGCCATTCCCCTTCCGGCAGGTAAGCCGTTACGGTTTTGGCCCCGGGCCTGAGGACGGGCACAACGAGAAGGTCTCCCCCGAATAAGAACTCATTTTCGCGCTCAGCGGCTTTCGCGTCCCCTGGCGCTTCAAATACCAGGCTGCGAAGTATTGGCGTGCCATCTTGCACATGCTGCCAGAAAGCGGTATACAAGTAGGGCAGGAGCTTATACCGCAGCTCAACCGCAGTGCGGGCCTGATCGGTATAGGGCTGCCCAAAAGCCCAAGGCTCCTGGTCCATACGGTTGTTGCGCTCCGCTGCTTTGATCTCCTCCGCATCTGCCTCAGCTGCTCCATCTACGTTATTGCCCATAGAGTGGACGCGGAACAGTGGGTGGAAAACAGCAAGCTGCATCCACCGGGCGAAGAGCTCTCCCGAGGGCTGTTCACAGAAGCCGCCTACATCCGTGCCGACAAAGGAAAAGCCAGAAATGCTGAGCCGTTGGCACTGAATGTTGGCGAGCCGCAAATGTTCCCAACTGGCCACGTTGTCGCCAGTCCAGACACTAGCATAGCGCTGCCCGCCCGAAAAGGTAGCCCGGGTAAGCAGGAAGGGGCGCTTGCCTGGGTTGAGCTTTTTTAGCCCTTCTACGGTAGCTCTTGACATTTGTTGGCCGTATATATTGTGCGCCCGGCGGTGGTTGGTCCGCATGCCATCATAATCGTGCAGTACCTCATCTGGAAAAGTAGCGATATCCACCTGGAACACCGCAGGCTCGTTCATGTCATTCCAAAAGCCGCTCACGCCCTCTGTATTGTAAAGCTCTTCGTAGAGCTGCCCCCACCATTCGCGCACATCGGGGCGGGTATAGTCAGGGAATACGCACTCCGGAGGCCACACTGGGCCGCGCATGACCTCTCCTGAGGTCCGATAGCAGAACACATCTTTTTCTAAACCTTTGTCATAAACGTGGTACCCGGGGTCAGCTTTGATGCCGGGGTCGATCATGACGATAGCCTGAAAGCCCTGTTCCCGGAGCTTTCTGATCATGCCCGCAGGGTCGGGGAAATACGCTTTGTTCCAGGTGAAGCAGCGGTAGCCGTCCATATAGTCGATGTCCAGGTAGATGGCATCGCAAGGGATTTTGCGCTCCCTGAACTCCCGGGCCAGCTCGTGCACCCGCTCTTCAGGATAGTAGCTCCAGCGGCACTGATGGAAACCAAGGGCCCAGATCGGAGGGAGCTCATGTGTCCCGGTCAGGGCAGCGTAGCGGCGGGCTACATCAAGCAGGGCTGGCCCCTGTATAAAGTAATAATCGACCTCGCCGGCCGTGGCCCAGAATGAGGCTTCGCCCTCTGTCGTATGGCTGAAATCAAAAAAGGACCGGGCAGTATTGTGGAAAAAAATCCCATAAGCCTGCCCATTGTGCAGGCCATAATAAAAGGGTATGCTGCGGTAGAGCGGATCGGTTTGTTTTTGGTAGCCAAACGAATCGGTGTTCCAGTTTTCAAGGCGCTGCCCGCGGAGGTTCAGGCTGCAGCTCTTGTCCCCCAGCCCAAAAAACGCTTCTCCCGGCTGTGCGGCCTTGGTGACGGTCATTTTTTCAAAGCCGTTCAGGATGGTCTTGCGGGCTGCCACCGGGGCGGCATCTTCATTAATGATCTGCCCCGTGGCGGCATCTTCGAACGTCAGGCGGCAGTCTGCTTTACTGATGTGGCAGAGCAGGTTGCCGTGCTGCAGGCTCAGGCGGCTTTGCTGTTCATTGATGCCCAATTCCCAGCCTCCCTCCTGTGCGCCTTGCTGTACTGCATAGGAAAAATCTCGCTCGAAGCGGCCTTCTGGTGCAAATCGTACCCGGAGCACCCCTTCTCTGACTGCAGCAATGCGCAGCTGTGCAGATTGCGCCCCATACAGCGTTAGGCAGCTGCCGTCGTTTGCCAGCTCATAACGGCTCAGCGGGCCGGGGCTGATCTCTTCGTATACATCGGGGTAGCGTGCGCTAGTCTCTGTGGCAGACTTGGGTACGGCCTGCAGTGCTTTTTTTTGTTTTGCCATGGTTTCAATTGTCGGTTCGCGGTTTATGAGGCGGGCTGACGCCAAATATACCAAAAGAGGGGCTATGGGGTGACGGCATTAGGCAATAATATGGCAGGGCCGCGGGGCCGGGTCTGTTTTTTTGGAGGGGGGCAGGCCAATGTCAATGCTTTTTTGCCCCTGTGCGTCCACCTTTGAGCCCATATTGCCTTTGGCAGGGCGCCAATCAGATTGTCTTTTTTTAGGGCCTGCCCCTGCCAGCCGGCAGGTGCCGCTATGCTACGGGGCTCGCTATCCGCTCGGCCCTGTCGGGCCTGCCGCCCCTTCGCAGCGCTAGGCCAATGCCAGGCTAGAGCCCGGAAAAGCATATAACGCCCACGGTATTTGGTTTACGCCCCTTTGGCAAGGCTAGGGGGCGACCTGCAGCCGTTGTAGGTATGGCCTTCCTTCCCGGCCTTTCGCCCTGATGTGGTACAGCCCGGATGGGAGAGCGGTGAGCGGGATTTCCAGATGGCGCTGCCCAGGGCTTGGGCTAGCAGACCAAAGCAGCTGCCCAAGGCTGTTGTAAAGCCCTAAATGCGCCACATCTTGGGGCAGGGCCACACGGCAGGACTGCCGGGCAGGGTTGGGGAAGACCCTGAGCGGCAGGGGCGCTGCCCGGGTATGATGGGTGCTGACGAGATTGGTGTCTCTGGCGATAATGATTTGGGCAGTGTCTGGCACAACAGGTATGCCCTTGAAGGAGGAGTTGATGAGCAGTACGCTGTCTATGGTGATGTTTAGCGTATCCACATTGAGCCCAACGATGATGTCTTCTATGATGATGCTAAAAGAGGCGATGGCACCGCTACCGCTTATCGGCTGCTGATTGATGCGGGTAAGGGCAAATTCTGCTTTCCCGCTGATCTCGTCATTCACAAATAAGTCTTCGACACCGGCCATGTCAGCATCAGCAAAGGTGTCATCCACATCATCATAGGTAAAACCTGTAGTCGGCTCTACCAAGTCGGTATCATAGCTCAGGGTAAAGGCGATGCCGTAGAAATCGGCAAGAGGGGCATCCGGGCTGCCAAGGTTCAGGCTGATGTCCACTTGGGCCCCTTGCTCCACTAGGGTAGCGGAAGGCACAAGCTGCAGCGCGGGCGCACCAGAACCGGGGGCTGCATTCTGATAAAAGTCTGGTGATTGGGTGCCGTGGGTCAGCCCGAAATTGGGGATGATGGCATTTTCGATATCGTCGTCTTCTATTTCCCCATCCCCGTCGCAGTCGGCATAGCCAAAGTTGGTGCCGTCCTGGAAAGATTCAGGCCAGAGCGTGAAGCTTTGTGGTTCCCAGTTGGTGGTCGCATCTGTGCGCTCAGGGCCAGTAGCGTTGTAGGCCAGCCCGATGTACAGGACATCAACTGCATTTACAATGCCGTTGTTGTTGGCGTCTCCTGGCCAGACATCCTGTGCATAAACGGAGGCCGAGAAGAGGCTGAAGAGCAGGAGGAATGTTTGAGCTAACTTCATGTTGAAGAGTTTGTTCATGGTAGGGTGCAGCTTTGCTTTCTGTATGCAAGAATAAGGCGGATTAGCCGTTTTATCAACTACAATTATCAGTGGTTGTCAGTAAGGCAGGCTGAGCAGAGAGATAAGCTTGCTGCAAAAATAATTGGTTATCTTTACTTTAGTGCTTTGAATTAGCTTAAAATTAAATGTGTAACACCAGATTGTCAAATCAAAGAATGTGGAAAAGAGCAAAGTCCTTCAGGCATTAAGGGCCTTGGAGCCTGAAGAGTGGGGGCGGTTCCGCCAATTTTTGTGCTCGCCCTACTTCAATACCCGGGAAGCATTGGTACGTTTGCTAGATGCTTTGCAGGGTTATCTTTCGGAAGGGCACGAAAGCGCCTGGCCGGAGAAGGGGGAGCTTTGGGGAGCCGTCTTCCCAAGCCTGCCCTACGAGGATAAACAGTGGCGTTACCACCTGAGCTGGCTCAACCAAATGCTAGAGGAATTCTGGTGGCTGGAGCGGGCGAGGGGGCAGCCGGCCGTTCAGCTGCAGGAGCAGATGGAGCTGCTCTCAGAGCGGGGGCTAGAGAAAGCCTACCGCCAAAAGGAGCGGAAGCTCTCTGCATTGCTGCGGTCTGAGGCCGAAAGCGGTGCACAGGCATTTTACCGCAAATACCGGTGGGCGGCGGCACGCGAAGGGCACTTTCAGCGCAAACGCCTGAGGCGCTTCAATAAAGACCTACAATCTGCAGCGGGCTTTTTGGACCGTTTTTACTATTTGGAGAAGTTGAAGTTCGCTTGTGCCATGCTCGACCGTCAGGCGATTTTGGATGCAGATTATGAAACGGGCATCACAGAGGCTTGGCTGCAGCATCTGGAAAGCGCCAGCTGTTTCAATGAGCCGGTCATCCGCCTGTATCTCAACATCTACAGGGCGCTGTCTGCTGAAAAGGAGGAGGCTTACTTCGAAACCCTGATCACTCAGCTGGAAACCTGGTCGGGCAACCTCCCCGAAGAACAGATGCGGGAAGTCGTCCTGATGGCCATCAATTACTGTGCCCGCAAGATCAGGCAAGGGCGGGAGCATTATGTTTCCGAAGCCCTTAAACTCTATACGCTTGGGATCAGTCAGGGCGTGTTGATGGAACAAGGGCAACTGTCTCCCTGGACTTTCACCAATGTGGTCAAATTGGCCTTGCGCCTAGAGCGCTATCAGTGGATAGAGTCTTTCATTGCTGCGTACGCTAAGCACATAGCCCCTTCCTTCCGGGAAAATGCCCTGCATTTTTCCCTAGCAGAATTGTATTACTATACCAACCGCTACCGGAGCGCGCAAGAGCACCTTTCGCAAGTGGAGTTCTCCGACCTCAATTACTACCTTGGGGCCCGCACCATGCTGGCCAAGATCTATTTTGAAGAGGGCGAAGAGGAAGCCCTGCTATCCCACTTGGCAGCTTTCACCATTTTCCTAAAACGGAACAAGGCGCTATCCGCACAGCTAAAACAGACCTTCCTGAATTTTTGCGATATCCTCTTCCAGCTGCTCAAGCGGAAGCCAGGGCAGCTTTCTGGGCTTGATGCCCGGATAAAAGAAACGGCTTTGCTCACCGACCGCAAATGGCTGTTAGAAGCTTGGGGGAAGGCCGCTGGCTGACCGGGGCTATAGGGCTTGTTGGGATATTCCTTTTAGGCCGGAGGCAGCCAAATGGTGTGCCGACCGGCCTACCTGCCAAGCTGGCACTTTCCAGGTAAGCCGGGGCGTGATGTGTTCAACCAAGTATGGGCTAAAAGCCGGTGCGAAGCTGCCAGTCTTCGCGCAGGTTCGCATAGCGCAATATTGCCGACGTAGGTTCCATGGGCGCAAACCAGATGGTCGCTTTTTTGGCCTGCCCCTGCACAATGTGAGGGAGCCTGCCCCTGCCCGATGGCAGGTGCCGCTATGCTACGGGGCTCGCTATCCGCTCGGCCTTGTCAGGCCTGCCGCCCCTTCGCAGCGCTAGGCCAATGCCAGGCTATAGTCTGACAACTTAGGATTTTTGAAAATATGACGCTGCTATTTTTTCGGTTGTCGAGACAAAAAACGTAGGCATAGCCTACACGAAGCGTGGGGATAAGGGGCTCCACGATGAAGTCGGCGAGGCTTTTTGGTGAAGAGAAACGGAAAAAGAGCAAGTCAGAATTCATAAATTCTGGGTTGTCAGGCTATAAAGCCCCAAAAGCATAAACACCTGCGACATTTTTGTTCACGCCGGTTCTACCTACATCGCAGCGCAATCAAAAATGCTGTTTTGTGTGTATTTCGGAAAACCAATCTGGACACATGAAAACCATGCTGTGGAATTGATCACTAATAAGTTTATCCGGCAGAAGTGTGCCTACATACATCGGAATCCGGTACGGGCGGGCTGGGTGAATAATACGCCGGATTGGGAATACAGTAGTGCTTCGAATTATGAGGGGGAATATGTCTTGATTGAGGTAAGTTTGTTGGATGCGATGTACGAATGGTGATGGTTTGCGATAAATGGATTTTGTAGTTCGACGTAGGCGCAGCTTACGTCGAACGGGAAAAGTGTTATTTTGCTGCCATAAAACTACAAGATATGCAAGGACAAGGCAATCGGCAATATGGGATCCTTTCAGCCGGCGAATTGCTCATCGATTTCATTTCCTCTGAGTTTGCCAGCAACCTGGACGAGGCAGTTGACTTTAAGCGCATATTGGGTGGGAGCCCTGCCAACCTGGCTATGAACATGGCCCGGCTCGGCGTCAGCACCAAGTTGGTGGCTACCATCGGCAATGATGATATGGGGAAATATGCTGCCCGTTATGTACACCGGCTGGGCATAGACCTGCACGGGCTGCGTGCCGTGGATACTCCCACTACTTTGATTTTGGTGACCCGCTCGAAGGAGGTCTCCAACTTTGAGGCCTACCGTGGCGCAGATTGTGAAATTGTGCCGGAGCAGATGCCATTGGGGCAGCTCAAAAACATCGCCCTTTTTCATACGACCTGCTTTGCACTGAGCCGGGAGCCGGCGAGGAGCACCATACTGCAGGCTGCAAAGCTGGCTGCAAGCCACGGCTGTACGCCCTCCATTGATGCGAACTTTGCGGCCAAGATATGGCCAGACCAGGCGGCTGCCCAAGCTGCTGTCAAGGCCTACTGCGGGCTGGGGGCACTGGTGAAAATGAGCGAAGTGGACTGGGAAAGGCTTTTCAACCATCAAATGTCAGACCCAGGGGCAGCGGCAGAGCAATTGCTCGAGATGGGGGCAGCAGAGGTGTGCCTTACCATGGGGAGCGAAGGCTGCTATGTCGCGACGAAGGGCGAGCGCCACTTTCTCGCTGCACGCCCGGTAGAGGTAAGGGACACGACAGGTGCAGGGGATGCGTTTTGGTCAGGCTACCTTACGGCTTGGCTGGACGGGAAGGGGCTTATGGAAAAAGCAATGGCAGGGCGGAAAATGGCAGAGCTGAAGCTGCAGCACTTCGGCCCTTTACCCGATCAGGTCGAACGGATGGAGCTCTACAAGGGCTAGCCGTACCTTTTGAAGCCTACTCCTCTTCAGGCTTGGGCGGAGCGGGCGCTTCTTCCCGGAACTCTTCCAGCAGCCCCAAAATCTGTGCCCTCTTTTCCCAGTTCTTCCTGGCGAGCATCTGCATGTCTTCGATATTGTCCTGTTCATCTACAATTTCGATGCCGAGCAGGGTTTCGATCACATCTTCCATTGTGACAATACCGCCCATGCCCCCAAATTCATCCACGACAAGGGCGATGTGCTCCCGCTTTTCCATAAGCTGATTGAACAGATCGGGCAGGGGCACCTGCTCATTGATGATGAGGATTTCCCGCATGATGGATTTCAGGGGCTCGCCCCCTTGTTGGCTAATGATGCTGCTCAGGATTTCGTCTTTCAGCACAAAGCCGTTGATATGGTCTTTGGATTCTGCAAAGACAGGGATGCGGGAAAATTGTAGTTTGGGGTTGTTTTCGTAAAACTCTGCTATCGTACGGTCTTGGTTTGCTGCTTTGACGACTGTCCGGGGCGTCATGACGTCTTTTGTCCGTATCGTATTGAGCCGCAGCAGGTTGTGGATGATCCTAGACTCATTGCTGCGGAATATGCCCTCTTTCTCGCCGATTTCCGCCATAGCTGAAAAATCAGCCCGGCTGAGCACGCTTTTCTCTTTGTCCTTTTTGAGGGATTTGGTGATAAACTGGCTGACCCATACTAAGGGGTAGAGGGCATAGATGATGAAATTCAGGGAGGTGACTGTAAACCCCGAGAGCCGCTTCCAGTTGTTGGCGCCTACCGTTTTAGGGATGATCTCGGATAATATCAGGATGGCAAGCGTCATGACAGCCCCTACTAGGGCTTCTACAGAAAAAGGCATGCTGAGCCCGCCTATGATCAGGTCTTTATCGCCGAACTGTTCGCCCGCCTGTGCGCCAACGCCTATGGCCCCTACGGTATGGGCTATAGTGTTGAGCGTCAGGATAGCAGAAAGCGGACGGTCGATGTCTTCCTTAAAGACTTTGAGCAGCTGTCCGGTCCGTGTGCCTTCTTTGTACTGAACTTCCACGAAGGAAGGGGTGATGCTGAGCAGTACGGCTTCCCAAACGGAGCAGAGGAAGGAGACAATGATCGAGAGCAGGAAAAAGAAAATCAATAAGCCCATATGCGGTTTTGATATGCAGGAAGTATTGGAGCTCAGGCTGGCGGCGTACGTCCGGGCCAGGCTGTTGCCGTTCCTGACTGATGGTGCAGGTCAAAAATACATAAAGCCCCGGGATATCAAAGCAGGGGCGGCCTTTCTGTTGGCCTTTTCGGGGCAAATTGTGCACTGAGGGTGCTGGGGCACAATAGGAAAGGGCTTTGGCATCTTTCATCAGCCAAAGCCCTTTCTAAGCGGAGCATCCGTAAGCTTTAGTTGAGGTATATCCTTTGATAGGGGACAAGGACCTCATTGCGCTCAAGGTTGTTGATGGCCCGCAGCTGCTCAACAGTTGTACCGTAGTTCCGCGCGATGCTGTACAGGGAGTCGCCTTCTTTGACGATGTAAACCGTACGGGTAGGCTGGGCAGGCACTGCATTGTACTGAGCAGGGCTGCTGGCAGCGGCACTTGGGGCATAATACGATTGCGGGGCCGGTTGAGGCGTTGCAGCGCGGTCGAGGAAATAGGGCGTATTGTAGTTGCCGTCCACCTGCTGATTGGCGGCGGGGGCATCAAAATCTATTGCACTGCCAGAGAAGGCTTCCTGTTCTTCCTGAGTAGCGCCTTTAGCTTGCAGCCCTGAGGTTGCCGACGTTGCGGATGGGATGCGGGCAGTAGCGGTCTGCCCATAGGACTGAGGCGCGGGGCTATTGGCAGGGGCTTGCTCATCACAGTCGCAAGGGCAGTCGGTAATGCGCAACTGCTGGCCGACCCGTGCAAAGGTGTTTTCGCTCAGGCCGTTCATTTCGCGGAAGCGGGGCTCCGTGTAGCCATATTTCAGGGCAATTGAGGCTACGGTCTCCCCTGGCTTGACCAAGTGGTATTTTTGGTGCTCGCCGCCTTCTGTCATTTGCGTAGGGCGAGACTCGTACCGGGGAGGGTTTGATGCCGCCATCATAGGCTCAGCGCCCCCTTTTGCCGTAAGCACAGGTTCAGCAGAGGGCTTGGGCGTGGCAGAGACCTGCAGGGCTTCTCCTGGGTAAATGGTGTTGGAGCTGCCTTTTTGGTTCCATTCCCGGATCTGGGCTACCGTCACCCCATAGTTTTTCGCAATCCGGTAGAGGGTTTCCCCTTTCTTCACGGTATGCGTCTGGGCTTTGTCCTGAGGGGCAGCAGGCAGGGGGGATCTGGCCACTTGAGCGAGTGGGTCTTCCGGGGCGGTGTAAGCTTCATTGCTATAGCTTTCCGGCTGCTGGCCCACGGTGTAGAACTCGGGTTGTGCAGTTTTGGCCACAAAATCTTGTTCGGCAGGTGTGGGTGGGGTATCGTCTGTTATGCCCTGGCAGATGCGCTTGAGGTGGCGGTCGAGTTTCCGGCCATTGACCCGTTGGAGCCGGAGCGTATTGTTGAGCGCGTCGTCTACATTGATGCCGTTCCGCTTTTCGACGATGCCAACTTCCGGGATGAGGACGAGGTCGGTATGAGGGCTCCCGTCAAACTCTGCGTACTGATGGAAAAGGTAAGCCCCCGAGCACTCGTTGTCCAGCCGGCCCTCAAAATAGACTTTAGCTTTAGGGTTCTGCAGGGCGATATTCTCCCCTATAGTGCCCCGGTCGAGGTCGAACTGAAAGCGGTATTTGGGCGAATCGTATACGATGAAGTTATCCGAGCGCATAAAGCGGGAAGCGAAAATGATAGGGGACACAAAGTACCGGTTCCCTTTCTGTACCACCATGTGCACCCGGTCTATATTGCTGTTGATGGCATTGACCAGCTGTTCGTCAAAAACAGCATTGCTGCACCGGATGAACTGAGAAGGCATGAAATCTTGGGGGATCTGGCTCTCAGGGCCTACCTCCAAAATCGTTTTTTCGCCCGGTGTAGACTCCACTTGGTACACGATGTAGGGCGGCTCATCCTCGTGGTTGAGGTAGGCATACTCTAGGCGGTCCATGCAGGTGTCATCATAAAGGATGTACAGATTTGCAGCCTGCCCGGCTGTAGCCGCAAAAAGCAGTGCAAATAGGGCAACAAATTTTTTCATGGTCATGGTTTATGTGAAGGCCAATGGTTTTGTTTGGCCACAACGGCGGATAATGGCGCCACAAATATACAATTTACTGTAAATCGTGGAGAGTTGCAAGCTTGCCCAAGGTGGCCCAACAAATTGTTGAGGCCCACCGCTGAGGCATGCAACGATTGTGGGCAATAGGGGAACGGAATAGGGCAGGAGGGAATTGTGGAGGGCGTAACCCAAAATGTCACAGGCGTTGATGCTTTTGGGCTTTAGGCTGGCAACGGCCTAGCGCTGCGAAGGGGTGGCAAGCCCGATAGGGCCGAGCGGATAGCGAGCCCCGTAGCATAGCGGCACCTGCCCGCTGGCAGGGGCAGGCCCCTCAACCAACGACAATCTGTTTTGCGGCCATTGTGGGAGGGGGCGGATTAGGCTGCCGTTCAGTTTTTGGGCACCAGGCCCATATTGACAGCGTAGAGCACTAACTCGGAGGAAGAGCCTAGCCCTAGCTTCTTCATGATGTTTTTGCGGTGGGTATAAATGGTGTGGGTGCTGAGGTTAAGCTCCCGGGCAATCTCTTTTGCGATCAGGCCACGGGCCACTAGCTGGACAATCTCTATCTCTCTCGGGGTAAGCGGGGTGGGCTCGCAGCTAACCGCTGAGGCGGCTTCATCCGCTCCTCCGGGCAGGCTCCGCTCAATGAGGTAGTCTAGGACGCGGGTGCAAAAAAACTTTTCTTTCTTCACGGTGGCACGTATGGCGTCCTGTATCTCCTCTTCGTCGCAAGATTTGGTGAGGAAACTGTTGATGCCCAGATGGAGGGCCTTGTATATTTCGTTTTTGTCCGAGTCATCGCTGATAATCAGGATGCCGATACCGGGATAGTCTTTCCTTAGCCGTTCTACTGTGCCGATAGAGAAAGCGGGCTCCTGCTGATAATCGAGTATAAGCACCTCGGCAGGGTGTTTTTCCAAAACCTCCCAAAGCTGCCCCTCCTCGTTGGCTTCTGCCACGACAATGAACCGGCCATCTTGTTCGACAAGATGCCGCAGGCCCGCCCGGAAGACGTGCTGATTATCGGCGAGTATGACGGGGACTGGCTTCATGCGGAGTATTCATTGTTGGCAGGCAGCCTTGCTTTTGCCAAGGAACGAAGGTAGTGCTTGCCGGATTGATCTGCAAACTTATTTAGACTTAATTTAGATAGCAGGCAGCTGCTTTTGTGCTTCCAAAAAAAGCTCGCGCCCAGCCCTTGGAGCGATGCTGCCCGAGCAAGGGGAAAGCGCCACCTTATGGAACAAAGGCTGCAGCAAAGCTTCATAGGTTTCCCTATGGCCGCCAAAGGGCGGCCCATCGAATGGGAAAACGGTGTTGAAAAGCAGCCCGGCGAGCCGCCCTCCTGGCTTGAGCAGCCGGTGGCACTGCGCAGCATAAGCCGCTCTTTTGGCAGGCGGCAGCGCACAGAAAAAGGTCTGCTCAATGATGAAATCGTACTGGCCCGACAGCTCGAAGAAGTCGCCGGCAATCAGGTGCTCATCAGGGAAAAGGCCCGTAGCTTTCAGGGGCTGCAGGGCTTCTGCCGACCAGTCGCAGATGTAGACGCTGCTGTAGCCTTGCTCCCCAAGCCAGCGCGCTTCGTGCCCGAACCCTGCGCCAGGGATGAGTATCCGGCTGCTGATGGGCACTTCCCGGCTAAAGTAATCGACAAGGGCAGGGGAGGGGTAGCCTATGTCCCAAGGCGTATCCCCGTTCCGATAGCGGTTTTCCCAATAGGCAGCGTTCAGTTCTGTCTCCATTTTATTTAGTCAGGGTATTGGTTGGCCTCTTCCGAAAGGTCCTCATACAAAGGCGCTCCGGTATCAGCGAAAACGACCCGCAGCTGGTACTTCGGGCTGATGCCTTTGACAATTGGCCCAAACAGCGTGTTCATCAGTTCTATGGCTTGGTTTTCGGCTTTTTCAAAAATATCGCTTTCCAGCGCTTCCCTCCTGAACTCAGACCGCAAGACATTAAAGTTTTTGTTGAGGTCAATATTTTCCACTTCCCTCATCCAGCCAATGTCTAGTTTGTCAATCTTGGGGTACACTTCGTGTGAAAGGATGACCGGCTGGGGCAAAGTGATGGTGACAACCTCTTGCCTGCTGTTCAGCTGAATGTCGAAGTAATCATTTAGGCGGAAGCCCACTTTCAGGAGGCTGATGGCAGAGACTTCGATATCTGAGGAGGACACCGCGAAGCCGAACACCTTGGTCTGTAGGTTTCGGTTGAGGCCTTTCTTGTCCCGTACTTCCATCGTAGCCAATTCGGCGATAACGCGCTCTACTTTTTCCTGCAACAGCCCGCGCGACCGGCCGAAATCCCGGATAGCCGCCCGGTCAGACAGTTTGGCGAGCATAGGTGCTACTGCCTCTTGCATAGCGACCCCACAAGGCGTATTGACTTCTTTCCCCTTGGCATAGATACTGCCGCCCTGAGTTGGGACAAGGGAGGTGATCACTTGTGTCACCAAAAAGCAGGTATACTTCCCGGCCACTTCCCTCAGGGCCTGTACCGCCCCGCTGCCTTCGTTATCGTACCAAGTTTCGTAAAGCTGGCCGGTGGTGTCGTTCAGCCGGGTGAAGTCATTGAAATATAGCTCTGCAAGGTAGGGGTGATGTTTTTCATATTCCTCCTGCACCCGGCCGAGCGCACTGTCGTCCAAGTTCATCCTGCGCCCGACATGGCGCAGGATGTTCAGGTTGAGGTCGTACACGAGCCGGTCAAATGCCCGGCGGTTGCGTGTGGGGTTGGACAAAATGTCCAAGGCCTGCTCTTCGTCTATCTGGAGCTGAAAATCAGAGGGCACATAAGTGACCTGGTATTCTTGGGGCACATCGGTATAGCCCGCTGGGCTGATGACCTTTTTGTAGATGAACAGCCCGATAAGGCCAAGCCCAAGGGTGGCGGCAAGCGCACGCAACAAACTTTGCCGGCTGGCACCGGTATCTGAAGTGTTTCTGGCCATAAGGCAAGGTTGAGAAGCTAATGGATTTGAGCCGTAAATGCCTGCAGTTCAGAGCTCAGCAACAGCGGGGCTGGTGCTGAAAAACAGCTAGGGATCTGGGCTGGTCAAGCGAATTTCAATTTTGATCAGTGCTGGGGCACAAAAATGCCGTGCTGCCTGAGCCCGGGGCAAAGATAAATTGCTGTGCCCTTGGCAGGCCAGCTAGTTTTGCATTTGCATCAATATGGCTTGCAGGGCAGCATCTGACTGCTGCTCTGTGCTGAGCAGGTCCTTCAGGCTGACCTGGCTAAGGACATGGTCTATAGCGCTCTGCACAACGCTCCATAAAGACCTTACCGAGCAGTCTACAGAGTTGGTACAAAGCTTGAAGCCTGCAGCATGCTTGTCGCAAAAACTGCGGTCGAACAGCGCGCCGCCAAGCGCGTGCAGCACTTCGCCGATGTTGATCTCCTCTGGCGGCATGGCTAGTATATAGCCCCCTTTCTGCCCACGGGTGCTCTCTATATAACCGGCCATGCGGAGCAGTCGGGTGAGCTTGCCTACATAACTGGCTGACATCCCCTCCTGCTCGCTGAGCTGAGGGATGCTGAGCCCTTCTTCCTGGCCCGACTGAGCGATCCGGATGAGGATGCGGAGGCCGTATTCGTCTTGTGCTGATATTTTCATGGCTTTGCGGTTGGGCTGAGGGGGTTAAAACATATCGAGCGCGAAGCGGGCTTCTTCGCTCATCATTTCCTTATTCCATGGCGGATCGTAGACTACTTCTAGTTCTACGTCAGAAACTCCTTTTACTCCGCCAACTTTTTCTTGCACTTCTAAAGGCAATGAATCAGCAACCGGGCACATAGGCGTGGTGAGGGTCATACGCACGCCAACCCTGCCTTCCTCCCCGATGTTGATGCCGTAGATGAGCCCGAGCTCGTATATGTCTACCGGTATTTCGGGGTCGAAAACGGTTTTGATGGCTTCGATGATCTGCTTTTCCAGTGTCGCATTATCCATAGCTGCGGAACAGTTTCAGATTAAGGCTTGGCTTGCAAAGCCAGGCCGTACATTTTCATTTGCTTGACCATGCTGACCAGCCCATTGGACCGGGTAGGGGAGAGGTGCTCTTTCAGTCCGATCTTCTCGATAAAGTACAAATCGGCATGGCTGATATCCTTTGGCTTTTGCCCGGAGAGCACCCGGATGAGCAGCGCGATGATCCCTTTGGTGATGACGGCGTCGCTGTCTGCAGTGAACTGCACCTTGCCATCCATCTCTGCAGCATGCAGCCACACTTGGCTTTGGCAGCCCTTGATCAGGTGGCTTTCATCTTTGTACTGCTCTTCGATGAGTGGCAGAGATTTGCCGAGGTCGATAATGTACTCGTACTTTTCCATCCAATCGCCAAAAAAGCCAAACTCATCGATGATCTCATCTTGTATCTGATTGATTTCCATAGTCCTTTCAGTTTAGCGCAGCATATTCAGTGCACGTTTCACGCCTGCAACGAGGCGGTCGATATCCGTTTGGTTGTTGTAGAAAGCCAGGGAGGCGCGCACCGTCCCGGGGATGCCGAAGCGGTCCATTAATGGCTGCGTACAATGGTGCCCGGTCCGGACTGCAATGCCTTGTTTGTCGAGCAGTGCGCCCAAATCATAGGGGTGGACGCCATCAACGATGAAAGAGACCACGCTGGCTTTATCTTGTGCAGTACCGATTATCCGGAGCCCTTCGATTTGGCTTAGAGCCTCCGTAGCATAGGCTAGCAGGTTGTGCTCGTGCTCCTGTATGCGGCCATGCCCGATGCTGTTCATATAACGGATGGCTTCACCTAGCCCGATGACCCCTGCGATATCAGGTGTGCCCGCTTCGAATTTGTGTGGGAGCTCGTTGTAAGTGGTCTTTTCGAAAGTGACGGTTTTTATCATTTCGCCCCCCCCGTGATAGGGCGGCATGGCATCTAGCCATTCCCGTTTGCCGTAAAGGATGCCAACGCCAGTCGGGCCGAACATTTTGTGGCCAGAGAAGGTGTAAAAATCCGCATCGAGCTCTTGCACATCCACCTTCATGTGGGGGATGGCCTGAGCGCCGTCTACCAGCACAGGTATGCCCAGTGTATGAGCTCGGCTGATGATGCTTTTGACCGGGTTGATGGTGCCCATGGAATTGGAAACATGGGTGAGGGCGACCATTTTTACTTTATCGTCCAGCATGGCGTACAGCTCCTCGAGCAGCAGCTCCCCGGCATCGTTGATAGGGGCCACCCTCAGCTCGGCCCCTTGGGCTTCGCAGGCCATTTGCCAGGGCACGATATTGCTGTGGTGCTCCATTGCGGTGATGAGCACTGCGTCCCCCTGCTGAATGAACTTCCGGGAGTAGGAGGAGGCGACCAAGTTGATGCCCTCTGTAGTGCCCCGCACAAAAATCACTTCCTCGGCAGAAGGGGCGTTGATCAGCTCACGTGCCAGCTCGCGGGCCTCCTCAAAAGCGGTGGTCGCTTCCTGGCTGATCTGGTATACCCCACGGTGGACATTGGCGTGCTCTTGTTCGTAGTAGCGCGCTATCTTCTGAATGACAGCGTTGGGCTTTTGGCTGGAAGCTGCACTGTCGAGGAAAGCCAAAGGTTGGCCGTTCATTTCCCGTTCCAGCAGCGGAAAATCTTTTCGGATTTCTTCCAAAGTCCGGATGGCTGGCGTTGCTGTTGATTCCATAATAGTTGTTGTCAATGTACACAGCCCCGGACGGTGCCCGGGGCTGTTGCCAAAAAATGTATAGGCTTCCGGGCAAGCTTATGCGCCAAATTTCTCCGCGATCATTTTTGCTCCAAATGTGCTTACCGCTTGGTTCGGGAAATGCCCGAGCACCTCGCCGATGAAAGCGAACTGCAGCATGGCGCGGGCTGCGGCATCGCTCATCCCCCGGCTGCGGAGGTAGAAGACGGAGTCCTCATCCAATTGCCCGATGGTGGCACCGTGGCTGCAGCGGACATCATCTGCGAAAATCTCCAATTGAGGCTTGCTGTCCATTTGTGCTTTATTGGACAGGACGAGGCTGCTGCTCTGTTGGAAAGCGTTGGTCTTTTGGGCGTCCTGCCTGACCAGCACTTTGCCATTGAAAACACCCCGGGCTTTGTCCGTCACTATGCCCTTGTACAGCTCATTGCTCTGGCAGTGTGGCACAGCGTGATCCAGGAATGTATGGTTGTCGATGTGCTGTTCCCCATTGCCAAAATAAATACCGTAGTAATTGGTGGTAAGGTTGGAGCCCAAATGCACGGTATTGAGGTTGTTCCGGACAATCCTTCCCCCTAGGTCAATGGTGTAGTTGTTGAAGGTGCTGTCCCGGTCGTGGGCTGCATCCGTATTGTTGATGACAAAACCCTGCTCGCCCTCATTTTGAAGGCAATAATGGTGCACGTGCGCATTAGGGCTGACCAATGCCCGGTTGGCGAGGTTGTTGAAGTAGACGCCTGAAGTGCCAGGAAGCTGGAACTGCCCTTCGATGACCGTGAACTCACTGCTCTCTTCTGCGACAAAGATGTTGAGGTGGCTGTTGTAAATGGGCGTTCCGCCTGGGGCAGCCAAGTGCAGGATGTACACTGGGCGCTCTGCCTGAGTATTTTTAGCGGTATGGAAAAAAAGGCTGTGCTGGGAGAACGCGAGGTTGAGGCTCAGGAAGATGTCTTCCCGCTCTGTGAGCATTTTCTCCAGCTCTCCCCGGGCCACAGTGCCGAACTGATCAGAGTCGAGGGCATCTTCCAGCTTGAGCACAGACATGCCTTTAGGCAGCGTTTTCTCATCAGAAAGCTGAGGCTGATAGACCCCATTGACAAAAACGATGAGGTGGGCATCGAGCCCTTCAGGGATGAAGGGGGAGAGCGCATCAGCGGATACCGCTACCTGCTCCCCGAGCTGATACTCCTGCTGTACAATCCGGTTGATGCTTGTGTACTTCCACTCTTCGTCCCGGCGGGTAGGGAAAGAAAGCGCCCCTGCCTGTCGGATGGCCCGTTGCTGATACTCCTGCAGCGGGTGAACGGCGCCGGTGGCGGCGCCGTGTTTTTCGAATAAATCCAGGAAGCGCTGTTTTTCTACAGCGAAACGGTCTTCTACTACGGTAGTTGACATGAATTTAGATATTTGGAGCAGCTTCTTTTGCTGCATAGGGTTCAAAATCGGATGAGCTCCTGCTGAGGGCAGCGTCTTGGCGGCGTTTAAGCGGTCACCGCATCGGCTTCTGCCTTGATCCAATCGTACCCTTTATCTTCAAGCTCAAGTGCAAGGGATTTATCGCCAGACTTCACGATGCGGCCATTGTAGAGCACGTGCACAAAATCAGGCTCGATATAGTTGAGCAGGCGCTGATAGTGGGTCACGATGACGAAGGAGCGCTCTGCAGAGCGGAGTTCGTTTACGGCTTCGGACACAATGCGAAGGGCGTCGATGTCCAGCCCAGAGTCGGTTTCGTCCAAGATAGCGAGCTTTGGTTCCAGCAGGGCCATCTGCAGCATTTCACTGCGCTTTTTTTCTCCCCCGGAGAAGCCTTCATTGAGGGAGCGGCGCAGGAAGTCCTCCTTCATGCCTACCATTGCAATTTTCTCGCGGATGAGCTTGAGCATCTGCATGGCATTGAGCTCTTCCAGCCCTTGAGCTTTACGCTTGGCGTTCACAATGCTTTTGAGGAAGTTGGAGGTGCTGACCCCAGGGATTTCCACAGGGTACTGGAAAGCCATGAAAATGCCAGCCAGTGAGCGCTCGTCCACTTCCATTTCCAGCAGGTCTTCCCCCAGGAACTCGATGCTGCCGCTTTCTACTTCATATTCTTCCCGGCCTGCGAGCACGTTGGCGAAGGTGCTTTTGCCAGAACCGTTGGGCCCCATGATGGCGTGCACCTCGCCAGGTTTTACTTCGAGGTTGATGCCTTTGAGGATATTTTTATCTTCTATAGAGACTTTGAGGTCTTTTACTGTGAGCATAGTATGATAAGGTATTTGCGTTCTGATTAAGAGGTTGAAAAAAGGAGTTGCGTCCGCGGTTTAGCCAACGCTGCCTTCCAGGCTGATGGCCAGGAGCTTCTGAGCTTCGACGGCGAACTCCATAGGCAGCTCATTGAAGACTTCCTTGCAATAGCCGTTCACGATGGTATTGACCGCATCTTCCTCGCTGAGCCCTCGCTGCATGAGGTAGAACAGCTGATCTTCCCCGATTTTGGAGGTGGTAGCCTCATGTTCTACCTTAGCGGAATTGTTTTCCACCTCCAGGTAAGGGAAGGTGTGGGCCCCGCATTTGTCGCCCATGAGCAAGGAGTCGCACACAGAGAAGTTGTGGGCGTTCTCTGCCTTTTTCCCAATTTTGACCAGGCCACGGTAAGAGTTGTGGCTGTACCCGGCCGAAATCCCTTTGGATATGATGGTGCTGCGGGTGTTTTTGCCGATGTGGGTCATTTTAGTGCCCGTATCGGCCTGCTGCTTATTGTTGGTTACGGCTACAGAGTAGAACTCCCCTACGGAGTAATCTCCCAGCAGCACACAGCTTGGGTATTTCCAAGTCACTGCAGAGCCGGTCTCTACCTGAGTCCAGGTAATTTTAGAACGGACGCCCTTGCACAGCCCGCGCTTGGTCACAAAGTTGTAGATGCCGCCTTTGCCGTCCTTGTCGCCCGGGTACCAGTTCTGTACGGTAGAGTATTTGATGGTGGCGTTGTCCATTGCAACAAGCTCTACCACTGCAGCGTGCAGCTGATTTTCGTCCCGCATAGGGGCGGTACAGCCTTCAAGGTAGCTGACGGAGCTGCCCTCTTCTGCGACGATAAGCGTGCGCTCGAACTGCCCGGTATCCCGCTCGTTGATCCGGAAGTAAGTGCTGAGCTCCATAGGGCATTTTACCCCTTTAGGGATGTAGACAAAAGAGCCGTCGCTGAACACAGCTGAGTTGAGCGCAGCGTAGTAGTTGTCGTTAGCAGGCACAACAGAGCCGATGTAGCGCTTGATCAGCTCGGGGTGCTCCTGTACCGCTTCGCTGAAGGAACAGAATATGATGCCCAGCTCAGCCAGTTTCTCCTTGTAGGTCGTTTTTACGGATACAGAGTCGATGACCGCATCTACGGCTACGCCGGCAAGCATTTTCTGCTCCTCCAGAGGGATGCCCAGTTTGTTGAAGGTCTCCAGCAGTTCAGGGTCAACCTCATCGAGGCTGTTCAGCTTTTTCTTCTTTTTGGGTGCGGCATAGTACACCATGTCCTGGAGGTCCACTGGCGGGTAATCGACATTGGGCCAGGTCGGCTCGGTCATTTCCAAGAATTGCTCGTAAGCTTTCAGGCGCCATTCCGTCAGCCATTCTGGCTCGTTTTTCTTTTTGGAGATCGCGCGCACGGTGCCTTCGTTGAGCCCTTTGGGCAGCTTATCGGTTTCGATATTGCTGCTGAAGCCATATTTGTAGTCGCTTCTGGTATGCTGCTCCAGCGTCTGCATGGAATCGCTCATATCTGAATCCTGTTTTGGCGTGTTATTTAGACTTAATCTAAGTGCAAAGGTGAGTAATTTATACAAAAAAGTACAAATAAGGTTCAGCTTTTCTTTCAGCAGCTGTTCTACCTAACATTAGGTAGGGTAGGGGCACAGCCCTTGTGTAGTGCCTTTTGTTGGGCAGAGGCTTGATTTCTGGTGTATTTCACTGTGATTAAAATTAAGTACAGAACAAAATTCTTTGATATAAATATCCTATTCTTGGATAGGATATACCTATGTTTAGGGAGAAGACCTAAACAGGCCAAGGGCTAACAATTGTCCGCTCCCTTGCCTATCTTTGCGCCCGCTAAATGCTTGATATGAAGACCAAAACGCTCAAACGAGATAAAGTAAACGTCATTACCCTGGGCTGTTCCAAAAACCGGGTCGATTCTGAGAACATCATCACGCAGCTGCGCGGCAATGATTTCGAGGTCGTACACGAAGATGATGATGCGGAGGCTAATGTCGTCATTGTGAACACTTGCGGTTTTATCGACTTGGCCAAGGAGGAGTCGGTCAATACCATACTAGAGTATGCGGACATCAAAAAGGAAGGCGGGATAGATAAGCTGTATGTGACGGGCTGCCTTTCACAGCGCTACAAGGACGACTTGGAAGCTGAAATACCTGAGGTAGATGCTTACTTCGGCACCTTGGAGTTGCCCGGGCTGCTTGCCAAGCTCAATGCCGACTATAAGCATGAGCTCATAGGGGAGCGCACGACGACCACCCCTCAGCACTATGCCTACCTGAAGATATCAGAAGGCTGCAACCGGACTTGCTCTTTTTGTGCCATCCCACTGATGCGCGGCAAGCACATCTCCCGCCCGGTGGAAGAGCTGGTGCAGGAAGCCCGCAACCTGGCCCGCATGGGGGTGAAAGAGCTGTTGCTCATTGCACAGGAGCTCACTTACTACGGGCTGGATATATACAAAAAACGCGAACTGCCGCGCCTGCTGCATGCTTTGGCGGATGTAGAGGGCATTGAATGGATCAGGCTCCACTATGCTTACCCCAGCAAGTTCCCGATGGAAATATTCGAGGCTATGGCGGCGCGCAAGGAAATCTGCAATTACTTGGACATCCCTTTGCAGCATGCCAACAACGGGGTGCTAGAGCGTATGCGCCGTCAGATTACCCGGGAGGAGACCGTAGCTCTGGTAAAAGCGGCCCGCGAGCGGGTGCCGGGCATCACGATGCGGACCACCCTGCTCGTCGGTTTCCCCGGCGAGACGGAGGAGGAGTTTCAGGACCTTTGCGATTTTGTAGAGGAGATGGAGTTTGACCGCTTGGGCGTATTCCAGTATTCCCACGAGGAGGGCACCTCTGCTTATGGGCTGGAAGACGATGTGCCCGCAGCAATAAAAGCGGAGCGCGCAAACCGCATCATGGAGATTCAGCAGGCGATATCTGCCCGGAAGAACGAGGCTAAGGTAGGGCAGTCTTTCCGGGTGCTGTTCGACCGCAAAGAAGGCGGGTATTTCGTTGGGCGCACTGAAGGGGATAGCCCTGAGGTAGACAACGAAGTTTTGGTACCTGCCGAAGGCCAGTATGTCCGGGTTGGCGACTTTGCCAATGTCCGTATAACAGAAGCTACCGAATACGATATTTTTGGAGAAGTAGCGGCCGGCTGATACAGCGGGCTGCTTAAATGGCCTGATGGTTTTGGAAAAGCCCTTTCTGAGTTGGATCAGGAAGGGCTTTTGTATTGGCAATTGCAAATACTGCCAGGGCTTTTAGTATTGGGCTAAAGCCTGCAAGCCCTAGCCGGGCATCGGCCTAGCGATGTGCAGGGGCGGCAGGCCTGATAAGGCCGAGCGGATAGCGAGCCCCGGAACGTAGCGCCCCTGCCGTGAGGCGGGGGAGGCCCCTAAAAGCATTAGGGCAGGCTGCGTTTTGCTCAGTACAATTTCTTGATGCGGGCTTTAGGCCCGGGGCAAAGCGCGGTATGGCAGCCCATGCAGCTGTCGACCATGTCCTCGAACAGCATTTTAGCCTTGGCGACATCAGCATTTTCCAGCGCTTTGAGTGTCTGAAGGTAGGATTGGGCATGCACTTTGTAGGTATCGGAAGCGGCTTTCTCTGGCTCTGTTGCCTCAGCGGTAAGGATCGCTTTGTAATCGAGGGTGATTTCAGGCTTTTCGCCATTTTCGATAGCGGATTTCATCCGTTCCGCTTCTTCGTACATGGCGCGCATGAGGAGGGCCAGCTCACTGTCGCCGTTGGGGTTGATAGGCTGCCGGATGATGATGGGTTTAGATGGGCTGCTGCCATCTGCTTCGGGCTTAGGGGCCGGTTGTTGGGCTCCGTTTTCAGTAGTGCAGGCGTAGGAGAGGGCCATCAGTGTGCTGCAAAGGAGGAGTGCGGTGTAGAAGAGCGCGCGGTTGAACATGGCTTTTTTTTGGTAAAGATAAGAAAAGCGGCTGTACTGTGTCAGTACAGCCGCTCTGCTGTTGTGGCGGAAATGCCAGGGATGGGCTAGTGTGTATGCCAGCAGCCGAAGTGGCTATCGGCGGGCGTTTGGCCTATGCCGTTGCGGCCACTTGATGCTCCGCCAGGCATTTTCCCTTCTTCGATCATGTCAATGCGCGCGAGCAGGTCTTTGAGGTGTGCCCCTTGCATACCGTCGGCGCGTTTGGCAGCCTTCGCAATGTCTGCCTTTAGTGTTTCCAGTGTCATGCGGGCAATCGCCTTGGCATCGCTGATGTCAACATCGCCTCCAGCCATAAGCAGGCTGCCCATTTGGCTGATATACGCCCGTTGCAGGTTGCGCCGGTAGGCATCGGGGGTTGAGCCCGCGCCAATTTCTGCAAAGATGCTGCGGCGGGTATCTTCGAACAGGTTGCTCATGGTGTAAGCCTGATTGCCGTTCAGCGCCTCGTTTTCCATCATGCGCTCGAGGCGGCTGCCTGTGAACAGGAGGTTGAGCCCGTAGTCCTGCAGCCCGCGGATAAGGTCAACGATGACAGTAGAGCCGACCCGCCCGATGATGTCTTGGTCGATCATCCATGTGGGGGTAGCAAAAAGTTGCCGGTTCAGGAAGTTGACTGCAGCGCGCTGCTTGTCTTTAGGCACATGCGTGTACACAATTCCTTCCTGATCGTAGGTTTTGTCGTATTCGTACACGCCCCCTATGTTGTTGCCGACATGGCCGACATAGCGGCGGAACTGCCCAGCAACCTGACGGTAGATTTCAGAGAGGTCTTCGTAGTCTTCCCCATCCCGGGCGGTCCACGTGATCAGGTTGGGCACAATGCGCTTGAGGTTTGCTATGCCCAGGTCGCTGGCCTCTACGGCATCGCTGCCGATGTCTTCCGTTTGAGCGCTGGGGTCGACGACCCGCCACTGCTGCTGCCCATATCGGTAGATGGGGTCGTCATCGCGAGATTTGATCCACTCGTTGAGCACTGGGCGCTCCTCCTCTGCGGAAGCAGCCTCAGGCACGAGCTTGTACCCGTAGATGATGCTCCATTCGTCGTAGGGCCCGATTTTCGGCATGACACCTGCACCTTTGTCTTCTGGCTGAGCAACGTAATTGAAGCGTGCATAGTCCATAATGGAAGGGGCAACGCCCATGCGCTGTACAAAGCCCGGTGCGCGCAGAGAGTCAACAGGGTAAGCAACGCTTGAGCCCATATTATGCGGGAGCCCGAGGGTGTGGCCTACTTCGTGAGCGGCCACAAACCGGATGAGCTCGCCCATGAGCTCGTCATCAAATTTCACTTTGCGGGCATCCGGATAGACCGCAGCGGTCTGAATGAGGAACCAATTGCGCAGGAGGTTCATCACATTGTGGTACCAGATGATATCGCTTTCCAAGATTTCTCCAGTGCGGGGGTCGTGCACATGAGGCCCCATTGCATTTTGGATGTCAGTAGAAACGTATCGGATAACCGAATAGCGCACATCTTCGGGGCTCCATTCGGGGTCTTCTTCTTTGGAAGGAGGGTCTTTGGCGATGATTGCATTTTTGAAGCCTGCTTTTTCGAAAACCGCCTGCCAATCCTCTACACCTTTTTTCAGGTATGGCCGCCATTTTTCAGGGGTAGCGGGGTCTATATAGTAGACGATAGGCTTTTTGGGCGCTACGAGCTCGCCACGTTTGTAGGCGTCCATGTCTACGGGGTCGAGGCGCCACCGGGTGATGAAGCGCTTGGTGGCCGCTTTCTGTTCATCCAGGCTGTAATCGGTTTGGCGCAAGCTGAAATACCCTACCCGGTCATCGTAGTAGCGGGGCTGCCAGGGCTCTTCTGGCAGCTCGATGAACGATTGGTTCATCTCTATAGTCATAGACTCTGTGATCTGATTGTCGGGCAGCTCGTCCCCCCGGTAAGTGAGCACTTGGCGGACTTCGACATTGGACGGGTAGGCTTTGATGTGCTTGATGAAGCTGCGGTTATTGTCAAGGCCTTTGATTTTGAAGGCTTTGCGCTGCCCATCAGTCATTGGGCCGAGCATAGGCACATCCGAAGAGAAGAACTTGGTCACATCGATGACATAGGCTGTAGAGTCCTCGTTCTGCGTTGCGACCTTGAACCGCTCGATGATGGGCTCGTAGTTGTTGTTTTTGACCGATTCATAGATGGGGTCGCCTTGAGTGGCAACGCTGTTGTAGCTTACGGAGCGCAACAGCAAGTGCCCGTCCATTTCCTGCCATCGGATGACTTGCTGTGGGCGGGACCGCATGCCAGCCCCTCCAAAGTTCAGGTTTTTGACATGCCCGGAAATCCGGCTGACGACCAGGATTTCACGCTCCATCAATGACTTAGGCAGTTCGAAGTAATATTTGTCCTCTACTTTATGGACGGTAAAGAGGCCTTCATCAGAGATGGCATCCTCGGTAATGATGTCGGTATACCCTTTCTCTTTCTTTTTGCCCTTGCTATCGTCTGCCCCAGCTTCCTTAGGGTCTCCATCCCCTGGCCCGTCTTGGGCAAATGAGGGCGTAGTGCCAAAGGCGAGCAGTGCAGCGATCAGGCAGCACCAGATCAGTTGTTGTTTCTTCATACGTTGGTATATGGTTTGGTTTGGCTAAATGAACCTGTGAATACGGTTGTAATAGCTGAAAGCTGCCTTTTGTTGTAAACGGGGCGGCTTGCAGTGCTGCCAAGTTAAGGAATCTCGGGCAGGGGGCAGGGGCGATTTTTTTGCGAAAGTGGTGTTTAGACAACGAGGCGCAAAAAAAAGCAGCCCGGCTACAGACGAGCCAGGCTGCTTTCTCCGGCGGGAAGGCTAAGGTTAGTGCCCGTTGCCGTTGGTCAGGGTCTGTTGCTTCATTTCTTCCCCCATTTTTTGGGCTGTGACGAACGAGGCGGTCATCTGCGAAAGCATATCTGCGCCAGCGCTTGGCGCATTGGGCATCATGATGAGGTTGCTGTTGGCATTTTCCCCCATGGCCTGAAGGGTGTCGTAGTGCTGGGTGACCACGATCAGGGCAGAAGCTTCCTGGGAGTTGATGCCTACTTTATTGAGCACTTCGACCGACTCTTCAAGCCCGCGTGCGATTTCACGCCGCTGATCGGCTATGCCTTGGCCCTGCAAACGCTTGCTCTCTGCCTCCGCTCGCGCTTTAGCTACGATCCGGATGCGGTCTGCTTCCCCTTCATACTCAGCAGCAAGCTTTACCCGCTCAGCAGCGTTGATGCGGTTCATGGCATTTTTGACTTCAATATCCGGGTCTATATCCGTGACTAGGGCTTTGACGATGCCATAGCCGTACTCGTTCATGGACTCCTCCAGCTCCCGGCGGATAGCCAGGGCGATATCGTCTTTGCGCTCAAAAACATCATCGAGCTTCATTTTAGGGACTTCTGCCCGGACGGTGTCAAAAACATAAGCCGTAATCTGCTCGTGGGAGTTTTCAAGGCGGTAGAAGGCATCGTATATTTTATCTGAGAGGATATAATATTGGACCGATACCCTCAGCTTGACGAAAACGTTGTCTCGGGTTTTGGTCTCGACATGAACATCGAGCTGTTGCACTTTGAGGCTTACCCGGCCGGCGATGCGGTCGATAATGGGGATTTTAAATTGAAGCCCGGAGCGTTTGATGCTGTGGAAGCGGCCCAGCCGTTCCACCAAAGCTGCAGACTGCTGGCGCACGGTGAAAATGCCAGTGAACAAGATGATCAGCCCCAAGAAGATGATGAGAATAATTGCAGGTGAAAATGGCATAGGGATTAAGGTTGAAAGGATTAACAATAGGTAGGCTCAGTGCTGAGCGCTACGATTGAACACCCTATGAATATACGGCAAACTCGTTGTTTATTAGCTTTTTTGGGATAAAAACCCACAAATAGTCGACGGTACAGGCCTTACAGCTTCCATCGGAGCCGGAGTATCCAACGGTATTCCATCGGGCCGGAGGGCGCGCCCCTGCCCGTTCGGTTCTCGAGCCCTGCCTCAAGGGCCTGCCCATTGTGCAGCCACCAGCCAATGCCCGTGTAGAATCGCTGCTCCCTTAGCTCCCAAGGCTGATGTTCGAACGGGTAGGCGACCAGCTCAGCCTGATGGTTGAGGTAGGCTTCCCCGGGGTCTAGCTTTTCCCCTTGCAGCGGATAATCCAGGCCGCCCCTGAGCCGCCACCTGTGGCGGGCCTGAAAGGCGTTGTTGCTGAAAAGGCGCTGTTCAGCCATCAGCCGTTCCCGGAAACGGAGCTTGCCTTTGCGCTGCACAATGCTGACCTGCTGGGAAAAACGGTGCTCCCAGGTAGGGCTGCCCTGCCCGAGGCTGCGGGCGGCGACACGGTAGGCCCCTCCAAACGCGGCATCTGGCCCCGGAGCGTAAGCTGCTCCCACTTGAGTGTAAAAGAGGGTAGGGGCTAACCCCGCCCCTTCGGTGTCTGCCCAACGGTTCCGGAACTCGGCCTGCAAGTCGCCCTTCCACTTGCCTGGCAAATTGAAGCCGAAGTCGATTTGGGTGAACTGTTCTGCGGTATGCTGAGCTTGTGCAGAGGAAAGGGGCAGCATTTGGGCGAGCAGCCCCAAAGCTGCCGGCAGGAAGTAGCGGTTCATTGGCCTGTGGTTTTATGTAGGCTAAAGCTTGGGAAGGGCTTTAAAAGAAAAGGAAATCATTGGGGCGCTGTTCTATGGCCCGTACAGATTGCCATTCGCCTTGGGGAGAGGTTTGGACTTCGAAGTATTGGAAAGCTTGGCCTTCTTCTTTTGCTTTTATCTCGATTTCGTACCCTAGCAGCTCGCCACCGGGCGAAAGCTGCTCTTGCAGCCGTTTGATTTTGTAACGGCTGAACCGGGCGGAGAGCTGTCGCTGCAGTGCCTCGCCTACCTGCCTGGGCAAACTATCGCTATTTGGGAGGAGCCGTTCAATATCATGCAATTTGCCAGATGGCTCAAACTTCACGCTGTAGCGGTAGCCTTGGTAATTGAATTTGGCTTCCAGGAAACGGCCCGCCTCGTTTTGTTCTTCATAATACCGTGCACGGCTGCCCCCTGGGAAGCTTCCCTCTAGGAAATCCAGAGCAGGCTGTGGGAATGTGCTTTTAGGGGTGCGCGACTCCTGCTCTGTTTTTTGGGCGTTCAGGAGCGCGGGGGCAGTGAATAGGACTAAGAGCAAAAAAGCATGAATACGCATCTGTTGTCTTGTTTTTGCACAGGCAAAGGGCTATGCCGGGCTGTTGAAAGAACAAGGCAGGTCAGCGGAGTGTTTGCAGCAAATGCTTTTCCAGGTTGTTGTTTTACTCAGCTAATGTTTCCTGACAAAAAAAACAAATACAAAAAATCAGATTTACAGGGCGCAAACCAAATTGTCGTCTTTTTTGCCTGCCCTGCCGCAAGGATAGGGGGCCTGCCCCTGCCCGATGGCAGGTGCCGCTATGCTACGGGGCTCGCTATCCGCTCGGCCTTATCAGGCCTGCCGCCCCTCCGCAGCGCTAGGCCAATGCCAGGCTAGAGCCCCAAAAGCATAAACACCTGCGGCATTTTGGTTCACGCCCGATTTACAGCGACTTAATCTCTCCTGCGAGCTTGGCGAGGGAATCTTTGGCATCCCCAAACAGCATACGGGTTTTGTCATGGAAAAACAGCGGGTTTTGGATGCCCGCATACCCGGGGCTCATGCTGCGCTTCAGGACAATCACGTTCTTGGCGTCCCAAACCTTAAGCACAGGCATGCCATAAATAGGGCTGCCCGGATCGTCGTCAGCCGCGGGGTTGACCACATCATTGGCCCCGACAATGACGACGATATCGGTATCCTTCAGGGCTGCGTTCGCCTCTTCAAGGTCTAGCAACTTGGGGTAAGGCACATCTGCTTCTGCCAAGAGGACATTCATGTGCCCCGGCATACGGCCGGCTACCGGGTGGATAGCGTACCGCACCTCTACACCGTTCTTTTCCAGCAGTTCATCCACTTCTTTGCATACTTTTTGGGCTTGGGCTACCGCCAGCCCGTAACCGGGGACAATGATGGCCGAGCTGGCATAAAACAGTTGGATGGCCGCATCATTGAGGGATACCTCTTTGGCCACGAGCCCATCGGCCTGCCCTGCAGCGCTGCTGCTGCCGCCCCCGCCAAAGCCACCGATGAGCACATTGAGCAGGGAGCGGTTCATAGCGTCGCACATCAGCACGGTAAGGATGGTGCCAGAAGCCCCTACCAAAATCCCGCCTACGAGCATAAATTGTGAGCCATAGATGAGCCCAGTGACAGCAGCGGAAAGCCCCGTAAAGGAATTGAGCAGAGAAATGACAACGGGCATATCCGCCCCGCCGATTGGGGCTACAAAAGAAAAGCCATAGATCAGGGACAGGGCCATAAAGAGGCTGCCGAGGGCCAGGCTTCCTGATGACCCGGCGGCTGCCAGGTAGATGCCTAGCCCCAGGGTCACAGCGAGCAGGGCAAGATTGATGGCGCTGTGCCGTGGCAGTGCCACCTGACTGTCATTGACCAGGCCTTGCAGCTTTCCGTAGGCCAGCAGGCTGCCGGTGAAAGAGACTCCGCCTATCAGCAGGGCTGAGAGCACAATAGACAGGCCGGCAAGATCAAGCGGTTTGCTGCCTTCATAAAAAGGGAACAGCTCTGCATAGGCGAGCACAACTGCGCAGGCCCCGCCAAGCCCATTGAAGATAGACACCATCTGCGGCATAGCTGTCATCTGCACTTTCTTAGCAGAAACGAGCCCGATCGCGGCACCTACTGCGAGCGCCCCGGCAATCCAAAGGTAGTTATTGGAGGCCCCTTCTATAGGCTGGAAGAGGGCTGCCAAAATGGCGATGACCATGCCGGAGCCGGCTACGATATTCCCTTTCCGGGCGGTATCGGGGGAGCTGAGCAGGCGCAGGCCCCAAACAAAGGCGAGGGACCCGGCCAGGTAAGCGATATTGATGATGAATTCGAGTAGCATATCGATAGGTATTCAGCAAGGGGCATATGCCCCTGACAGTTGACAACAGGGGTTCTTTTAACGCTTCTTCTTTTTGAACATTTCCAGCATGCGGTCAGTAACTGCAAAGCCGCCTGCCACATTGACCATCCCCAGGACTACGCCCAGGAAGCCCAAGCCGAGCATCAGGTAATCTTCAGGGCCAGACTGCCGGATGAGGAAGATCGCACCAATGATGACAACCCCCGATATGGCATTGGCGCCCGACATCAGGGGCGTGTGAAGTACAGTCGGCACTTTGGAAATGACTTCGAAGCCCAGTATTATGGTGAAAAGGAGCAAATAGATGAGGAGCAGGTTGCTGTCCTCATTGAAGAATGTAATCAGGCTTTCCATAGTTATTCTTTTTCTGCGGCTGGCTTGGTAATGCAAGCACCGCCGATGATCTCATTGGTGTAGTCGAGGTTGAGCTGCCCATCTGAGGTGATGTACTTCAGGAAGTTGACAACGTTGTTCGAGTACAGCTGACTGGCGTCCTGTGGCATTAGGGCCGCGAGGTTGGAGTTGCCCAAAATGGAAATGCCATGGTGCACCCTCAGCTCATTGTCTTGAGATAGCTCACAGTTGCCGCCGGTAGAGGAGGCCAGGTCGATAATGACAGAGCCGGGCTTCATACGCTCTACCGTGGAAGCAGGGACCAAGATAGGAGCTTTGCGCCCTCTTACCTGTGCGGTAGTGATGATGACATCTGCTTTCATGGCACGCGCCTGTACTTCTTCCCGCTGCTTTTGGAGGAAAGCTTCGCTCTGTTCCACGCCATATCCACCGGCTCCGGCATCCTCGCGCGCGCCTTCGATCTCGATAAACTTCGCGCCCAAGCTTTTTACCTCTTCTTTTGCCGCTGAGCGGGTGTCGAAAGCTTCCACCTGTGCGCCCAGCCTGCGGGCGGTAGCAATGGCCTGCAGCCCTGCAACACCTGCGCCCAGCACCAATACCGTAGCGGGGCGGATGCTGCCTGCTGCGGTGATCATCATTGGGAAATAGCGGGGCAATAGGCGGGCGGCTTCTAATACGGCCTTGTAGCCGGCTACAGCAGCCATAGAAGAGAGCACATCCATAGATTGCGCCAAGGTGGTACGCGGGATCATGTCCAGGCTGAATGCATTCAGGCCAGCTTTGGAAAGCTTCCCACTTACGCTCTCGTCCACAAAGGGCTGGAATTGGGCAATCAGCCAAGCCCCAGGCTTGATGCTTGGCCACTCTGTTTCAGGCAGTGGGCTGATGCTCAGTAGTATATCTGCCTTGCCGAGGAGCTCAGCCCTACTAAACACATCTACACTGCTGTAGGCTTCATCGGGGAAAAGTGCCCCTTCGCCTGCGCCTTCTTCCAAGAGCAGGCTAAAGCCTGCGGCTTGGAGCTTAGGTACAGCATCGGGTGTGAGCGCCACGCGGGCATCGCCCTGAGGCTCTTTAAGGATTGCTAATTTCATGGTACAACAGGAGTCAGTTCTTTGGAAAGGTAGCGCCAAATAATAGTTTTGCCAAGAAAACTAATGCAGAATTATTAGCCTGTAAACCAATCGGATAGATGTAGATATGAGGAAGGATAGCACCGCTAAGCCCTGATCCTTAGCAGGTTGCAGCACTGGGCTTTACCGGCTTTCAAATGGGGCAGCCGGTAAAAAATATTGGGCGGATGGCTAGTTATTTTCGGAGGTGGGCAAATTTTTGCCGGAACTTCGCCACCTTGGGGGAGATGATGTAGGTGCAGTAAGGGTTTCTTTCCCCCACTTTGGAGTAGTAGCCTTGATGGTAGCCCTCGGCCGGATAAAAAGCCTCTAGAGGGGAAAGCTCGGTAACGATAGGCTGATCCCAGACCTGCGGTGCCGTTTTGGCAATAGACTGTTCTGCTAGGGCTTTCTGCGTTTCATCGTGGTAAAAGATGACAGAGCGGTACTGAGGCCCCCGGTCGTTGCCCTGCCGGTTGAGGGTAGTGGGGTCATGGGCGGCCCAAAAAATTTCGAGCAGGGTTTCGTAGGAGACTTCAGCAGGGTTGAATTGGATTTGTATGACTTCCGCATGCTGGGTTTTGCCGGAGCATACAGCATCATAATTGGCTGTTTCACGGGTGCCCCCTGCATAGCCTGAAGTCACCTTGGCTACCCCTTTCACTTCCTGAAAGACGGCTTCTGTGCACCAAAAGCACCCTCCGCCAAGGGTAGCATACGCTGTCTGAGTGTCGCTCATGATTGTGTGCCTTTATTAAGGTTGCGGTGTGCTAACGCTGAAAGACTGGCATTGGTTTAGCGGCCCCTTGTTTTTCATTGAGGTAAGAGAGGAAACGGTGAAGGGCCTCTTCTTTTGCCTCGTCAAGCTGATAGCTGATGTAACGGGTAAAATACTCTTCCAGGCTGAAATCAGGGGCGGGGGAGGGGAGCAGGTATTTCAGTTTTTGGATTTGGCTGACGCCAGAAGCGAGGGCATCATTGAAAGCCTGAAGGAAGGGCGCATCAAATTCGCGGGTGCTGACCCAGGCGGCAAAAACGAAAGGCAGGCCGGTATGCTGCTGCCAAGCCTCCCCGAGGTCATAGCAGTGCTTGAACTTCTTGTCCAGGCCTATCGTCCGGTCGCCAATGACGAGGCCGGCAGTGCGCCCGCCGATCTTCCGGATATACCCTTCTTGTGCGGGCAGCAGGGCGGGGGAGAGGTGCCAATACTCTTTCAGCAGGAGCTGTGCCAGCTCAACTGAGGTGCGGGAGTGGTGGTCGAGGTAAAGGGTTTCTGCCTCTTCCAGGGGGCAGTCGCTGTAGATGCATACTGTTCTGACTTCGCCCACAGCCCCTATGCAGTAGCGGGAAATGATGCGGGGCTGCTGCAGCTCAGGGATGATGGCTACCGGGACAAGCGCCAAGTCTGCCTGCCCGTTCTTCAGTTTCTGCGCACAGTCGGACGGGATGTTCAGCTCCAGGTTCAGCTGCCCGCCGATGGGGCTGTTAAGCAGCCCGTAGAGCAAAGGTTTGGTATTGAGGTAACTGACGGCAGTGATGCGGTATCGGTCCATGAAAGCGCTTTAGATTTTTAGGCTATCGAGGTGCGACAGGTCGTTCTGCAGCAAAAAGCGGAAGCCGGTGCCTTCATAAGCGGTTTTGTAAAGGCCAGTGTTGGCATGTTGGTACTCGTCCATCCGGCTGAGCGGCTGCCCAGCGAGCAGGCACATCAAAGCCCGCATAGCACGCCCGTGGGAACAGACCAGGATTTTAGGCTCTGGCCGCTGCTGAAGGTGGCTGACAAATTCAGCAAGCCGCTCACCGACATCGGCAGCGCTTTCGCCTCCTTCCAGCCGGGCATGGTAGTCACCGGCTTTCCATGCATTGACTACCGCGAAGTACTCCTGATGCATGTCGGGCGTGCTGACCTTCCCTTCGTGCTCCCCCCATCCAATCTCATTGAGCGCTGCAAACTGCTCCCAGGGCAGCCCGTCGCTGATGAAAGGGGCGACCGTCTCGTGGGTGCGCTTGAGGCGGGAAGTGAGCACTGCATCGAAGCCGACCCTGTGGTGGAAATCGTAGAAGGCTTTGGCTTGCTGCCGCCCGGTGTCGTTCAGGCTTGTGTCTACGCCTTGCCCCTGCACAATACCTTTCAGGTTGAAATCGGTCTGCCCGTGCCGGACAATGTATACTAATTTTTCCATGCGGTGGTTTATCGGTTCACAACGGGCAGAGACATATAGCCTTTGAACTGCTCATCTTCTTCGAAAACATGATCGGTGAAGTCTTGCACCACGTTGTAGAGGGTGTCGCGTTCGATGGGGTTGCGGCCAACAGCCCGGATAAGGTTGACGAGCTCGCGGGTGCTGAGGGCGGGGTTTTGCTCTTCAGAGCCGGCCATGCTGTATATTTTGGTGGTATCATCTATAGTGCCGTCTATGTCATCTACCCCGAAAGAAAGCGAAAGCTGGGCCACGTTGCGCCCGATCATAGGCCAGTAAGCCTTGATGTGGTCAAAGTTGTCCAGGTAGATCCGGCTGATGGCATAATTGCGCAGGTCCTCGACTACAGTAGATTCCGGTACATGGCTCATCTGATTGCCCTGATTGCGGAACTTCAGCGGGATGAATGTCTGGAACCCACCGGTTTTGTCCTGCAGCGCGCGGAGCTGTTCCAGGTGGTCTATCCGGTGCTCGAACCGCTCGATATGGCCATAGAGCATAGTGGCATTGGAGCGCCGGCCCAGCTCGTGCCATATCTCATGTATGCGCAGCCATTGCTCCCCTGAGCATTTCCCGCCGGCGATCTGATCCCGTATTTCAGGGTGGAAGATCTCCGCGCCCCCGCCGGGCATGCTGTCGAGCCCCGCATCGAGCATCTGCTGCATCCCTTCTTCGTAGGAAACTTTGGCTTTTTTGAAGATGTAGTGGTACTCTACGGGTGTGAGCGCTTTTACGTGAAGCCCTGGCCGGTGTGCCTTGATGGCCCGGAACAGGTCTGAGTAGAACTGCAGGTCGTACTGTGGCAGCACCCCGCCCACGATGTGCACCTCTGTCACCGGCTCATCATCGTATTTTTTGATGATGTCCATGATCTCTTGCAGGGAATATTCCCAGCCTTCTTCCCGTTTTTTGATCAGGCGGGAATAGGAGCAGAAGGTACAGGTATACAGACAGACGTTGGTGGGCTCTACGTGGAAGTTGCGGTTGAAAAAGGTGCGCCCGCCATGGCGCGCTTCCCGTATGTAATTGGCCAGGGCGCCTACAAAGCCTAATTCGCCTTCTTCAAAAAGCAGCTGGCCTTCTTCAGGGGTGATGCGCTTTTTGTCAAATACCTTTTGGGCAATTTGCCTGAGGGGGGCAGATAGGTTGGGGTCTTCCAGGAAGTGCTCAACTTTGCGGGCCGTTTGCATACGAAGTATTGTTTTGGTACCAGAATAACAGACAGGCCGCCTCTAAGTTTGAACACTGTTCTAAACTTTCAGAGTTTTGTGAAAAATACCTGCCTGTGCCCGCAAAGGTAAGGAAGCAGGAGGGAAAATGCACACTTGGGAATGCCGCATGTGCCGGGGGAGTGGCGGGCGCCCTCTGCAAAACAATGCAATTATTGTTGTTCATTTTTCTCAAAACCAACTATCTTGGCTTTTCCGATGGCTTAAGCGAAATTTTAGCCGCTTTTTTGGGCAGCTGCCAATAAGATAGCGCTTTTGCCGGGCCTTAGACAACACAATGATATTCAAACACTAACACACTAAGAACATGAGGAAGAAACATGTCCACTTGGGGCTTGCGCTGTGCGCTGCCCTGGCCTTTACATTTGGGGCAGCCCACAAGGGCAATGCCCAAACCGTAGCCGCTTCGGATGATATGCAAGCCTACACTACTAACATTGAAGGGCAAAACAACGGGACAGGCTGGGCTACTAATTTTGAGCCTAAAAACTTTGGCGGCAGTGATATGGGCGGGAGCTTTTTAACATCGGGTTCCCCACCTGCAATAACGGGCCAATCCGGCGGTATCTTTGCAGGTACCTCTGGCACTGGCAAGGCGTACGCCCGTTCTCTGAACACAGCATTAACCGGCCCTTCGAGGATAGAAATCAAGCTGCGTTTCAACTTGAATACAGGGGATGCAAAAACGGCGGGCATGATCATTTCTGATGCTACCGCTCCGGGCTTGACCTGGAATACAGGGCAACAATTATTTTTGGGCATTAGCGGCGATGGGGTTTGGAAATATGACGACGGCACTTTGAAAATTGTAAAAGCGGCTAACGGTACCGATGATTTTGCGTGCAACGGCGGAGACCTTTACGAGGTACAGCTAGACATTGACCCTTCAAACGACTTTTATGGTTTCAAAATAATCAATTCTTCTGCCTCTACCGAGAGCGAAGTGACTACAGGGACCTTGAACGGCGGTGGGATCCAAACGCTCGGCTTAGGCAATGGCGTTACAGGGATCAATCAAGATCTGATTTTCGATGATATCGTAGTCACGACAAACCCTAGTGCGTTCCTCCCCGTCGCCCTTTCAGCCTTCACGGCCCGCCCAAGTGCAGGGCACAACCTTCTGCAATGGTCTACCGCCACCGAGCTCAACAACAGCCACTTTGAGATAGAGCGCAGCTCCGACGGCCGCGTTTGGTCGGCTGTGGGGCGTGTTGCGGGCGCCGGCACAGTACAAGAGCCAAGAGACTATCAATTCTCAGACGAGGCGGTGCAGCCTGGGCGCACCTATTACCGCCTTCGTCAGGTAGATTTTGACGGGCAGTACGAGTACCACGGGCCAGTGCAAGTGGTACGGTCAAGCGCTGGCACAGTCAAGGTCAGGGTATTCCCCAATCCTGCTGCCGATTGGCTGGAGGTGGCTGCAGACGGGCAGCAGCCTTTCCATGCTCTACAGCTGATGGATATGTCTGGCCGGCAGGTGAGCTACTGGCCTTCGGCCCGTGCCGGGCAGCGGCTCTCTCTGGAAGGGGTCAGCCCGGGCGTCTATCAATTGCTCGTGCTAGATGCCCAAGGCGGGCTCATCAGTCAGCAGACGGTGCATAAGCAGTAGAGCTTGCTGAAAAGGGCAAGCCTGCAGCCCGCTTTGCCTCTATGGGCAGGGCGGGCTGTTGCATTGTGGGGAAAGGTATGCCTTTGAGGGTAGCCAATGCCCGGCCTCCGGCCTAGCGATGCGGAGGGGTGTGAAGCCCGATAGGGCCGAGCGGGCAGCGAGCCCCGCAGCGTAGCGACCCCCGCCCTCAGGCGGGGGTAGGCCCCAAGAGATAGCATTTTGCCTTGCCCAAGAGGGTTAATTGAGGTTGAACTTTTGCTGTACCGGGCTGCGGAGAGCTTTGGCGCTGAGCACGAGCGCCTGAATGATGAGGGCGAGGATGATCAGCAGCACCATTTCAATTTGGGCAGTGAGGTTGGAGCCCAGGACGATACGGTGGGAGGCTTCGCTCAAGCGCGTGCCCTCCGCAATTTGTATGCCCGACAGGCGGTGCAAGAGGCGGTGCGCGTTGTTGATCTCCGACAGGTACAAGGCGCTATTGAACGGCTGGGCTTTTTCCAGATCAGACAGTTGGGCCACGGTACGTTTAAGGAGGCTGAACAATTCCTTTTCTTCGGGAGTGAGATAGGTCGCTTCATATTGGGCGATAAGCGGCTGAATATCAGCACCTGCTAGTTGTGTTTCTGTGGCCGGCAGGGTAGAGGGGGAGGTATTTGCCGCCCGGGCTTTTGCATGGAAGGCTTCCGATAATTCATAAATATAGCCCTCAACGAGAAGCCGGTCTTTGTAAAGCATGGAAAGGTGGCTGTCGAGCTGCTCCATACCGGAGCGCTCTTGCCAATTGTTCCAGAAGACGAGCGCAAATACTAAGGCGAGGAGAAGGGCGGCACGCATTTTATTTTGAACGAAAAAAGTCCATTTCATAGGGCTGTGGTTTTGGCTGGGCTAAAGCTGCAATCTGCAGCCTTATACAGACGAGAATAGCCTATGAATTTACTAGAAAAAATCAGTTTTTTCAAGCCGCTGCCGATGCCTTTCGTTTTTTTAGGTAAATTTCCTACTCTTCAACGACCAACCCGATTATGCCTGCTCAACTGTACGCTTTACTGATTGGCATCAATGATTACCCTGGCGCCCCCCTGCACGGCTGTGCAGCCGATGTGGCAGCAATGGAAGCTTACCTTGTTGCACAGCCGGCCTGGGAGGGCAGGCTGCAGCTCCGGAAGCTGCTGGACAGGGAAGCGACCAAACAGGCGGTGGCAGATGCCCTAGTGGGCCATCTGGGGCAGGCTGGGGAGGGCGACAGCGTGCTCCTGTACTTTTCTGGGCATGGCGCACAAGAAGTAGCCGACCCTGAGGTATGGGAGCAAGAACAGGACGGCTGCCTGGAAGGGATAGCTTGCCGTGGGCTGGACGGGCAGATCGAGCTGATGGCGGATAAAGAGATCCGCTACTTGCTCGGCCAGGCTTTTCGCCGTGAGGGGGCTGCTCCACCGCACATCCTGACCCTATTCGACTGTTGCCATTCTGGGGACAATACCCGTTCATCAGCCCAGGATGGGGAAGAGCGGGCAGTAAAGCGCCTGGCTGGGCGCCTGCCACAGCGGGAATGGGGCCAGTTTCTGTTTGGAGGAGCGTATGCGGCGGCAGATTTGAAAGGGGAGGGGCTACAGCGGGAAATGCCACAAGTGCCCCACGTACATTTAGCCGCTGCCCTTCCGGATCAGGCTGCACTGGAAGTGAACGGGCAGGGTGTTTTCACCCAAAGCCTGCTGCAGGTCTTGAGCTCAGCAGGTGACAGCCCCGACTATTACACCCTACACCAAATGGTGAGGAACTACATCCGGTTCAAGTACCGTCAGGACCCGCAGCTCGATGCCCCCGGCGGCGGCAGCCGGCTGCTTTATCAGGGCTTCCTGGGCCTTGCCCCAAGGCTAGAAGGGTTGGCATTTGGCCAGATGGTGTACAACACCAAAAAAGGCTGGGTGCTCGACAAGGGGGAAGTGCATGGCCTGTCGGAAGGCAAGGAGGTATCGGTCGAGCTGATGGCCGGGCAGGGGTTGCCTGGCTCCGTCCTGAAAGCCTTCGCAGGCTATAGTATTTTAGATATCGATTTTGAATCCCGGCAGCAGCTGGACAAAAAACAGGGGTACCGGGTGCGGCTGGGCCTGAAGCAGGAAGCGCCTATGAAATTATGGTGCCCTTTCCCGCCGCTAAAAGAGGCGCTCAGCACACTGTTGGACAAGGCAGAGGGGGCTGCCCTTCATTTTTCCGCAACTGCCGAAGAAGCCGATTTGGCCCTTACGGGCTACAACGGGCGTTTTTTTTGGTCTTTGGCCAGCGCGGCCCCTGCCTACCCGGCGATAGGAGCGCCTGTGCTGTACGACGAGCTACAGCCCGCTGTCCTGATTGCTCAAGCCAGGCAGGTGTCCAAGTGGCAGTTTACCAAAAGCCTGTACAACCCCAAGCCTTCTGTTTTTCAGGGGCAGCCGCTCAAGGTAGAAATTTGGCAGCAAACCGCAGGGGAGTGGGCCGCTTTGCCGCCTAAGGGGGAGGTATACCCCTGTGCAGCAGTTGAAGAAGCGCCGGGCGGCCTTCTGCAAGCCCGGTTGAAAATCCGCTTGTCTAACCCCCACCCGTTCCAGGTCTATTTTACGCTACTGTACCTCGATAGCCAATACAGCGCCAGCTTGTCCGTGGAAGAGCCCGGGCGGCCGGGCCTGCTCGAGCAAGCCGCAACCCCGCTGGGGCCAGGGCAATCGATATGGCTGTTTGGGCACCGCGGCGGAGTCATCCCCTTTACATTCGGCGAGAGAGAGCAGATGCTGAACTTAGAGGAGAGCTGCTCTTGGTTCAAGCTTTTGGTCTCCGCCACGCCCGATATCAACTACGCCCATCTGCTGGTGCCGCAAAGGAGGATGATGGACCTGACTGCCGGAGCGGATTGGTCAGACTGGGCCACTCAGCTGGTAGCGATAAAAGTAAGCAGCCCGGCTGTGGCAGCCAGGGTTCAGCCATCATTGGAGCGCTGGCTGGAAGATGATTCCTGGGGCGATGTGGTGATGGCCCGCCATTTTGACGCCACGGGCTGGGGGGCGGAGCTGTCGTTGCGGGCAAGCGCCCGCCCAGCGGGAGCACTGCAGCGGAGCAGCCTGCTATGGGGCGCAGCGCTCCAGCTGGCCAATGCTTGGGCCGGGGCCCGGAGGAAAGGGAGGTTTAAGCGGCAGCTGGAAAAATACCCAAGCCGTACGCTGATCGTATCTGAAGGGGATTCGTGGTTTCAGCACCCGGCCTTGATGGATACGATAGACCACCTGAGCTTATACTACAACATCTATAGCAAGGGGGCAGCTGGCGATTCACTGCGGGCCTACTTGCAGACCGGAGAGTGGCTGGAGGCTTTTGCAGAGGCCAGGGCGTTGGCCAAGGCTGCTGGCAGTCAGGAACAGCCGCGTTTTTTGCTCTTGAGCGGTGGTGGCAACGACATTCTGGGGCCACAGTTTTCTGTATTTTTGCGGGATGGAGGCCAAGCAGGGAACCGGCCTTCCCAGCCCGGGGAGTGGCTGAACGAAAGGTTTCATGCTGAGCTCCATCAGGTTATGGCCCTTTACCGGCAAGTATTGCTGCGGCTACAGCTGGACGAGCCAGGAGTAGCGGCGGTCTTGCATGGCTACGATTACGTACGGCCCCTGCCGCACAACGCGGGCGGCAAGAGCTGGCTCGGGCGCCCGATGTCTGAAAAAGGGCTGTTGGCAGAAGAGGAGCGCCAAGCGGTAGCCCGCTATTTGATAGACGCTTTCAACCAAGAGCTGGAGAAAGTAGCCGCCGGAGCGGAGAACGCCGTTTGGGTAGACCTCCGCGGGGCTGTACAGCCCTGGCAGTGGGCAGATGAGATCCACCCCAATGCCGAGGGGTACCAAATGGTGGCAGCCCGGATTTCGGCAGCGATAGATCAGATCATTCTAACAAGACCATAAAAACAAACGCATGAGTTTCTTCAGGATATGCAAAAATGACATTACCGACCATCTGCGGGAAACCTTCAACGCTTTCCCGCTAAGGGTGCCGGAGACCAGGGTGAAGCCGTTGGTCGTCATGGGGCAGAAAGGCAGCAAAATAGATTTCAGGGGGGAGCTGCAGTTCTTGCTGAAAGGGGATGCCCCGGTTGAGCTTGAGCAGCGCGAGTCGGCTATGGCCAATGCCGCCCTAGACCGTTCTAAGGCGGTAAGCGCAAGCTTTGGGCTGAAAATCCTGGACGGGTTCCTTTCCGGGTTTGGCATAGCGCCTTCCCCCGTGAAAGCGAGCCTGGAAGGCGTTACCGAAATGAGCTATTCTTTTACGGGCGCGAAAAGGCTTTATATAGACCCTAGCGAGCTAGGCCGGGCCTTGGATAAGCGGCATATCGATCTGGCTCACCCCTCTATGGGGGTCTTCAGGGGGAGCGACCCTTACCGCATGTTGCTCGTCTCCGACGCCATTGTCAGCAACAAGTTTACCATCAATATCGAAAAGTCTAGCAGTAAAGAACTTGAGGCCAGCCTGCCTGAGCTTCAGTCTTACCTCGCTGATGCAGACCTCAGCGTCAAAGCGGAGAGCAAGGACGGGCGCAGCATTACCTTTGAAGGGCCAGAGTACCTGACCTTTGCCTTTTCCTGCTTGCTGCTTGAGCTGCACCCTGGGCTGGGCACCATTGCGATAGGGGAGACGGTGAAGAGCAAAGGGGCTGGCGAAGCCCCTTTGCGGTCGCCCTATGCAGTGCTTGATGAAGATGAGTTTGAGCCGGGCATGATAGCGCTATAGCATGGCTCAGGGCTTGAGCTGCTTGGTATCGCAAGCGTACTTCCAAAGGTCGAAGGTCCTGTTGACCCCTGCGCGCTTGCGCATCCGTTTTAGGTGGGTATTGATGGTGTGTACCGACAGGCCACAGGCAGTGGCCGTATCTTCGAGCGTCCGGTTGTTGGACCAGACCTCAAGGATGTGCAGTTGGTGCGGGGTAAAGTAGACGGTGGGCGTTTCAGGAGTGGACATATGCGTAGTTGGGGTTATTGTGCCCACTAAAGGTACAATGTAGTACGGTAAACTCCCAAAAACCCTGTGTACCAATATTTTGTTACAATAGCCACAGGCCCAAGATAAAAATGGCCTGTGGCTGCTGCGCTGATTTTAAATTTGGACCCCCGCGAGATATGCTGCGCCATCTTCTGCGCCTTCCATGGGCGTGGTGCCATCGTACCTTTCCTGCTCGAGAATAAAATACGAAATGCCAGCCGTCTTGGCTGCTGCGAGCAGTGGCGGGTAGTCGATACTGCCTTTGCCCAGCGTGCAGGAAGCCTGTTTCTCTTCAGCGGGAGCCTCCTTCATGCGGTCTTTCACGTGTGCAAGGCGGAACCGGTTGGGGTAGCGCTCAAAGTAGGAGAGGGGGTCTACCCCGGCCACAATGACCCAATACATGTCCATCTCGAAATCAACCGTGTCCGGATTGGTATTGTCCATCATATAGTCTTGGGGGATCTCGCCGTCTAGCTCAGCGAAGGAGTAGTCGTGGTTGTGGTAGGCAAAGCGGATGCCATTGGCCTTGCAGATGTCCCCGCACTCGTTGAACCGTTCAGTGATCCGCTTGAAGTCGTCCATTGACTCCTGTGGGCCTACCCATGGGCAGATGAGGTACTTCATTCCAGCTTCTGCAGCTTGCGCAGCTTTCTCTTCAAAGCATTCCATGATGTTGCAGTGGCTGGCAATAAGGTTCATGCCAAGGTCATTGTTGACGTAACTGGCAAACTCTGCCGGCTTCATCCCCCAGAACATGCCCTGTTGCCCTTCGAAACTTTCGATTTGGCCATAGCCATAGCCCGCAAGCGTTTTGAGGGTAGCTTTGGGGTCCTCGCCAATGACATCCCTCAAGGTCCACAGCTGTATGCCAAAAGCGCCGAGGTTGCCCTTAATGGCTTGATTTTCTGTAGTTTGTTCAGTTCCCTCCGCGTTTTCAGCATCGGTTTTTTCTGCATTGTTGCAAGCCCATGCAGGCAGCAGGAGAGAGGCGGCAGCGGCTTTGCCAGCCTGTTGCATGAATTTCCTTCGGTTGTAAGACATTGATTTTGTTTTTTGTTTTGCAGATCGGCACAGTGCCCAAAGATACCGGCTAAGTGTGTAAAGTACACAATATAGCGAATTTGCTGTAATTCGCAGTTGGGCTGTGGGTGCGTATTTGAGCTGGCACTGAGGGCTTGGGGCTGTTCCTGCTGCAAGGGGCTTGCGGATCGCCTATATCGCCGGGACACTCCGTGAGAGCCTGCAAGCCGCTGCTTCTCAGCTAAAATAAAAGCCCTATAATTTATATTATGTTAAGTAAAAGGATTGAAAACGCCTGCCCCTTGTTTTCCCCGCCCTATCCCTGCCCACTGCGGAGGAGAAAAGAAAAGGAGTTCCTGCGGAACGGCCCCTATTGGTACATGGTATTGAGAAGGCCCTGTAACGCCTAGGCGCAAGGCGATTGCCGTTTTGGGGGGCTGCCCCCTGCCTGACGGCAAGGTGCCGCTATGCTCCGGGGCTCACTGCCCGCTCGGCCCTACGGGCTTGCCACCCCTGCGCAGCGCTAGCCCGCTCCATTTGTGCCTATTATACCCTGAAATTGGAGGCAGCAAAACTGATATATTCCTTATATTTGAGCGAATATTCGCAAATGTGTCTTTTATGGAGTCTTATGCTGAAGTCCTCAATTACGCCATCCCATTCTTCATTTCCCTCCTGCTCCTCGAGGCTTTGATAGCGCGCTGGAAAGGCGCGAGCGTCATCCGGAGCATGGATACTTTGTCCAGCCTGAGCTCAGGGCTGACCAATGTCATCAAGGATGTGCTCGGCCTTACAGTGGTCATCGTCTCTTACGATTGGCTGGAGTCTCGCATTGGGCTGGTCGAAATTTCTGCAACTTGGGCAGTTTACCTGCTGGCATTCATCGGGCTCGATTTTGCGGGCTATTGGGTACACCGCTTGTCGCACAGCATCAACTTTCTGTGGAACAGGCATATCATCCATCACAGCAGCGAGGAATTCAACTTGGGCTGCGCCCTGAGGCAATCTATTTCGGGCTTCTTCGCCATAACCGTCTTCTTCCTGGCGCCAGTAGCTTTGTTGGGCGTCCCCGGAGAGGTAATTGCGGTGGCCGCCCCGCTGCACCTTTTCGCACAATACTGGTACCACACCCGCCTTATCGGCAAAATGGGCTTGCTCGAACACATCATTGTCACGCCTTCCCACCACCGGGTGCACCATGCGATCAACCCTGAGTACCTCGATAAAAACCACAGCCAGATTTTTATCATTTGGGACAAATGGTTCGGGACTTTTCAAGAGGAATTGGACGATGCCCCCCCTGTTTACGGGGTCACCCGCCCGGTCAGGACTTGGAACCCCATCCTGATCAACTTTCAGCACCTGTGGCAGCTTATTCAAGATGCTTGGCGCACCAAGGATTGGGGGGCGAAATTCACCATCTGGTTCAAGCCCACAGGCTGGCGCCCCGCTGATGTGGAAGCCGCTTATCCCGTAGAGAGCATAAAGGACCCCTACGCGTACGAGAAGTACGCCCCTACCCTTTCGCCTCACCTGCAGCTATGGTCTTGGGCGCAGTTCACCCTCACCTTTCTGCTGATGATGTTCCTTTTCAATCAGATCGGTGCGATCGGTGCACAAGGCGCTATCCTTTACGGGCTATTTTTGGTGTTCAGCATTTTCAGCTACAGCATGCTGATGGACAAAAGCCGGTTTGCCGTTTATAGCGAAATGGTACGCTGCCTGCTAGGCCTGGCGATCATAGGCGCACAGGGCGGCAACTGGTTCGGGCTGGAAAAGGCATGGGGAATGGGGCCATTTGCCTTGGGCGGGTACTTTATCGGCAGCCTGCTTGTCACCGTTTACTTTTTCCAGTCTGAGGTAAAGTCAGCGGGCTATGAGGTCAGCCGGGCTACGAAAACAGCAGCCCCCACAAAAAGGCTGCAAAGCTGATGACCAGGCCAATCAGGAAAACGCGATACGCGATGGTCAGTAGTTTGTACTTCCGCATCAGCACTTGCCCGAGGCTGTAAAGATCTCTAGAAAGGTCATCGTAGAGGATGGCTTCGTCCTTTTTCAGGGAGCGCATATAGCTGGTGAATTCAGCTGACGGGAGCTTTAGGAAGTTCCCAAAGTACAGCAGCCCTACGCGGTGGCGCTCAATATCTTCTTCGCTGAACTCTTGGCCAGATACTTTTGGGGCCGCAGATAATACTGCGAAAGTGATTGCCGCTATCGCGGTGAGCATTAGAAGGACCACAGGCAGGATGAAGCCCCAGTTTTCGCGCCAGCTCACCCCGCCGCTAAAGGATATGCTCGCCGAGCCCGCGGTGATCAATATGGACAGGACAAGGGTATTGATGCTGATGATCATATTAGCTTTACCATCTGCGATCGAGCTCAGGTTGATATGATTGCGCAGGGTAATCCTGTAAACGGTATCTACTCCCCTGCCGTAATCCTTTCCAGTTTCCTCCCGGACTGTATTCTTCCTTGCCTTGATTATTTCCTTGCGCTGTTCAGCCAAGTGCTTCTCTTTTCTTGCACCGTAAGCTTCCCGAGCCTCATCCGTCAAAAAAAAGGTATTGGCAAGCTGCTTGTGCAAGGTCTGCTCCCATTCCAGATCAGAGAAAGAGCGCCCAGCCAGGCGCTCTTCATCTAGCCGCCACAGCTCCCGGTAACGGCTGAGGCGCTTGCGCCCAAGGAATGCCCAGTGTGCATCGTGCAGATAACGGGCAAGCAGCGGGGCCCTGTCATTCTTTGAGTAAGGCCACCCTACTAGCAGGCTGCCTGCTGCGGCGAGCAAGCCTGCTTCTAGCCCGTTGCTGTCTTGTGCAAAAGCATTCAGGGCGGCTATTGAGGCTTGCTGTCCCTCTCGTGTGCTGACAACCAAGCCGGCATGCAGAAAGCAGGCTGCCAGAAGTGCGGCCTGCCGTTCTTCTTCCGGCAAAGCATCCGGCATCCATTTCTGGAGAAGGCTGGCCCGCTCTTGTATCCGGTATTTATTGTAAAATGCCCATTGCGAGTGCCCACTGTGCTGCGCAGCATACCTTGCAGCGTATCCGATAGCGTAGTCCAAGTCAAACATCTGGCCTAAGATACGGATTCGGCGACAGAACAGCTTCATCCGAAGGCCCTTCAGCTGATATGGTGAACTTGTTCGTTGTAGGCAGGCCGACGCCCCCTACCCTTCCGGAATGATTATTGCTCATCATTGTGTGATACAAGGTGAGCGCAACACCCAAAAATAGCTTTGGATAAAGGTTTAAAGCACTTAACTTGGGAAACTTAGTGCTAAAACCGTAAGCAAATGAAAAAGCTGAACCGAAAGACATTCTTCAAAGGGCTTGCCCTGGGCACCATTTCGCTCCCTTTTGCTATACGTGGGCTGGGCGGCTATGGCCGCGCGCAGGAAGCTGCGGCAGAGAGCGCCAACATCATAACCGCCAGAAAGTACCAATGGACAATGGTCACTACCTGGCCGCCTAAATTTCCTGTATTGGGCGAAGCCTGCGACTTGTTCGCCGCCCTCGCCCGGCAGCTGTCGGGAGGGCGAATGGAGATCCGCGTCTTTGGAGGCAATGAGCTGGTGCCGCCTTTGGAAGCTTTCGATACCGTGAGGCAGGGAGGGGCAGAGCTGGGCTGCGGAGCTGCTTACTATTGGGCAGGGAAATCAGAGGCTGCTCAGTTTTTCGCTTCCGTGCCCTTTGGGATGAACGCACAGCAGCTAAATGCCTGGCTTTCAGGTGGCGGGGGGCTTGAGCTTTGGGAAGCGCTTTACGCTGATTTTAACCTCGTCCCCTTCCCTGGAGGAAATACTGGCGTGCAAATGGGCGGTTGGTTCAATCGGGAAATCAGGGCAATGGAGGACCTGAAGGGGCTGAAAATGCGCATACCTGGCCTCGGGGGCAAAGTCTTGGAAAAAGCCGGAGGCGCTCCGGTACTGTTGGCCGGGGGCGAAATCTATACCGGGCTGGAGCGGTCGGTTATTGATGCCACAGAATGGCTCGGCCCCTACCATGATACACTGATGGGCTTCCATGAAATTGCAAAATATTACTACAGCCCAGGTTGGCACGAGCCCGGCACTATGCTTGAGTTTTTTGTCAACAAAGAACAATACGAACGGTTGCCCAATGACTTGCAGGGCATTATAAAAACCGTCAGCGGATATGTGGCAGGATGGGTGCACAGCCAGATGGAAGCAAGGAATGCGCAGGCATTGGGGCGCTTCCTCGAAATGGGCATCGACATCCGGCAATTCCCCACTGAAGTGCTCCGCAGCATGCGGGCTTATACCGCTGAAGTGCTCACTGAAATTACTGAGCGGGACCCTGTCAGCAAGAAAGTATATGACTCCTATCGCAGTTTCCAGAAACAAGCCGCAGATTATGCGAGCATCACCGAGCGGGTCTATTACAACAAAATCCAAGCTCAGTCGAACTTGAACCTAGGCTGAGGGGCCGCCTATCGCCATAGCCAATAAATGACTTCTGGGAAAAATATGACTACAGCTAGAAACAAGAGCTGGACACCGACAAATGGGGCAATGCCCCGGTACAAATGCTGAGTAGTCACCCCCGCAGGGGCTACCCCTTTCAAATAAAAGAGGGCAAACCCAAATGGGGGGGACAGGAAGGAAGTCTGCAGGTTGAGCCCAAGCAGTACGCCAATCCAAACCAAGTCAATGCCAAGGGAGGCAAATATTGGCGCAACAACGGGCACGATGATAAATACGATTTCGATGAAATCAATAAAAAAACCTGCAACGAACACGGCCAGCATGACAAGTGCCAAGAATGCCATTGGGCTCAGTTCTGCTTGTTCGATCAGGCCTACAAGGTAGGCGTCGCCCCCCAGCTCCCGGAACACGAAGGAAAAGACTGTAGCCCCCAGCAAAATGATAAAGACCATGCTGGTCAGGTGAGTGGTCTCTTGCATGACAGCCCTGAGGGTCTCTAGGCTCAGCCGCTTCTGCAGGGCAGTAAGCAGGGTTGCGCCCAATGCCCCAACTGCTGCAGCCTCTGTAGGAGAAGCGACCCCTGCAAATATGGACCCGAGCACTGCTACGATCAGCAGCATGGGCATCAAGAATGCCTGTATTATCTGACGGCCAAAGCCCTTGCTTCGAAAAGCCCGGAGCTCTTCTTCCGGCATTCCAGGGGCTACCTCGGGCTTTATCCGGGCCAATACGAGAATGTAGCCGATGTACACGAGCACGAGCAACAGCCCCGGCAGCAAAGCTGCTGCGAACAGGTCACCTACTGGCACGTTCAGTACACTGCCCAAGAGCACAAGCACGACCGAAGGCGGTATGATTTGCCCCAGGGTGCCAGATGCCGCTATGGTCCCGGTAGCCAGCTCAGGGCTGTACCCCCGCTTCAGCATGGTAGGCAGGCTGATGAGCCCCATAGTGATGACCGTGGCCCCTACAATCCCTGTGGAGGCTGCTAAAAGGGCACCTACAAGGACCACACTGATGGCTAGCCCCCCCTTGAGCCGCCCAAATAAAAGCGCCATCGTTTCCAAGAGCCTTTCTGCCAGCCCTGATTTCTCCAGCATAATGCCCATATAAATGAACAGTGGGACAGCCAACAGCACATAATTGCTCACTACGCCCATCACCCGAGGCGCGAGGGATATGTATGCCCCTGAATCGATAAAGCAGAATGCATACAGTATGGAGATGCCGCCGAGCGTAAAAGCGACCGGGTAGCCATATAAAATCAGTAGGAAAATACTGATGAACAGCAAGATTGCAAGGACCGCCATGCTCAATCTCTTTTAAGGGCTTCTTCAGGCTGAGCCCCAGGGTACCCCCTGAGCACCAGCCAGCTATCGATAATGCTCGCCAGCCCTTGCAAAAACAACAGGCACATGCCAGCCGCCATCGCAAACTTGATCAGATAGCGTGCGGGCAGCCCGCCTGGGTCTGGAGAGCCTTCCCCTGCCTTCAAAGACAGCACAGCAAACTCGTAGCAAGTATAGCCCATTACCGCAGCCCATGGCAACAGGAACAACAGCCCACCGGTGAAATTGACCCAAGCTTTATCTTTGGGGCTGAACTTTGCATAAAACAAATCTACTCTGACGTGCTTATCGTGCTTGAACGCATACCCGGCGCCGAATAGGAAGATCAGCCCGAACAGATGCCACTCAAGCTCCATGATCCAAGCTTGGGTTTCGCTGAAGAAATACCTCGCCACCACATCATAAACAACGAGCAGCATCAACGCTGTCGTCAGCCATGACACTGCCCTTCCTACCCTCTCGTTGAGGTAGTGTATGGCCTTGGATATCCTTGCGAGCGCCTCTTTCATGCCATATCGAGATTGGTTACTGCCTGCCATAAGTGCAACAGGGCGCATGAAAGATAGTGAAGCTGCGGCACTTCTCAATACCTTGTGAAAAGGATTATGCCCCGAGCTGATCGTAGACACTAAGGCCCAACGCCTCGATAATCCGGATCAGCTTGTCTGCATACGCAGGGTCTGTGGCATACCCTGCCGCTTTGATCCCTTCCGCCCAAGAACGGTAGTCGGTAATATTTAGGTTTTGGAGGTGCAGGTATCTTTCCCCTTGCAATAAAATAGAGTGTTCGCGGAACCCCTCTTCGGGCGACTCAAAGACCCTGAACATATCGTATTGGTCGTCGTCTGCATAATTCCTACAAGTACAGCCCAGGCATTTGGCCTTGCACTTGATGCCAAAATGGTTGTTGGACGCTAACGCGAGCTCGCTGCTGCCTGCATCAGATTCGAGGAGGGCCTGGGCGAGCGTAATGCTTGCAGGCACCCCATATTGTTCCATCTCAGCGATAGCAATGCCTTTATACGTTTGGATGTAGCGCTGGCAGATGCCCATTTTGGCCTCCGGTATTTCTGGCCGGATGCGGAGCTGCGCGGCATAGCCCGGCCGGAGCACAAAAGTCAGGTTGGGGAAATCATCAGCGCTGCGCTCGTCCCACCTTGGGGCAGGATTGGGCAGGATTGAAGCATGGTCTGTGCTTGTAGGGCCCCTTAGGGCAGCAGGTTTCGCATAACTGGCTGCCTCGTATACGGCAGGGGCCGTACTGCCTGATGATGCCCCGCTAAGGTTGAACGTTATGCTGATGTTCTTGAAAAAAACAATGTAAAGGGCGAGCCCCAAAAGGATGCCATTCAGCCAATTGCGGCGCAGGGAGTTGGCAAGGGCCTGCAGGGTGATTGCCGCATGCCCTTCTTTAGCGTTTGTGGTGTGATGCATGGCCTTCTGTTTTGCCTTTGGGCTTATAGCTCAAAGGGGTTGTTTCAATTGTTTTGTTTATTGCAAAAGTAAAACAATTAATTGGACAAAGCAACACCTTGAAACATTTTGCTTAAAACAAATACAGCCTGCTCCTTTTTGAAGCAGGCTGTACCCTGAAAAGCAAGTTCGGGCTAGCCGGAGGGCTGTTATAGGAATTTTGGGGAAACCCTAAGCTCTTTAGTGCCGTGGCTGTAGCTGTAAAAACCTTCCCCTGATTTCACCCCCTTCATGCCTGCAGTCACCATATTGACCAGCAGTGGGCAGGGCGCGTATTTGGGGTTGCCAAAGCCGTTGTGCAAGACCTCAAGGATGGAAAGGCAAACATCCAGCCCGATAAAGTCGGCCAATTGGAGGGGCCCCATCGGGTGTGCCATGCCCAGCTTCATGACAGTGTCAATTTCTTCTACCCCAGCTACCCCTTCATAAAGGCTATAAATCGCCTCGTTGATCATCGGCATCAGGATTCGGTTGGCCACAAAGCCCGGATAGTCGTTCACTTCCACCGGAGCTTTGCCCAGCTTTTTGGACAAGGCCATTACCGCTTCGGTTGTAGCATCGCTTGTAGCATAGCCACGGATGACTTCCACCAGCTTCATCACCGGCACAGGGTTCATGAAGTGCATGCCGATGACCTGCTCAGGGCGTTTGGTCGCTGCGGCAATCTTTGTGATAGAAATAGAAGAGGTGTTGGTAGCGAGCACGGCTTGAGCAGGGGCCATGGCATCCAGGTCGGCAAAAATCTTCAGCTTGAGGTCTGTCCGTTCTGTTGCAGCCTCTACGACAAGGTCGGCAGCTTCAACCCCTTTGCTCATATCGGTGATGAGCGAGAGGTTGCTCAATGTAGCTGCCTTGCCCTCTTCAGATATGCGCTCCTTTTTGACCATCCGGTCCAGGTTGCGTGTGATAGTGGACAGCGCGCGGTCGAGCGCTTCCTGTGAAATGTCGATCAGGTTGACAGCGTAGCCGTTCATGGCAAAAACGTGGGCAATGCCGTTGCCCATCGTGCCTGCGCCGATTACTGCGATATTTTTCATGAATCTGGTTTTATTTTCAGGCGGCAAAGATAAGAAAAAGCCCGCACGTAACCTGACGTGCGGGCGGGTTCTACAGCCGGGTGGCCGTTATAACGGGCGGGCGCAAACCCAAATGTCGCAGTCGTTTATGCTTTTGGGGCTCTAGCCTGGGATTGGCCTAGCGCTGCGAAGGGGCGGCAGGCCCGATAGGGCCGAGCGGATAGCGAGCCCCGTAGCATAGCGGCACCTGCCCGCTGGCAGGGGCAGGCCCCTATCCTTACGGAGGGGGCAAGCCCATCACGCGAAGCAAGCTGGGCAGGCCCAAAAACGGCAATCTGGCCTGCGCCTTAACGGACGGTGCGCCTACTGCTTGACAATACGCAGTGCTTGTGCACCATTTTTATTCTGCAGCTGCAGCAGGTAGAGGCCGGCAGGCCAGGGCTGCATATCTATGGCAAATGGCACATGCCCAGGCAACGCCTCTCCGGAGGCCAGTATGCGCCCTCTCATATCGGTGAGCTGATAGCTGAACGGGCCTGCGTCTGCCCTATCCCATACCACTTGTATTGCTGAACGGGTTGGGTTGGGGTACGCCCGGGCGTTGGCTCCGGCTGGCTCCGGGCCCGTTGTGGCTGTCGCAATCCGGTAACTGGGCTGCCCGGTAAAGCCGTTTCCGGTTGTGCTGAGCACCATAGTGAAAACAGAGGTGCAGCCGTCAGGGGTAGACAGCGTCAGTGTGGCTTCATAATTCCCTGGCGCAGCATAGGTGTGCAGAGGCAGGGGCTCTGTGCTGGTCTGGCCGTCGCCAAAATCCCATTCGAAGGTGGCAGCGAAATCACTGGATAGGTTCAGGAATGCATAAGTGAGGCTATCGATCTGAAGGGGGACGAAAAGCGCTTGGCATTCTGTATCGTACAAAATGCCTGCATCGGTCAGTATGAGCATGCTCAGGCTGCTGCTGCAATTGCCGTTGTTTACCGTAAGGGTGACCAGGTAAAGCCCGGGGCTGCTGTAGGTATGTACCGGGCTTGGCAAGGTGCTGCTGTTGCCGTCCCCAAAGCTCCAGAACCAGCTTTGGGCATCTCCCATTGACAGGTCTTCGAACACAAAAGACAGCGGGTTGTCCGCATTTTGGGAAAAGGTGAACATCGCCTGGCAATCTGGGGTATTGCCTGCGCCGCCGTTCCCAATGAACACCGTTTGTGCCTGGCTGCTTGTGCACCCATCTTCAGTGGTGATGGTAAGCACGACCTCAGCCATCCCTGTCCCTTCAAAGATAAAGACGGGGTTCTGTTCTACGCTGCTGCCCTGCCCTGCAAAATCCCACTCCCAAGAGACGATTGGGGAGGTAGAAAAAGAGTAATCCAAAAACTGCACGCTTCCCGGTGCATCTGCTGGAAAGGACTCAAACAAGGCTTCACAGAAAGGCTCCCCGCCATCGCAGGGCTCATACCAATCGGGGCCAAAGCCAGCGCACTCCGCATAGCAATCGTTCTGGAAGGTCAGGACGTCTCCTGTTGGGAGGGTAACACAAACTGGGGCATAAACCTGATAGCACTCACACCCTGCTGTCCCTCCACATTCATAATATACCGATTCGTCGTACCCTTCGCATGCTGCGAAGCAGGCATTCGGGAACTCAAGGATCTGGCCTGAAGGTGTGGCGACGCAGACGGGGTCGTACGTGAAATCGCAATCGCACGGAGGGGCGATGTCGCACTGAATGAACTGATCTGGCGTAAACCCTGTGCACAAAGCGAAGCAGCTGTTTTCAAAAGTAAGGGTATCCCCTTCCTGCACCACACATACGGGGGCAAAAACAGCTGGGCAGTCATCACAGCCAACCGCTTCGCATTCGACTATATCTTCCGGGCTGAAGCCTTCGCATACGGCCAAACAAGCATTCGGGAATTCAATCGTCTGGCCTGAAGGCGTGGCGATACATACAGGGTCGTACGTGAAATCGCAATCGCAAGGGTCCGTACAGTCAGGCAGAAAATCTGATGGAGAATAGCCCAGACAAACTGCAATGCAGGCATTGGGCAGGACTATGATCTGTCCAGCCTCATTGGCTACACAAACGGGGTCGAATGCGTCGTCGCAGGCACAGCCCGTAAAACCGCCTCCTACATGCACTACGGTTTCGTAGATGCTGCTGCAACCGCCTGCCGTGGTGATCTCAAGGATGACGACGTATTCCCCCTCAGCGGGGAAAGCATAAGTGGGCGATGGGCCTTCAAGCACTTCTCCTGTGGGCATAATCCAGTTGTAAATGGTAATGCTGTCAGCCAAAGACCAGGAGGCGTCCCAAAATTGAACCGAAAGGGAATCACTGCCCTGCTCGTAAAAGAAATAGGCTTCGCAAAAGTCAAAACCGAGTTCGCCACAATCGGCCAAGTCTGCTGCTGAAAAGCCAGCGCATTGCGCGTAGCAGAAGTTTTCGAACAGCTCTACCTGCCCGGGTACCACCTCAATGCAGACTGGCTCGTAAGGCAGGTTCCAGCAATCGCAGGCCGGTTGTTCGAATATTTCTACATGCATCAGAAAGGTGGAAGAGCAGGTGTCTGCTGAAATGGTTAGACTGACAGGGAATGCCCCCGGGCCAGGGAATTCGTGCAAGGGCTCCTGCTCGGTTGACGTTTGCCCATCGCCAAAATCCCATAGCCAGCTCTCGATGTCAGCGGAAGCGCTTGAGATGTCGTAGAACTGTACGAGATAGGGCGCGCTCTCCACCTGCTCATAAAAGAAAAAAGCTTCGCAGTGCTCGGGCGGCGGCGGCGGGTTCAAATCGCTGCACACCACCAGGTCGATGCCAGCCACAACCGGCAAGTCTTGCAGCAGGGCAATTTCTACTTCCACAATTTGGCCTGTACAGAAGTCCATAACGGACAGCTGCCCAATAAGTGCTGGCACTGCCGGGCTGAAGTCAAAGTCAAAAGCGAAGTGGAAGGCGCCTCCCTCATCGGTGATGGCGGGTAGGAAAAGGTTCTGCTCCAAGAATGCGAGCTCTACGGGGAAGCCGGGAACGGGCGTTTGCTCTTCTCCAAACAGGACACGGCCGCTCACCTCCATGTTTTCTGCTTGCGCAGGGTGTAGCAGCATCAGGAAGAGCCAGCTGAATAGGAATGTCATTTTTTTCATAAAGCCAGGTAATTTGTTGTAAATGATTAATATAGCGTGTATTGGTTAAAGTGCAGGATCAGTGGGGATCGGTTATGACCACAATTTTCCGGGTGGCAGAAAGGTTGCCAGCTGCCCGTGCGTGCAGGAAGTACACCCCAGCTGCGGGGGCGCCCTTGCCGATTGTGATCCTTGCCGTGCGTTTACCGTTTAACACAAAGTGCTCCACGGCTTCCCCATAAGCATTCGTGACCGTCACGGCCTCCAAAGGCTCAGGTGCTGAAAGGAAGACGGTGCCATCGCTGTTTGGGTTAGGGAAACAGCGCAGGCCCAATGAGCCTGGGGCTTCCTGCTGCCGGGTAATGAGGAAATTGGGGTTGTATACGGTAAGCACTACGCTGTCTGTGTTCACGGGCAGCAAGGATAGGCTGTCGTCTGCCAGCATCACTTCGGCAATCTCGATCAGCACCTCTGTGCTGTCGGCTTCCATAAAAGTGATGAGGTCATCTTCTATGATAATGGAAAGCTGCCCGACCCTCCCCTGCGCCGGGAAAGGGGCGTTGCCATATCGGGTCGTCGCAATGTCGAGCTCATCGGTCTGCTGCGGGTCTATAGCCTGGAAACGGAAGGATGACTGTGTGCCGCCCAGCCACTGCGGGCTAAACTGAAGCCCTATGCTTTGGATATAGTTTTTGTTGAAGCGGATGGTGTAGGCCAGCCCGTTCACTTCCTGAACGCCCCCTTCAGGATACTCAAGGTCCACATCAATACTGATAGCAGAGCCGGCGGTCAATGGCACAGGGATGGCATTTGGCGAAAGCCTGATCTGTGGGTCTGCTCCAGGGATGGGCTCCGGATAGTCCACTTCAAGGGGCGTAGCATGGCTACTGCCAAAATTGGCAATGACCGCAAAGAGGTCGGGCAGGCCGATCTGCCCATCCCCGTTTGCGTCTGCAAAGGCAAAGCCGGTGCCATCGGGGAATTCCTGAGCCCAAGGCAATGGGATTGGCATTTCCATAAAGGCTGTGCCGGTGACCAGCCGCGAAGGCCCAATACTGCCATAGGCATATCCGGTGTAGAGGATATCCCGCTGATCTACCCGCCCGCTGTTGTCCGTGTCGCCAGGATATACTTGGGCTTCAGCCGCCGTAAAGCAGCAACAGAGCCCTATCAAAATCCAAAGTAATCTTGCCATTTTCCTGGATGGTTTTAATTCACGTTACAAATGTAACCGCCATATTTAGGCCTGGCAACAACAATAATTTAAATAAATAGTAGCCTTTATTACTATTTTTACTAAAATAGACCTTGGTAGTCAGTGATTTACAAATTATTGGCTATAGATAAAATATTTAAAAGTCATTTTAGCCTATGGAAAAAAGCAAATTGGCGAAAAGCTTGTCCCGCCTCTCCCCCGCTCAGTGGGACAGCCTGATGCAGTATGCAGGCTCTACTGCCTCAGGGCTTCCGAAAGATGCTTTGCAGCTGTTGCAGTTGCTGCGCGAACGTGCAGGCACGGCCGGCGCGCTGAGCAAAGAGGAGGCTTTTCGCGCCGTATATCCAAGGGCCCCTTTCAACCTTCAGCAGATCAATCAGGCGATGAGCTTTGCCCTGAAGGCAGTGGAATCTTGGATGGCGTTGCAGTGGCAGGCTCAGCGCCCGGCCCTGCAGCACTGGCAGCGTGCGGAGGCGCTATTGGGGGCCGGGCTCCCCAAGCATTTCCGTCAGGCCCTCCGGCAAGGGGAACGGGCTAATGCGCGGCAAAAGGACGGAGCGTGGAAACGGCACCTGGATTTTTTGCTGGCCGACCTTAGGGAACGGGCATTTCAGCAGGAGAACACGAGACGGCCAGACCCCGCCCTGCAGCAGGCGTCTGATGCCCTCGATGAGCATTATGCGCTTCAAAAGCTGAAGTATGTCTGCGCTATGCTCAACCGGGAAAAGCTGATGCAAGAACAGTTCGAATACCACCTCCCCTCTTTTGTTTTGCATGGGGCTGGCTTTCATTCCCCGCTCATCGGATTGTACCGCAACCTTTACCACATCTTGAGCGGAGAGGAAGGCCATGAAGCAAGATTCAGGGAGTACCTACAGCTGTACAGAGCAGCGGAGAGCCAAATCGGCCGCTCAGAGAGCCGCGCCTTGCTGTATTATGCCATCAATTATTGCATAGGGCAGATCAGGGACGGGCAGCGGGCATGGGCTTTGCCCCTTTTTGAATTGTACGAGAACGGGCTGAAGCGCGGGCTTTTAGTCGAGGGCGGGCTGCTCTCGCCCTGGACTTACAAGAACATGGTCAAGATAGGGCTTAACCTGAAGCGTTTTGGCTGGGTAGAAAGCTTTGTGCGCGCCTATTCGAAAATGTTGCCAGAGGCGGAGAAGGAAGATGCGCTGCACTACAACCTCGCAGAGCTGTATTTTTTCCAGGCCCGCTACGATGAGGCCTTACAGCAGTTGCACCGGGTGGAGTTCACCGATATCCACTACAACTTGGGGAGCCGGGCTCTGCTGGCCAAAATCTACTACGAACAACAGCAGTCAGACCCGCTCGAAGCTGCTCTCCGGGCTTTCCTGGTCTTCTTGCGGCGGCAGTCTAAAATCCCTGTGGCAGTCCGTGAGCCTTACAAGAACTTTGCCCGCATATTGCTGCGCGCCCTAAAGAGCCTGCCAGAGCACCTTCCTCTTTTGGAGAAGGAAGTACAATCTCTGCCTTCCCTCAACAACCGGGATTGGATCCTTCAAAAGCTAAGGGGGAAGCAGGTTTAGCCACGGGCATTTTCCCGCCGCAGGCTCCGCTGCTGTTCAAAATCGTAAAGCGTAAGGCGCCGGAGGTCATAATATGCGAGCCAGAAATTGCGCAGGGCATTGGCGTATGCCACCCGTGCGCTGGCTTCCTGGCCGATCGAGATGTTCAGGTCTGCGATAGCGATTTTGCCTACCCGGTACCGCTGCCGGGTGATGTCGAGCTGTTTCTGGGCGACTTCGTACGCCCGGAGCGCTAGGCTCACTTGCTGCCGCTGCAGATCGAACTGTTGGACCTTCACGAGGATCTCCCTTTCGAAGGCAATACGGCTTTGCTGTACCTGAAGGGCAGTCAGCTCTTGGTTGGAGCGGGCGATCTCAATGCGGGAGCGGGCTTTGCCCCAGTCTGCAATAGGCACATTGAGGCTGATGTTCAGCCGCTCTTGGTCGAGCGGGTCTGAATACGCATTATTAAAGGCATTGGCAGTTTGGGAAAGGGCAAAGTAGCCCGATACATTGGCCGAAGGGCCCGTAGTCCCCTTAGCCCGTGCTACCTCTTGCTCGGCTTGCTTTATCCTTCGCTGGAAGGCTACCGTTTCGCTGCGGTTGGCTTGTGCGAGTTGCAGGGCCTGCTCTGCGTCAACCGTAAAGACGGGGATGTTTTCCGGGGTCTGAGGGATGAAATAGACCGCCTCTTCTATGCCGAGGAAGTTCCTCAAGGCTTCTGAGCTGGTCTGCAGGGAAAGCGCGTTATTGGCCAGGGAAGCATCCGCGTTCATGGCACTGAGCTCAATTTGCAGGAGCTCTGTCTCTGCGATACGCCCCACTTCAAAGCGCCCTCTTGAAATGGCGAGCAGGGTGTCGGCATCCCTCTTGTCCCGGCGGGCCGCTTCTAAGTTGAGCTGGGCGATCAGCACATCAAAAAAGAGGAGGGCGGCATCATAGGCTACATTTTCCATGTCCTCTGAATAAGCCCGCTGAGCTTCTTCGTAAAGCAGGGGCTGTACTTCCCGCTCCCACTTGAGCGCGTTGTATTGGAACAAGGGCTGTTGGAAGCCAATGGCTACAGGGGTACTGAGGTAAGAAATGGAACCATCATTGGAGGCCGTCCTGAAGATATCTATCCGCTCCAGCCCGGTCTGCGCAAAAATAGAGCCGCCGGTCAATGCCACATCTTGTTCTAAGCTGAGGTTGACGCTGTTGCTCATTAAAGCCCGGTTGATGAAAGCCTCCGAGCCATCGGGCAGGGTGATGGGCTGAATCGAGCGGTTGAGGTTGGGCAGTGTAGCGCCAAAGCTGATCTGAGGCTTGTAATCGGCCAGAAAGGACTGGTAGCGCCAGAAATTGTTCCTCACTGCTGTCTGTGCGATCTGCACGTCAGGGGCACCGCCGATGGCCATCTCCACAATCTCTGAAAGCCCCGCACGCAAGGTATCGGGCTGTGCAAAGGCTGGCTGGAATAAGAAGGTGCAAAACAGTAGGATAAAGCTCAGTTTTCGCATAATCAGGGTTTTGGGGCCTAGTCTGCCCGGAGTGCTTTAATGGGGTCTTGTTCTGCTGCTTTCCGCGCGGGGAAGATGCCGAATACCAGCCCGATGCTGGCGGCTACGCCGAAGGACAGGATGATGGACCAAGCAGACACAATAGTGGGGATTTCAGCGTAAGCGGCTATGGTCCTTGCGGAAAAAACGCCCAGGAAAACCCCTATAGCCCCGCCTATGAGAGAAATGAAGACCGCCTCGAACAGAAACTGCAGGACGATGTCATTCCGGGTGGCTCCCAGGGAACGGCGGACGCCAATCTCCTTGATCCGCTCCAGGACGGAAGCGAGCATGATGTTCATGATGCCAATACCGCCTACGAGGAGGGAAATCCCGGCAATGACCGCCAAGACCAGGTTGAAGGTGTCTTGGGTCTGCTGCTCCTGCTCCAAGAGCAGCTCTGGCACTTCTATCTCGATGTCCGCAACGCCAAGGTGCCTGCGGTTGAGCGCGCGGGCGATGACATCCGCGCTTGCGCGAAGGTTTTTGGATTCGTCTATGCGGATGACAAGGCGGTCTAGCTGATGGTAGTTGGAAGGGGCGTTGCCGTCCTCATTGTCTTCCCCTATATCGTCCCGTGTGATTTTGGAGCGGTTCTTAAAGCGGAGCAATGCGGTCGTCACAGGTACATAGACATCAGCGTTGTAGTCCCGTATGCCAAGCTGAGAAAGGCTTTCTTGGTCTGCGTTGCGCTTTTCCAGCACGCCTATGACTTCCAGCCAGGTTTTTCCGCATTTGATCTTCTTGCCGATGGGGTTCTCTTCGTTGAAGAACCGCTTCTGTATCTCTTTGCCAATGATGCAGACCGCTGCGCCCTGCTCGGCGTGCAAGGGCTGAAAGCCCATACCTTGGCCGACAGCAAGCCCGTTGAGCTCGAAGAAGGCATTGTCGATGCCCACACAGCGGCCGTTTTCCTGTCGCCCATCCCGGACAATGCTAACAGGCAAGACCACTTCCGGGCTCACCCGCTCAGCTGTTGGCAAGATCGCTTTAACGGCGGCGGCATCGGCAAGGGTCAGCCCAGGGGAATACGGCTTTTTGGGGCTCTCCCCCTCTTCTGAGGAGCCCTCTCTTTCCTCAGCAGCCTGCGGCACTACCGAGCGGATGACAATATTATTGGTGCCGATGAGCTTCATCTGGTCCAAGATAGACTGTTTGGCGCCTGTGCCGATCGCTAGCATGGCAATGACCGCGCCAACGCCGAAAATAATGCCGAGCGCGGTCAGGAAAGAGCGCAGCTTATTGGCATTGACCCCTTCCAATGCAAGGATGAAATTGAATATGGTACGCTGCATGGGTTGCCGGGTTTAGTCTATGATAATGAAGCCGCCACCGCCACCACCGTTGTTGCTGCTGGGCGGGGCAATGTTTTTGACTTCGGCTTTCCGCCGCATAGCCTCTTTTTCCCGCTCTGCTTTTTCCTTCTCCAGCTGTGCCCTGACCCGCTGCTTGACGGCTGCGGGCAAGGGCTCGAACGGCAGGTCTTCTGCGTTGGCAGGAGGGTTGAGTAGCACGACATCCCCGGCTGCGATGCCGTGAGCCACAACAATCTGATCTGCGTTGGCCAGCCCGGTGATGATCTCTTGGCGCACGACTCCCGCCCCTGTTGCTTTGTAAACAAAGGGGAGCGAATCAGACTGTAGGGCCTCAAGGGGCACCGACAGCAGCCCTTCGTAAACACCGGTGATGATCTCGTTGCTCGTCGTCATGGCAGGGCGCAAGATGGAGTCGGACTCGTTGACCTGCACGATAACTTCGAAGACCTTGGCATCGTACCCGCTGAGCTGCTCGCCGATATTGGCCACTTTGATGACCTTGCCAGTGTAAGACCGGTCAGGGAAAGCATCGACCTGCACTTTGACGTCCTGCCCTTCTTGTACCCTGCTGATGTCCACTTCGTTGACGTAAGTCTGTGATATCATATCGCTGAGGTCTGGCAGCTCCGCAACGATCGGGTCCCAGGCCGATATCCTGGCGCCGGGCTCTTTCTTGCCTCGCCAAGTGCGGGCATAGATGACCATGCCGGGCTCCGGTGCGTAGATGGTCATTTCATCAGACAAGTCAGCATAGACTTTGAGCTGCCGTTGCTGCTGCCGCAGCAAGGCATCGATTTCCTGGATCTTAGCGATGGCCTGCTGCTGCTTCAGCTCATATTTTTTGAGCACCTGCCCATAGTCGCGCTCCGTGCGCTCAAGGTCCAGCTCTGCCTGCTGTATGACAGACCGGGGCTCGTACTTGCTCTGTTCCACTGCGAGCAGTTTCCCCTGTTTGGCAAAGACCAAGTTCGCCAGCTCGTCCCGGATCCCCCTAAGCTCAATGGCGGTATCGATGCGGGCTTGTTCCAGTTGGGTTTGTATCTTTTCAATCTCGCTGCGGGCATCTGTCATTTTGCTGGCCAGCTCGGTCCGGTCGAGCGAGGCCACATAATCGCCAGCGCTGACTACGGTGCCCTCTGCCACCAAGTCGGAAAGGGTGGTTTCGTAAATCCCTGCAGGCCTCATGCCCGCTGGAGCCTGGATTTTGACAGACCGCTTGGCTGCCAGCTCGCCGGTCGCCGTTACTTTTATCACAAAAGGAGCGGGCTGCACTTCGTAGCGGATGGATTCTTGCTGGGGGGCAGCCTCGGGGCTGCTCAAGAAATACCAGGCAGCTATGGCTGCAAGGGCGAGCAGTATAACGGGGATTGTAGCTTTAGAGCGCAGCATGGGCATCGGTTAAATTGTGTATTGGGCAAAATAGGAAAAGATTGTCCTGCCGGGCAGGAGAAATACATTTCTTAACAATTAGATAACGAGTGGTTAAAGCATAAATAGCTGTAAAACAACCAATTGCTACATTACCAACATTTTAAGAGCACTTTTCCACAGTGAGTGTTGGTGAAAAAGCACTAGGGGCGGGTTTTTCCACAGCGGGCTGAATCCTTTAACAGTAGTGCCTGTACGAATATGCCCTAACTCGGTTATGTTTTTACGGGGGGAAACTTTTCAACACGAGTTTTATATCAGGATAATTTTTGCCAACTTTGTACTCCTCCTATAATTGAAGGGCACAGATAAAACACCGAAAAAATGCGACGACCGGACCGGCTAACCCCGGTTATCCAACCTGCATTTTTCAACAACTAACTTGCTGATACTCCAAACTTTGGGTGTATGCCTTTGCCAAACAGGGCGTGATTGCGCAACAGCCAGAGGCTAAACCTTATTTTTTAAGTTTTAAAACTGCAGAATGACTAAAGATCATGCAACAGTCTGGGGTAACTGTCTGCAGACCATTCGCAAGAATGTGAACCAGCAGAGTTTCAAGACTTGGTTTGAGCCCATCAAACCAGTGCGTCTTGATCAGAATGCACTGACGATACAGGTTCCGAATAAATTCTTCTACGAATGGCTTGAAGAGCACTATGTCAACCTCTTGAAGACTACGATACGCCGCGAGCTCGGCGACCGGGGCAGGCTGGAGTACCAGATCCTGATGAGCTCTGGCAGCAGTGCTGCTGGCACTGGGCCAAGCCCAAAAAATGGGGGGTTCCAAGTAAGCAACAGTGGTGGGAAAGCACCTGCGGCCAAAGGGGGGAGCGGCTATGCACCTGGCATGGTGGACACGCAGTCCATCCAAAACCCTTTCGTCATTCCTGGCATCCGGAAAGTAAAGGTCGAGTCCCAGCTCAACCCTAACTACCTTTTCGACAACTACATCGAAGGGGACTGCAACCGCTTGGCGCGTTCTGCTGGCTTGGCCATTGCCAAAAAACCGGGCACCACTTCTTTCAACCCTTTGGTCATCTTTGGGGATGTTGGGCTGGGCAAAACACACCTCGCCCATGCGATCGGCAACGATGTACTGACGCGCTTCCCTTCCAAGACCGTGCTCTACGTCTCAAGCGAAAAGTTCACCAACCAGATCATTCAGTCCATAAAGAATAATGCGGTCAACGATTTTGTCAACTTCTATCAGTTGATAGATGTGCTCATCGTCGATGACATTCAGTTCCTGGCCAACAAACAGAAAACCCAGGAGATCTTCTTCCATATCTTCAACCAGCTCCATCAGAACGGCAAACAGATCATCCTGACTTCAGACCGGCCGCCTAAAGACTTGGACGGTATGGAAGAACGCCTGATCTCCCGATTCAAATGGGGGCTCTCCGCTGACCTGCAAGCACCAGAGCTCGAGACGAGGATCGCCATCCTCGAATCTAAAATGAACCGGGAAGGGCTTGAGCTGCCTGCCGATGTGACAGAATTCATCTGCTACAACATACAGAACAACATCCGCGAGCTGGAAGGGGTCCTCGTCAGCCTTATGGCGCAGTCTTCCCTCAACCGCAGGGAAATCGATATGGACCTGACCAAGCAGGTGATCCGCAATTTTGTCAAACAGATCAATAAAGAGATCACCGTAGAATACATCCAAAAGCTGGTTGCGGAGCACTTCAGCCTCCCTGTAGATAAATTGCAGGGGAAAACCCGCAAACGGCAGGTCGTCATCGCACGGCAGCTTTCTATGTACCTGGCTAAAAACCTGACCGACAAGTCGTTGAAGGCTATTGGCGAAAATTTCGGTGGGCGCGATCATAGCACCGTGATCTACTCCTGCAAAACGGTATCAGACCTTATGGAGACCGATATGATCTTTAAGGATACAGTGGCTGAGCTCGAAAAGAAAATCAAACTGAGCTTGCACGATCAATAGCTGGATTTTTTTTAAAATCCTATGCATTGATTGTCAATTGACTAATGGGATCAGGCTACATCGGGCACTTTTTTTTAGCCCTTATAGTTTGGTTTTTTGATCAGGCCACTTATCTTTGCAATCGCTTACGAAAACAGCAACAAACGAGTTGTACAGTAAGCTGCCAATACAACTTGAAAGGGCAAAAGCAATTGCCCCCAATTTATCGGCATCATTGACATAAACAGGCTTCACCGCCTAACAGCATAGCAGCGGCAAACTACCGCTGTTTTATTTCAACTCTTTTACCATGGTGACGTGGGTGAGTGGCTGAAACCACCAGTTTGCTAAACTGGCATACTCTTAACGGGGTATCGGGGGTTCGAATCCCCCCGTCACCGCACCACAACAAGAAAAAAATTAATATTTTTCTTGTAAATCTCTGGAAAGCATTTATCTTTGCATCGCCTTGAAGGAAAGGCACAATTCCATGAGAATGTGGAAGAGTTTCGGGGCGTAGCGCAGTCCGGTTAGCGCACCTGCTTTGGGAGCAGGGGGCCGCAGGTTCGAATCCTGCCGCCCCGACATTTAAAGGTCACCTTATTATAAGGTGGCCTTTTTTTTTGCCCCTGCCCATCTTCCTTCCGCTCCCCACCCTACTGCTTTCCCCTTTATATCATCCGGCCTTTGCCACATTCTAAAGGTAGCGCTCGCAGTCCAATAGGCCACTATCCAATACGCTCCGAGCGGGCAGGCAGACAGGTATTGTTGGTGGGGCCTACCCCTGCCTCGCAGCAGGGGTCGCTATGCTACGGGGCTCGCTGTCCGCTCGGCCCTTCCGGGCTTCCACCCCTCCGCAGCGCTAGTCCGTTGCCACTATGGAGCTCAAGGCTACGCGCGTTTAAGCCCAGGCTTTTCCCAGCCGGCACCAACGAGAAAAGCCTTGGGAGAACCCCCAAGGCTTTTCATAATTGCGTGTATCATTTAGCGCCTAAAGGCGCTTATCTTAATACCTTCTGCTGAAACCGCCACGGCCACCGCCGCCGCCACCGCCACCGCGGTTTTCGCGTGGTTCCGCTTCTTTCACAACAATTGTACGGCCATCAAGCTCGACGTTGTCCAAGCCTTTGATAGCTGCACGGGCTTCATCATCGTTAGGCATTTCAACAAAGCCGAAACCTTTTGAGCGGCCTGTCATTTTGTCCATGATGATTTTTACAGAATCTACGGCTCCGAACTCCTCAAATGCGTATTGGAGATCATTTTCTTGGGTGTCGTAGTTCAGTCTTGCAACAAAAATATTCATAAGAAAGAATTTTGCCCTCCCCGTATTGCGGGCAGAGCGAGTAAAAAGTAAAACGAAAAAACTAAGGGAAAGGATAAGGAGAAAAACCGGATAGGAATCTGATTAGCCTTGGGCTTAATTTTATCTGGTGCAAGGTTACGGGAAAAAAACGGGACTTGCCATTTTTTTTTCAAAAAGTCGACAAAATCTTTGTTTTGGCATTAGCTTTAAATGCCTTCCCGGCAGTATTAGCTCCCCCGGCGCACGAGGGAGCAGGGCAAGGCTGTTTTTTGCAAGCTTGCACAAAGATGTAACTGTTTTTTTGGGTGTAGCCCAGCTGTTTCGGCAGCGGGCTACACTTTTTTTTAATCGCTCAGAACCTTTTGCCAACCCCAAGGCCGATAGAAAAGGTAGTATACGAATCCTCGCGGGTATCGTAAAAGAAAGTAGGGTACAGGTCCCAGTGGTGGCCTAGCTCTATTTCGTATTCTACCCCAAGCCTGAACAGCAAGAAGGTTTCATGTTTGTCGATCTCCACCCCTGGCCCTATTTGAAAAGCCAGGCCCTTCCAAGGTTTGAACAAGAGGTCGAGGGAAGAGACAAGGGGGAAATCGCGCTCTAGGAATTCTTCTTGTTCTCCTTCGATAATGAATGATTCCAGCTCGATGTCATTGTGAAGCCCCACCCCCCAAGTTTCATCGAACCAATACTCAATATCTAGCCCATAAGAAGGGATGGCAAAACGGCTGCCTTCAGCTACGCCCGGGATGAAAGTGTGGCTGATAAAAGCTGCAGCTCGCAGGTGCGGGAAAATGCTGTGCCGGTTGATGATCTTTTGGTTGTGGCCCTGCGCTTCGGCCTGGCCATCATCGTGCTGGGCAAAGCTGGGCAGGGCGAAAAGCAGCAACAGGGCTGCTATGCCCATTTGGGTGCAGTAGTGACGCATGGTGTGTAACTGTTTTTTGCAAAAATGCCTCAGGCTTGGCATTTTGTTGGTGAATCAGGTCACACTAGGCAATTTTACGCGCTGAGCCCCCAAAGGATTTTGATGCAAATGATAAAAGTGATCCCAATGACAAAGTAGCGGAAGGCGGTTTCTGGTATCAGGCGGACGAGGCGGATGCCCGTAAAGACTCCGAGCAAAATAGCAGGCAGGGCAATGAGGTCTGCCAGGAAGCTGTGCCAGTTGATGGTCTGCCAGACCCAGATGTGGAAAGGGATTTTAAAAAGGTTGATAAGCAGGAAGAACCAGGCCGCAGTACCTATGAAGGCATTTTTGGGGATGCGGGTAGACAGTAGGTAGACTGCCATGATAGGCCCCGCAGCATTGCCGATCATCGTGGCAAAGCCCCCCATAGCCCCAAAGACAGCCCCACCGAGCCAGTGCCCGGAAAGCATTTTGGAAAAGGAGGCATTTTCTTGCAGCAGCAGCAGGGCGAGGCTGCCAATGATAATGACCGCAATCAGCCCGGTGAAGGAACTGTCGGCCACGAGCTGCCCCACTACAATGGCTACGCCCACACCCAATACTGCGGCAGGGAGCAGCCGCTTGATGTATGCCCACTCTGCATGCCGGCTGTAATAGTTCACCGCGAACACATCTGCCATAGAGAGCATAGGCAAGACAAGCCCGACCGATGGCTTGCCGCCGAAGGTAGCAGCCATCAGGGGCACTACAAACATGCCCAAGCCTTTTATACCGGCTTTCCCCATCCCGATAAGGAATGCGCAAGCAAAAAGCACCGACCACTGTTGCCAGGAGTAGCTGTCGAGCAGGGAGGTCAAGAGGTCCACTTGTCAAGATTGGCCAGGGGGAGAAGCCTGTAGTGATGAAATACGAAAGCTGGCCCCACAACCGATTGGAGCCAGCTTCCTATTGTGCAAATGTGCCCAGACGGCTAAGCGTTGAGGTAGAGCGTCTCTTTAGCCGCCTCGACGATCTTTGCCGCATTGGGCAGGTAAGCCTCTACCAAGGTAGGCGCATAAGGCAGGGAGGTGTCCGCTGCATTTACCCGGGTCACAGGTGCATCGAGATAATCAAATGCGTATTTCTGGATTTCGTAAGCAATTTCAGCAGAAACGCCAGCAAAAGGCCAAGACTCATCAATGACTACCATTCGGTTGGTCTTTTTGACAGAATCGACCAGGGCCTTATGGTCTAGCGGGCGGATGGTCCGCAGGTCGATCACTTCAGCAGAAATGCCTTCCTTGGCCAACAGCTCGGCAGCTTCCAAAGTAGGGAAGATCATTTTATTGAAAGTCACCAGTGTGATATCGGTGCCTTCACGGCGTACTGCCGCTTTCCCGATCTCTACCAGGTACTCCCCTTCCGGCACTTCAGCCTCATAGCCGTACATCATTTCAGACTCCATCATGCAGACCGGGTCGTTGTCCCGGATTGCAGCTTTGAGAAGCCCCTTGGCATCCGCAGGGTCAACGCAGGAGATGACCTTGAGGCCAGGCACATTCGCCATCCAGCTTTCGAAAGTCTGAGAGTGCTGCTGTGCGAGCTGGCCCGCACTGCCTGAAGGGCCACGGAAAACGATGGGGCACTGAAACTCTCCAGCAGATTGTGAAAGCGTCTTGGCCGCGTTGTTCACGATTTGGTCAAAGGCGAGTACTGCGAAGTTCCAGGTCATGAACTCAACGATCGGGCGCAAGCCGTTCATTGCGGCCCCTACGCCTATACCGGCAAAACCAAGTTCTGCGATTGGGGTGTCGATCACGCGCTTCGGGCCAAACTCATCGAGCATGCCTTTACTGACTTTGTAAGCGCCGTTGTATTCTGCTACTTCCTCTCCCATGAGGAACACCGTTTCATCTCGGCGCATTTCCTCAGACATTGCCTCGTTCAGTGCATCGCGGAGTGCCAGTTTTCTTGCCATGTTTCTTTTTTGTTTTTAAACGCCTCTTTCCAGCTGTGCCGGTAGAGGCAAGGGTATGTTTTTGTTTCGAAAAGCGCAGGTTGTTCGCCGCTCGGCAGCTTCCAGTTCCTGTAGCGCTTTTCCTATCTGATTGGCTGGGGCCAACCCGAAGCCGCCCCATAGGGTTTGCAAAAATAACCAATATGACCGTAATAACAACCAGACCGTGGTCTAGTTTGTCAAGGGCGTAAACCAAAATGTCGCAGGCGTTTATGCTTTTGGGCTTTATAGCCTGACAACCCAGAATTTATGAATTCTGACTTGCTCTTTTTCCGTCTCTCTTCGCCAAAAAGCCTCGCCGACTTCATCGTGGAGCCCCTTATCCCCACGCTTCGTGTAGGCTATGCCTACGTTTTTTGTCTCGATAGCCGAAAAAATAGCAGCGTCATATTTTCAAAAATCCTAAGTTGTCAGATTATAGCCTGGCATTGGCCTAGCGCTGCGAAGGGGTGGCCGAAGGCCAGACCCGACGCCTGTAGGGCGAGGGGCCGAGCGGACAGCGAGCCCCGGAGCATAGCGGCACCTGCCCTCACGGCAGGTGCAGGCCCCATTCTTACGGCCTACAAGGCACAGCCCAATCTCCGCCCAACCTTGGCGTGCCCGCCGGGCATGAAATGTATTGGTGCTAAAGGAGCGGGCCACCGAAGATTTGGCAGGGCGCAGGGTTACTTATTTTTTGCTATTTTTGCGGCAGAACATAATACGGCTCGCCCGTGTTCCGTTTTCAGCCCGGACAAAACCAAAGAAGGCCCCTAAACTAAGAAACGTGATGAAAAAAATATCCCGCAACACCGCTACGGCTATCGCATTCCTTTCCGCTATCGCGCTGTCATCCTGCAACCGCGGTTATGGCTGCCCTTCCAACTTTTCTGCCGATGAAGCGTTGTCTTCAGTTGTTACAACTGTTGCACACGTCTTCAACCTGATTTTCTAAATGGCAAACATCAATTGGATACCGCTCGACAGCCGAGAGAAGCTGGCAGCGATCAAGCGACATTCAGAGGACACTCCATGTGTCATATTCAAGCACAGCACCCGCTGCAGCATCAGTGCATTGGCCAAGAACCGTTTGGACAAAGGCTGGAAGCTTCCGGAGAGCGATGTGCTGCCTTATTTCCTTGACCTTATTGCCTACCGTGACCTTTCCAATGCCATAGCCCTCGAGTACGGGGTGCGGCATGAGTCCCCACAAGTCCTGGTTATCCGGGAGGGCCGATGTGTGTACGAAGCATCCCATATGGGCATCAGCGCAGAGCAGATTGAGGAAGCCGTCAATGCCTGATGGCATAGCCTTGCGGTTGGCGGGCGCTGCGGCAGTTGGCTTTTCAGACCAAACTTTGGAATCAAAATGCAGGAAAGCGGAATCTTCGAGACAAGCGATGGGTCACACTCCATTTTTTCAACCCAATATGGTGTCAGCTATCATTCTAAGTATGGTGCGGTGCAGGAATCGAGGCACGTTTTCCTTGAGGCAGGCCTCTACCCGCTTTTCCTTTCCGGGGCAGAGGAAGTAGCTGTCCTGGAGACCGGGCTGGGCACCGGGCTGAATGCCCTGCTCACGGGTTTGGAAGCTGCCGCCCAAAAGCGCAAAGTATACTACCTTGGGCTCGAGGCTTACCCTATCGCCCCAGAGCAAGCCAAATCCTTGAATTATCCAGCCGTACTTGGCGAAAGCGCAGCTGAGCTGTTCGCCGCAATACACGAAATGCCTTGGGGCAAGCCTTCAGCGCTCAGCCATTATTTCACTTTCGAAAAGCAGCAGGCCCGCTTCGAAGCCTTTGCCTCCGCGCCGAAGTTCGATGTAATTTATTTTGATGCTTTTGCGCCCAATGCACAACCGGAGCTTTGGGGCGAAGAAGTACTGGGGCGTATGTACCAAGCTTTAAAGCCTGGCGGGCGCCTGGTCACCTATTGTGCGAAAGGTGCTGTGAAGCGCTGCCTGAAAGGGCTGGGCTTTACCATTGAAGCCCTTCCCGGGCCACCCGGCAAAAGGGAGATGACCCGGGCCGTCAAACCCAAACTGTGATGCGGCTTTCCGATGAGCTTTTTATGCGCCGCTGTTTTGAGCTGGCACGCTTGGGCGCCGGCTCCACAGCGCCCAACCCTATGGTAGGGGCCGTTATCTGCCATCAGGGGCGGATTTTGGGGGAGGGTTATCACCAAGCCTACGGGCAAGCCCACGCCGAAGTGAACGCAGTAAGGAGCGTCAGTCCTGCAGACCGCGCACTCCTGCCTGCATCTACCCTTTATGTATCTCTAGAGCCCTGCAATATCTATGGCAATACCCCTCCTTGTACCGACCTCGTCCTCAAGGAAGGGTTCAGCCGGGTAGTGGTCAGTAGTACCGACCTCACCCCCGGGGTACAAGGCTCTGGGCTGGAGCGGCTCCGGGCAGCCGGGGTAGAAGTCGTAACGGGTGTGCTGGCCCAGGAAGGGCAGCGGCTGAGCGCGGCCAGGAATACCTTCGTGGCCCTGCAGCGGCCTTATGTTTTGTTGAAATATGCCCAATCCGCAGATGGCTTTTTAGCGCCACTGCCCAAACGGCAACAATGGCTAAGCGGGCCGTTGGCCAAGCGCCTGGTGCACAAATGGCGGAGCGAGCACCCTGCGATCTGGGTAGGGGCCCAAACAGCGCGCACGGACAACCCGCGCCTTAACAACCGCTTCTACTATGGCCCCTCCCCTGTCCGCGTGGTGTACGACCGGGATTTGTCCCTGCCTCAAGAGCTGAACATTTTTGACGGGAGCAGCCGGACCCTCCTCTTTACCCATGCTGCTGAAAATATAGAATGGCGCGGGCGCTCAACAGGGGTTGAAGTCATCCGGTTGGAAGAAGGTGCAGGCTATGCCCCTCAGGTCTTGCGCCGGCTTGCTGAAGCCAAAATCTCTAGCGTTATGGTGGAGGGGGGCGCTGCTCTCTTGGCCGAGCTGCTGGGCCTTGGGCTTTGGGATGAAGCGCTGGCCCTCAGCAGCCAGGAAAACTACTTGGGGCAAGGGCTGAAAGCGCCCGAAATAGGCACAGCGCCCGCCTTCGAAGCCCAGTTGGGCCCTGACCATATTGCACAGTACTTCCGGCCATAGATGGCCCGGTGGGCCCTATTCGTTAAACTTAGTTTAAAACCCTCCACCGGCTCCACCTGAGCCTTCGTTATTTCGTTGGTTTGTTGTTACTTTAGTCACCGTAAAAACGACTTATGAAGAACTGGTTTCGTGCAATATCCACTGCTGCTGCGATTTTCTCCAGCCTGGCCTTCCTGCCTGGGCCGATTGCCGATTCCACCGTAGAGGACATCGAGTGGATGACCTGGGAGGAAGTCGCCGATCAAGTTGGGGACAGCCAAAAGAAGACCCTCTTTAATATTTACACGGATTGGTGCGGCTGGTGCAAACGCATGGATCAGCAGACCTTCAATGCACCGGGCATAGCTGAATACATCAACGCGAACTTCTACCCGGTCCGTTTCGATGCGGAGCGCAAAGCGCCCATTACTTATAAAGAAAAGACTTACGGATACGTCGCTTCTGGCAAGCGGGGGTACCATGAGTTTGCGGCAGAGCTGCTGCGCGGCCGGATGAGCTTCCCTTCCGTGGTTTTTATAGATGAGGAAGGCAACCTCCTCCAATCCATAGTTGGGTACAAGTCGCCAGAGGAGTTCGAGCGCATCCTTACTTATTTTGCAGAGGACCACTACAAAAATACACCGTGGTCCATTTATCAGAAACAGTTTGAGCCCCGCCTTATCCGTGACAAATAAGCTGCAGCTCTGGCCTCCCAATTGTGCTTCTGAACATAAAGGGGCAGGTGTCCGCACCTGCCCCTTTATCGTGAGCGCCCCCCTTAACGCCGGCGTTTGGTAATGCCCAGTACGCCAAGCAGCCCCCGGGTCAGCTCCCGGGCCACTGTCCGCCCGATTTGGCGGGTTGTTGGGCTGTTCAGGATTTGCTCAAAAGTGCTTGGCTCTGCCTGCTGCCTTCTGCGGGAGCTAACCTTCTCTGCTTTTTCCTGTTGAGCTTTCAGCTCTGCCTGCTGCTCCGCTTCCTGTGCCAGTGCAATCTTTTTGGCGAGCATCTCTTCGGCGCTCTCCCGGTTGACCTGTTCGTTGTAGCGGGCTGCGATGCGGGAACGGCCCACAAAACCGTTCAGCTCATCTGCCGTCAGCACATCCATCCTCGATTGGGGCGCCCGCAGCATGGTATGCACCAATGGAGTGGGAATGCCCTTCTCATTGAGGGCGGTGAACAGCGCTTCCCCTATCCCAAGCTCGGTCACAAGCGCGGCTACGTCATAAAAGGCGGAGTCCGGATAGTTTTGTGCCGCTAGCTTAATGGCTTTCCGGTCTTTGGCCGTAAAAGCGCGCAGGGCATGCTGCACCTTCATGCCCAATTGCCCGAGGACATCCTCCGGGATATCAGCAGGGTTTTGGGTCACAAAGAAAAGCCCCACACCTTTGGAGCGGATGAGCTTGACGATGACCTCTATCTGGTCTAGGAGGGCATCCGAAGCTTCTTCAAAAACCAGATGGGCTTCATCAATAAAAAGCACGAGCTTGGGCCGGTCCAAGTCGCCTTCCTCAGGGAAGTTGGCATAGATTTCGGCCAAGACCTGCAGCATGAAGGTAGAGAAAAGCTTGGGGCGGTCTTGTATATCAGTGAGGCGGAGGACAGAGACGATCCCCCTGCCCTCGGCATCAACCCGGCACAGATCATCTACATCAAAAGAGCGTTCGCCAAAGAAGCGTTCTGCACCCTGCTGTTCCAGCTCGATGATCCGGCGCATAATGGCGCCAACAGAAGCTGACGAGATGCGCCCGTACCGCCCTTCCATCTCTTCTTTGCCCTCATTGATGGCATATTGCAGCACCTTTTTCAGGTCCGCTAAGTCTAGCAAGGGCAGCTGCTCATCATCACAGTACTTGAACAAGACCGCGATGATGCCAGCCTGCGTATCGTTGAGGCCTAGCATTTTGGAAAAAAGGACAGGCCCGAATTCGTGCACAGTGGCCCTAAGCCTGAGGCCCGGCTCATCAGACAAAGTCAAGAACTCGACGGGGCTGCTGCCGGCTTCAAACGGGTAGCCGATTGCCTCGTGGCGCTCATCAATTTTGGGGTGGCCCTTGCTTGCTACCGCAATGCCGCTCAGGTCGCCTTTTACGTCCATCAATAAAGAAGGGACCCCTGCCTGAGAAAGCTGCTCAGCGATGATCTGTAGCGTTTTGGTTTTGCCAGACCCTGTAGCCCCGGCAATCAGGCCGTGGCGGTTTACCGTTTTTAGCGGTATGCGCACAAGGTGCCCAGTCTGGCATTCCTTGCCGAGCATGGCCCCGCCCAGTACAATGCTAGGGCCTTTAAAAGAGTACCCCTGGCTAATCGTCTCCAGGAAAGCGTTTTGGTCAGCCATTTTATATTGGTTTTTCAGAAATATTGGCCCTAAAGTAAGAAAAAAGGGGCTATCACTATGTTGCTAGGAGCTACCGGCAGGCTATTCCCGGAGGTTCCAGTCTTCGAGGCGTTTCTCGAACTTCTTTTTGCTGAACGGCCAAAGATCGACATCGGCATTGGCCTCGAGCTCCGCTTCGAGCTCAGGTGGCATAAACCCTTTGAAGAAGTCGAGCCCGGTCATTTCTTCTACTTCGTCAATAGAAGCTGCGTATTTGTATAAGGGGTCATAGCTAATGGAGTTGGGCAGTACGAAACCGATGCCCCTCAGCCCGGGCTCTTCAATGTCTAGCAAGACCTTAAAGAACCCGCCAGGTATGGTCACTTCGTTGCTGCCGAGCGCACCTTTGGGCGCCATCTTGAGCAGTGGCCCGGTCACCACATAGAGGGTGCCCGAGGCTTTAGCCCATTCTCTGGCCAGTTCCTCCAGCTCCCGCCATATCCCTCCATTAAACTGGCGGGCCTGAGGGGAAATATTGCTCATTAGGAAAGTCTCAGACATAGCAGCTTTGCTGTAGGCGCGGTCGGCTGCCGGAACGAGGTGCCCCCGGTCATAGCCTGTGCCCCGGTAGTCTTCGGGCAAGGCGGAGGAAGTCTGAATGGCCGGGTCGGCGCGGAAATCATCTGTGCGGTCTACCCAAGGCTGTGCGAGCTCTTCCCTTGTCAGTTTGTAAGCGGCCCACTCGGCCTGTTCATGGGCTTCACTGTAAGATAGGGAAAACCCTTTATGATGTACCACCTGGCCGCTCCCCCCAGCCGGCAGGTAATAGCGGTCTTCTGCTTCTGGGGGCACTGGTTCGAAAGCTCCTCCGGAAAAGAGGTTGAACAGAAAGAAAAGCCCTGCAATCAGTGCTCCGAATATGCCTACCCGGACCGCCGTGCCGCTGCTGCCCTTTCCATTGCGCTGATGGTTCATCCTTAGCTTCGCCATAGTTCGTTTTCGGCAAAGTTACAATTTTCGGCAGCGGGTTAAAGGTCTACGCTCCGGGTTAAGAAAGAAATGCCCTGCTGCCCAGAGGCGGAGATCATGACCGCTTCGACAAGGGGCGGGTGCGCATCCGGGGCCAGCCAGCTGAAGAGGAAATTGGCGCCGGTGCCCCCATCCCGGTCTGTGTCGTCAATGACAATCTCTACCGTTTCCAGGGGTGCGAGATAGATGGGGGTGTCGAAATAGGTCCGGATCAGCTCCCCATGAGTGTCATAGTAACGGGCATAGCCCAGGTAGATGCTGTCTGAAGGGTTGATGTTGCGCATGCTCACGGTGACGGTGAGGTCATAGGTCATCCTTTCGGTACGCACATAGATCTGTGAATAAACCGGCAGGTAGGCTTCTGCCCAGGACAGGCTGTCAGCGGCGGGGGGCTGAGCTTTGCGGCGGGACCAGTTGACCGGGTCAACGGAGCTGAGCTCCATCTCAGGTTGGCAGCCTCCTAAGATGAAAGGGGCGAGGGCAATTGAAGCCCAATAAAACAGCGTTTTCATAGGCGGCGGTTATTGCTGGGCAGAGATGAGTTTTTTCACAGCGGCGGCGGGCTGTATCAACCTTCCGGTCTCTTTGGTTTGCCGGGTCTCTTTGCCGGTGCTTTTGAGCAGTTCGTAGGCTTCCTCGTGGCCCAAGTCAGGCTCTAGGCTTTTTAAAAGCCCGAGCAGCCCGGCCACGTAAGGGGTAGCCATAGAGGTCCCGTTGTAGCTGGCATAATTGTTATTCGGCACCGTCGAGTAAATATCTACGCCGGGAGCGGCAATGCCCCGGGACAGCCCGCTAACCTCATTAGAGAAAACAGCCCGGTCAAGGTTTGGGCCTATCGCGCTGACAGTAATGACCCCTGGGAGGTTGGCAGGCACAAATTTGCGGGCATCCCGGTTGCTGTTGCCTGCTGCCACGACGATGATGGCCCCGCTTTCCAGTGCATAGTCTACTGCTTTGCGGTATGCCCGTTCTTTGGCTTGGCTGGAGGGCCCGCCAAGGGACATAGAGATGACGTCTGCGCCAGCATCCGCTGCTTTTATCATGCCAGCGATTATTGACCTTTGGGTGCCCATGCCGGCCGCGTTCAAGACTTTCACGCTGGTCACGGCCACATACTGGCCGCCCAGGCTGAAAGAAGCCACGCCCAGCCCGTTATCGGTCACTGCAGCTGCGATGCCTGCACAGTGGGTGCCGTGCCCACGGGGGTCGTTGTCATCGGCAGGGTCGAGTGAACGGTACTGCCCTTCCAGGTCTTCGTGCGCAGCGTCTACGCCAGTATCCAAAATGGCGATCAGTGCCGTCTGTTTGGCTTTTGGGGCATCCTTCCGCAACAGCTCGTAGAGCTCGTTGACAGCCATGGCATCAAAGCCCCACTGCTGCTCCAGGCCGGGGTCGTCCACTCCATAAACCTGGCGCGGGCTTTTGCGCTGCCCGCCGGGCAGCGGCGCGATCTGCACCACTTCATTGGGCTCCACCCAATCTACTTCGGGTATGCTCTGCAGCCCTTCAATGATGTCTTCGATTTTATGGAGCTGCCCCCTTGGGATATCCACTGCAAGGTAATCGTCCAGTTCGGTAACTGCTGCGTGCTGTGGGGCAAAAGCAGGCGAAAAAGAAAGCCCGTATTTGAAGGCGATTGCATCAAGGGCAGCGGCATCCGCCCCCTCCCCTAATTCGAGCAGGAGCTCTGCTTCTGCATCATAAGCCGGCATCTGCACTGTTGTGGAAAGGGATTGTGGCATTACCATGCCCGCATAGCCCAGCAGCCCAGCAGAAAGGGCGATCGAGCCGGCTATAAACCAAGAGCGCTTATGGGCGGAAGCCATAGCTGCAGCCCCTACAGCAGCGAGTACGGAGAAATCGCGGAAGAGCGCCCATAGCATTTGCCCGGCGCCGGCACCCGAAAGCAGTACCGTCAGAAGGTAGCTGCCCAAAGCGCTAAAAAACAGGTACTGCAGACGTTGCCCGGCAGGCTCCCGGTAGCGGTAAAGGAACCAGGAGACGAGTGCAGCTGCAGTAGCCAGAAAGGTGATCGGGTAGATCATGTCAGTATGGTTTGTTCCAAAAGAATTACCCCTCAAGGTAGGCAAAAGCTGACCTATAGACAAAACAATACGGCCAACGGGAAAGGTCGGCTGGCCAGCCAAAAGCCTGCTGCTTGCAAAGAATCCTTTAGCTATATTCCGAATAAGCCGAACGGAACCCTAACTTTGGCCCAATCAAAAAACAGACCCAATGGCAACCCATCAACGCTCACAAGACCTTGTACTGCTGCTGCTGCGCGTCACCTTTGGTGCAAGCATGATCATCGGGCATGGCTGGCCCAAGTTCTTAAGGCTGACCGGAGGAGAAGAGATCCGGTTTATGGATTTCATGGGCCTGGGGCCCGAAATATCCCTAGGGCTGGCTGTTTTCGCAGAGCTCATCTGTGCAGCCCTGCTCATCTTAGGCCTCTTCACCCGCTTGGCGGCCGCGCCTCTGGTTTTCACTATGCTGGTCGCCATATTCAAAGCACACTGGGGCGACCCTTTCTCCGACATCGAGGGCGCACTGCTCTACCTCGTCCCTTTCATTTGCTTGATGATCGCTGGGGGCGGGCAATATGCCTTAGACAGCCGCATGCAAAAACTGTTTTAGCAGGAATTTAAAAAATACAGCACCTATGTCAATGATACGTACGGGCGCAGCCCTCCTTTTGATGGCCCTGATGGCAGCTTGTGGCGGGCCGGCCCCTGTCCACGAGGGATACCCGGTGTTTCAGGGCGAGACGATGGGGACTTACTACCGAGTGACTGCCGGCCTAAAAGATACCCTTGGGGTACAGGCTAGCCTCGACTCCCTCCTCAGGGCGCTCAACCTGGAAGTCTCCACCTACATCCCCCAATCGACCATCTCCCGCTTCAATCAGGCAGACAGCCTATTGGAGCTATCTGTCGATCCCGTCACTGGGGCAGCGAAAAAGGGGGGCAATCCACATTTTTTGGCCAACTACAAAGCAGCGCTCAGCATCTACGAAAAGACAGCAGGCTACTTTGACCCTACGGTGATGCCGCTCGTCAATTACTGGGGGTTTGGGTATACCGAAAAACGTAAAGTCACTGAGGTGGACAGCTTCCTGGTAGATTCCCTTAAGGCACAAGTAGGCATGGAGAAATTGTCCCTCGAAGTATATGATGACGGGGCGGTCCTTCGCAAGTTGCAAAAGGGAATTCAGCTCGACTTTAGCGCTATAGCGAAAGGCTATGGCGTAGACCTCATTGGGCAGTTTTTGGAAGAAAAAGGCTGCTCCAATTACCTTGTCGACATTGGAGGAGAAGCCTTGGGCAAAGGGGAGCGCCCTGGCGGCGGCCCTTGGAAGCTCGGGATCAACACCCCGGAAGAGCAAGCCGGGCTGGATGATATACAAATTGCGGTGCCCCTAAGGGACCAAGCCCTGGCGACATCCGGCAACTACCGTAATTTTTATGAATCTAACGGCGTGAAGTATAGCCATACCATCAGCCCGAAGACGGGCTATCCGGAGCGGAATACCCTGCTGAGCGCCAGTGTTTTTGCGCCAAGCTGCACAGAAGCCGATGCCCTGGCAACTGCCTTTATGACGATGGGGGCAGACAAAGCCTTTGAACTGGCCAGCAGTATGCCCATGGTAGAAGCTTATTTTATCGTCAGCACCGAAGATGGCAGCATGGATGCCCGCTTTACGGCCGGCCTGGCTAGCATCATTCAACAATAGACCAAAATATTGACATGGACTTATCACTCGACAGAGACCTTATTTTCCTAGACCTTGAGGCCACCGGCCTCAGCGTTGTAAAAGACCGGATTGTGCAGATCGGCATGATCAAGTACCCAAAGGGCGGAGGGCCTCCGCAAGAGCTTGACATGCTCATCAACCCCGGTGTGCCAATAAGCGAAGAGGCTATGCAGGTGCACGGCATCACGCCCAAGGACGTCGCTTCCAAGCCTACATTCCAACAAGTCGCTCAGGAAATTTTTGATTTTATCGGCTCTGCAGACCTTGCTGGCTACAATTCCAACCGCTTCGACATCCCAATGCTTATGGAAGAGTTCGGGCGGGTCGGCATCTCATTTTCAATGGACCGCCGCCGGAGTATCGATGTGCAGCGCATTTTTTACAAAATGGAGCCCCGGACCCTGCGGGCAGCCCTAAAGTTTTATTGCGGCAAGGACATGGAAAACGCACACGATGCACTTGCCGATGTGCGCGCCACGGTGGATGTGTTCATGGGGCAGCTGGAGCGTTACCGGGAAGAGGACCATATCGATGAAGATGGCAACGTCACCCCTACTCCGGTCAGGGAAGACATACAAGCCCTACACGATTTTACCAACGATCTGCGTTATGCGGATGCCACCCAGAAAATGAGGTACGAGGCAGATGGCTCTATCGTCTTCAATTTTGGGAAATATAATGGGCAGCCGGTGGGCGAAGCGCTGAGCAAAGACAAGCAGTACTACAACTGGATTTTGAACAAAGAATTTACCATGCAGGTAAAAGAGATCGTAAAAAAACTGGTCCGGGAATATGAGCGCGAGCAACGCAATAACGACTAGCCGCCTGGCAGCCGCATTGGCCTTATTGGCTTTGGCTTTCGGCACCGGCTGCTACGAGCCCGAAACAGGCTGCCTGGATGTAGAGGCGGTCAATTACAGCTTTTCTGCAGACGAAGCTGACCCCGCAACCTGTACCTATCCGGAGCTGCGGCTACAGTTTCAGCATCTGTATTCAGAAGCGGATACCGTGCTGCCCTTCCGTCTGAACGATGGCATTTATACGGATATGAACGGGCAGCCATTTAGGGTTGGAGCGTTTACGTTTTACGTATCTGAACTGCGCCTGCTGAAGCCCGATGGCAGTGGGCTGATTGTGGAAGACCGTTTGGACATTTATGTCAACGGGCCAAATGGGCAAATCTTGAAGCGCAATATCGAAGACAACTTTGCCTTGGCCTCCCCTGCCACAGCGAGCGCTATCGAGATGGGGACGCTGCGCAGCTCAGGTACGCTGAGCGGTATAAGCTTCAAAATTGGCATCGATGGGCAGACCAATCTGGCCATAGCCGATTCGATACCCCTGGCCCACCCTTTGGGCGTAACAGATACCCTGCTGTATTTTGGGCAAGACTCCGGTTATGTCTATCAGTACATCGAGCTCTTTAGGGATACTACGGCCGCCGATACCCTGCCTGTCGCCTTGCGTATTGGCACTTTCGACAACCTCGTGACGCTGCAGCAGGACATGATGGTAGAAAAGGTCCCTGGCTTCCATTTCCGGGTACTTGTCAATATTGACTACAGCAAATGGCTATCGGGCATTGACGTAGCCAATGACAGCCCCGCTGCTTTGGCCCAAAAAATTGTCGCGAATACAGCAGAAGCCTTTACAATAGCCGAAATAGTACTGGAAGATGACTAAATAGTACCAACCCTAAAGCCGCGCCTGCCGTTTATATGGGTGAATTGTTTTATTTAAATCCTATCTGACATGAAATTGCTATCGCGCTTTTCTTTACTGGCCTTGTCTGCTGCTCTGCTTTTCTCTGCTTGTGGAGGGACTGATGACAACACCGCGCCCGACACCGGGCGGATCACCCTCAATGCTACGGCCACCTATGGCAGCCTGCCTTTGGTGATGTTCGATCAAAACTACGACTACGAAGACGGCATGCAGTTTCAAATGCAGCTGTTCCAGACTTACCTTTCCGACATAGAGCTGGTCTATATGGAAAATGGGGCCGAAATGACGGAGCCCCTGCTAGATGTTGCCTTGGCTGAATTCGGCGACATCTACACCATTGCAGATGCAGAAGCAGGCATAGAGGTGGTTAAGACCGATGTGCCTGCCCGCAACTATACCGCCCTGCGCTTTGGCGTAGGCGTTTCGCCAGCGCTCAACGCTACTGTGCCGCCCGATTATGAGGTGACCCACCCGCTAGGGCAAAACTACTGGGAGGATGCAAACAGCTACATCTTCTTCAAGTTTGAAGGGAATGCAGATTTGGACGGCTCTGGAGGTTTTCAAGATAAGCTGACTTTCCATGTTGGCGGAGACAACAACTACAACAGCATTGAATTCACGGGGGCCATTGATATAGCCCCTGATGGGGAAGCCGTGCTGAACCTCAACTTCGATATGGAGAAGCTGCTCATCCGCAGCAATGGCGATTACGTTGACTTCCGCCAAGTGCGGCAGGCACACTCCAATACTGCACCGGCTGCCGTGTTTATGGGCGAGAACATGCCTAATGCACTAAGCCTGACCCGATAATTGTGGCCCGCTCTGCCCATATCAGCGCTTTGGCTTATGCGCTGCTGCTCAGCCTTGTACTTGGCAGCTGCGGAGGCGAGCTATCCGTGCCTGTCGATGGGCAAGGAAGCGCATTGGAAGCTCCAGCGCATTTTGTGAAACTGCCCCGAGAGGTAACCGAACAGGCTACGGTGGCTAAAGCGGACTTAGGCAAACGCCTCTTTTTCGACCCCATCCTTTCGGCTGATTCCACGGTCTCCTGTGGAAGTTGCCATCTGCCCGAGCTGGCTTTCACCGATGGCAAAGCCATTGCGGTAGGCATAGCGGGCAGGCGAGGGCAGCGCAACGCCCCTACCCTTGCCAATTTGGCTTGGGCGGGCGACGGGCTCTTCTGGGACGGGCGCAGCCCGGGGCTTGAAGCCCAGGTTTCGGACCCCATCCACAACCCTAATGAGCTAGGTTCGGACTGGGCTACGGTAATCAGCCGGCTTAGGGGGCAGGCTGATTACCAAAAAGCATTCCGCTCAGCTTTTGGGGCTTCAGCCCTCATCGACTCTTCCCTTGTCAAAGAAGCCCTTGCGCAGTATCAAAGGGCCCTGATCAGTGCAGAGAGCAAATACGACCGGGCTATGCGGGGGGAAGCTGTGCTCACCGCATCTGAAGCTCGGGGCAAGCACATTTTCTTTGATTCCTCTGCGGAGCTGCCGGACGGCGAGTGCGGGCATTGCCATACCCCGCCCCTTTTCACGGATCAGACGTATATGAACAACGGTGTTCAGGAACAATCCGGTAGCTTTGAGTATGCCGATGCCGGCCGTGGCGGCCATACAGGGATACGGTTCGACAATGGCCGGTTCCGAGTCCCTTCCCTTCGCAATATCGCGCTGACGGCACCTTATATGCACGATGGGCGGTTTGCTACCCTGGAGGAAGTCGTTGCGCACTACAACCGCGGCGGCCACCCCGGGCCCAATGTGGATCCAAAAATCCGCCCCCTTGGCTTGTCGGCATCCGAGCAAGCCGATTTAGTCGCTTTTTTGAAAACCCTTACGGACACTGCTTTTGTTGAGTACCATAGCCGTTCAAAAAATACGCTTCAATGATACCGCTGTACAAAAAAATATTCTTCTTCGGGGCATTCGCCCTCGCCCTTGGTTTCACTGCCTGTGATGACGAGCCCGCTGGGCCAGACGGTTGTGCCAACTGCCCTGCAGAGCAGCCTATAACGGGAGAATACAACCCCACGGCTTACAGCTTTGACTATTTGCCCGACCGGTTCCCAAACCCTATCATCCCTCCCGATAACCCGATGACAGAAGAGGGCATTGCGCTCGGGCGCATGCTCTTCTACGACCCCATATTATCGAGGGACAGTACTATTTCCTGCGCTTCCTGCCACCTGCAATCGTTGAGCTTCACAGATGGTGCGGCAGTGAGCATTGGGATAGATAACCGGGAAGGGGTGCGCAGCGCTATGCCTTTGGTCAACCTGGCTTTCAACCCTCGTGGCTTCTTCTGGGACGGGCGCTCTGCGACGCTTGAGGAACAAGCCCTGATCCCGATCGAAGACCACCGGGAGATGGATGAGTCTTGGGATGTTGCAGAGGAAAAGCTCAGGAGGCATACGGCTTACCCTCAGTATTTCCGGAAAGCATTTGGCGTAGAGTACCCTTCAGAGATCACCCGGGAGCATGTTGTCAAGGCGCTCGCACAGTTTGAACGCACCTTGATCAGCTACAATTCCCGTTTCGACAAGGTGGTCTGGGAACAGCAGGGCTGGCCAACAGACTTAGAGCAGGAGGGGCGCGATTTATTCTTTGTAGAGACCGCCCTGCCTACTCAGGAGCATCCGGGCTGTTCGCACTGCCACGGCAGTAGCCTTTTTACAGAGAACAACTTTTTCAATAACGGCATCTCTGATGTGGAAGGCCTTGAGGCCTTTGCAGACAAAGGGCTTGGCGGGTTTAATGGCAATATTTATGACAATGGGAAATTCCGGGCGCCTACCCTGCGCAATATCGCCTTGACGGCTCCTTATATGCACGACGGCCGGTTTGCTACGCTGGAGGAAGTGCTTGACAGCTATGCCCAAGGAGGGCATGGTGTGCCCAATGAAGACCCCAATATTCAGCCGTTCACGCTTACGGACGAGCAAAAGGAGGCTATGATCGCTTTCCTCAATATGCTGACGGATACGGCTTTCACCAATAACCCAGCTTTCGCTGACCCCTTTAAATAGGAAGGGGCTGAACCAAAATATCGCAGGCGTTTATGCTTTTGGGGCTCTAGTGCCTCAAGCCATAAATCCTTGCCACCCCAAGTTTCGTTCTTTTCCGCCTACTCTTCGTTAAAGAACCGCTCCTTTAGCTCGGGCTAAAGTCGCGAACCTTCGCCTTGATTAGCCGGAAAATAACTTCAACTTAAGTATCAGAGATTTATGGCTTAAGGCACTAGCCTGGCATTGGCCTAGCGCTGCGAAGGGGGGTAAGCCCGATAGGGCCGAGCGGACAGCGAGCCCCGTAGCATAGCGGCACCTGCCATCGGGTCCCCCTCCTTGCGGCAGGGGCAGGCCCCTATCTTTGCGGAGGGGGCAGGCCCTCAGAAAAAACGGCTACCTGGTTTGTGCCCACAGGAAAAGCCAGCCTTAGCATCAAAAAGCCGGATGAGGATACCCCCCATCCGGCTTTTTGTTATTCAGTAGCGCAAGAAGCATTTACAGCTTATAGTCTTCCCGTTCGGGGCAGAATACGTCAATGACATAACAAGCTGATTTGGCGACAGCGGAGTGGGGCGTGCCCCCGGGGATCACGATAGAAGTGCCAGGCTTGCAGAGCTTAGTCACACCTCCCACGGTCATTTCCAGCTCGCCCTCAATGATGTTCGTGACCTGTTCATGAGGGTGTTGATGTTCAGGCAGCACACTCCCCATTTCAATATTGACGTGAGCAATGCTCAACTGTCCCGTATGGACCATTTGGGCGGTAAACCCTGGCAAGAGTGTTTGCAGGGGCAGTTTGTCTTTTTGAATAAAATCAGGCATTTTCAACAGCAGGGTTGGCCGGTGGCTTTTCGAAGAAATAAAGCAGGTCAGAGAGCGTCTCTTTGAGATCTTTACGGTCTACGATAAAATCGAGGAAGCCATGCTCGAGCAGGAACTCTGAAGTCTGGAAGCCATCCGGCAGTTCCTTTTTGATGGTTTCTTTGATGACCCGAGGCCCTGCGAAGCCGATGAGCGCTTCAGGCTCAGCGAAGTTGATATCCCCCAGCATAGCGAAAGAAGCAGTGACCCCGCCGGTGGTCGGGTCTGTCATCAGAGAGAAATAAGGGATTTTCGCGCTTGCCATCTGGCTTAGCTTTGCGGACGTTTTTGCCATTTGCATGAGCGAGAAAGCGGATTCCATCATGCGCGCGCCCCCAGATTTGCTGATCATGAGGAAAGGGACGCGCTGCTCGATGCAGTGGTCTATGGCTTTGGCAATTTTTTCGCCCACTACTGAGCCCATTGACCCGCCGATGAACTTAAAATCCATGGCAGCGATGACAAGTGGGCGGCGGTTGACCTTCCCCTGTGCCACAGCGATGGCATCCTTAAGCCCTGTTTTGTCCTTTGCGCTTTTCAGCCGCTCCGTATAAGGCTTAAGATCTTTGAACTCCAGGAAATCTTTGGAGACCATATTTTCGAAGAGCTCCTCGTACTGGCCGTCGAAAATTAGCCCGAAGTAGTCATAAGAAGTGATCCGGACGTGGAAATTGCACTGCGGGCATTTGAAATAATTGTCCTTCAGCTCCTTTACGGTTGAAGTCTCTTTGCACCGCTTGCATTTGTACCACAGCCCTTCGGGTGTGTCTTTCTTGTTGCGAGTAGCGGTCTGTATTCCGTCTTTTAAGCGTTTGAACCAGCCCATAGGGTGTTATTTTGATGATGCGACTGCCAGCAGCAGAGCCCATAGGGATGCTATACAACTGATCAGCAGCCAGTTTAGCCTCTGCAATGACCAAGATTATCCCAATTAGGGACCGTAGAACCGGGTCAAAAATAAGGCGGCAAGCCGGGAAATGGGAAAAATCCCCAGGTTTATTTGTACCGGTAAGCTTTCACAGCGTTCACAAAAGCCTTTACCCCTTCGAGCGGCGTATCCGGGTACACACCATGCCCAAGGTTGGCAATATGCTGCCGGCCAAAGGATTCCAGCATTTCGTGCGCCCTTAGCGCAATCTCTTCGGGCGAGCCATAAAGCTGGCAAGGGTCGAGATTGCCCTGCAGGATTTTTTCACTGCCGACCCACTTTCGCGCGAGCTGGGGAGAAGTGTTCCAGTCTAGCCCAACGACTTGGCATTCCAGTTCAGAAAAATCTTCTAAGGCGAACCAAGCTCCTTTGGCAAAGACCGTGACCGGCACTTCCGAGACCGCTTCGCAGATCGTCCGGAGGTACGGGAGTGCAAAAGTGCGGTACTGCCCGGGGCTGAGGATGCCCGCCCAGGAATCAAAAATCTGCACCAGCTGTGCACCGCTTTGTACTTTGAGTTTAAGGTAAGCGATGATGGCAGAAGTGATTTTTTCCAACAGCTTGTGCGCAAGGGCAGGATCTTGGTAAAGCATGCGCTTGGCTTTGGAAAAAGTTTTGCTGCCGCTCCCTTCGACCATATACGCGAGGAGGGTCCACGGCGCACCGGAGAAGCCGATCAGAGGGACGCGCCCGTTTAGCTGTTTACGGGTTTCAGCAACTGCATCGTAAACATAACGAAGCTCCTGAGCAGCGGCCTCCCCTTCCCTAAGCTGGTCTACATCGGCATGAGAACGGATAACTTCCGGGAACAGCGGCCCCCGTTTTTCGACCATTTCATAGGTCAGCCCCATCGCTTCGGGGATAACGAGGATGTCCGAAAAAATGATCGCTGCATCTACGCCCAATTCGTCTACAGGCTGTATCGTGACCTCTGCTGCGAGCTCAGGAGTTTCCACCAGCTCTTTGAAGCCTGACAGGCGTTCGCGAATTGCCCGGTACTGAGGAAGGATGCGCCCGGCCTGCCGCATCAGCCACACCGGCGGCCGCTCTACGGCTTCGCCACGTGCCGCCCTAAGGAAGAGATTGTTGTTTTCGCTCATGCGGCAAACTTAGCCAATTTTTTATTCAGCTAAACAATATTTCTCTATTTTGGGGGCTGCACCAAACTGACCTTACACTACGATGATAAAAAATCTACCGCTTCACTGGAAAATCATCATAGGCCTCGTTGCTGGCATTATCTATTCGCTGGTTTCTAGTGCGCTCGGCTGGAATGAATTCACCAAAGACTGGATCGACCCGTTCGGCGTCATTTTTATCCGGCTGCTAAAATTCATTGCGGTGCCTTTAGTGCTCTTTTCTATCATCGGCGGGGTAGCGGGCCTTCCCGACCCTTCGAAGCTCGGCCGGATGGGGGCCAAAACGCTCGTAGCTTACGTAGTGACTACGGTAGCCGCTGTAACGGTGGGGCTGGTTGTGGTCAACCTCTTACAGCCCGGCGGCTACATCGATGAAGGGCAGCGTGTCAAAAACCGGCTGAAATACGAGCTGTGGGCCGAGAGCACGCCTGGCGGCCGTATTTTGGACGGGCAGCGCTACCTCTCAATGCCTGAATATGCCGACCTCGTAGAAGAGGCAGAAAGCGCGATGGCTGCGGAGCTCAACAATCAGTCGGTAGAGGAGCGGATGAAAGCGGCAGAGCAGTTCAAAGAGGCAGGCCCAATGCAGTTTTTAGTAGACTTTGTACCGGACAACATCTTCGCTGCCCTTACCGATAGCGGCAGGATGCTGCAAATCATTTTCTTTGGGATATTTTTTGGGGTGATGTTGTTGCTGATCCCCGCCGCAAAAGCCCAGCCGGTGCGAGAGCTGGTAGATAGCGTCAATGAGGTCTTCCTAAAAATGGTAGAGGTCGTTATGGAAGCGGCGCCCTTCTTTGTGTTCGCCCTCATGGCAGGGGTGATTTCTAAAATGGCAAGCACCCCTGCGGAGGTCATTGAGATATTCAAAGGGCTGTTGAGCTACTCGGTGGTCGTTTTCCTGGGCTTGGCGTTTATGGTTTTTGTGTTCTACCCTGCCCTGATTTCCATCTTGGTCCGCAAAATAAGCTATGGCGGTTTCTTCCGCAGGATCAGCCCGGCGCAATTCCTGGCTTTTTCCACCAGCTCAAGTGCCGCCACCCTGCCTGTCACGATGGAATGTGTAAGGGACAATATCGGCGTCTCTCAGAACGTCACCAACTTCGTCCTCCCCATCGGGGCTACTGTCAACATGGACGGGACCAGCCTATACCAGGCTGTCGCAGTCGTTTTTCTGGCACAGATGCACTTGGTCGATCTGACGCTTGGGCAGCAGGTCACGATTGTGCTTACCGCTACGTTAGCTTCTATCGGCTCAGCAGCGGTGCCCAGCGCAGGGCTGGTCATGATGATTGTCGTATTGCAGTCTGTTGGGCTCAACCCTGCGTGGATCGCCATCGTATTTCCGGTAGACCGCATACTGGACATGTGCAGGACCGTAGTGAACGTGACCGGTGACGCCACCGTATCCACGCTGATCGCAAAGAGCGAAAACGAACTGGATGTAAAAGCGCCCGGGGCGCTGGAGCTGTAAAATAATATTAGGATAAACCAATAAAATCAAGGTCTGCAGATGGAAGATAGCCAATGGCTTGGTGTAGGCTCCCGGGTGAAGCACCCGGCTTTCGGAGACGGTGTGGTCATCAGGCTGCACAAAGAAGCCTACGATGTTTGTTTTATCACCTACGGCATTAAGCAGGTAGGGAAGGCCTATGACAAATGGGAGGTCATGGAGGCCCTCCCGGCTAGCGAGGCCGTGTCCTATTCGGCGGCTGAGGAATCGCTGATCAAGATCCTGAGGAACTTCAATGCGCTCGAGGAGGCTGTGCCCCTTGGCTACAAGTGGGAAGGCGGTACGCTCGTCTTGCGCCCTGGAGAAGAAGGGCTCAAGGAAAAGGAAATGCCCATTGAAAGCTTCTTTCACAAAATCGTCATGGTGAGAGACCGGCTGAGGGTCATGGAGCAGCGTATCAACAGCAGTGCCCTGTCTGACGAAGAAAAGGTCAATCTGCAGCAGTACATTACCAGGATTTATGGCAGCCTCACTTCTTTCAATATCCTCTTCCAACGCAAGGAAGATGCCTTCAAAGGAGCTAAAGGCTAACTGCAGGCTGGAGAAATCTGGCCCTCATCTGCATCTTTTGGGCAAAAAAGAGGTATAACGGATAACCAGAATATGGTGAATAGGGTTAGAAGGTAGACAAGCAGGGGCCTTGGCGCTGCTGTTGAGCTTTTTACTGAACTAACCGGATAGAAAACGAAGATGAAAGTTAAGCTGAGTTCATTTTTGCAGCCTGCTGCGTTTTTTTTGCTGGCTATCCTGCTGTTGCAGGCAGGCTGTATTGAGGTCGACAACAGATTCTCAGGCCTCCCGCCCGGCGTATGGCGCGGTGTGCTGGAGCTGGAGCCCAAAATGGTCACCCCCAACCCGAAAGGGGAGCCGCTCCCCGAAAAACTAGGGCTTTCCTTTGAAGAAGTCACCAACGGAGAGCTGCCTTTCAATTTCGAAGTCGTGTACACAGATGATACCACCTTCCATCTTGAAATCATGAACGGGGAGGAAAGGATAGTAGTAAAAGATATCACGATAGGGCTGGACCGGGCTACCGCAAAGGATACCATCGTCATCAATTTCCCAGTTTATGATTCCTATCTGCGGGCAATTTATGAGGAAAACATCATGGAGGGCGAATGGGTAGTCAACAACCGGGGCGAAGCCTATAGCATCCCCTTCGTTGCGCAGCATGGCAAAGGCCACCGCTTTACGACCTTACGGAAAACCCCTGCAGCCGACCTTAGCGGCAAATGGGCGGCCACCTTTGCGGTGGAGAGCAAGGACGAAGCCCCCTACCCTGCTGTCGCAGAGCTGGCACAAGATGGGAACCACCTTACGGGGACTTTCCTGACAGAAACGGGGGATTACCGCTTTTTGGAGGGCACGGTGCAGGACAATAAAGTCTATTTGAGCTGTTTTGACGGCGCTCATGCTTTCTTGTTCGAGGCGAGGATTCAAGAGGATGGTTCCCTTCTTGGCTCTTTCAGGTCTGGCAAGCATTACCGCACGCTATGGACTGCTAAAAAGGATGAGGGAGCTGCTCTTACCGACCCGGACGAGCTCACGCTCCTCAAGCCTGGATATGAGTCTATTGACTTTTCATTCCCCGGCCCAGACGGCAAAGTGCTCTCGCTGGACAACCCCCGATTTCAAGGGAAGGCAGTCATTGTCCAACTCCTAGGCACTTGGTGCCCCAACTGCCGGGATGAGGCGCTGTTCTTGAAGGCATTCCTGGAGCAGCACCCGGAGTACCCGCTAGAAGTCGTAGGGCTCGCCTTTGAGCGTTACCGGGAAAAAGACAAGGCTTTCAACGCAATCCGCCGCTTTCAAGAAAACCTGCAGCCTGGCTACCCTATCCTCCTAGCCGGGTTCGACGACAAGTCGGAAGCTGCTCAGGCATTGCCCATGCTCGGCCAAGTCCGGGCATTCCCTACTATGATTATCCTAGACCAAGAGCATAAAGTACAACGCATTCATACGGGGTTCAATGGCCCTGCGACTTCAGCCTTCCAGGCATTCAGTGAAGATTTTGAATCCTTCATTGCTAATTTGCTGCAATAACTGTTACAGGGCTCCCGCAAGGGGAGCCCAAAACCCAAAAATCTAAATCATGAGCACCAACAGCATTGCTCTAGCCTATTGTGCAGACAACGAACACTACGCCCAAAAGCTCCAGAAAGACCTGGCCCCCTCGGGCTACCGGTTTCATCTTTTTTCCTGCAACCGGGATACGGACAACAACTTCCTAGCCGACCGGCTTTTGCAGCAATCTGACCCCATCTTGCTCTTGATCAGTGACAATTTCCTGAAATCGGCCAAATGTATGAGCCGAGGGCTAAAGCTGTTGCAGGACAAGCGCCATGACATCCTCCCCGTTATTGTCAATGGCGTGCAGGAAGATGTGAACACAGGCGAGCGCAGTGAAGTCGTTACCGAGTTCGAGCGGGTCAGCGACATTATTCAGTACATCAACTATTGGCAAGACAAATACCTCGATATGCGCCGCCAGAAAAGGAATATGGCGCAGCGGGAGGAGGACAACTTCAACACCCACCTCAAAGTGATGAGGGAAGTCAGCAGCGAGGTAGGGGAATTCCTGCGTACGCTAAGGAGCATGACCTACCTGTCTTGGCCGCAATTTGAGGCCAACGCCTACCAGCAGTTTTTCATTTTCACTGAAGACAACCCCACATGGCAGGCCCTAAAAGGGAGCCTTGCCCCTGTCAATTCTGCCGGAGATTTGCCCCAGCATAAAGAAGAAGAAGCTTTGGCCCCCACTGAGCAGGAGCGTACAGAAAAAGTTGACGACAGCTCTGCGCCCCAGTCTATTCCTGATGAGGAAGAGCCTGACCTTAGCGGCATCCCTTATCTTGACCTCCTGCCAGAACAGGTGGCGCCCGGAGCAGATGAGGAAGAGCTGACCCCTGTAGCAGAGGAAGAAATAGGGGCCGCCGCCCCTTCTGCGGGAGAAGAGCCAGAGATTGAGCCTTTGGCTGGAGAAGACGAAATAGAAGCGGAGGCCAGCCTGCCAGCTGTTGCTGATGAAGCAGGAATAGAGGGCGGTATGTCGGACGAAGAGCTTGGCGACGGTGCAGATTGGTATGCACGTCAACAGGAGCAGGAAGAAGCTGCTGAAGAAAGCCGCACGGGCGAAACCATTTTCCCACCTTCTTCCCCCCTTCCAAGCACAGGCCCCGAGAGCGGGGCACCTGAGCCAGCACCTGAGGCCATTATGGCAGATGCGATTGCTATGCTTAGGGCAAATCAAGCCAAAGGAGCCATGGATTTGCTGTTGAGCGGCGTACAGTCACACCCCAATGAAAGCACGCTTCGGTATCACCTGGCGCTGATGCAGGTACAGCATTCTCATGATTATGAGGCCGCCAAAGCCACTTTGCAGCCTATTTTTGAACAGGAGCCTCACCACATTGATGCGCTTTTCTTATTGGGCGAGCTGCAGGAGCTAGCCTCCGAGTTCGAAGAAGCGCGGAGCACTTACAGCGAGCTGCTGCGCCATGATGAAGCCCATGCTAAGGCACATTACAGGCTGGGGATGGTACTTGCAGCGCACTTTGAGGGCGAGCGCACTACAGCAGCCCACCACTTTAAGGAAGCCGCCAAACTGGACAAAACTAATTATGATGCCTTGTACCAGTATGCCTTATTGCTGAACGACGAACTCGGGAAGCCCAAAAAGGCAGTCAAATATTTTAAGAAAACATTGAAGGCGAACGCATTCCACCCATTTGCCTACTATGACATGGCATTGGTCTATCATCAACTGGGGGAGTATGGGAAAGCTGCTGACGCTTACCAAAAAGCGGTACGGATCAACCCCGAGCTGCAGACTCCGGAAAACGACAGCGCCTTTGCGGTGGAAACAGTAGCGGCTTCAGCTGCACCGGTGGCCAATAGCCCGGCGGAGCCTTTGGAAGCCAGGCACGAGGCAGTTGGAAAAGACGTAGAAAGCATAGAGCAAACGCTCAGGGAAAAAGAGGAAGAACTGGAGCAGCTCCGTTCAGCGCTGAATGCCTTCAAATACCCCACTCCCCCTGCTCGGCCTACAGTTGATCAGACGGTACTGATTACTGGCGCTACATCTGGCATTGGCAAAGCCACAGCCCAGATTTTTGCGGAGCATGGCTACCGGGTCATCCTGACAGGGCGCAGGTCCGAAAGGCTGCAAGCCATACAGCAGGAATTCGAATCGGCCTATGAGGCTCGTGTTCAGGCCCTGGCTTTTGATGTCAGAGACAAGGAAGCTTGCCGGGAAGCAGTGCAGCAGCTACAGGGGGAATGGGCAGACATAGACCTTCTGGTCAACAACGCTGGAAAAGCGAAGGGGCTGGCCCCTATCCACGAAGGGGATATTGCTCATTGGGAAGAAATGATCGATACCAACCTTAGAGGCTTGCTTTATATGAGCCGGCTGGTTACCCCGGGGATGGTAGAACGGCAATCCGGGCAGGTGATCAATGTATGCTCTACCGCAGGCAAGGAAGTATACCCTAACGGGAATGTTTACAACGCGACCAAGTTTGGCGTAGATGCCCTGACTAAGGCCATGCGCCTTGACCTGCACCAGCATGGTGTGCGAGTGGGCATGGTCAGCCCTGCGCATGTAGAGGAGACCGAGTTCGCCTTGGTGCGTTTTGATGGGGATGCCAGCAGGGCCAAGATTTATGATGACTTCAAGCCCCTGAGCAGCCGAGATGTAGCAGAAGCTATCTTCTTTATGGCCACGCAGCCCGCCCATGTCAATGTGCTGGACATGGTCCTTCAAGGCACCCAACAGGCGAGCAGCACCATGATCGACCGATCTGGCCGCGAGCGCTTTGGCAGCGAAGAGGAATAAGCGGCGTCAACGCTTCCCTGCACAGAAAAGCCCCCGGCGCTCCATCGAGCGCCGGGGGCTTTTTTAGCAGCTGAGCGAACAGCCTATTGACCGTTTACCGTTTGATGACAAACTGCTCGGTGAAGGTTTCTTCTTCAGTGGTAATGCTGAGGAAATACATGCCTGCAGGCAGGGCTGCTACATTGATTTCTGCCTGCTCTGCAGCATCGTAACGGCGCTGCAACAATTGCTTGCCGTCTACGGTAAACAGCCGGATCTCTTCAATAGCATCATAAGACTGGACCGTGAGGAAGTCAGAAGCTGGATTTGGCTGTAGGAGGACATCTGCTTCGCCCAAAGAAGAAAGCTCATTGCCAAAGTTGGTAAGGCTAGGCAGTGGCGTGATGGTGCTGCGCGCTCCGCTCCCGGGCAAGCTGTTGCCAGAAGCAGAGAAGCCCGTCAGTGTGATGGCATCGATGTAAACCTGGTCCGAGTTGGTGCTCGCATCGCACTGAAAACGGAAGCGGGCGTTTGAGCCCAGGTTGAAGTTGGCCGCATCTAGGGTGACGGTCGCCACATAGAACTGTCCATTGGAAAAGCTCGACCCGCTAGCGTAAGTCGCTACCGTCTGCCAGCCACTGCCGTCATTGTAACGGACAAAGAAATCTTCCCCATTCTCCATACTGTTCGGATAGAAATAGAACTCCAGCTCTACGCTGTTGTACCCACTGAGGTTGTAGGCGGAAGAGGTCATGGAGGAGGCTGTGCCGCTGTTGTCCCGGAGGCGCATAGAGAACTGCCCTTCATAGCTTGCAGAAGACCGGACGCGGGCGCAATCACTGCCCCCATCCTGCCATCCGTCGAGGCCAGTCTCGAAGAAGGACCCAAATAGCACATCTGAGCCGCCGCCCGTTGGCTCGTCCAAGGTGGTGACAGAAACAGTAGCCGTGCCAGACTCATTGCCTGCGTCATCTACCGCAGATACAGCAAAGGTGTAAGTTGTGCTGGCTGTCAGCCCCGTAATGCCCGTGTTGGTTGCTGTAGTGGAGCCCAGAAGCGTCCCGCCCTGATAGATATTGTAGCCGGTTACCCCGACATTATCAGAGGAAGCCGTCCACGACAGGTCGGTAGTCGTTTGTGTAGTGTTAGAGGCAGTGAGGTTGCCTGGCACCGTAGGCGCCTGCGTATCGGCCCCGCCTCCCCCAATACAGAAAGGAGTCGCTTCGGAACTGCCAAAAGCACCACCGCTGGCCAGGGTATTGCCACCACCGCTGAGGCTATACGAGCCAGATCCATAAGCACAGCAGATGCCATCGCCATAGCTGTCAAATATGGTGAAGGTATAGCAGCCATCTGCCAAGCAGATGTCTTCAGAGACGGTGCTGCCATCAGGGAAATTGCCATAGGCACCGCCGCTCGCTACTGTAGCGCCGGTAGCATCGTTGGTGATGCTCCAGGTGGTCTCCTCCGGGTAGTTGTCCAGTACGATGGTAAGCGTAGCCTCTGTGCCATTGCAATTGCTGGGGCAAGACGGGCAATCTGGGCCGCCGCAGTCCACGCCAGTTTCCTGTCCGTTTTGTATGCCATCGTCGCAGGTTGCTGGGGTGCCGCCAGCTGCCAGCAGTGCGCCATAGGCATTTACGCGGCCATTGGCATACTCATTGTCAACACCGGCAGGGCCCATATCTATGGCCGTGCTGTAAAGGATGTTTTTCACCTGCGCTTGCGTCAGTGCCGGGTTGTACCCAAGCACAAGGGCTGCCACGCCAGCCACTACAGGGCAGGCAGAGGAAGTCCCTCCAAAGCCACCGGTATAGTTGCCAGATCCATATCCAGGGCTCCCCATGCGGTCGGTCGTACGCACGCCCGCCCCCGGCTGTCCGCCTACGGCATTGGAAGGCGCCATAATGTCAAGCGTAGGCCCATAGTTGCTGTAGCTTGAGCGGACCCCCTGATTGGTGAATGCGCCTACGGCAATCACATTGCTGTTATTGGCCGGGTAGCTCACGCAGTTCTGGTAGTCATTGCCAGAGGCAAAAGCGATGACACAGCCCAGCCCTCCACGGCCGTTGTTGGTCGCATCCGCCAATGCGTTGTTGATATTGGAGAAGCCGGAAAAGCAAGAGCCATAGCCCCAGGAGTTGCTCAGCACATCAGCCCCCTGATTCTTGGCCCAGGTAATGCCGTCTGCGATATCCTGTGTGCTCTCACCGCCGTAAAAGATATTGACAGAAATCATCTGCACCAAGGGCGCTACGCCCATTACGCCAATACCATTGTGAGAAGCGCCGATACTGCCTGCGCAGGAAACACCATGAGCGCCGCTGCTTGTGGGAGTGCCGTTGCCGCCATTAATGGCTGGGGTGAAACCGCCAAGCACCCGGCTGTTGCCATTGGCATCTGTAAAGTCCTCATGGAATTCGAGGCCGTCGTCAATGACTGCTACAAGCGTGGAGGAAGACCCCAAGGTCACGCCCCAAGCTTCCAGCGCGTTGCAGTCCATATCAGCCACCCCTTGTACGCCATCGATGGTCTGCCCGGTATTGTGCATTTGGAACTGCTGATTGAACAGCGGGTCGTTGTACTTTTTCTTGGGGGCATAAAAATCAGGGTGCGCAAACTCCGCGAGCCCTGATTCGTACAGCTCATTTGCCGCTGCGAAAGCCTCCCCCAAGTTGGAAAGGCGGATACGGTAAACACCGTACTTTTCCATAAACCCGGTATAGCTGTACTTCGCCAGGCTTAGCTGGAGCGCCCCTACATTGTCTTTAAGGGATGGCCGGAAGACAATCTGCTGCGTAGGGTAAACGGTGAAACCATCGGGGTACATATAGCCCGGGCTGAGCTGTACCTGTGAGGCATCAAGGCCAAGGGCTGCAAGTGCCTCGCTTTCCTGTAAGGGGCCATCAAAGGTAGCGACCCCGTAGCCTTTGTGGATAAACGCTTCAGCAGATTTGACCTGTGCGCTTTCGGCAGCAGCCTCCATCAAAGAGAGCTGCTGTGCTGGGCCTACAACGATATAGGTCGTCAGGTTGGGCGCTAGCGCAATGCGCCCCTCATCGTTGTAGTAATACTCGCTCTGGGCATTTAATGAAAATGCGCAAAGGAAGAGGGCTAATCCTAGTAGAATTTTGTTGTGCATAAAGTTAGTGTTGAAGTTAAAGCATATTTAGATGTTGTTCCTATTGCAAATCAAGGTTTTATAAAACCGGCTTCCTCACTGAATTTCCATTTAGCCTGCTAAACTCAAAAGGCGCAAACCACGTTGCCGTCTTTTTTGAGGGCCTGTCTCTTCCGTAAGGATGGGGGGCCTGCCCCTGCCTGATGGCAGGTGCCGCTATGCTCCGGGGCTCGCTGTCCGCTCGGCCCCTCGCCCTACAGGCGTCGGGTCTGGCCTTCGGCCACCCCTTCGCAGCGCTAGGCCGATGCCAGCCTGAAACCCGGAAAGGACAAACGCCTGCGACATTTTGGTGAAGCTCAACTCAAATGCAGTGGCTCCGCCAGAATCCCTACCGGCCATGCTCTGGCACAGCAGCCAGGCATAAATCCTTGACTTTCAAAACGAAACTGCTTCAAGTCAGCTCAATAAAGATATTTGTGATGAATGTGTGTGCGTAGATTTTAACCGTTTTTCTGGAAATCTGCTTAGACGCTAGAAAAGCACCACAGGTGTAAAATATGAATTTTATAATTTACCCCCAATAAAATTTTTTCCCCATAATGAATGAGCTGTTTTTAGCTGGCACATTAACGTTTGACCAATATTTAGCATAGCAACTATCCTTGTGCAACACTGCTGCACAAGAGCCAGGGGGTGCAATAAAAAAAGCGCTGCAGATAAGCCTGCAGCGCTTTTTTTATTGCATTTTCACTCACATCATTTTCACATCACCTTCGGTGGGGGCCCATAGCTTATTTGGGCGCAATGCCCTCGAACAGGGAGCGGATCTCTATCGACTGCTCCGGCTTCATCCGCCCGCTAAGGATAAGACGGACTTCCCGCCGGCGTGGCGCGCTATCGTAGCGCTGCTGTTCAATTTCATTCAACGGGATGACCGCAGGGACAGGGATAGGGTGCCCGTCTTCATCCAAGCCGACAAAGGTGTAGTAAGCGTGGTTGCAACGGCGCGGGTTGCCGCCTTTGATGTCGTGGGCAAAAACCTCGACAAAGACTTCTACGGAAGTGCGGAAAGCGCGGGTCACACTAGCCTCGAGGGTGATAACATCGCCAAGCCGGATGGGCTTTTGAAAAGAGACATGATCGACGGAAGCCGTGACTACATGTGCTTCGCAATGTTTCCCGGCGCAAATGCCGGAAGCGATATCCATCCACCTCAGCAGATTGCCGCCCATGAGGTTGCCCATAGGGTTGGTGTCGTTGGGCATGACCATTTCAGTCATGGTGGTGGAAGATTCGCTAACTCTTTTTGGCTTGGTGGCGCTCATGAACGGTGGATTGAGGAAGATACAGGAAAGGCAGGCCCTAACGGATCATTACCCCCTGCTGATTGATGAATGGGATGGTCGTAAAGTTGGATTTCTCGATGCTGCCTTTCACGAACACATACTTTTTGTCGTACATATAATCGTCGTGAGTAAAGCTGATCCAATACTCATTGGTCAAACTGAAGAGCTTGACCTGTATAGGCTCGATCTTCACAACCTCCAAAGGGCCGATTTGTTCGAAAAAATGCCGGAGCACAGTAGTAGCCATTTTTTCCCCGCCTACCTCGCCATAGCCTTTAGAATTCACAAGGACGTTCTGTATAGGCTCCTCTTTGAGGTTGATGAGGTAGCAGTCCCAAAGCTCCTCCTGCCCTTCTTGCCCACCGGGCCTTGGGGCCATAGCGATGGCCACATCTTCCACTTTCCGGTCTTGGATATCTTTTATCATAAGCGTTTACGGCCAAAGCCGTTTATTTGTCGTTTGGGAAATCAAGGCCCCCATTGGCCCAGTTGAAGCCAAATAAATTGGCGATCTCTTCTTTGAGTATAGCCTTCACTTCGTCCAAGCTGAGCTCACGGCCCAATTCTGCCTGCATAGAAGTAACGCCCTTGTCTTCATCAGCTATACCGCAGGGTATGATATTGCCGAAATGGGACAAATCCGTATTTACGTTGAACGCGAAGCCGTGCATAGTCACCCAGCGCTTCAAGTGGACACCTATGGCACAGATTTTACGTTTGGGCTTCCCATTGGCAGGGGCAAGCCAAACGCCTGTAAAGCCATCCTCCCTACCGCCTTCCAGCCCATAGCGGGCCAGGGTGCGGATGACGGCTTCCTCTAGGTAGCGCACATATTTATGGATATCGGTAAAGAATTCGTCCAGGTCGAGGATAGGGTACCCCACAATTTGCCCCGGGCCGTGGTAGGTGATATCCCCTCCCCTATTGATTTTGAAGTATTCGAAGCCTTCGGCAGCAAGTGCTTTATCATCCAGCAGCAAGTGCTCAGGCGAGCCGCTCTTGCCTAAAGTATAGACAGGAAAGTGCTCACAGAACAGGAGGAAATGCTGTTGCGGGCTGAGTGGGGCTCCTGCTTTGGCTTTGTCCCGGTTAGCCATTTTTAGGTCAACAGAACGCTTGAGGAGTGCTTCCTGCAGCTCCCAGGCTTCAGCGTACCGGATTTTCCCTAAGTCCTGAAATACAACTTGCTGCATGCTTTGAAAATGTGGCGCAAAGGTAAGCCCATAGGATTAGAAATCAAGTTTTTTGTAAGGTTTATTCCCTAGGAGGCTGCCCGCCTTTGAGAATTCTTAGGACCGAGTATCTTTGCAGGAAAAACAAAGCATGACGATTCGTGTACTAAGCATTTTTGCCCTGTCTGCTCTCCTCGCTGCCTGTGGGCCTGCCAACAGCGGTTCAACAGCAGACAGCAACAATGAGGATGTGGCCGTAGAGGACAGCCCCACCGACTCCCTAATCAACCCAGGGGAAAAGCATTTCGCAAGCCTGAAGCAGCTCACTTTTGGGGGAGACAACGCAGAGGCTTATTTCAGCTACGACAATACCCGCCTGGTATTTCAGGCCGCTAATGAAGCTTGGGATGCCCCCTGCGACCAGATCTTCTATATGCCGCTCAGTGGTTATGAAGGCAGCCGCGCTCCTATGCTGAGCACTGGCAAAGGCCGGACGACTTGCTCCTTCTTTATGCCGGGGGATACCACCATCCTGTATGCCTCTACCCACCTTGGGGGGGAAGAATGTCCTGAATCTCCTCCGGTCGTCAACGGGAAGTATGTTTGGCCAATTTATGACTCCTACGATATTTTTGTGGCCAATATGGATGGGCAAATTGTGCAACAGCTGACGGACCGCTCAGGGTATGACGCAGAAGCGACCCTAAGCCCCGATGGCTCTAAAATTGTATTCACCTCTACCCGTTCTGGCGACCTTGAGCTTTGGGTCATGAACACCGATGGCTCTGATCTGACTCAAGTAACCGACGGGCTGGGCTACGACGGCGGGGCTTTCTTCTCGCCCGACGGGTCACAACTGGTTTTCAGGGCCTCCCGCCCCAAAACCCCTGAAGAGCAAAAGGCGTATAAGGACCTCCTTGCTCAAGGGCTGGTACAGCCCACTGCTATGGAAATCTATGTGTGCAATATTGACGGCTCTGGCCTGCGGCAGGTTACTGACCTCGGCGGTGCCAACTGGGCGCCCTACTTTCACCCTTCTGGCGAGAAAATCCTGTTCTCTTCCAACCACCATGTTGAGGGCGGCCGGCAGTTCAATATCTTCTCTATCAATACAGACGGCACGGGCCTGGAGCAGGTGACCTTCGACAAGACGTTCGATGCTTTCCCGATGTTCTCGTACGATGGCAAATACTTGGTCTTCTCTTCCAACCGGAACAACGGCGGGACACGTGATACCAACGTTTTCCTGGCAGAGTGGAAAGATTAAGCGCCCGTCCCTCTTTTTGGAAAATCAAGGATGAGCGGGGCTGCCCCGTCCCGTCCTTGATTTTTCTCCTATCTTCACCCAAAACCACGCTGATATGCGCCCTTTTCTTTGCACCCTAGTGCTCCTGCTGATCATACCGTTCGTTGGTTTCGGGCAGATTGCTGCACCGCCTGTAGGCGGCGGCAGGGGCATGGCAATGGGGCAGACCGGGCTGACGTTCCGTGACGGGCATGCCCTGTTTACGAATCAGGCCGGGCTTGGCTTTTTGGAAGAGGCTACAGCCGTGGCTTTTGGCGAGCAGCGCTTTCTGTTGGAAGAGCTAGGGAGCTACAGCCTCGGTGCGGCCCTTCCCGTCGGCAAAGGGGCATTGGGCCTCTCCCTTAATCATTTTGGTTTTGAAGGCTACAATGAGCAGCGTATAGGGTTGGCATACGGCCGTCAGCTTGCCGAAGGGCTCAGCATAGGTGCAAAATTCATTGCGCTGCATACTCAGATCCCGGAATACGGCAACACTTGGGGGCTGACGGTAGAGGCCGGGCTGCAATACCAGCTGTTGCCAGAAGTAAGCGTGGGCTTCCACCTTGCCAATCCGGCCAGGGTAGAAACTGCGCCGGGCACTGCCTTGCCTACTTTGTTGAGGTTGGGCTTCCAATATGCCCCCTCCCAACAGCTTAAAATATTGGCTGAGGTGGAAAAGGATATTGATTTCACTGCACGGTTCCGTGCAGGTGCAGAATACCAGGCCGCAGAAGCTGTGCATATCCGCCTGGGCGCAGCTACACAGCCTGCAGAGGCTAGCCTGGGGCTGGGCTTTGCGCTTTGGGAAGGGATGAAGTTTGATGTCGCTGCCCGCTATCATCAGGCCTTGGGCATCACCCCCGGGGCTGGGCTTCACTACAGATTCTGAATACCTTATGAAAATACTGATCGTTTCTGCTACGCCGTTCGAGATTGCCCCGCTTAGGGCCTATCTCGAGAAAAAGTACGTCAAGAGCGCAGAACACCAATTCCAAAAAGGGAATGTGCAGGTATCCCTGCTGATTACTGGCGTGGGCCTGCCACTGACGGCTTACGCGCTCGGGAAAGTCCTCGCGCTTGAAGAATGGAACCTGGTCGTCAATGCGGGGGTAGCTGGCAGCCTGAGCGAGAAATATAGCCCGGGGGATGTGGTGCAGGTCGTTACAGAAGCGTTTGCAGACTTAGGCGTGGAAGAAGCGGACGGCAGCTTCACCTCCGTCTCAGAACTAGGCCTGATCGCCCCTGGCCAGCCTCCTTTTTCGGAAGGCGGCAAATTGGAAAACGAGGTGGGCAAAGCTTTTAATTTTTTGCCTGTTGCACATGGCATAAGCGTCAACAAGGTGCATGGCTATCAGCCCTCTATAGCGGATGTGAAGCGGCGCTTCCCGGAAGCAGAGGTCGAGACGATGGAAGGGGCTGCATTTTTCTACGCCTGCTTACTGGAAAAAAGGCCATTTATCCAGATCCGGAGCATTTCGAACAAAGTGGAGCCCCGTAACCGCGAGGCTTGGGAAATGGAAAAAGCGCTGGATGCGCTGAATACTGCTCTTATAGCGCTCCTGCAGTCCCTTTTCAATGGCTGAGGACAGCCCTCAGCATGCGGTTTTTGCCCGACATGTCCAAGAAGACTTCTACGCTTTCATAGCCTTGCCGCTTGACTTCCTGAGCAATGGCCGCTGAGCTGTGCTCGTTCAGCTCAAAATACAGCCGGCCGCCCTTTTTGAGCTTCTTCCGTCCTTGTGCCGCAATCTGCCGGTAAAATTGAATACTGTCTTCCGTTGCCGTAAATAGGGCAAGGTGAGGCTCGTGGCCCAAGACCCACTCAGGCATGAGCTCCCTTTCAGATGGCGGTATGTAAGGCGGGTTGCTCACTATGATGTCAACCTCAGATGGCATAGCTTCCCAGCTTTTTTCAGATAGCGCATCCAGCTCCTTCCATTCGATGTCCAGCCCTAGCTTTTCGGCATTGGCGCGGGCTAAAGCGAGCGCCTTCAAGCTTATATCTGCCCCCGTGATCGCCCAGGCAGGCTGCCGGTGCTTGAGGGCAATGGGGATGCAGCCGCTGCCGGTGCCAATGTCCCAGAGCTTGGGGATATAGCCCCTCTCCTGCTCAAGGATAAGGGAGACCAGCTCCTCTGTCTCTGGCCTGGGGATGAGCACATCAGGGGTCACCTCAAGCATAAGCCCAAAAAAGTGCGCCTGCCCCAGTACGTACTGTACAGGCTCCCCTTGCAATAGCCGCTCGCCAATGGCTTTCAGCTGGCCTGCGGCATCCTGCTCCAGCTCCCGCTCCTGGCTGAGGTTGAAAATGCCGAGGGCATCTTCAAAAACGATGCGTGTGATGCTGCGTGCTTCCCGTTCTCCGTATTTAGGGGCAAGCGCTTTGATAAGGTCTTGGCTTAATATTTTGATTTGGTTTTTCATTTTGGGAAAAAGTTGGAAAAGTAAAAGTAAACATCAGTAAACTACAAAGTTGCAGGTTTCAAACTGCGGCATCATGATAAAATGGGCTAGCGCTGCGAAGGGGTGGCAAGCCCGGTAGGGCCGAGCGAAGAGCGAGCCCCGGAGCATAGCGGCGCCCTGCCGTGAGGCAGGGGGAAGCCTCCAAACAGGCGGCCTGATCTGCGCCCGGTCAAATGATATCGTAGGTGATATTGACTAAGCCTGAATCAAAGGGTTCGACTGCTTTGCGCCTCAGCACGCATTCCGGGTACACCCCCTTAAAAAGGGGCCGCCCCTCCCCTAGCAGGCGGGGGAACAAGCAGAGGGTGATTTCATCCACGAGCTTCTCCTGCAAAAAGGCTCCGATGAGCTCGCCGCCGCCCACCAGCCAAAGCCCACTTCGGACCTTTTCGGGCAGGCTGCTGAGCCAAGCCCTGGAGACAGAGCCGCCTTGAGAGGTGTCTGGTGTGGAGAAGGGAGCCATTTTGCTGCGCGAAAAAACGTAGGTCGGCTTGCCTGCATAAGGCCAGGGCATGTCAAAGGCAGCTACATCCTCGTAGGTCTGACGCCCCATGATCAGCCCTTGGATACTGTTGTAAAAATGGTTGTAGCCATGGTCGTTCCCGCTGGGGTTTGGCAGCTCCTCTAGCCAATCGATGCTGCCATCTTTGCGGGCAATATACCCGTCTAAGGTCGCTGCGATAAATAACTTCACCATAGGTTGTTGCCTGTTTTTAGATGCCGTGCAAGATACCAACATCATGTTGCCCTTATAGCGCTGATCACGGTTTTTCATTTTTCAACGATATGCCTCTGTGCTTGTTTTCGCCACGGAGACAGGGAGGGCCCGGAGGCACACGGAGCATCTTATCTCTGTGCAGCTCTGTGTACTCAGTGCCTCTGTGCCTGTTTTCGTCACGGAGACAGGGAGGTTTAGCAGGCCTACTTTACCTAGCTCCTTTGCTAAAAGCAAAAGCGCTCAGCCTAGTTATGCCGTTAGGGCAGTTTTATAAATTTCCAGGGATTTTTTTATTCAGAATTTTCTATCTGAGTAAAGGCAATCTTTATTTTAACGTATAAAATATCCGGTTTTCAAAATAAGCGCTACCTTTTCAGGAAAACAAAGCGCATGGAACCAAAGCAGATAAAAGGCCAGCTCATCGACTTGCACAACAGAGCCATCTACCCTGCAACAGTAGTCATTGCCAAAGGCAAGATCGAGCAGATCAAGCCCTCTGCGCACAGCGGGGGCCCCTACATCATGCCAGGCTTCATAGATGCACATGTACACATCGAAAGCGCAATGCTGACCCCATCGGCATTCGCCCGCATTGCTGTAAGGCACGGCACGGTAGCCACCATTTCAGACCCACATGAAATAGCCAATGTACTAGGGGTTGAAGGGGTAGAATACATGATCGAAGATGGCTTGCGGACCCCCTTCCACTTCTTTTTTGGCGCCCCTTCCTGCGTGCCTGCCACAGCATTCGAAACCGCAGGTGCAACGATTGGGCCTGCCGAGATAAAAGCCTTGCTTGACCGGCCGGAAGTCCTCTACCTTGCCGAAATGATGAATTATCCCGGGGTGCTGCACCAAGACGAGGGTGTCATGGCCAAGATCGCTGCGGCCCGGCAGGCAGGCAAGCCCATTGACGGGCATGCTCCGGGGCTGCGGGGCGAAGCAGCCGAGCAGTATTTTGCAGCCGGCATCACTACAGACCACGAATGCTATACTTATGAGGAAGGGCGGGAAAAAGCGCTGCTCGGGGTGAACATCCTGATCCGGGAGGGGAGCGCCGCAAAAAACTATCAGGCGCTTGCCCCCTTGATCAAAGCCTTCCCTAGCCAAATCATGTTCTGCTCAGACGACAAGCATCCGGATGATCTGCTCAAGGGCCATATCAATACAACTGCTGCCAGGGCGATACAAGAAGGGTATGATTTTTTTGACGTCTTGAGGGCAGCCTGCATCCACCCCATCGATCATTACCGCCTGCCCGTTGGGCAGCTTCGGGAAGGCGATCCCGCTGATTTTATTTTGGTGGAGGACTTGGAGCGCTTTACGGTAAGGGCTACTTTTCTAAGCGGGGCTTGCGCTTTTTCAGACGGCGCCTGCCAATGGGAGCGCGCGCCTGTCAAAATCGTCAACCAATTTTCAGCACAGCCCATTAAGCCTGAGCAGTTGCAGATCCCGGAAAAAGAAGGGGCCAAGGTAAAGGCCATCCGTGCACACGATGGAGAACTGATCACGAGCACCACCCTGCTGCCGCCCAAGAGCGAGGGCGGCTTTTGGCTTTGCGACCCTGGCCAAGACCTCCTCAAAATTGCCGTCTGCAACCGGTACAAGGCAGCCCCTGTGGCTACTGCCTTCATCACCGGCACCGGCATAAAAAAAGGGGCGATTGCCTCCTGTGTAGCACATGACTCCCACAACATCATTGCCATAGGAGCAGACGATGAATCTATCTGCCGGGCAGTCAACCTGATCGTCAGGCACAAAGGAGGCATTAGCGCGGCGTGGGAAGAAGGGGAGAAAGTCTTGCCGCTGCCAATAGCCGGGATCATGTCCGAGCAAGACGGCGAGCCGGTGGCCAAGGCCTATCAGGAGATAGATGAATATGCAAAGACTCTGCTGGGCAGCACTTTGAGCGCACCTTTCATGACCCTTTCCTTTATGGGGCTGCTGGTGATCCCCCAGCTAAAGATGAGCGATCTAGGGCTATTCGACGGCCAGGCGTTCCGCTTTACGGAAGTATGGCAAGCATAGCTGTGCTGCAGCGGGGACAGCCTGAAAATTCAATGGCCCACTGCGGTATTGCAGCGGGCCATTGAAAAGGCGCCCATCAAAATTTAGGCAGCAACAGGCAAGACGGTTGCCCCATTGCCCAGCGTTTTCAGCATACGCCAGTGGATGCGCAGAGCTTCCCGGAAAGTGGGCAAAGACTTATAAGGCAGATTATACTCTTTCGCCGTTTCGCTCACGATCTGAGACAGCTTGCGGTAGTGGATGTGGCAAATATTAGGGAATAAGTGATGCTCTACCTGGTAGTTGAGCCCGCCAACGAACCAAGACAGCAGACGGTTGCCCGGCGCATAATTTGTTGTCGTCATCAGCTGATGCACCGCCCAGTTGTACTCTAGATTGCCATCCTCATCGGCCGCAGGGAAGTGAGAAGATTCCATGACGTGGGCCGTTTGGAACACACAGCCCAGCAGAAAGCCCAAGGCACTGTGCATCAGCAAGAACCCGATCAGGGTGACCCACCATGCGAAAGGCGAAAAAACCAGAGGGATGACGAGCAGGTAGGCATAGTACACGACCTTTACCAACAAAAGGTGGGAAAAGGCCCCTGCAAAACTGATGCTGTGCTGCTCAAGCAGCCCGTTGTTTCGGTAGCGAAACAGCTGCTTGAAGTCCTTCGTAGTGATCCACATGTGGGTCATCAGGCTGTAAAGGAACCAAGCATAAAGATGCTGAAAGCGGTGGAACCAAAGGTGCTCTTGCTCCGGTGAAAAGCGCAAGAGTTTGCCTGCGTCAATATCTTCATCCATCCCATGGACATTGGTAAAGGAATGGTGCAAGGTGTTGTGCTGTATCTTCCAGTTGACCGAAAAACCGCCGATGAGGTTGATGACCCACCCTAGGACACCGTTGACGTATTTATTGCGGCTGTAGGCCCCGTGGTTGGCGTCGTGCATGACAGAGAAGCCGATACCTGCTGTGACTATGCCCAGGGTTATCCAGGCTAGGATAGCAAGCCAAGGGGTGGCCACCCACCCGGTGATGATCGCAGCATAAAGTGCCGCGAAAGCGCCGATCAGTACAACCGTTTTGGTGACCATGGCTGCGTTGGCGTACTTAGATATGTTGTTGGTTTGGAAATAGTCGTTCACCCTTTGGCGCAGGGCAAGCGTAAACTCTTTTTGCCACTTATCGCGGCTAAACTTGAAGTCCTGTAAGTTCATAAATAAAAATTGGAAGAGAAGTAGGTTGGAAATATGTGATGGAAAACCACCATTGCGTTTGATGAATCGTATGGCATTTCGCATGGCAGCCTTGGGCAGCCGCCTTCGCCCTTCAAATATACCAAAGATTGAGGAGCCCCGTGCTAATATTCAGGATATTAACCTCTGCTTAAGGCGCGGGGCGCATTAAATGACACAGGTGTGAAAAAAGAGGAGAGCAGCCCCTAAGCACATGCCTGGGGCTCGTTCCTATTGCGAATCAACGCCTTATGAACCTAGCCCTGTACTATATGAGGGGCCTGCCCCTGCCCGATGGCAGGTGCCGCTATGCTCCGGGGCTCGCTGTCCGCTCGGCCCTGTCGGGCTTGCCACCCCTGCGCAGCGCTAGGCCAATGCCAGCCTACGAGCGTGTTGGGATTTTGGCCTTCTAATCGAAAATTAGTGCCTCAAGCCATTTTTTGATTAGCCGAGGCCCGACAACCGGAGTTTAGCCAAAGTTTCGGGGCGAAGTACAAGCGAAAAAGTGTCCCGCTGTCTAGCGGGACAGACCGATTTCTAAAGCCCCAATACGCTCTAAAGCTCGAAAAGCATAAACGCCTGCGGCAATTTAGCTTACCCCCACAGCGCCCACCCTCGATCTTGTTGGCGCGCGGTGTTCAGACCGCTTCAGGTGTCTGCTCTTCCACCTCGTCCGGCGCATTGATACTGTCTGCTTTGCCTTTCTTTTTGGTGAAAGCCACTAGGATGATCCAGACCGGGATAACCACTAGCAGCACGACCATAACGATAAAGGCCGCTTTGGCCGCGAATAAATCTAGGAGGAACATATTCAAAGCTTTTTGTTGAAAAATAGCCAGGCACAGCGGGCTTTTACGGTTCAATATTAAACGCTTCCCCGCAAGAGGCCTGTGATTTTCCGCAGCGCCTGCCGGTGACATTCGTCAGCCTTTGGGTAAATCCCTATATTTGCCAGGCGAAGCATCATTCCAAACCGAAGGCGATACCTTATGAGTGCTCAAACCAAAGAAGAAGAACTGCGCGCAGTCCAAATGCTGGGGCTGCAGCTGCCAACCGACCCCCGCTGGGTCAACTTGGCAGAGATGGACCTCGAAGAGATCCTGAGCGATCATGCTTACTGCGAACAGAAAGCTGCGACCTCCTGCATCTCACTGATTCAAGGCTATCCGGAGCATGCAGCGCTGGTCCGTAGCCTTGCCCCTATTGTCACAGAAGAGTGGGGCCACTTCCGCATGGTGCTCAATGAAATGGAAAAAAGGGGGCTGCAGCTTGGCAAGCAGCGCAAGGACGAATATGTGAACAAGCTGCTGGCGTTCAATAAAAAAGGAGGCAGCAAAATGGACCGCCTGCTCGATAAGCTGCTGACCTGCGCCCTGATCGAAGCCCGCAGCTGTGAGCGCTTCCGCCTCCTTTCCTTACACATCAGCGACGAAAAACTCAAAGACTGGTACCACAAATTCATGGTAGCTGAAGCCGGGCACTATGTACTGTTCATCGACCTTGCCAAACAGTACTGTGAGGAGGAAAAAGTAAAAGCCCGGTGGAAGGAATTCCTGGCCCGGGAAGCGGAGATCATGCAGGAGCTCGAGCTGCGTGGCGACCGTATGCACTGAACAAGCCCCCCCTCCAAACCGCTTGCCCAAAAGCCCTGCCGGGCACTTCCCGCAGGGCTTTTTTAACGCCCTTCCGGCAGAAAGGCTCAGCATGGCTTCCCTTTCTCCCCTATTCTGCCTATTATTAAGCTTCCCGCCAAAGAAGACCACGTTCAAGTACTGCCCAAGCGGCTGCCGGCTCCTGCAGAATGCACATTTGCCCTGCAGCTGTGTTCCCTTTACAGGAATGCCCATGCCGGGCGCAAGTACACTACAACTTTAACTTTGCAAATCCTATCTGCGAATGCCGAAGCCACAAGCCAACGGAAAAGACCCACTTTGGTTCAAAGACGCCATCATTTACGAGCTCCACATCAAAGCCTTTCAGGACAGTAATGCCGACGGCATTGGCGATTTCCAGGGGCTGATCGACCGCCTCGACTACCTGCAGGACTTGGGCGTGACGGCCATTTGGCTATTGCCCTTTTACCCTTCCCCTCAGCGAGATGGCGGGTATGACATTTCGGACTACTACAACATCAACCCTGACTACGGGACCATCAGCCAGTTTAAGGCCCTGCTCGATGAAGCCCATAATCGAGGGCTGAAAGTCATTACCGAGCTGGTCATCAACCATACCTCTGATCAGCACCCCTGGTTTCAGCGGGCCCGTAAAGCACCGCCGGGCAGCCCTGAGCGGGATTACTATGTCTGGAGCACCACCACAGACCGCTACAAGGACGTCCGGATTATTTTCCAAGATTTTGAACGCTCGAACTGGACCTGGGACGAAGAAGCACAAGCCTACTTCTGGCACCGCTTTTACAGCCATCAGCCAGACCTCAACTTCGACAGCCCGGAGGTGCAGCAGGAGATTTTCAACCTGATCGACTTTTGGACGGATATGGGCGTGGATGGCTTCAGGCTAGATGCCATACCTTACCTTTTTGAGCGGGATGGGACCAATTGCGAAAACCTGCCCGAGACCCATGTATTCCTCAAAAAGCTGCGGGCGCATGTCGAGGCCCGCAACCCTAATGTGATGCTTTTGGCGGAAGCCAATATGTGGCCAGAAGATTCTGCCTCCTACTTTGGCGAGGGGGACGAATGCCATATGAACTACCACTTCCCCATTATGCCGCGCATGTTCATGTCGGTTAAAATGGAAGACCGCTACCCTATCATCGACATCATTGAGCAAACCCCCGAGATACCTGAGAATTGCCAGTGGGGCATTTTCCTGCGCAACCACGATGAACTGACTTTGGAGATGGTCACAGACGAAGAGCGCGACTACATGTACCGGGCCTACAACAAGGATGCCTATTCCAAAATCAACCTAGGCATACGGCACCGCCTTGCGCCCCTCCTGGATAACAACCGGCAAAAAATCGAACTGATGAATGCCCTGCTGTTCAGCTTGCCGGGCACCCCTGTGCTGTACTATGGAGATGAAATCGGGATGGGCGATAATGTGCACCTTGGCGACCGGGATGGGGTGCGCACCCCTATGCAATGGAATGTAGACCGCAATGCAGGGTTTTCTCATGCTCATCCGCACAAGCTCTACCTCCCGCTGATCAATGACCCCGAGTACCAATACTCTGCGGTAAACGTAGAAGTGCAGCAGAACAACTCCTCCTCCCTGCTCTGGTGGATGCGCAAGGCCATCAATATCCGTAGGCGGTACCAAGCCTTTGGGCGTGGTGACATACAGTTTTTATCTCCCGAAAATGCCAAAGTGCTGGCCTTTACCCGCTCTTGGGGGCAGGAGCACCTCCTTGTGATTGCCAACCTTTCCCGCCATGCACAATCCGTTGACCTAGAGCTGCCCGATTTTGAACACTACCATCCGGTCGAGGCATTCGGGCAGGCAGCGTTCCCGCCCATTTCGAGAGGGCAAAACCGCTTCACCATTGGCCCCTACGGTTACTATTGGTTTGAGCTGCAGCCTGAAGAAGGGCAAAGCGGGGCACCACACGAGGACCCCCCCGTATTTGAATGGAAGCCTGAAGACTGGGTGCAATTGGGGATGAGCAAAACGGGCAGGCCTGTGCTAAAACAGATCCTGACCGAGTTTATCCAGCGTACGCACAAATACCGGTCAGGGGGGCGCAAGCTTGACCGCGTGGACATCCTCCGCGCGGAAGCCTTGAAGTACGAGGGCGGGCGTTCGCTTTTGCTGATCATACAGAATCAATATACGGAAGGTTTCCCTGAAGTATACTTCCTGCCGGTTGCTATGCGTAAGGGCGATTTCCGAAAGCAGCCGAATGCGCCTAATGACAACGCCATCCTTTGCCGCCTGCAAGGAGCGGAACAGGAGGGCTACCTGCTAGAAGCCACAGAGAGCAGTGGGTTCCGGAACTACCTGCTGCGCTATCTTCTTGGCGGGAGCAGCCAGCTGCCAGAAGGTTTCGCTTTTCAGCAAAACCCAGCCGAGGATTTGTCCCCTCCAGAAGAAAGCCTGCCCCCAGCAAGGCCGGTGAGCACACAGAGCAACCACCGGGCCCTTGCTTTTGGAGACCAATACTTCCTTAAGATCTTCCGCCGGCTGGAAGGCAGCATCAACCCTGAGCTAGAGATCAACCGGATAGGGCATGAGGCCCAGCTGCCGGTCCCAGGCTACCTCAGCCATTTGGAATGCCAAGCCGACGGGGCTTCCCCTTATGTCCTTGCCATTTTGGAGCCATACGTTGCCAACCAGGGCACAGCCTGGCAATATTTCTATGACAGTGCGCTACGGTTTGCCGAAGAAGTGGTGCAAGCCAATCAGCCCTTGCCCAAAGCAGGGGATACTGGGCACATGCGTGAAAAAATAGGGGACATCACCCTATTGCGGGCCAAAATGCTGGGCGAAACGACCGGGCGCTTCCATCAGATGCTAGCAGCGCACACCGAGCCCGGCTTCGAGCCAGAGCCTTTTTCCCTCCACTACCAACGGTCATTGTTCTCTGCCTGGAACTCACAGCTGCGGGCTACGATGCAGGCATTGGGGCGCAAGGCGGGCAATGAGCACCTGAAGGCACAGCTCGGGCCCCAAAAGGCCATTATTGCTGAGCGCCTCAAGAAAATTTACAGCCACAAGATAGACGCGGCAAAAATCAGGGTGCATGGCGACTTGCAGCTCGAAAAGGTACTGTTCACCGGCAAATCGTTTACCATTTTTAATTTTGAAGGGGAGCGTACCCGGAGCTTCAGCGAGCTGCGCCTCCGCAAATCGCCGTTGCGCGATGTGGCCAGCCTTTGCAATTCCCTTTTCTATGCAGCTGGCTCGGCTTTTGCACAGCAGGTACAGCCTGCAGGGCTGTTAGAGACGGCGTGGCTGCCTTTTGCTGAGACATGGTACGCAGTAATGCAGGAAGCTTTCCTGAGCAGCTATCTCCCTATTGCCAGGGCGGCGGGGCTTTTGCCAGATGGCGAAGAAGACGTAGCCATGCTGTTGGATACTTTCCTGATGGAAAGGTACCTGTACGAGCTAGGGTACGAGCTGCGGAGCCAGCGTGGGTGGGAAGAAGTGCCCGCTGCGGGGCTGTTGCACCTGTTGAGGCAAAAAGGTTAGAAAAGCGGGCCGTAGGCTAAAGCCCCCTACGGCCCTTACTGCATTATGGGTTTGGCGCATAAGGCAAAGAAGACTGATGGGCTGCGATGCGCAGCTTACCGTTCTTATCCTTTACGTAGGCGAAGGTATATTCCACTTTCACATCATCCCCTCCTGCAGCAGGAGTAAAAAAGTAATTGCCCATGGCGATGGCTACCCGGCAGTTGTTGTTGATGATGCCGATGTTCTCAAATTTCACATTGGTATAAGGCTTGATCGCAAAACCCTTATCTTCTGGATAGGCATCGTTGCCCCCGACAAAGTAAGACAGGGCGGCATCAAAACTTGGGCGGAACTGCCTTTCAGAGGCCAACGTTGGCTTGAAGAGCACGCTGCCAAGGTCATAGCCGTACATCTCCTGTATAAATTCTGCCGCTTCCTTGCTGTAATCCCCTCCTTTTGAAAACACATTGCCTATCCGGACAATGCCGTCTCCCCATTGCTTTTGTGCTTCCACGACTTCCAGCTCAGAAATGCACTCGTCAGAATACAGCAATGCGTTTTCTTCACTGCTCTTCTGAGGCGCTGCTCCTGTGTTCTGCACCACGGTGCCATTGCCATTAGGGCTTGTACAGCTCATGGCACCTAGTGCTAAAAATAGCGCTGCAAGTACATTGAATCCTGAAAAAAATACCTTCATTGTTTTTTGTGTTTGATTATGATAAATGAGTTTAGAAAGCATGCTGTAGCCCAAAGGCAGTGCACCTTGATGCTGTGGAGGGCCCTTCCGAAGCTTGGCAAAAGGGCATAACAATGACAGCTCAATGGCGCTGGCCATGAGGGAAGCTGACAGCCCCAAGCATAAACCACAATGGCCTGCTAGGACTGGCAGATGGATTTGAACATGTTTTGAGAGGTATTAGAGAGCGGGCGACAGCTGCACTGCCCGGAGACAGTTTGCGCCTTCAACCGGATAAGTGTCAGGCACAAGGCCGGCTGCCTTAGCACTAAAGGCTTTTTCTGCTTTTTGATCTGAATTTGACAAAAAGCGGATGGCAGCTCTTGCGGACAGGCAGGGTTCGGCTGTTTGTACCTTTAAGGAGCGGTGTAGATTGGAAACAACGAACTAAAAAACGCTCCGGTTTTTCTTTTGTTCTTGTGCAAATGGAAAATCCCCTGCCGTAGGGGGCAATTTGAGTAGAGATGACCAATATTTGTCATTTGGGGCAGATACGGCAGCTAAAAGTTGGTCCGAGGAAGGTTTAAGGCTTGCAGCTTGCTTTCAGCCAAGCCGCAAGACCCTCAGCAACGAGGAGGCTACCCCCCTTTTTTTAAAGAGAGCCGCCAAGCAGCTTGGAGAAAGAAGCTCCGCCCCGGGCTGACCACCACCGCTCCTGCCCCCACGCTGTGCGCACCTCCGCCATCAGCTCCTGTGACGTTGGCTTGGCGCACATCAAGCAGGTTGCGGGCACCAGCTGTGAGGCTTAGCTGTTTTTCCTTGCCCAGGGCCTTACGCAGGGTCAGGTCTGCCATAAAAAAACCATCCTGAATGCGTTGCCCGGCAAGCTCACCTGCAGTTGGGCTAGGGAAGTAGCTCACATGCCGGTCGTTGTAGCGCCCCATCAGGGCTATGTTAAGCCCGATGGGCTGAATGCTGTAAGCCACTTGACCCGACAGCTCAAGGGCATAGGTGAATTTCGGCAGGTCGGGCGCTTCCTCGCTCAAGGGCTGGTAATAGCCGACTACAGCAGCGCTCCCCCGGATATCCCAAGCAGAAGTCTTCAAAAAGGCTTCCATCCTGCTGCCCTGCGCAATATATTTGGCCTGGTTGAAATAAGTAAAACGCAAAGTAGAGGTATCTACTGCCGGGGCTATGCCCTCAGGCAACTCCACAAACTCGAACAGGCCAATTTTGTCTTGGATATAATTGTAGAAGAGCTTGGCATTGATGCCCCACCGTGCGCCCTTCTTTTCCCAATTGCGAGAAAGCCCTATCTGAACATTATCAGATATTTCGGCCCCAAGCTTTGGGTTGCCTATGATAAAGTGGTTGATGTCAATAAAATTGAAAAACAATTCTTTTAAGCCCGGGCTACGGAACCCCCGTCCATAGCCAGCTCTCCATTGCCAGCCGGAAGGCGTTTCTATTTTGAGCTGAAGAGAAGGCACTACAGGTGCCTGATACCTGTCGTTCCAAGCATAGCGCCCCCCCAGCTCGAGCTGCAAAAAGCGGCTTGGCCGGAAACGCACTGAAGCAAAGCCTGCTACATCAGCCATATCGATAGGCGCATTGACGGTATCCTGCCCCAGCCGGGCACCAACGCCTTCATCGTAGCGGGCATCAATGCCCACCTGAAACTGCAAAGGCACCTCTTTTTTGGCCCAGCTATAGGCTGCCCGGGCCATAGCGCCAACCAGGCTGCTTGTGTCCTGCATCCCCTCCACCAACGAGGTAGTGTCTGCCTCCATATCGAGGCGGAAAGTGTTTTTTTCCCTCAAAAAGTGGTTGAGCGCTGCTGTTGCCTTCAGATAGCCATTTGCCCCTACCCTGCCCTCAAAATTTAAGGCCTGATCGATGCGGCGGGTAAAGAAGCGGTCATCAAAAGCATAGGGGCGGAACTGTGGCCTGCGCAAATTGCCTGGGCTGGCGACCACCTCTGCAAAATAGCGAGACTGCAAAGCCAGGCGCCCATGGCCGAGGCTACGGTGCAGCACGCCATCGAGCTGCAGCTGTTCTTTTGGGTTCCATAGCATAGCGCGGAGGCTGTCTTGACCAACCCCTGTAAAATGCCCCCAATTGCCTCCAAGCCTTAGCCCCCATTTTGAGCCTAAAGGCGCTAGCAGGCTAACCGAAGCATTGCGCTCTGCCCTGCTTTCTGCCAAGGCCTGTAGCTCCAATGAGGGCGTAGCCCCAACTGCTTTTTTTGTGATCAGGTTGATGACCCCCCCAATGGCATCTGTCCCATATACTACCGACATCGGGCCTTCGACAATCTCAACCCTTGCTATTTGCTGTAGGTTGATCTGGCCTAAGTCGATATGGCCGTCCTGCCGCCCCAATACCGGTACGCCGTCAATAAGGATGCGCACCTGCTGCCCATCGGTACCCAGCAAGCTTAGCCGGCTGCCAAGCACCCGGTCCTGCCCGATACGGACACCGGTTTCCTGCTGCAGCAGCTGTTCTAGGCTGTTGGCCCCTCGGGCTTCGATGAGCGCCCGGTTGAGGACACGGACTTCGTGCAAGGACGCTGCAGCCTTCACGGGGCTGTATTGTGCGGTAACGACAACCTCCTCTGTGCTCAAAGACAAAGCAATGCTATCGGTATCCGTTCCCTGTGCCTGCAAAAAACTGCTTGCCCAAAAGAAACTGGCAACGAAAAAAGCCATTGCTGCACAGAGCCAATTTTTTTGATCAAAAACTCCCATAGTGGTAATTCCGGTTAGCAGCTGTTTAGCCGTTGGTGACGAGCTCGCTCAAGGGGCGTAAACTCCCCAATATCTCCCGCCAAGCACCAAGCTCAGGCTTGCCTGGCTTCCGCGCACCAAAAAAGTAGGCGATCAGGCTGCCAGCTGCATCAAAAAGCTCAAGGGCTGTTACAATCCCATCATTCGTTGGCTTTCGGACAATCCACGACTGTGCCACCCCTTCGAGGTTGAGATGGAGGTTAAAATCGGGATCCATGATATTAAACCAATTGCCCATATCTACCAGCCGCTTCACCTCCCCCGTATGTATCTGAATGCAGCCGGGGCTGTTCACAAACACCATGACCGGCACCTCCCGCTCTGCGGCTTGCAGCATGGCCGCCCGTACCGCCGTTGTGCCGACTTCGATAGCCATGCCTACAGGAGCATGATGCAGTGCCTGCAGCCTACTGACCGCATGCTTGCGAAGCATAGGGAAAAAGTCGTGGGTATCTTCCAGCCCAAGCCAATCTTTTTGGAAAGCAGCTTTTTCGGCAAAGCCCAGCTCATCTGCTAGTGCCTTTTCTTTGACAGGCGAGGGCAATGGCTTTATGGTAGAATCCTGATCAGGCGCCCGGTACGCCCTCAACAGCTGTTCGAAAGCCATCTCATCAGAAGAGGGGGTAAGGTAAATTTTGTGTACCGCCCGGCCATGCCCATCAAAAAACTGGAAGCCTTTCAATACACGATTGCCTTTAGGCACAGCAACAGCATAGCCGTATGCCCATTGGTCCATGAAAAACCGGAGGTCAATGTCAGGATTTACTGCTATCCCCATTTGCCCCTCTCCAATGAAGGATACATTCTGGTAGATGCCTTTACGTTCGTGGACGGCATACTCGTTCCGCGTCAGTGCCATGACTTTTCCTAGTGGGGCCAGGCTCCTCAGCAGTTCCTTCCAATCGCCAGACAAGCGGGTTACAGACTGCCCAAGGCTGGTCTCTAGCAATTCTAGCTCGCTGACGCCAAGGATGTTTGCAGCCTCCCGTATCCGGATGCCAGGCTTTGCCTCTTGCAGGCTCTTATAAGTTTGCTTCAACATAGTTGCTATTTTTTGAATTTTGATCAATAAGCAGGGGCGCTGTACGTTCGGCCACTGTGAAGTGCAGATAAGACAGGCTGTTGTGTGTGACAGGCTGTACGTTGGTGCGATACGCTCTGCTCAGGGCCTCGGCAGAAAGCGATTGCCCCGGCGGCCCTGAGGCCACAACCCCACCATTTTGCATTAGCCATACCCGGTCTGCATACCTGGCTGCCAAGTTGATGTCGTGAAGTACAGCTACTACTCCGATATTACGCTCTTGTGCACAATGCCTGGCCAGTTGCAACAGTTCGTGCTGCCATTTCAGGTCGAGGCTAGCCGTCGGCTCGTCCAGCAATAGGAAACGGCTGTGCTCTCCTTCTCCTTGCAACTGCAGCAGTGCCCGTGCGAAATGCACCCGTTGCTGTTCCCCGCCAGAAAGCGTTTGCACCGACCGGCCCCAAAAGCTAGATAGCCCGACCTCTTTTAGTGCCTTCCTGGCCAATTCTCTGCTGCGCCGCAGGGGCTCTGTATAGGGGTAGCGCCCTAGCATAGCCACTTCCCCCACGCTCATATGGTAGGCGACTTGAAATTGCTGGCTGAGCACTGCCCTGTATTTTGCGAGCGCCACAGCCTTGAACCCTTGTACCGGCCGGTCGTGCAGCAGTACCGATCCAGCTGTCAGAGGGAGCTCGCCAGACAGTGCCCGCAACAAGGTCGACTTCCCGGCCCCGTTAGCACCTAGCACGACCCCTAATTCGCCCGGCAAAGCCGCAAGGCTGACATCCCGCAGCACACTTTCCCCTCCCAGCGATACTTTAACCCCGATAGCTTCTAACATATTGGCATGGTTTAACAATCTAAGAAATCGCCTCAAGGCTTATCCCATGGGCAAGGCGCCACTGCGCATTTGCCTCAGCAAGAGCCAAAGGAAAAAAGGTGCACCCAAAAGGGCAGTAATGATGCCAATGGGCAGTTCCGCAGGTGCGATACAGATCCTGGCGGCTGCATCTGCTACAACAAGCAGGGTGCCGCCCAAAAGTGCTGCTGCTGGCAAGAGCCCACGGTGGGAAGGGCCCTGAAGGGTCCGTACAGCGTGTGGGACAACTAATGCTACGAAAGAGATAGCCCCACAGGCTGCCACTCCTGCCCCAACGCCTAGTGCAGCCGCTGTAATGATGCCCCATTTGACGGGCTGTACTTCCAGCCCTGCATAAAGGGCTTCCCGCTCCCCCAGCAGCAACAGGTCTAAGGCTTGGTGCTGCCGCAGTAGCCAGGCGGTACTCGCCAAGACGAAAGGGAGCGTTGCCAGTACCTGTTTCCATCCCACACCTCCCAGGCTGCCCAGTGTCCAGAACGTGATATCCCGAAGTTCATCTTCCGTAGCCAGGTAACTGAACAGCCCAACGATTGCGCCGCCCAAAGCAGTAAGTGCTACCCCGGCAAGGAGCATAGCTCCTATGCGGGTCTGCCCATTGTAAGTAGCCAGGCGGTAGACCAGCCCGGTAGACAGCAAGCTGCCCCCAAAGGCCAGTAGTGGAATGAGAAAAGCTTGGGCACTGCCGAGAAATGGCAGGCTGCTAAAAGCGACTATCCCTATGACTGCAAAGACCATGGCACCACTTGAAATCCCGATAAGGCCAGGATCGGCCAAGGGGTTGCGGAATAGCCCTTGTATGGCAGCCCCTGCTACAGAAAGCCCAGCCCCGACAGTAAAACCCAAGGCCAGCCTCGGCATGCGGATATGCCATACAAGATAGCTTGTGCCTTCCATATGGAAAGGCCCTTGCAATAGGGCGGATGGCCATTCAGATGGGCTGATGACGTAAGCCCCTGCTGCCAAGCTGCCTAATAAGGCACCAATCGCTGTGCCCCAGTACAGCATTTTGCCAGCCTTAGATTTATAACTCAGCATCTGTAGGCTCATAAGCTTCAGTTCCGCGCTGTGCGATGCTGGCAAAAAAGGCAGACAGCTCGGCCGCTGCAGCTGTGGCCCGTGGGGTAAAACCCAATAGGTACAGCCCATCCATACCAAGTATGTCCCCGTTCTGGCCAGCAGGTGTCTGAAGGAGCCCGGGCACCTCAGCTAATCCTGCTGTCCCGCCCAGGCTCTGTATACCAGAATCGAAAAATAACAAAGCTTCCGGGGCTGCCGCGATTAGCCCTTCAGCAGATAAGGACCGGAACCCCTCAAATTCATTGATGGCGTTCTGCCCACCGCTGTGCCGGATCATGGCGTCTGCTGAAGTGCCTTTGCCGGCAACCATAAGGCTCCCTTTGCCTCTGGCGTAGACAAATAAAGCCCGTACGGGCCTCTGCCCGGCAGCCTTAGCTTGCTGCAGTGCCTCATGCCCTTTCGACCAAACTTGCCTGACCGGTTCGGCAAGAGAAGGGTCGCCCCAGTATCCGGCCAATACCTCCGCTTGCTGCAAGGGCAGCTCTAGCTCATGCCCCGCAGGGAGCGCCAGCATCGGCACCCCACTGTCGGCGATCTGTTTCAGGGCAGGCTCTGACAGCGCAGCAGAATCAAGCACGATGAGATCAGGGCGGAGCGCAAGGACGGCCTCTACATTGAGATTACGGACGTGCCCTAGGTTGGGCAGGGTAGCCGCCAGCTGCTCGGGGTAAGTACTTGTGACATCTCTCCCAACCAGCTGACCTGAAAGCCCCATGGTGTAGAGCAGCTCTGTAATGCCTCCGGAAAGGGATACCACCCGTTGTGGGGCTCTAGCTTGCCGGGGCGTTTGGGCAGCTTGTGGGGCACATGCCCAGCACAGCACGGCAATGGCAGATAGCGTTGCGATTCGGCTCATGTCGTTCTTAATTAGAGGTGGAAAATACAGCAGTTAGCGCGCTACCTTTTGATGGTTATACGGGCAGCGGCAGACTGCCAGGATGCCCCTGAAAGGCGGAGGGCATAAACTCCGTTTGGCAGGCCATTTACGGGCAGTGAAAGGGCATTTAGCCCGCTATTTACCTCCACCGGCACTTCCATTAGGCGTTGCCCATGAATGCTCCAAACCGTGAGGCTAGCGCTCCCGGCTGAGGCAGCGTCAAAAAGGATTTGGACTTCGTCTCTAGCAGGGTTCGGGTAGGCCTTCAGCGCGGTGCCAAGTGAGCTTTCCACTTTAGTGGAAGACAAAATGCCAAGCGGTTCAGCCTGCAGTACGGCTAAGCCTGTAGATGCCCCTTCAAAGTCGACAAAACTCAGTTTCCACGTCTCGCCTGAAGCACGGCGGACAAAATAAACGCGGTCTTGGGGGACCATCCACTGGAAAGTCCCTAGATCGAACGTTTTCCAGTCATAGCCTATGGCATCTGCACGGGGGTTCAGGCTAGCAGCGTAGTCAGCAAATTGGACAGCTGTGGGGTCTACCCCATTTGCAATAGCTACTTCCACTCCGGGCGCAGAAAGCGTACCGGCCACTAGATAGTCAAGCGTATTGCCTTCGCCGTCGTCGAGCGGTGTGATGTAGCGGGTAAACAACAAGTCCCAATTGGAAGTGGCAGGGATGTTAGTGGCTATGGTATTCGAAGAGATATTGACAAAAGCCAAGCTGGTGTTGGTGAAGCCTGCCTTGTCCACCTCCAATACCTGTTCATCGCTCCCGTCTAAATTCGCATGGCGTATGGTATATACCCCATTTGACAGGCTTTCAATCCATATTTTGCGGAGGCGCCCGTCCCGGAGCTGCAGCACGAATACCCTGTTGCCTGAAATGCTATGGGAGGTGGTGCTATATTGCCCCCAACCATAGTCGAACGGATCCTCTGGGTCGCGCAGGGTATTGAAAGCACCATTGGACCAATCGGCCTCTGTGTTGAAAATTGGCCCTTGGAGGCTTGCTTCCCCAATGTCCGCTCCGAAATCTGTTTCATCTGTATAGAAAAGGTTGAGCGGTGCCCCTTCGCTACCGGCCGCCTCATTGAGGAAGATGCCGGCATCCGGGCCTGGGGCTACCGACAGCGCCAAGTCCCATGTTGTGTTCCCTACAACCGTCTGCTGCCCGCTTTGCAGGTCCAAAAAAGCTTGCTGGGCGTAACCAGCCCCATAGGAGACTTCTATAAATTGGGCTTGCCCGTATTGCAGGGTACCGAAAGCGAGTAGCAGCAGTAACGACGCTTGTCTCATCTTAGATAGGCTTTTGCAGTTCATTATGTTTATTTAGACAAAATTTAAATAATGATGCAAATGTAGCCTGCTCCTGCACTTGGGGCAATACCGTCCTTTGGGTAATTCGAAAGTGGGCTATATGAGCTGCCTGCCAAAATTAGGTACCCAAAAGTGGGCATTATCATGGCTGCAGAAGGAGCAGATGCCGGGCACAGAAACAAAACGCTCCGTATACCTCCGCGCCATCCCTGTCTCCGTGACGAAAACAGACACAGAGGCACTGAGATCACTGAGGCGCACAGAGGTGAAATGCTCCGTGTACCTCCGTGCACTCCCTGTCTCCGTGACGAAAACAGACACAGAGGCACTGAGATCACTGAGGCCCACAGAGGTGAAATGCTCCGTATACCTCCGTGCACTCCCTGTCTACGTGACGATGACAGACACAGAGGCACTGAGTACACAGGGCGTGAACCAAAATATCGTAGGCGTTTATACTTTTGGGGCTCTAGCCTGGCATTGGCCTAGCGCTGCGAAGGGGCGGCAGGCCTGATAAGGCCGAGCGGATAGCGAGCCCCGTAGCATAGCGGCACCTGCCCTCACGGCAGGGGCAGGCCCCCAAAAAAACGACAATCTGGTTTGCGCCCAGTACACAAAGCTGCACAGAGATAAAATGTTCCGTGTACCTCCATGCACTCCTTGTCTACGTGACGATGACAGACACAGAGGCACTGAGTACACAGAGCTGCACAGAGATAAGATGCTCCGTGTACCTCCGCGCACTCCCTGTCTACGTGACGATGACAGACACAGAGGCCCACTATTACATTCCGCCATATATGCAAAGAGGGCGGGACAACTATTTGCTGCCCGCCCCCAGGTGTGCCCTGCACAAACTCCTTAATTATAAAGTCATATTGTGGTGCAAGGAAAGCTGCAGCTGCCCTTGGTTGCGGCTATTCAGCATTTGGCTCATATACCCTAGTTGGACGCCAAGGTTGTCGCGGAGCTTGTACCCCATCGCACCATAAAGGCGGTTGCGGTCAAAAAGCGGGATATTATCAAGGCGTTCGCCATTGATGAAAATCTCATTGTAAAGCGCTACATACACGCCGCCTTTAGCAAACTTCTTTGCGGTGACCGGCACGTTGATGAAAAGGTTGTAGCGGAAACGCGTCCGGAAGTCCTGCCCATCGATAAACCGCTGCTCGTAGCGGAATCGGTGCAGGAGCTGCACCGTGCTCACGCCCTGCCGGAGGAGGGCTTCCTGGTAAATGCGGTTTTCGTTTACACGAAAGTCTTCATCCCCTACTGGCTCTGAGCCGATATAACCATACCCGAGCGTAAAGGTGGCGCTATTGTCCGGCAGGTTGTATTGGATGCCGCTCCGGATCAGGAGCTGCTCGAGGTCTCCGATCATATTATGGTTCCGGTACTGAATTTCACCGTGCAGGCTGAAAGGGCTATCCGCAGGGCGAAGGTTGCCAAAGTACATATACCAGGCGCCTGTGCCCCGGTCGTCTTGTGCCCATGCGGCAGTGATGGTAATACAGAGAAAAAATACGAGAGCAATTTGTGCTTTCATGTTGTTTGTGTTTGGTTAAGTGAAAAGGAAGGACTGTTGAAGCGGCTGTGGGCCAACTCTACAGGGGTATACAGTTTTTGCATTTTCAGCAATCACCGTATCAACAACACTTCAGCGGGTGTAGATTGGGCAAAACGCCATAATGGCGGGAATTGGGCAAAGCTGTGAAAAATTGCTTGCCCGACTTGTATGTTGTGAAAATCAGTTGCGCGCTGGTTCAAAAACTAAGCAAATGCCTAAAGTTCTAAAACTTTAAATAAAAATCCTGAGTCAGCGCCTTGTACTCCGGGGTATAATCCGTCTCTGCTGGCCCAAGCCGTACGACAAGCTCATCTGTCCTGCAGCGCCCTTGTTCTCTTTCAAACTGCATCAGCAAGCGCTCAGTAGGCTTTGCCGGGACGGTACGTACTTCTGTGCAATGCCGGCAGTACAGGTTGTACTCTTCTGCCCGCTCCTGAAACCGGAGCCCTTCCAAATAAGGGAGCACGACGCAAAGCCGCCCTTGATCAGACAGAAGCCGGCGGGCAGCCACGAGCAAGTCTCCGTGCGGGAGCTTTACGGTATGCCTTACTTGGTTGCGGTCTTCGCGATTACTGAAGGTGCCCCCGGAAAAGAAGGGAGGATTGCTGACGATAAGGTCGAACACACGGCCGGCAGACCGGGCGTAATCCTGTATGGCCTCGGCCACAATATGCACCCTCCCTGCAAAAGGGGAAGCCGCTGCGTTCTGCCGGGCCTGCTCGCAGGAAAGCGCATCGATATCTATGCCGAACACCTCGGCAGAGGGCATGCGCTGTGCCAGCATAAGGGCAATAACGCCAGATCCGGTACCTATATCTAGGGCACTGCCGGCCCCTTCGGTACTGGCCCAAGCCCCGAGCAGTACACCGTCTGTGCCAATCTTCATGCTGCACTGGTCTTGTTGCAGTTCGAATTGTTTGAAGCGGAAAGGCGTGGGCGCTGCCGGTGGGGTTATTTTTTCTGACATAGCATTTTGCGGATTAAAAAAGGGGGAACGAGTAGCCCCGTTCCCCCTTTTAACACTTTTCCTGGGCATCGGTTGAAAGCCCCTGCTTATTGCTCTATATCTGAAAGGTTGCGGATATTGAGCTGAGGCGAATTGAACTGTGACACCAAAGCAGTAATGGTGAATGCCCCTTCTGGCAGGCTGCTGCCCGAAAACGTAGCCTGCGGGCGGGTGTAGATGTCCATTGTGCCTGTCCCGTCGTCGAGCACTTGTGTGCCCTCGAAGGTACCTGTGCCCGTGAAGCTGACATCGGTAATGCGGACCAGCGTGGACTCCCAAGTCTCGAGGTTGCTCAGCACCTCTGCGATGGTAGCTTCCCGCGGCTCAGGAATCTCGCCATTGCCCTGTGTGACCGCATTGGCATTAGGCACATTATTGACCTGCAGCAAGCCATTGAACTCGCTCAGCTCCAGTGCAGAGACATTGATTTCTACTTCTTCTCCCAGCGAGAAATCGTGGTTGTCTTCAAAGCGGACCACAATGCCCCCGGTCGCATCTTGTATGACCATATTCCGGCCAGTGATATTGCCTGCGTCTTTGTCAGAAACCACGATGGCCTTCACAAAGCGGTTAGCAGGAGCAGCACTGCCGCCAGCCTCAAAGACGTCGCGCAGGTTCTCCAGGAAAATCTGCTCTGGGTCGCCATTTCCGGTAGGCTCCCCCCCTACGTCTTCCAGATTGCGGATCAGCAGCTGTGGGTCGTTAAACTGTGAAACGATGGCTACCATATCAATGGGCTCCCCGGGCAGCGGGCTGCCGGAGAATGTCGCTGCACTGCGGGTGAACATATCCATGCTCCCACTTCCATCGCTGACGGTGGTGGAGCCGTTGAACGTTGCACCGCCAGAGATGGTTGCGTTGAGGATCTGGACCAAAGTAGACTCCCAGACTTCAGCGTTTTCCAGTACATCGTTTACTGTAGCCACACGAGGTACTACTGATTCGCCCATGCCATTGGATGTTGCCAGGTCGTTGTTCACAAAGTTCACTTGCAGCAAGCCATTGAATTCGCTCAGCTCCTGGCCAGAGACGACGACCTCAATTTCTTCGCCTTGAGCAAAGTTGTGGGGGTTCTGCAAACGGACTACGATGCCCGCCGTGTTGTCTTGCATGACCAAGTTGCGGATATCGATATTGCCGTTGTCTTTATCCGAAATAACAATGCCCCGGATTTTCTTGTCGGCTGGGCCTTCCAGCGCACCGCCCGCAAAGGCCTCCCGAAGCTCGCGTATGCTCATCAGCTCCTCTTCTCCAGTACCTGCATTGCAGCGCGTGCCGTTCAGCTGTACATCCTCGGGGTTGCGCAGAAAGAGCTGCTTGGTATTGCCAAACACACTGTAGACCGCAGTCAGTGTACCCCGGCCAGCAGGGATGGTATCACCCGCAAAATCAGCAAAGCCGCTCGTTCGGACTACAATCTCATTGCCGTCGCAGTCCTGTAGTGTGCGGTTTAGGGTTTGGAAACCGAAAGGGTCTGCGTAAGTGAGCCCTACCTCGAAAGAGGCAAACTCGACATCTTCCAGCTGCACGAGCGTAGTCACATCAGCTGCGCCAAGGCTGCTGATGGTGCGCACAGCCGGGGCGGGCTCTCCCACGAGGCGCCCACGGTAAAAGCGGGCGTTGAGGTCTACGATATCCCCCAGCTGGTCTGCGCCGTTCTCTTTGTAAATGTAGCCGCCGAGCTGTACGACACCATTGTACTCGCCCAAGACGAGCCCTTGGCAGTCGATGGCGATTTCGCGCCCCAGCGGGTAGAGGTTGAACGCATCGGTCAGGTTGATGAGGACTTCAATGCCGGCTGTACTGTCTTGTACGATCAGCGAACGGAAGAAGTTGCCCCCGGCATCGTTCCCGACCACGACCCCCTGAATGACGGCCTCTTGTTCAATGACAGTGAGGCGGCCGGGGAGGTACAGGTTTTTGAGTTCTTCGATAGTCGTGTTGCCCGTCACCTTGAGGTCTTCCCCTGTTACGGGCGGTTCTTCAAAATCGGTGTCTACGCAAGCAGGCAGTACAGTGAGCCCTAGCAGGAGGCTCAGCAAGAAGAGTTTTGAGAATTTGAAAGTCATGCGATATGCAGTTTTAGCTTTTTGCAAAAATGGGTTGGGGTTAAAACCTGAGGCTGACATTAACGAAAAAGTTGCGGCCATAGAGGTAGTAATACCTTGGCTGGAATACCGAGTTCTGCCCAGCCCGGGCATCAAAATCAAAACGCAGCTGATCGAAGCCGCCGGTAATGAAGTCGGTATTGTCCAGCAGGTTATTGACCCCTGCGTTGATGTAAAGGAAGGTATCCCCAAAACGGAAAGACTTCCCGCCGAAGAGGTCAACGGTAAACTGCCCATCGGCTTGCCGCTGCCCGGTCACCGTTTCATACCCTGGAGATTCCGGGTCGAGCCCGATGACTGCTTCCGTAGTCCGGCTGAGGGGGTTGTAGTCGATGAAGATGTTGTCAAAGTAGTTGAAGTTCAGGTAAGCGAACCAGTAACCCGGGGGGCGAAGGTTGAGCCCGAGGGTATAGGCATTTTGTGGGCGGCCAGGCACCCTAAGGCCTTCAGAATACACCTCAAATTCACTATTGAGCAGTTCGAAAGTCTCCTGGTCGTCCCCATACAAAGCACCCTGTGCCCGGCTATTGTAAAAATACTCGCCTACTGCTGCCACTCCACGTATGCTGAGGCTTGGCGTCACTTTTGCTTCTACAGCCAGCTCGATACCCTGATGCACTTCGTCCTGCCCGGTCAGTACCAAGCTGCCGAAGGTCCGCTGTAGGTCATTGTAAAAGCGGACGATCTCAGTGCGGTTCTCAAACTGTGTGAAGTAAAGCCCCGCTCTTGCCTGCACATTGGGCGAGCGCAAGAGGTAGCCGATTTCGCCACCGTAGATGGTCTCGCTCTCCAGGCCGGGCACCAGCTGATCGCGGGTACGCGGTGAAACGTAAGCATTGCGTGTGAAGGGTGCGCGTGTCATGTGGATGCCATTGGCAAAGATATAATTGCGGCCATTCGCCTTGAAGGTAGCCCCGCCTTTGATGCCAAGGTTGTTGAAGGTCTGCTTTTCGGATTCGCCGAAGGAGTTGTCCGGGAAACGTCCGGTTTTATATTTGCCATCCCGCCAAAAACGGGTCTGAGAAGCTTCAGCAGCCACGAAGAGGTCAAACCGGGGCAAGGTGAACTGCCCCTGTACCCATCCGCTGACCTTGCGCACATGAATGTCATAGCTATAACCAAAGCGGTCGCCCTCACGGACCACCCGGTTGGGGTTGTTGACATCGCTCTGCTGTACTACAGGGTCATCTGGGAAGTCGCGCACTGCAAATGCATCTATATCGACGAAGTAGTCCGCGCCCAGCAGGTCTTCCACCACCTTGAAGTTGTCGACCGTCTGCCCTTGATATGCGAGCCCGGCGGTCAGGGTAAAGCTCTCGCTGAGCACATGGTTGTAGTTGGAGTAGAAGTTGTACTCTTTGGAATCGTAGCGGCGGTCTTCTATCATGTACTGTGCCCAACGGCCTTGCGCCTCTTCGGTCACAAACTGTGGGTATTTTTCAGCAAGCGCTGAGCTGCGGTTCACCTCATAAAATTCATCCCAATTGATCTGCCGTGCGGACTCGTCGTTGCGGAGGCGGTCTGCAATAACTGCTGCGGCTTCCGGCTGCCCAATGGATTCAAAGTAGCTGGGGAGGCTTCGGTAATAATCTGGGCGGGGGTCGGCAGCTTCGAACCAATTGAGGGCGGTACTTCCAATACGGCCAAACTGGTAGGAGGCGGTGGTCGTAAGCGTAGCAGCCTCGCTGATGTTCCAATCGTGCCGCAGCATCAGTACCGGCTGATGCGTATTGGAGACCCTTGAGTTGCGCTTCTCCCCATTTTGGTACCCCCAAAAGGGATTGTAGAAGTTGTCACCAGCCAGCTCATACATTTCCGGGGTGCTCGCGCCTGCGCGCCCGCGCTTGGTCGGTGCGCCAAAAGTGGTAAAATTGAGCAGGTGTCTGTCTCCCAGCTTGCGGTCTATAGCGAGGAAGTAAGCATAGGCATCATAAAATGTGCCTGGCTCATAGCCCTCTTCTGCCCAGCGGTGCGAGCCAGAAAAAGCTACGGCCCAGCCATTGTCCATCATTCCTGTTGCCAGCGTCGCCATGGTCCGCCAGCGGTACCCACGGTTGGTCGCAGAAGTAGTGAGGCGGACCTGCTTCCGCTGGGAGGAAGCGCGCATATCGATTTCAGAGCCGCCGCCTACCCCGCCAAAGGAATAAGAAAGGGGCGCCAGGCCGATCTCTGCGCTACGGTTGCGGGTCACATCGTTCAAGCCGCCAAGGGCGCTCCAAAAGGCGCGGCCGTTCTCCAGCTCATTGAAGGGCACACCATTGATATAAACCGACGTGTTTTCAGAATCGTACCCGCGGATGCGGAAACGGGCAGGGCCAAAGGTGAAGGCTGCCGCAGAAACGAATACATCGCGGGATGCAGCAAGCACGCCCGAAATGTTCTGATTATCGTTTTCCTGCTCCAAGTCCCCATCGGAAAGGGTGATGGTCGGGATGAAGTCCTCTTTGTTCGTAATCCCCTCCTCCCGGGCAGTCGGCAGTAGGGTGACGACGCCAAGGTCCACCACCCGCTGCCCATTGGCTTCAATCAGTGTCCGCAGCGTTTGGTCAATATAATCGCCTTTGCTGTGATAGGTAAGATCGTACTCTCCTTCCGGCACCTCGTACAGGGAAAAGCTCCCCTGTGCATCGGTGACGCCGGTAAAAGGCTGGCCCTCAATAGTGACAACAACACCGGAGACCGGGAGCTGTGTTTCACTGTCGAGCACAACGCCTTTCACTTCCACCTGCGCGTAGATGCCATAGGCCAAGAACGCCAACAGACAGGATAAAATCGTGCGTTTCAGTTGCATAAATACATTATGGTTTAGATCAGTAGTATTTCCTTTGGGGGTGCCTATTGCCAAGTGCTAGCAGAACACTGTCTTTAAGGAGGCCACGGCGCGGCAGAGCATCAAAGGCCTCGGCGTCGGAAAAGGGCGGCTTAAAGGGAGGCTGTTGCTTAATTTCCAGCAAAAGTAGCAGTTTATTCTGTTATCTGAAGCACTGAATTTCAAAAATTAATAGCCAGTTAATGTAATACAGCCTGCCCTATCCGTTTTGAGAATCCTTAATTTCTATATTTGCACCGCACAAAAGCATGCCTGCATATGAAGCTTACTGTCCGCTTGCTGTTCATCCTTTCTCTGCCGTTCGCACTTAGCGCACAGCAGAATTATAAAGTCGGGGCCATCGGCTTTTACAATTTTGAAAACCTGTTCGACACCCTGGATACGGAAAATGTCAGGGATACGGAGTTCACCCCTTCCGGGGAACGGGTATGGAACACCGAGCGCTATACCCAAAAACTAGACCGCCTTGCGAAAGTTGTTGCCGAGCTGGCCACCGAAGTAACACCGGACGGTGTGGCAGTGCTTGGCGTTTCCGAAATTGAAAACCGGAGCGTGCTCGAAGACTTCGTCGCTCATCCTCTCATCAAAGACCGGGGGTATCAGATCGTGCACGAAGACTCCCCCGACCTAAGGGGCATCGATGTGGCGTTGATCTACAACCCCAGGTACTTTACGGTGCTCGGGCATAAAATGTTAGAAGTTGAGCTTTTCCGGGAAGACGGAAGCCGCAGGTACACCCGTGATGTCATGCTGGTATCTGGAACTTTTGACGGCGACCCCATCCACATTATGGTCAACCACTGGCCAAGCCGGAGCGGGGGCGAAGCGGCGAGCCAGCCGGGGCGCAACAAAGCAGCTATGGTCTGCAAAATGGCGGCTGATTCGATAATGGCTCAAGACCCTGAGGCCAAGATCATCATCATGGGCGACCTCAACGACGACCCGGTCAGCCCTTCTGTAAAGGAAGTGATCGGCGCAAAATTTAAGCGCAAAAAAGTAGGCAAAGGGGAATTTTACAACCCCATGTACGATCTGTACCGCAAAGGCATTGGCACGCTTGCATACCGTGACACTTGGAGCCTTTTTGACCAGCTGCTGTTGTCTTACGGCCTGGCTAACCCCCGTGCTGAAGGCTACCGCATGTACCAAGTCAAGGTGCACAACCCCAACTACCTTTTCCAAAAGCATGGGCGCTTCAAAGGCTACCCTTTCCGCACATTCGGCGGAAGTGAGTATCTTGGGGGCTACAGCGACCACTTCCCGGTTTATTTGCTCATGATCAAGCCTGCAGCCTAGCGCGATTGTAGGCCTAAAACCTACTCTGCCTTTTGGACAAACCACCTCTGGAACTCAGCCGAGATTTCGAACAAGCCCTGCACCTGATTGAGGATGAAGGGCGTAATGTTTTTGTTACCGGCAGGGCGGGCACCGGCAAATCAACCCTGCTCCAATTGTTCAGGCGCACTACCCGAAAAAAAGTGGCCGTCGTTGCACCAACAGGCATTGCCGCGCTGAACGTGGGCGGGCAGACCATCCACTCTTTTTTTGGCTTCCCTGCCAAACCCCTCACAAAACAGGAACTGAAAAAACGGCGCGACCGCAAGCTGTACAAAAACCTGGAAGTGCTTGTCATAGACGAAATCTCTATGGTAAGGGCCGATTTGCTAGACAATATCGACCATTTCCTTCGCCTCAACCGGGAAGTGCCCGCCCCTTTCGGCGGCCTGCAGGTGGTCTTCTTTGGCGATGTCTTCCAATTGCCGCCTGTTGTCGCCAATGATATCGAGGCGATGCGCTTTCAGCTGGAGTATCAGTCCCCCTACTTTTTCTCTGCCCATGTATTTGACGACCCCCTGTTCAGTATGGACATGATGGAGCTCAACAAAGTCTATCGGCAGGACAACCGCAACTTCCTTCGCCTGCTCGAAGCCGTCCGGCTCAACCGGGTAGATTATGACGACCTCGACGACCTCAACAGCCGCTATCTTCCACAATTTGAAGCCGAAGACTACTACATCACCCTCTCCGCCCGGAATGCTACCGTAGACCGGATCAATGATGCAGAGCTTAGCCGCATCCCCTTGGAAGAGCAAGTATACCCGGCCAAGATATCAGGGCAGTTCAACCCCCGCCTCTACCCTGCCGACCCCTTGATGAAGCTAAAATTGGGCGCGCAGGTCATGTTCGTCAAAAATGACCCCGACCGGAGGTTTGTCAATGGCACAATTGGCAAAATCGTAGGTATGGGGAAAGACGCTGTGACGGTACAGGTAGAAGGCCCGGATGGCAGCCCACAAAAAATCGAGGCCTCCCCCGTTGAGTGGGAAATCTTAAAGTACAAGCCTTCAGAAAAAGACCCTTCCGCCATAGAAACCGAAGTCCTCGGCACTTTTGCTCAACTGCCCCTAAGGCTCGCCTGGGCCATTACCATACATAAATCGCAGGGCAAGACCTTCGACAAGGTCATTATAGACATGGGCAGGGGCGCATTCGAACACGGGCAGACCTACGTGGCCCTGAGCCGGTGCAGGAGCCTTGGCGGTATAGTGCTCAAGCAAAAACTCCGGCATCAGGATATCCTCACCGACCAACGGGTGGTCGAATTTTATGAAGCCCATTTCAGGTGATGCCCATCCTCCAATTGGGATGCTTTAAGTTTTCTATATTTGCGCCGTTCTTTTTATTCTCTGCCCTGTCTTATTCATAAAAGCCAAGGCCCTGTGGCCGACTGACAAGATATGACAAAGCCCGAGTGGTTTGAAAACTGGTTTGACTCTCCCTACTACCACATCCTTTATAAGTATAGAGATGAACAGGAGGCAGAAGCTTTCATTAATAAACTGCTAGCCTACTTGGACATCCCCGCCGGGGCCGAGGTGCTCGATCTGGCCTGTGGCCGGGGCCGGTATGCCCTTCACCTTGCCAATCAGGGGCTGCAGGTTACGGGAGTAGACCTTTCGGAAAACAGCATCGCCTATGCAAAAGCGCTAGAGCATGAGCACCTCTCTTTCTACCGCCACGATATGCGGGAGCCTTTCCAGGAAGCAGCGTTCGACTATGTATTCAATTTCTTTACCAGCTTTGGGTACTTCAAAACCAGAGCTGAGGATTTGCAGGCCCTGCGCAGTGCCTGTGCCAACCTCCGGGCCGGCGGCACTTTCGTCCTGGACTTTTTCAATGCCAACTATGTACAGCAGCGCCTTACTGGCCGAGAGAAGAAAGTCGTGGACGGGATCCATTTTGACATCCAAAAGTACACCGCAGAGGGGCGGGTCATCAAGCAGATCTGCTTTGCACATCAAGGGCATACCTACTGCTTTGAAGAGCAGGTCAAGCTATTGGGCAAGGCTGACTTCGAGCTGCTGCTCGCAGAGGCGGGCTTCCGGCTGGAAACCGTATTTGGCGATTATCAGCTTGCCCCCTTCCACCCTGCAGACAGCCCACGGCTGATCTTGGTAGCCACCAAAAACTAAAGCGCTTATGTTGGAGCAAATGCTAGCGCTCGACCACCAATTGTTCTACCTCATCAACAGCGGCAGTGCCAATGCGCTGTTTGATGCTGTAATGCCTTGGTGGCGGGACAAAACCACTTGGATCCCCCTTTACCTTCTCATTGCTGGGGCGAGCCTATACTATTTCCGTTGGCGGGGCTTGTACTTCATCCTTGCGGTGGCCCTCACCGTGGGGGTTGCAGACACCGTGAGCAGCAAGATCATGAAGCCAACCTTCGAGCGGGTGCGCCCCTGCAACGATACCGCCCTTGAAGTGCCGGTCATACAAAGAGGGGGCTGTGGAGGCGGCTACAGCTTCACCTCCTCCCATGCTACCAACCACCTGGCCATTGCTGTGTTTATGGCGCTCACCCTGGGCGCTGTCTTTAAATGGGTCCGTATCCCACTGATCTTCTGGGCCCTGAGCATTGCCTACGGGCAGGTCTACGTAGGGGTCCACTTCCCAGGCGATGTCATAGCTGGCGGGGCCATCGGCACGGGCATTGGCATTATTTTAGGCTATATTTACCAGCGGCAGCCGATACTGCAACTCAAAAAGCGAGAAGATGGAATGGTTTGAATACCTCATGCTGATTATAGCGGTGCTTGCGGGCGGATGGCTAGGCTTCCGCTTTAGCGACCAAAGCGGGCGGTGGCTCAAACTGGCCTTGTCCTTCAGTGGCTCTTACATTTTGGGGATGACCGTGCTGCATTTGATGCCCGGCGTGTTCGAATCTGGAGGGCACAGCGCCGGCGCCTGGGTTTTGGCCGGTTTTTTCGTACAACTGCTGCTCGAACAATTCTCAAGAGGAGTTGAGCATGGGCACATACATGCCCACCACAGCCGCCCAAGGACGCTGGCCATTCAAGTCATGGCCGGGCTTTCCCTTCATGCTTTCCTTGAGGGGATGCCCTTGGGCTATTTTGAAGACTTCCATACGGCCCATCACCATCATCATGAGGGCAGCCTACAGTTTCTGGTTGGCATCCTGCTCCACAAGATACCCGCAGCTTTTGCCCTGATGGCGCTGTTGCTGCGGGCCGGGCTGCCCTACAAAACGGTTTGGGGCTGTCTGGCAGGTTTCGCACTGATGTCGCCAGCAGGGGCCTTCACAGCCAGCTACCTGCAGCTGGGGAGCGAGGGCATCACCTTCCTGCTTGCCTTCGTCATCGGTGCCTTTCTGCACATCAGCACGACCATTTTATTTGAAGCCGATGACACCCACGAGCACCGCATTTCTATGGCCAAGCTCCTGGTCATCCTCTTCGGTGTAGGGCTCTCTATTGTGGCCGATATTATTTAACACCGCTAGCGAATTTTCGCTAAGTAATTAACACATTGCCCGGTTGATAATCAGTTGTTTACCCGGGAAAGCAGAATCTATGCGGGTCCAGCGACAATTATTTTATGTTAGGGCTGAGTTAATTCTATCCAAAAATCCCTATTTTGGCGACTGCATTCAGAATTTATTTTCCAAACCATAGAGGTGGATGACATGAAATTTGCAAGCAAGAGATTGTTTCTAAATATTGTTCTTGGATTGCTGTTTGGGCAAGGGCTGCTGGCGCAGGCTTCATTGAGAGGGTTTGTGTTCGATGCCACCACAGATGACCCACTGATCGGGGCCAGTGTGGTGGTAGATGGGACGACGGATGGCACCGTAACCGATTTTGATGGTGCTTTTGAAGTGCGGGCCAAATCTGCATTCCCGCTAACGCTCAATATCTCCTACATCGGCTATGAAGAAAAGCAGGTTGTGGTAGAGCAGGCAGGCCAGGAGCTGCGCATCAAGCTGTCGGAAGCAGTCATTACCACAGAGGTCGTGGAAGTGCGGGGGCAGAGGATATCGGATAAGCAAAAATCATCCCCCCTTACTGTTGAATCCCTTGATGTCCTAGCCATTAAAGAAACAGCCGCTTCTAGTTTTTATGATGGGCTGGGCAACCTCAAAGGGGTAGACCTGACTGCGGCCAGCTTGGGCTTCAAGGTCATCAATACCCGGGGGTTCAATAGCACGAGCCCTGTACGGTCCCTTCAGCTCATCGACGGGGTGGACAACCAAGCGCCGGGGCTCAACTTCTCTCTTGGCAATTTCCTTGGCGCGCCAGAGCTTGATGTGCGCAAGGTGGATATCATACAGGGGGCAAGCTCCTCTTTCTATGGCCCCAATGCGTTCAACGGGGTGATCTCCATGGAGACAAAAAACCCTTTCTACACGGAGGGGTTCTCCGCTCAGGTCAAGTACGGGGAGCGCAACTTGCTCAACCCAGAGATCCGATGGGCAGACAGTTTCAAGAACAAGGATGGGCAGAAAACGGTAGCCTATAAATTCACGCTCTCTTATTTGCAGGCGGACGACTGGGAGGCAGAAAACTATCAGGCTGTAGATGGCTCGCAAACCCCCACGGGCAACCCCGGCGGATGGGATGCAGTGAACATCTACGGCGATGAGTACGATATTTTTGGGGACTTCACCCAAAACACGACCAACTCCTTTAATGATGCAGCAGGCCTGCTCACCGTGCACCGCCCGGGCTACCGCGAGCTCGATCTAGTGGATTATGACACCAGGAATATTAAGGCACTGGGCTCCGTCTACATCCGCACCAACCCCAAGCTGGCTGAGGATTCGCCCGAACTGATCTTGGGGATGAGCTATGGCAACGGCACTACCGTCTATCAGGGCGACAACCGCTACAGCCTCCGGAACATCTCTTTTTATCAGCCGCGCATTGAGTTCCGCAAAAGGGACGATTTCTTCATCCGCGCCTATATGTCCAAAGAAGATGCCGGGGACAGTTACGACCCCTACTTCACTGCCCTCCGTCTACAGGAGCGCGGGCAGACAGACGGCTCTTACTACAACCGCTATAAAAAATGGTGGGAAGACAACGGCATTGCCAATATGATGGTGGAAATGGGCTATCCGGAGGCCGGCATTATTTTTGACCCGGAGACCGGCCAGGTGGTAATTGATTTTGACCGGGAGGAGGCTGCACAATGGCTTGCGGACAACGCGGACTTCATGAACGAAGCCCACGAAATGGCACGGGACTTTGTCAATGCGCCGACCAATGATTTCTCAGGCCGCTTTGAGCCTGGCACACCCGAGTTCGACCAAGCCTTCAACCAAATACGTACAGCCTACAACAACGAAGAAGGCGGTACCCGGTTTTACGATAAGTCTGCCCTGTACCATGTCCATGGCGAAAAACGCTTCAACCCTGAGTTTGGCGAAATCATCCTCGGAGCCAATGCCCGCCTTTACACTCCGGATACCCGGGGCACCGTTTTCTATGACACCGCAGGCATACAGATCACCAACTTCGAGTACGGGGTCTATGCTGGCTTGAACAAAGTCTTCTCCGATGGCAAATGGCGGACCAATGTCACTGCGCGGATGGACAAAAACGAGAACTTCGACTACGTGTTCTCCCCTGCTGCCTCTGTCGTTTGGAAGCCACGGCCCAACCACTACCTCCGGCTCAGCTTTTCTTCAGGAGTGCGCAACCCGACCCTCGCAGACCAATACCTGTCTTTGGATGTAGGGCCGGCCATTCTGGCTGGCAACCTTGCCGGTGCAGACAGCGTGATCACCCTGTCTTCTTTCCAAGACTACCTCAGCGGCTTCCTTCAGCGGAGCTTGCTGGATTACTACGATATAGACCCCATACGCCCAGAGCGGGTACGGACGGTCGAAGGCGGTTACCGGGCTACCCTTTGGAATAAGCTCTTCGTAGACGCCGGTTACTACTTCAATGTCTATACAGATTTTATCGGCTTCAACATCGCCATACAGGCTGAGTTCGAAGATGAGACTTCCTTCATCCCCGACGATGTCCAGGTCTTCCGGTTCGCATCCAATGCAGAATCACAGGTGACGACCCAAGGCTTCTCTCTTGGGCTGAACTACTACTTTGCAGATTATTACTCCATAACCGGGAATTACTCTTACAATGCCATCGTCTCGCAAGAAGATGACCCCATTATCCCTGCGTTCAACACCCCGGAGCACAAGTTCAATATTGGCATTTCTGGGCGCAACATTCGGATGGGCAAACTCAAGAATTTCGGGTTCAACCTGAATTACAAGTGGATCGAGGGCTTCCTTTTCGAAGGCTCCCCTCAGTTCACCGGCTTTATCCCGAGCTATGACCTGCTCGATGGCCAGATCAACTACTTTTTCCCTAAGGTAAATACCACAGTTAAACTTGGCGCCACCAACATACTGAACAATCAGGTGTTCCAAACTTACGGCGGCCCACGGATAGGAAGGCTGGCTTACATCTCCTTCTTGTACGAGTGGAAAAAGAAGTAGCACGATAACCCTTGCACAGATAATTTGAAACTCAATATTAAATGTTTGACTATGAAGAAATTTAACTTCATGCTTTTCGCTTTCCTGCTGTTCTTATCAGCAGGTGCGCTCCGGGCACAAGATGGCCCTTACCTGGAGGCTCAGTACGATGTTCAGGTGACCCTGAACCAGCCTTACGGGGTGAACGCCACTATCCTGCCGCTGATTTTCCAGCAATCGACGGAAGCTATCCCCCGCCCTTTGGTGATGGATATCTACGAGCCTGTTGGAGATGACAACACAGCACGCCCGGTCATGCTGGTGTTCCATACCGGCAACTTCCTGCCTTTCCCGCAGAACAACGGAACAGGCGGCACGAAATCAGACTCTACTGTAGTGGAAGTCTGCAACCGGTTGGCGCAGCGCGGCTTCGTGGCTTGTGCTATCGACTACCGCTTGGGGTGGAACCCTATCGACCCCTCACAGGACATCCGGAAGTTCTTCCTGATCAATGCGGCTTACCGTGGCGTTCAGGACACCCGCACTGCCGTCCGCTATATGCGGAAATTGGCTCAGGATGAAAACAACCCGTACAATATCGATCCCGAGCGGATCGGCACTTGGGGGATTGGCACCGGCGGTTACATCGTGGCAGCCAATGCTACGCTCGAGCAGTATGCAGAAATTGTGGTGCCTAAATTCCTGATCGACTTGGGAACAGGCCCTGTGCCTATGGTCATTGAAGGAGTAAACGGCAACCTCGACGGTACGACCGTGGGCATTGTCCCTCCGGGATACCCGGTGCTCCCTGCTGGCGATACCCTTTGCTACCCCAACCACGTGACGTATGAGGATGGCACGCCTATCCCTTCAGACATCTCGTTTACTGTCAACAATGGCGGCGCACTGGGAGATATCAGCTGGATAGATGAGGAAACCAAGCCTTGGGTTTCTTTCCACGTCCCCACCGACCCCTTTGCACCTTATACTACAGGTACGCTGACTGTGCCTGGCACAGGTGACCCCGATGACCCAACCGATGACTTCGCCGTTGTGGAAATTTCTGGCTCTTATGACATTCAGGCGGAGCTGAGCGGGCTGGGCACTAATGACCTTTTCAGTGGCATCCCTGATGCATTCATCGATTTCAGCGAGGTGGCTGACAGCCGCAATGACGGATACGAAGGGCTCTTCCCTTTCCCTACCGACGATCCGCTGAACTCTGCTCCTTGGGACTTCTACGCACTGGACAACCCCAATGCTGATGATCCCCCCGCAGATCCTGTCGTAGCGCGTACTTACTGGGACACCGTCTTTGCTTACGTTGGCCCACGTGCTTGCCTGGCAATGGACCTCCCATGCAACCTGACAAGCCTCGAGCGCCTCGATGCTGCTGAGATTGGCCTCAAAGTAATGCCTAACCCTGCTACCTCTGAGGTACAGATCGTGGCGGCGCCAGAGTATACCATCAAAGCGATCGAGATGTACGACGTTAATGGCCGTTTGGTACAGACGTTCTTCGACATCAACCACCACACTTATCAGCTTCCGCGTGGGACAGCACCTGCTGGCATGTATTTCCTGAAATTAAGGATGAAAGAAGGCATTGCAGTGCAAAGGCTGATCTTCAAATAAGCCTGGCACTTTCGTGCTTTCCAAAAAAACAAACAGGCCGTTGCTAAATGCGCAACGGCCTGTTTGTTTTCCAGAGGAGCCTAAGCGCTGCTGCGCTAATCGATCGGCAAGACTTCTTGGAGCAAGGACTCTCCTTGCGATTGGTCCCCATTGAGCCACTGCCACTTTTCGCGTAGGCGAAGCTCGCCATTGCTGCCTTGTTCCGGCACAGAACGGCACTTGCCAAGCCTAAGCTCATGCTGGGTGTCAATGTGCTGATAATGGAACTCAAGCGTGCCGTCTTCATGCACTAGCCCGGTCAGGGTGCCGGCGATAATCTCACCGCCTTTGTACGTCCCCCAAAGTACACGCCCTACCTGATGGTAGAAAAAACGGGTTTGTCCTGATACCTGCCCATTAGCGGAATTGGATACGGGTTCAAAAATTCTTCCATTGTAGTTCATCGCACCTGTTTTTAATTTCAAGTGTAAATTTAATGGCCCACTGAATATGAGGGGCTACTGCTTAAAAACTATTTTGACGCCATAACGCACAAGCGTAAATCAGATTGTCGTTTTTTTGCCTGCCCCCTCCGCAAGGATTGGGGCCTGCCCCTGCCGAGAAGGCAGGTGCCGCTATGCTGTGGGGCTCGCTATCCGCTCGGCCCTGGCGGGCTTATCACCCCTCCGCAGCGCTAGGCCAATGCCAGGCTATAAAGCCCGAAAAGCCTAAACGACTGCGACATTTTGGCTTGCGCCCGAACGCACTGCTAAGAATTTGATAGGGCCAAACATTTCTAAAAACCGGCATTGTTTTTATCTTTCAACAGAAAATCTGAACCGCTATGATCAAGCTACACAGCATACCTACCGGCCCGCCGGCCCAACTCAGCCGGGATGATATCGAGAAAGAAACCAAAGACCTCGCCGAACGGTTCGGAGCGCTGCAGCGAAAGTTATATGCCGGGAAGGAATATGCAGTGCTTATCCTCTTTCAAGGCATGGACGCAAGCGGCAAAGACGGTGCATCTAAACATGCTTTCGCCGACTGTCACCCGCAGGGCGTCAATATTTTCAGTTTTAAAAAGCCGACAGAAGAAGAGCTGTCACACGATTTCCTTTGGCGGGTCCACAAAGTAGTACCGCCCAAAGGCATGATACACGTGTTCAACCGGTCGCATTACGAAGATATCCTCATACAACGGGTGCACGGCTGGATAGATGAGCAGACCGTCACCAAGCGCATGCAGGCCATCAATGCTTTCGAGGAGCTGCTGGCAGCAGACAATCAGACGCTTATCTTTAAGTTCTACCTCCACATCTCCTTTGAGCAGCAAGCTATAGAGCTGCAGGAGCGTTTGGACGAGCCGGACAAACACTGGAAGCACAACCCTAACGACTGGAAGGAGCGTGAGCATTGGGAACAGTATATGGCTGCTTATGAGTACGCCATAAATGAAAGCCGCATACCTTGGGTCATCACTCCTGTGGACAAACGCTGGTACCGGAACTATATCGTCCTTAAAACGTTAGTTGAAAAGCTAGAAGGGCTGAATATGGCCTACCCTCCTTTACCCCTGTGACGGGGCACTCATAAAAACAAGGTATGTCAAAATCCGAAAAAGTACGTGTTGACCAATGGCTTTGGAGCGTCCGGATTTTCAAGTCCCGGACCCTCGCTACCGATGCCTGTAAAGCCAGCAAAGTCAAGGTAAATGGTGTGAATGTAAAACCGGCCTATGGCTTACAGATTGGCGAGAAGGTAGAAGTTAAAAAGAATGGCTTCAACTTCGAGTTCAAAGTGCTCGACCTCATCAAAAAGCGGGTGGGCGCCCCCTTGGCCCAGAAATGCTATGAAGACCTTACCCCTACTGAGGAGCTCAATAAATACAATGAATGGTATGTAGGCAAAGCACAGCCGGAAGCCAGGGAGAAAGGCGCCGGGCGCCCGACTAAGAAGGACCGCCGCCGTATCGACCGCTTTAAGGACGATGTTTAGCGCATATTTGGAGCGCTTAGCCCCCCCGCTCGTAAACCGCCTCATAGTAGCGGCTTGTTGCGCGCTGCACCCTTCCTTTGTGTGAAACCCGGTGGCCTGCTACCCAGAGGATATCCCCTTCTGCATCTACCAGCAGAGGGGTTTTCTCTTTCTCGATGACCGACAGCTTTTGGTTGTTGAAATAGTCTTTGAGCTTTTGGCGCTGCCCGCTCATCCCCAAAGGGGAGAACTTATCCCCGGCTTGCCACCCCCTTACCCTTAATGGGAATTTTAGCGCAGCTGCATCGAAAAATGCTCTGCAAGGGCTTGCTAAAGAAAGGTCGGGCTGCCCCAAGCGATAAGACAACGACAGTACTCCATCTGCCCATTCCAGGGCTCCGCCCCCTTCAGCCAGCTCACCTTCTGGCCAGCCGGCTTGAGTTTTTGGGGCAACGGCTAAGACCTTGTGCCCTATTACAAACCGATGGGTAGCTGTTTCTAAAAACCTGCCTTTTTTCCCTTCCAAGACCAAATCCGCGGCCTGTTGTGCCTGCCCGGGCTGAAGCCCGAACGCTTTGCCCAGCTCCCACATGACCGTAGGCAGGGCCTCTGCCGATTGCTGCAAGGGCCCCAATCGTAGGGTGTATGCTTCCTGACCGGGCAATAGGGCTTGCTGCGCTATCGCTCTGACCGCCTGAAGGGCCAGCCATTCGGTTTCCCTCAACCGCTGATGTGTGCGCTGCAACGATTCATGGAACTGAGGGTTCACTTCTAATACACGGGGGATGATGTTGTGGCGGATAAAGTTGCGGGTATAGCCATCGGATTGATTGGATGCGTCCTCCCGCCAGCTGATGTTTTTGGCATCCAAATAGGCTTTTAATTCGCCAGGCGCTTCGTTCAGCAGAGGCCTTATAAATTTCCCGCGCACAGGCGGGATGCCCTGCAACCCTGATACCCCTGTCCCTCTGATCAGGTGGTGCAGGGTGGTTTCCGAGCTATCGTGCAGATGGTGTGCCGTCGCACAATAAGCAAAGCCGTATTGTGCGATAAGCTGCTCCAGCCAACTGTAGCGCAGCGCCCTCGCTGTTTCCTGAACCCCACTGCCCCGCTTGCCGGCTTCAGCCTTTGTATCCCAGGAAATGCTGTGGAAAGGCACCTCCAAACGGCCGGACAAGCCTGCTACAAACGCTTCGTCCTCATCGGAGGCCTCGCCCCTTAGTTTGAAGTTGCAGTGGGCAATAGCGAATTGAAGCCCCAGCTCATGAAAGAGGGCCGCCATAGCTACAGAATCGCCTCCCCCGCTGACCGCCAGCAGAAAGGTGGCGGAATTGCCGATACCGTGAACGGCCAGCCAATCCTGCAAACGGCTGCTCAAACTCATACCCTTGCATTGGACTTATAATGCTCCTGCAGAATCGCTTTGGTAGCTGCAAAAGGCTTGAAAACCTCAAAAGTAGTGCCTTGCGTACGCATCGCACCCAGCGCATTGGCAAATTGCGCAGCCCGCACATAGTCGTCAGGGTTGCCCAACAAACCAAATGCAAGCCCACCTGCAAAGGAGTCGCCGCACCCAGTAGTATCTATCACTTCTTTCACCGGTATGCTAGGGACAAAAACCGCGGACAGGGTGCCATTGGGCAAGCTGTAAACCATACACCCTTTTGCATCCAAAGTAATGATCAGGGCCTTGATCCCCCGCTCTAAGACGTGCAGGGCAAACTCCGCCATTTCTTTTTCGGTAAGCTCATGGTAAGGCTTCTCTTGATCTCCTGTACGGAAAGTTTTGCCGAACCAGCTGCAGCCTGCTTCTTCAAGGTTCATCTTGAGGACATCAATATAAGGCAGCCAAAGGTCCCGTTCTACCCAATACCGGCGCAGACGGTCTCCGGTCACCGTGACCGTCGTGGTGGGACCGTGCGCATCGAAGACGGTAATCGCCCCAGGCTTACGCCTCTCATAGATGTAGCGCAGCGTCTCTAGGGGCACTTCATAATCTGAAATTGGGACCCCAACAAAAACGTCGCTATCCAAGAAGGGCTCCACATCTTCGGGCCGGATCGGCGGCATCAAGCCGGTCTGTTTTTCCAAGCGGTTATTCTGGTCTATAAAGTTCAAATGGATGACATCGCCTTGGTCCAAGTGAGAATAGACCCCTTTCAGGCTGATATTCGGGTACTGCCCCAACAGCTCTCGTACCGCCTGCTCATCAGATTGGCGGATATGAGTGATGGGCACTACCCTGCCCTGCCCTTCCAGCAAGGCAGAAAGCCCAATCGCCGTATGTGTGGCGCAGCCGTACTTGATGATCTCTTGCCCTTTGCTCGTTACAATGTGGTCAAAGGGGATTGGCCCTAAAACAGCAACCTGAAATTTTTGATCCATGGTATCCTCGTCATTTGGCGGTCCAGCTGAGCGATAGCTTCTAACCTGTAGCCTTCGCCCTTTCTTTACAGTTTAGAAAAGCAATAACGCGGCTTAGCGCATGTGGAGCGCTTAGGCACTATACCGTGGGGATGGCTTTTCGGCGCATCACCGGCACATCTTTTACGACCATTTGCACGGTAGTGTCCTTGATACGCCCTTCCAGCATCACAATTTTGCCGCGCCGCAGGTTTTCAAGTATGGCCTGATCGTGGTGCCTTACTGTAATGAGCTCAAGCCCGCGGTCGATCATCACTTTGTATTCACGCTGTATGCGTGCAGCAAACTGGTCCGCTTTATCATCTATATCATTGATGCACAAGCTAAAGCTGATGGCAGAATTCTGCATCATATTCACCTGTATGCGCAGCTCAGCGATAAGGTTGAACAGCTCGCGGATATGGTGCTCTGCCACAAAAGAGAAATCCCTTGTGCTGACCTGCAGCAAGGCCTGATCCCCTTCCACTGCGACCATGGGCGGGTAGTTGTCCTCTATTTCGTCGGAAATGTGGGTCCCGTCACCTTTGGGGTTGATGAAGGATTTTACAATAAGCGGGATGTTCTTATTCTGCAGGGGCTTTATGGTCTTTGGGTGGATGACCTTGGCCCCGTAGTAGGTCATTTCTATGGCTTCCCGGTAAGAGAGCCGGTCCAGCTTAGTGACATTATCGAATTTGCGGGGGTCGGCAGTGAGCACCCCGGGTACGTCTTTCCAGATCGTCATGTCCTCGGCATCAAGGCAGAAAGAGAAAATCGCAGCGGTATAGTCAGACCCCTCCCTGCCCAGGGTGGTCGTAAAGTTCTCTTTGGTGCTCCCAATGAAGCCTTGGGTGATCACGAAGCCCTCGTTTTCCAAAATCGGGGCAACCACCCGGGCTGCTTTTTCCTGCGTTTCGGGCCATTGCACCCAGCCTTCGCGGAAAATATTGTCGGTAAGGATGACATCCCGTGCGTCGACCCAAGTCGTTTTGAGCTGCACCTGGTTCAGAAAAGCCCCGACTATTTTGGAGGAGACCAATTCGCCTACAGAGACGATTTGATCATACATATAATCATAGTTGTCGTGAGGCTCATCATCCAAAACCCATTCTATTTCAACGAAAGTATCGTTGATACTGGCAAAAACCTCCTCGGCCGGCCCCTCAAAGAGCTCCTTCATAATCTGGTAATGACGAGCTTTGACCTCATTCAGCAGGTCGAAAGCCTTCCCATTTTGGGCAGCATGTGCTGCGGCCACTTCTTCCAGCGAATTGGTAGTTTTGCCCATAGCTGATACGACGATTACCAATCGCTCCTCCTTATAGCCTTTAAGGATATCAGCTACATTTCTGATGGCATCTGCATCTTTCAAGGAAGCGCCTCCGAACTTGAAGACGCGAACCGGTCGCTTCATAGTACTTCTTTTATTCAAACAGGTTATGCATCGGCTTGGCAAGCCAAAGTAATCAAATTGAAACAAAAAACAGCCGGAATCCTGAATGGGTTTAAGGTTTATTCCAACCTCAACCCCTATCTTGCTTGTGCTCAACAAATGCTCAGGAAGGATGCGGACCGAAAAAGAAAAGATGATCGCAGGCGAAATGTACTCCCCTTCTGACCCTCAGCTGTCGGAAGAACGGAAAAACGCCCGTATGCTTTTTCAAGCGTTCAACGCCATGCGTGAACCAGAATCGACAGCCCGGCAGCAGGTCTTGCTCAAGCTGCTGCCCAATGCCCGCCCAGATATTTTCATTGAACCGCCTTTTTACTGTGACTACGGGTACAATATCGTAGCGGGCTCGAGGGTGTTCTTCAATTTCAACTGCACCATTTTGGATGTTGCCCCGGTCACCATCGGCCACCGGGCCATGTTTGGCCCCAATGTGCAAATCTATACGGCTACCCATCCGCTTGAGGCGGAAGCTCGCAGCAGCGGCAAAGAATATGCCAAGCCCATCCACATAGGCGATGATGTATGGATCGGGGGCGGTGCTATCCTTTGCCCGGGGGTGTCTATAGGCAGCCGGGCAGTGATTGGGGCTGGCAGTGTAGTGGCCCGCGATGTCCCGGCAGGCACCTTCGCTGCCGGCAATCCTTGCCGGGTTATCCGGCAAATAGAGGGTTAAAAAACCAAAGCGGCTGCCGGACATAAGCTCGGCAGCCGCTTTGGGGTTTGGGCCAACGGCCAAGGCTAGTGCCTCAAGCCATAAATCCTTGCCACCTCAAGTTTCGTTCTTTCCCGCCTACTCTTCGTTAAAGAACCGCTCCTTTAGCTCGGGCTAAAGTCGCGAACCTTCGCCTTGATTAGCCGGAAAACAACTTCAACTTAAGTATCAGAGATTTATGGCTTAAGGTACTAGTTATCGAAATACGCGTCTTCGATCGTCTCGCCTGCTTGCACCTTATCAATGCGCTCCTTGAATTCGTTGGACTTCTCGAGGTCGTCCTTGCGAGCATAAATCTCTTTGAGGGCGATCAGAGTGTTGAGATCGCTTGGATTAAGGGCCTCTGCGCGCTGGAAATAAGGCAGCGCCTTATCAAACTCTGCAAATACCTTCTCCTTGATCTCCTCGTACTTCTTCAAGCCTTCTTTGGAGTAGTCGTCCGCATACTTGTTCAGCTCCTGAGTCATCAGTGCTGCCTTGTTGTAGTACAGGGCGCCGATGCTGTAAATCGCGTCAGAGTATTTGGGGTCCTTATCGATGGCCTGCTGGTAATAATCCAGGGAGTTGCTGAAGTACTCCTCAGCTTTGGCTTCGTTACCCGCTTGCTGCTCTTTCTGGTAAAGGTTGTCATAGACATTGCCCAGGGTAGAATACAAGGAAGTGTTCTCCGGCTCCTTGTCAATCGCAGCTTTCAGCTTGTCGATCAGGGCATCTAGCTTGCCTAGGCGGAGGAAGTGGTTGATTTCCGCAAACAGGATAGAAACTTCGTCCGGGAATAGCTTCCGGCCTTCTTCCAGATATTTGTAAGCCTCCTCCATGGAAGCCTCGTCATCGCCTGCGTTAATTTTGTAAAGCGACTCATAGATCGCAGGCTTGTCGTACTTCATGTCGTACAACTTCTGGAAGTACATTTTTGCAGCGTCCATTTCATTGGCGTTCAGTGCTGCAAGGCCTGTAATGTAGAGCTGATTGTTGTACTCCTCATCAGAAGGCAAGCTAGACGCTTCCCCCTCCTTTTTCAGGATTTCATCCAGATCGAGCACCATTTTGAAATCTTTGTACGCTTTCGCAAAATCTCCAGTTTCCTGGAAAGCGGCGACGCCTGCATTGCTCAGGTGGCCCTGCGCCTGCAACATGCCTTTGCAAGCATCACGGATCTCCCACTTTTTCTCGGCCAATTCATAAGCCTTTATGTAAGCCCCTGCTGCCATTTCTGCTGCATTGTCAACTTTTGGCAGGCCTTCTGTAGACTGATTGAGCTGTGCAGCGATCAGGTATTGGTTAGCGATTTCGTTATAGATTTCGCCTTTTGTAAGATGCGTCTTCGCATCTTTTGCGGTTTCGGGATCGTTGACAGCAACCTCTATTTCATCGATTGCTTCCTGCAATTTGGCCCGGTTGTTCGTCTGGTCAAGGTTAAAGGCGCCCAAAGCGCTTGAGGCTTTACGGACCGCTTTTTTACCATCCTGTGCCTGTGCTGCGAAAACCATAAGAATTGCAGCCAGGGCAAAGATCAGTTTTTTCATGTTAAATATTTTCTGTTTTGATGTACAATCAGTTCCCTTTCGGGGTTATACACTGTAAGGACGAAGGTCTGGAACTCATCGGTATTTACAAAATGTTAAAATCCGAAAAAACCAGTACCTGTGCCTATTCCTCTTCTTCACGCCCTACGGCTCCATCTTCGCCCTGCCCTTCTGCCAGCACTCCTTCCACTTCATCCTCTTCGGATTTGCGGATAACGGCAATATCGGCCAGTTCGTCAGCCTCATCAATGCGGATCATGCGGACGCCTTGAGTAGCACGCCCCATTACCCGGATATCACTGACAGCCATACGGATGACGATGCCCGAGCGGGTCGTGATCATCAGGTCATTCTCTTCGCTCACTGCTTTTATGGAGAACACCCCGCCCGTCTTGTCAGACACCTGCATATTCTTTACCCCTTTTCCTCCCCGGTTGGTCAGGCGGTAATCGCTGTAAGCCGTCCTTTTGCCCATGCCCCGCTCTGATAGGACCATAATCGCGGTGTCCTGTTCATCAGGCGGGATGCACACCATGCCTACGGCGATGTCTTTCCCATCCTCGTTGAGGCTGATGCCCCGCACACCGGCTGCAGTACGCCCCATGCCCCTCACTGCACTTTCGTGAAAACGGATTGCGCGGCCACTGCGGCTGGCAATGAAGATTTCCTGGTCCCCGTTTGTCAGTTTCGCTTCGATCAGCTGATCCCCCTCGTTAATGGTGATGGCATTGATGCCGCCAGAGCGGGGGCGGGAATAAGCTTCAACGGAAGTTTTCTTGATGAGGCCATTGCGGGTACAGAATACGATGAAGTTGTTGTTCACAAACTCCTCGTCGGTCAGGTTCTTAATATTGATATAGGCCTTTACGCTGTCCTCCTTGGGTATAGAAAGGATATTTTGGATAACCCGCCCACTTGAAGCCTTGCTGGCTTCCGGGATTTCGTAAACCCTGAGCCAATGGCAGCGCCCCTGTTCTGTAAACAGCAACAGATAGTTGTGGGTACTGGCAATGAATAAGTGCTCTACAAAGTCTGCGTCCCGGGTTTTGCTCCCTCGGGAGCCGCGCCCTCCGCGGCTTTGTTTGCGGTACTCAGAAACAGGGGTGCGCTTGATATAGCCAAGATGAGAAATGGTAACGACCACATCTTCATCTGCAATAAGGTCTTCAATGCTGATTTCACCGTCTGCAGCAGTAATGGCAGTCCTGCGCTCGTCCCCATATTTTTCCTTAACCTCCAGCAGCTCGTCGCGGGCGATATCGCGCTGCATCGTCTCGCTATCGAGGATAGCCTTCAGGTGGGTAATCTTTTTCACCAGTTCATCATACTCCGCCTGCACCTTGTCCCGCTCGAGCCCGGTGAGTTTCTGTAGGCGCATATCCAAAATGGCACGGGCTTGGGCTTCAGAGAGCGCATTGCCCTCTTCTCTTGGGTACTCATCGGTATCTGCTTCTCCGATAAGCGGGCCGAACTTGGCCCAGAAAGCATCCTGGTCTTTGATGAAAGCGCCTTCCATCAAGCCATTGCGGGCCTCCTCCGGACTCGCGGAGCCGCGGATGAGGCTGATGACCATATCGATGTAGTCCAGTGCGATCAGCAGGCCTACCAGGATGTGGGCCCGCGCAATCGCCTTGCGGAGGTCAAAGCGCGTGCGGCGCACAATCACCTCGATACGGAACTTGATGAACTCGGTAATGATTTCCTTTAGGTTCAGCACCCTTGGGCGGCCGTTGACCAGTGCAACGTTATTGACACCGTAGGAGGTCTGAAGCGCTGTATATTTGTACAGCTGGCTGAGCACAACGCTGGCCATAGCATCGCGCTTGACGTCCACCACAATCCGCAGGCCGTCCCGGTCAGATTCATCGCGGATATCGCTGATGCCAATAATTTTCTTTTCGTTGACCAGCTCCGCAATTTTGGCCACCAAGTTGGCTTTGTTGACTTGGTAGGGGATTTCGGTCACGATGATGTGCTCCCGTCCATTGTCTGTGGCTTGTATTTCCGCTTTAGCCCTTACCACTACCCTTCCGCGGCCGGTATGGAAAGCCTCCCGTACGCCTTTGGTGCCATAGATGATCCCTCCGGTGGGGAAATCCGGGGCTTTAACGAACTGCATGAGCTCATCAATGGAAATATCAGGGTTGGCGATTTGCGCAACGATGCCATCTACCGTTTCTGAAAGGTTGTGCGGCAGCATGTTGGTCGCCATGCCCACTGCGATACCGGATGCCCCATTGACCAGCAGGTTGGGGATGCGCGTAGGCATGACCGTAGGCTCCTCGATAGTGTCGTCAAAGTTGAGGGCAAAATCAACGGTATCTTTATTGATATCGGCCAAGAGCTCATCGGAGATGCGCTCCAGGCGGGCCTCCGTATAACGCATAGCAGCGGGGCTGTCCCCATCCATAGAACCGAAGTTGCCCTGCCCATCAACCAGCGGGTAGCGCAAAGACCAGTACTGCGCCATGCGCACCATGGTATCGTAAACAGAGGAGTCGCCGTGAGGGTGGTACTTGCCCAGCACCTCACCTACGATACGTGCTGATTTTTTGTAGCTCTTGTTGTAGGAAAGCCCGAGCTCCGACATGCCGTAGAGCACTCTGCGGTGGACAGGCTTCAGCCCGTCCCGGACATCAGGAAGGGCACGTGAGACAATGACCGACATTGAATAGTCAATGTAGGCCGTTTTCATCTGATCCTCGATATTAACGGGGATAATTCGCTGATTTAAAGACATGTACGCTGTTTATCTTTTTGCCGTTTGCCTTCTGCAAAGGCAGGTTCTTCTAGCTCCTTACCGGAAAGCGGCTCCCGGTGCCGGCTACAGGCTTCCCTGTACTGTTTTGCCATTTTTCAAAGACAGGCAAAGATAGGAAAAATTGAGGATTTTGCTTTACTATGGCCACTCCTGTCTGGCCAAAATATATCTTTGCACAAATTTTCAGATATATGGCAGAGGAAGTAAAGCCTTACGAAGAAAAAGGGAGCAAAAAGGAACAGGTTTCTCAGATGTTCAACGGTATCGCCCGGTACTATGATTTCTTGAACCGCCTGCTTTCTGCGGGCATAGACCGCGTGTGGCGCAGAAAGGCGATAGCAGAGCTGAAATCAGCTCAGCCCAAGCTGATCCTTGATGTAGCTACAGGCACCGCCGATGTTGCACTGGAAACAGCCAAGCAATTGAGCCCTGACCAAATCATCGGCATAGACATCTCCACCAAAATGCTGGATATCGGGCGGGCTAAAATCAGCAAGCGGGGCCTCGATACCCTTATTGAGCTCAAAGAAGGAGATTCTGAGAATTTGCCTTTTGCAGACAATACCTTTGACGCCATCACCGTTGCTTTTGGGGTACGCAATTTTGAAAACCTGGAGCAAGGGCTACAGGAAATGTACCGCGTGCTCAAGCCCGAAGGGAAGCTGGTCGTCCTGGAATTTTCCAAACCGCAGATCTTCCCCTTCAAGCAACTGTACAACTTTTATTTCCGGAACATTCTGCCGGCCATCGGGAAAATCACTTCCCGTGACCCCAAGGCTTACCGGTACCTGTACGAGTCCGTACAGGCTTTCCCCGATGGGGGGAAATTCACTGGCATACTCGGGAAGGTCGGTTACAAATCCAATCAATGCAAACCACTAACGCTTGGCATTTGCTCCATCTACACGGGCATCAAATAAACCGCCGGGGCAAAAAAGCCCTGCTGCCGGCAGCGCTGCTCCTTTGCTTTTTACTGGCACAAAGCCTTCCTGGCCAAGCCCAGATCCGTGGCGGCAATTATAACTTTTTCGATTTCCAGCAGAAGCCTTATTATTTTGGGATCACCCTTGGCTACAACTCCTCCCGCTTTAAGCCTTATCAGTCGGGAGGTTTTTTGGAAAGCGACTCCATACGGGTGGTCGAGTCCGCATCTGGCCCCGGCTTCAACCTTGGCATCGTTACGAACTTGAAAATGGGCGATAATTTCGATTTTCGCTTTTTGCCCACTTTGTCTTTCGCCGAACGGAGCATTTCCTACACCCGCTTCGGCCGCCGCTCCAACTTCAGCGAAAGGCGGGTAGAGTCTGTGCTCGTTGAAATGCCTTTCCACCTGCGCTACAAATCTGCGCCTTACAAAGATATGCGCCTCTTCCTGATCGCGGGGGTCAAGTACGCTTTTGATGTGGCCAGCGACTCACAGACCCGGCAGGCAGAGACGCTGGTAAAAATCGCCCCCAACGAATTTTCAGTCGAATATGGGGCTGGCATTCAGTTCTTCTTCCCATTCTTCATTTTCTCCCCTGAGGTGAAAGTCTCTCACGGCATTGGCAATACCTTGATCTACAACGAAAACGTGGAAGAGTCTACCGTCCTGGAAAAACTCCTTTCGCGCACCTTCACGCTTTCCCTTCATTTCGAGGGGTAACCCCCAAAGACAAATTGACAGACAGGCTGGCAGGCTCCTGCCAGCCTGTCTGGTTTTTAGGCCATGGCATAGGTCTTGTGTGGTAGAAGGGGAAAGCCTCCAAGGCTACTTGACCACTATCTCTCACCCAATATCAAGGAGCTATGTCAGATGAACTGATCACCGACCAGCACATTATAGAAGAAGTGATGGCTGAAACAGAAGGCAAAAGCCTGCAGCCAACAGAAACTTTCCTGCCTCAGCATTTGACCATACTGCCCATTCAGCAGCGGCCGGTCTTCCCAGGGCTAGGCATGCCGCTTGCGTTCAAGGGCAAGGCCCTCATCAATGCGATAAAAAAAGCGGTAGAGGAACAAGACGGCTACGTCGGGCTGTCGCTTTCCGCTGGCCCGGCAGCTAAAGAGCCCGGAGACGAAGACCTCAGCGAGATAGGCACCATTTTCCAGATCGCTCGCATACAACAGCATGGCCCTGAGCTGATCCAAGTAATGGGCCGGGGGATTGCCCGCTTTACCAAAAAAAGGGCCATCTTGGTAAAGCCCGTACTCAGATGGGAGGTCACCCCTTACCCTGAGCCCGAAAACGTCAAGCCCGACCAAGATCTTAAGGCTTATATGATGGCCATCAGCGGAGAGATCAAGTCGCTCCTGCAGCTCAACCCGCTCTTTAAAGAGCAGGTCAACCTTGTGGCCTCACAGTTGAATTACGATGCCCCTGGCCATACCATGGATGTCATCAGCAATCTGCTCTCTTCAGAAACGGATGCCCTGCAGGAACTTTTGGAGACCTTCGGGCTGCACGAACGTGCACAGCTCCTGCTCCGCCTCATCAAAGAAGAGCTGCAGATTGCCCAGATCCAAAAACGGATCAATCAGCAGATAGAAGAGAAGGTCAACAAGCAGCAGAAAGAGTTTTTCTTGCGCGAACAGCTCAAAGCCATCAAAAAAGAGCTGGGGCTGGAAAAAGAGGAGGGGGAATCTGAGATCGAGAAACTGCAGAAGCGGCTGGAAGGCAAACACTTGCCGGAAGAGGCCCGCAAAACGGTAGAGGAAGAGTTTGAAAAACTGCGCACGCTGAATGTACAGTCACCCGATTTCAATGTCACCCGCAACTATCTCGAGACCATTGCCAGCCTCCCTTGGGGGCAATATACTGAAGATAGCCGCGACATCCGCAAAGCGCGCAAAGTGCTAGATGCGGAGCATTATGGGCTGGAGGAAGTCAAAGCGCGCATCTTGGAGTTCCTGAGCACGGTCATCAAGCGGGGGACGGTGAGCGGATCCATTATTTGCCTGGCCGGCCCTCCGGGCGTGGGCAAGACTTCCATAGGAAAATCGGTGGCACATGCCCTTGGGCGGGAATTTTACCGGTTTTCGGTAGGCGGTATGCGGGACGAAGCCGAGATCAAGGGCCACCGCCGGACTTACATCGGGGCCATGCCGGGGAAATTGATCCAAGCCCTGAAGCGCACCGGAGCCTCTAACCCTGTTATTATGCTCGATGAGATCGATAAAATCGGGAGCAGTTTTCAGGGGGACCCGGCCTCTGCACTGCTTGAGGTGCTTGACCCCGAGCAGAATGGCAGTTTTGTAGACCACTACCTCGATCTGCCGTTCGACTTGTCCAACGTCTTGTTCATAACAACTGCCAACCAATTAGAGACCATCCCTGCCCCTTTGCTCGACCGCATGGAGGTCATCCGGCTGGCAGGCTATATCACCCAGGAGAAGGTGCAGATTGCGAAACGCTATCTGCTCCCCAAGCAGCTCAAAGAGCACGGCTTTGCCCCAAAAGAAGTCAGCATTTCGGAGAAAGCGCTCGAGAAGATGGTGAACGACTATGCCCGGGAAGCGGGCGTCCGCAACCTAGAACAGCAAATCAAGAAAGTCATCCGCAAAGCTGCGCTTCAGCTCGCAGAGAGCGGGCAGGCTGCCCTCAAAGTCACCAAGCGCAACCTGGAAGAATTCCTTGGCAAGCCTGTATTCCGCTCTGAACGGCTTTACAATAAGGCTACGCCAGGCGTAGCCCTGGGGCTTGCCTATACGGCTATGGGCGGGGCGACCCTCTATATCGAAGCCAATGGCATCCCTTCCGCTTCCCCGGGCTTCAAACAGACTGGGCAGCTGGGGGATGTGATGAAAGAGTCGGCCGTAATTGCCAATACCTACATCCGTTCCCTGCTCGGTGAAGGCCGGCAGGAGGGCGGCAATAGCTACTTTGAGTCTCATCAAGTCCACCTACATGTGCCAGCTGGCGCTACACCGAAAGACGGCCCCTCTGCGGGCATCACTATGGCGCTGGCCTTGTACAGCCTCGCTACGGGGCAGCCTGTGCGGGACGATATCGCCATGACGGGCGAGCTGACCCTGACCGGGAAGGTGCTGCCCATTGGCGGGGTAAAGGAAAAGGCTATTGCGGCCCGGCGGGCAGGGATACATCACCTCATTTTACCGGAAGACAACCGCCGCGACTTTGAGGAGCTGCCGGCTCACATCCAAGAAGGTATAGCCGTACACTATGCTGATTATTTCGAGGATGTGCTAAAAGCTGCTTTCCCGGCTTGATTGCAGGGCAGATGCCGGACCGGATACTCGGCTCCCCGCGATAGGGGCTCCGCTGATGACGCCTCCGGCGGAGCTGAAAACCTCTTTGGCGATTTGTAGTCCTCCAAGGCGAGATTAATGCATTTTGACTTGCTCTTTTTCCCGCTCGCTGCGCCTGCTTGCGCACCGCAGGCAAGTTGAAAAGCCTCGCCGACTTCATCGTGGGGCCATGCTTTGTGTAGGCTATGCCTGCGTTTTCCGCCTTGCGAGCGGAAAAAATACCTGCGCCAACTTTGCACACCACGCAGCTGACGCGGAGCGAAATCCTGCCTTAGAGAACTATAGCGTCCGCCCACCCCAGGTTGATGGACGATATGTTGTTATATTTAGCCCATCTTTTTGTTGTTGGAGGCGGGGCGTAACGCCAAATGCGGCTAGTGCCTAATGCCAGCCGGCCTAGCGCTGCGAAGGGGTGGAAAGCCCGATAGGGCCGAGCGGACAGCGAGCCCCGCAGCATAGCGGCTCCCTGCCGACAGGCAGGGGCAGGCCCCATAAACAAAACATGACCCAGAAAAAAGCATGCCGATGAAACTTGAAGATTTAGGATACGATGCAGCGCTAGAGCGCTACAGAAAAAGCCAGAACCTGGATGCTTTTGGCGTGGGGCGGGTCATCTCAGAACACAAGGAAAGGTATGTGGTAAAAACCCCTGAAGGAGAATATGAGGGCGAAATGGTTGGGAACTTGCGTTTCACAGCGCAAAGCAGGTCTGATTTTCCTGCTGTTGGCGATTGGGTCGCTATTTCCGAATATGACGACCATAAAGTACTTATCCATTCTGTCTTCCCAAGAAGGACGGTTATCGAAAGGCAGGCTGTGGGGAGACAAGGGGAAAAGCAGATCATAGCCACGAATATTGATTATGCCTTTATTGTTCAAGCTGTTGACCGGGATTTCAACCTCAACCGGATTGAAAGGTATTTGACCATTTGCAATGCATCCAACGTAAAACCAATTATCGTTCTCAATAAAATTGACCTGATAAGCGGCAGCGAATTATCCGCGCTGGCCAGCAAAGTCCAGGAAAGGGTAAAACATGTCCAGGTCATACCAATAAGCAACGAGCATCGGACGGGATTGGAGAAGCTCAAAGCGTGTATTGAAAAAGGTAAGACCTACTGTTTGTTGGGCTCATCGGGAGTAGGGAAATCGACCCTGTTCAACAACTTATCGGGCAAGCCGCTCATGAAAACCAATACGGTCAGCAGCAGCAACCATAAAGGGCGGCACGTTACCAGCCACCGCGAATTGTTGGCCCTCGAAGAAGGGGGGATCCTGATAGATAATCCAGGGATGAGGGAAGTTGGGATTGCGGATGCTAAGGATGGGTTAGAAAAAACATTCAGTGCAATATTTGAATGGTCCCAAGGCTGCAAATTTAAAGATTGTACACACACCACCGAAGTAGGCTGCGCCGTGTTAAAAGCTGTTGAGGATGGCCAGGTCGATCGTTCATCTTACGAGAACTTCCTGAAAATGGAACGTGAAAAAGAGCACTTTGAATCCACTGTCGCTGAAAAGCGGAAAAAAGAAAAGGCGTTGGGGAAAATGGTAAAGCATTACAAGAAAGTGAATTACAAAAACCGTTAGGCTGGGTTAAGCGCTTTGGGGCTTTGCGAACTGGAGCAGCTGCCACCTGTGGCAAAGGCTTGTGAAGGGTACAGCTCCATGGCTGTGCCCCCCCTCCCACTCAGTACACTGTCCGCCTTTTTTGGTTACTTTACAGAAAACGCCTGCCATGCCAGCCGATCCAGCCTTCTACCGCCCCTCCATTTTCGAGCCTTTCCCGGGGCTGACCGCTGCGGAGAGCCGCCGGACAGGAGGCTTTAGCCCTGCCCCTTATGCCTCCCTCAACCTAGGGCTCAATACGTCAGATGAAGCGGGGCTGGTTGCCCGCAACCGAGCGCACTTCCTCAGCAGTTTAGGCTGGCACCCTGCCCAGCTGGCATACAGCCATCAAGTGCACGGGGCAGCGATCCTGACGGCCAACGGGCCTGTGCAGGAGAAAGGTTACGACGGGCTGGCCACCCAAACTCCCGGGGTTTTGCTCGGCATCACCATTGCCGATTGCGCGCCGGTCCTCATCTACGATCCGGTACAGCAGGCGGTGGCCGCCCTGCATGCGGGCTGGAGAGGGACGGCAGCAGGCATTGCGGCAAAGGGCGTACGGGCTCTGCAAAGCCAGTTTGGCTGCCAGCCAGAAAACTGCCTGGCTTACGTAGGCACCTGCATTTCCAGCGCAGCCTACGAAGTGTCGGAAGAGGTGGCTGCACAATTCCCCCCAATATGCAAATCGCCCAAGCCTGGGCTGCCCGGGAAGTGGTGGCTCGATTTGAAAGCGGCCAATGCCTTGCAGCTGCAACAGGCTGGCTTACGCCCGGAGCATATTGAGGTGTCGCCCTTTTGTACCTGGGCCAATAATGACCTTTACTTTTCACACCGCAAGGAAGAGGGGGCGACAGGCCGGATGCTGGCTGTCATAGGCTTGCAAAACGAGGTTTAGCCCCTCTCCATACCAAAAAAATCACCGTTATGAATTACTGGCTGGTCAAATCAGAGCCCGAAGCGTACGGGTACCAAGACCTTGAACAGGAAGGCACCGGCCGCTGGGACGGCGTGCGCAACTATGCCGCCCGCAATCATCTGCGGGGCATGAAAGCAGGGGACTATGTCCTGTTTTATCACAGCCGGACCGGGCTTGAAGTCGTTGGCATCTGCAAGGTGGAAAAAGAGGCCTATCCCGATCCCACCGCTGAAAAAGGGGATTGGAGCGCAGTCGACCTTTCCCCCTTCAAGCGGCTAAAGGAGCCGGTCTCTTTAAAGGCCATCAAAAGCAACCCCAAACTGCAGGATATGCCCTTGGCCCGTATCGGCCGGTTATCGGTCATGCCGCTCAGCGAAGCTGAATTCCTGGAAGTGCTCAGGATGGGCGGTACAGAATGGTAAGCTGCGCCTTCCCAAGGCAAAGCCTAGCAGCCTGTCGGAGATGTGCTGATGCGGCGAGAGCGAGATAATATTGTTCTGAACAAGGCGCGATATATTCAAGAATGGGACAAAAGGGCCCCATTCTTGAATCCAATAGCCTGAGCTACGTGACTAATAAGCAACGAAGTGCAGAATAATATTTGCCGTTCGCAGACCATTGAGCGCCTCTCCGACAGACTGCTAAACTAATAGATCAAAAAGCATCTTGCTGTCATTGAGCGTCTGATAATCGATATGGCTAGCCTGCATGCGCTGTAGGAGCCCATCGTAATCTTCCCACTTTTGCACTTGTATACCGACCAAAGCCGGGCCAGAATCCCGGTTGTGCTTTTTGGTGTATTCAAAATGGGTGATATCATCATTGGGGCCTAGCACGTTGTTCAGGAAATCGCGCAAAGCCCCAGCCCTTTGCGGGAAACGAATGATGAAGTAATGCTTTAGCCCTTCGTAGAGGAGGGAGCGCTCCTTGATCTCCTCCGTGCGGGTAATGTCATTATTGCTCCCACTGAGGATGCACACAACGTTTTTGCCGGCAATCTGCTCTTTGTAAAAGTCCAGTGCGGCTACGGTAAGGGCACCGGCAGGCTCTACTACGATGCCTTCTTCGTTGTACAGCTGCAGAATAGTGCTACAGACTTTGCCCTCAGGCACGAGTATCATGTCGTCCAATACTGTTTGCGCGATCTTGAAGGTCAGGTCCCCTACTTTGCGCACAGCAGCACCGTCTACAAAGCTGTCGATATGCTCTAGCGTGACCGGGTGCCCTGCTTTGAGAGACTCGAACATAGCAGGCGCGCCAGCAGGCTCCACGCCGATGATCTTGGTGTTGGGCGAAAGCTGATGGAAATAGCTGCCCAGCCCAGAAACCAGCCCTCCCCCTCCGATCGCACAAAAGACATAGTCGAGGGCGTCATTGCAATCCTCTAGAATTTCCAGCCCGACGGTCCCCTGCCCTTCGATGACCCGGGGGTCGTCAAAAGGGTGGATGAACTGCTTGCCGTTTGTTTTTGCGTCATCGACAGCCTCCCGGTAGGCATCATCGAAGGTATCTCCGGTAAGGACGACTTCCACCCATTCTTTCCCGAAGGATTTCACTTTTTTGACTTTCTGTTTGGGGGTGACGCTAGGCATATAGACCTTGCCCTGCACTTCCATTTTTTGGCAGGCAAATGCAAACCCCTGGGCGTGGTTGCCTGCACTGGCACAGACCACGCCATTGGAAAGGCTGGCGCGGTCGAGCGTAGCCATTTTATTGTAGGCCCCACGGATTTTATAGCTGCGAACCACCTGCATATCCTCCCTTTTCAGGAAAACCCGGGCCCCGAACTGTTCGGAAAGGTTGTAGTTGAAAGTCAGGGGGGTCGGCTCTGCCACCCCCTTGAGGCGTACTTTGGCTCGGTAAATGGACTCGACGGAAGCAAGGGGGGCTTTTTCTACGGAGGCAGGCATGTCAGTCTTTATTTTGTTGGCTGTATGAAAAAACGAAGGGCACCACAAAGGCGGGAATACCCTTGCAGTGCCCTTATGGTATAGAGATAGCTTCTATTTTTCTACTGCTTCAGGCTGATTTTCAGGGCGGAGGCTGCGGACCGTTTTGCCGGCGCGCCACATTTCGCTTTCGCGCAATTCGGCCAGCTCTGCATCCAGTTTTTCGCGGTAGTCCTCTTTGCTGTTGGAATCGATAGACCGCTGCGCTTCCTCTCCAGAGGCCACGCTGTCGTAGAGGTCTTCAAAAACAGGGGCTACGGCATCCCGGAATTTCTTCCACCAGTCCAGTGCTCCCCGCTGAGCAGTAGTGGAGCAGTTAGCGTACATCCAGTCCATGCCATTTTCCGCCACAAGCGGCATCAGGCTTTGCGTGAGCTCCTCCACAGATTCGTTGAACGCCTCGGATGGGCTGTGGCCACGGCGGCGCAGCAGGTCGTACTGAGCGGCGAAGAGCCCCTGAATAGCGCCCATCAGTGAGCCGCGCTCCCCGGTAAGGTCGCTGTAGACCTCCTTCTGAAAGGTCGTCTCGAAGAGATAGCCAGATCCAACGCCTATGCCTAATGCTACCACCCGCTCCTGTGCGCGGCCGGTGGCATCCTGGAAGATAGCGAAGCTAGAGTTCAGCCCTTTGCCTGCTACGAACAGCCTGCGCAAGCTCGTGCCAGAGCCCTTGGGGGCAACAAGGATGACATCAATGTCTTTCGGCGGCACAATACCTGTACGCTCCTTATACGTAATGCCAAAGCCATGGGAAAAGTACAGCGCTTTCCCCGCAGTGAGGTGGGGCTTGATGGCCGGCCAGAGCGCAATTTGGGCGGCATCGCTAAGGAGGTACTGAATGACGGTACCCCGCTTGGCAGCTTCCTCGATTGGGAAAAGGTTGACGCCCGGCTCCCAGCCGTCGGCCACGGCTTTGTCCCATGTTTTGGACTCCTGCCGCTGCCCTACGATTACGTTAAAACCATTGTCGCGGAGGTTGAGCGCCTGCCCAGGCCCTTGGACGCCATAGCCAATTACGGCTATAGTCTCCTCTTTCATGGTCGCTCTTGCTTTCTCCAGTGGGAATTCGTCGCGGGTAACTACATTTTCCTCTACCCCGCCAAAGTTCATTTTTGCCATAGCTGAACAGTCATTTCTTATTTCGTAAATCGTCCTAGTCGTGCTAGTTTTATGAATCTGTCAGCTAAGTAAAGGAAATTATCCCCGCCAGGCAGGTCAATCCTCCCTGCTTTACCCGACCCTTGAAATACATTCTGCATGCCGAAAAACAGGCAAAATTCTTAAAGCAACGCTACAACCGAAAGCACCTTAACCCTTGAATTGCAGTAAAATAGAAAACAGGCAGGCTGGCTTAAAACCAACCGGCCTGTTTGGCTTGCCTGCAAGAACGGCCACAAGCGTATTACGAAATCCAAGAACCTCGGCTGCTCTTAATCGATAGTGGGCGTATCGAGCTGCGCCAGGTTGGCCTCAATCTCCTCCTGAGTGACTTCGTGGTGCTCGAGGTTGCCGCTGAGGTAAGTCTCGTAGGCCGCCAAATCGAAGTTGCCATGCCCACAAAGGTGGATCAGGATGGTTTCGGCCCTGCCCTCTTCTTTGCAGCGTTTGGCTTCCTGAATAGCGGTTGCAATAGCATGGTTGGTCTCCGGTGCAGGCAGTATGCCTTCTGTTTTGGCAAAAAGGACGCCTGCCTCGAAGCACTCGAGCTGATCATGAGCACGTGCTTCGATGAGCTTGTCGCGGAGCAATTGGCTCACGACGACGCCTGCACCGTGGTACCTCAGCCCTCCAGCGTGGATAGGCGCAGGCACAAAGTTGTGGCCCAGGGTGTACATGGGGAGCAGCGGGGTCATGCCCACCATATCGCCGAAATCGTACCGGAATACGCCCCGGGTCAGTTTGGGGCAGCTGGCCGGCTCGCTGGCAATACAGCGGATGTTTTTGCCTTCCTCCAGGTTTAGGCGCAAGAATGGGAAGCTGATGCCCGCGAAATTGGAGCCTCCGCCAAATGGCGCGACCACGATATCCGGCAGGTCGCCGGCTTTTTCCATTTGCTTTACGGCCTCCAGCCCGATCACGGTCTGGTGCATGAGCACGTGGTTGAGCACACTGCCCAGAGCGTATTTGGTATGCTCATCGCTTGCTGCCCGCTCTACCGCCTCAGAGATGGCGATGCCCAAGCTGCCTGGCGAATCCGGGTCCATTGCCAGGACTTTCCGGCCAGCCTCGGTCGTGTCAGTCGGAGAAGCATAAACCTGCGCCCCCCAAGTGTTCATCAGGATTTTCCGGTATGGCTTCTGCTTAAAGCTGATTTTGACCATATAGACCTCGCATTCGATGCCGAAGTGCTGGCAGGCGAAGCTCAAGGCGCTGCCCCACTGCCCTGCGCCAGTCTCTGTGGTGATCCGCTTTACGCCTTCCTGCTTGTTGTAGTAAGCTTGGGCGACCGCTGTATTGGGCTTGTGGGAGCCGGATGGGCTGACGCCTTCGTACTTGTAGTAAATTTTGGCTGGCGTGTCCAACGCTTTTTCCAGGTTGCGGGCACGGAACATAGGCGTAGGGCGCCAGATTTTGTACACCTCGCGCACTTCTTCCGGGATTTCAATCCATTTTTCCTGGGAGACCTCCTGCTGTATCAAGGCCATTGGGAAGAGGGGCGCAAGGGCTTCGGGCCCGATAGGCGCTCTCGTTCCGGGGTGGAGGGGCGGGAGCGGCTTGTTGGGCATATCGGCTACGATATTGTACCAAGCTTCCGGGATTTCCTTTTCTGAAAGTGTGATTTTCCGAGTGCTCATGCGATCTGTTTGAGAGTTAAGTATTGGTCAATTGCTCGTTAATTTATAACAAATACGGCAAAACCCTACCCTGCCCAAACAAAGTGCCTTGATTTTTACGGTTTACTTACGTGCGATCTGCATGAAATAGTGCCAGACCCCTCCGTATGCCGGTTTCACGGTAAGGCTGACCGGGTCGAAGTTCTCTTTGATCCACGGGGACAGGTGGGCATCCATTCGTACATGGTTGTTGCCCATGTGTGCTTTGAACCAAGGGAAGCGGGAATCGTGGAAATCTGCTACGGCGAGCACACCGCCGGGCTTCAGGTCTTCATAGGCTTGCTGTAGGAGCGATTTCCAGTGTGGGTTGATCATCGTCAGCGAATACGAGAACAATACCGCATCCATCTGATTGTTGAAATGCATATCGCCCAGCTGATACGGCCGCTGCTCCAGCTTCACCCTTCCCCCGAAAGGTTGTACGGCTTGGCTCGCCCGGCTGATCATATGGCCGGAAACGTCTAAGCCCGTGATTTGCGCCTTGGGGAAACGCTTGGCGAGCAAACGGAGGTTATACCCCGTGCCACAGCCTACTTCCAGTATCCGCTGCGGGGCGCTACGGTCTAAAGGGAGCCGCCGGACAATCTCTTCCCGGCCGAACAGAAAAGCCCAACGGGTAAGGTCGTAAATTTTGGACTGCAGCACGTAGTACTGCTCCATCGCCTGATTCTGTTCTTCTGCAGAAGCGGTCAGTCTTGACATAGGTTCATTTTTTTACCGGACTACCCCCAAGTATACGCTAGCGTAAGTCCCTACCCGGTCTAGCCGGTGGGTTTTGGCGGTCAAGGCTTGTTCAAAATCAAGGGCATCTTGGACAAAATCAGGGAAGAAGCCTACCTGATGAGCAGCAGAGCGGAGGAGGATGCGGGTGCCGGGGCGGCTGTTGTCCAAAATGAGCCGCCACTCTTCCGCCAGCGCTGTCCTGTTGTTGGCGGCAAGCCAATCCTGATGATCGAGCAAGACGAAATGGGAATAGGCTCCGGGGTTGTCCTTTAAGAATTGTGCAATAGTAGTAGTCTGTGGGTTGAGGCGTGTTTCTCGGGAGCGCAAAGCAGCGAAGTGCCCGGGCAGCAAGTAGTTGGGGGCACAATCTTTGGTATAGGAGCCATAAAGGTACAGGCGCCAAAAATAGTTGTCGTGCAGGGGCAGCTCCATAAAGACTTTCCGCAGGCACTCTTGGATAAACCCAAGGGCTCCCCTTTCATACCTACGGATAAAGAGCTCCTGCTGAGCGCGGGGGACGCCCACAAGGCACATCGTCAGATGGCGGTTGACCATCCACTCTACCATATTGTTGAGGAAGCGGGGCTCAATGCTTTGGTACAGAGCTGCCTGCTCTTGCAGGGTAGCCGCTGAAAACATTTCCTCTACCTGCCGGAACAGCCCTTTGCGGCTGCGCAAGTAGTTGCTGGCCAGCCAGGCGAAGGTGCCGGAAGAGCCATAATGGTAAAAAGACTTCCTCAGCCCACGGGCATTGAAATAAGCAAGGTGGCTGTCCCAGTAGTCTGCTGCATAACCTGGCAAGGCCGGGCGCAGCACCTGCTGATAATGGCTGGCAAAGCCTTCCCAGGCCCCTTCTCCAAATGTGCTGAACAGGGCTTCATGCCCGCTGTTGCGGAAAAAGGCACGCTTGAGCTCTAGAAGCGCATTCTGCCTTGGGTTCATATCAATGCAGTGCACCGCTTTGGGGCTATCGAGCAGATAATCCAGTGCATTGCAGCCAGCGCTTGTGATCATGACAATTTCACTATCGGGGCGGATATCCATGAGCTCCCGGTCGCAGCGGGGGTCTTCCCAGCAAGTGTTGTAGACTAGGTTGTTGGTGTGCACCTTTTGGAAAACCCAGTCACGGAGGCGGTTGATCTTTGTCACTTTTTATTTTCAAAGATAGCCTGCCCTCTGCGGCAGGCTGTTTGCCCACCTTTAAGCTTTTGATAATTAATTGTAAAATGTAGCTCAAAGCAGGCGGGGAAGGATATGCTTGAGCGCAACGGCCTGATTGTACTGTTCGTCCCGGGCACTGTAAAGCAGTGTGACAGGACCTTCCTTCAGCCATCCCCTGAAACAGGACAGGACTTCAGGCCGGTGTTTCAATTCTTCTTCATACCGTGCAACAAACCCTTCCCATCGCTCGGGCTGATGGGCAAACCATTTGCGCAGCTCAGCGCTCGGGCTCGCTTCCTTCAGCCAGATATGCCAAGGGGCTTGCCCCTTGCTCATGCCCCGCGGCCAAAGACGGTCAACCAGTATCCGCCGCCCGTCACCTGAGGCAGGGGCTTCGTAGATCCGCTTGGCATAAATGGGGTTAATGCGGGGCAGTGCGGGGTCCATGCTCAAGTGGTTTAGCCGGTTTCAGTTTTCAAGCGGTTTGACAGCCCAAAGCCCGATGCTGATGCCGTCCGCTCCGCCCAATGTGCTGTGAGCTTGGAGCCACCTTGTCTAATTTCGTGGGAGGGGGCCTGCCCCTGCCTCGCGGCAGGTGCCGCTATGCTACGGGGCTCGCTGCCCGCTCGGCCCTATCGGGCTTACACCCCTCCGCAGCGCTAGGCCAATGCCAGGCTAAAGCCCGGCAAGCCCGGAAGGCCCAGAATGGGCTGTCAGGGAGGAAAAGCGGCTCAGCTTTGGGCCCCACCGCTTTCCCTCACTGACAGCCCTACACAGAACACGGCGGATTACCAGAAATAACCTACCACCAGGGCAGTCAGAATAAGCAGCAGGACTGCGAGGATGCGATAATTTTGGTACCAAGGCAGCCCTTTCAGCTCTTCCCTTTCCTGTTGGAAAAGCCCCTTGTTCCAGGTCAATTCTGCTACCTGCTCCTCGCTGGGCGAAGCGGTAGCCAGGCTCACCACGACATGTACAGCCAAACACATCACCCACATGATGAAAGCCATGGAGAGGAAGTGGATGCCGGTCAGGGCAGCCATCCATGCAGGCACATCCTCGGGGGCCATACTGCTGGCCGAAACCTGCAGGACCAACATAAATACAGCAAAGACAAAACCAAACAGCAGGCTGACAATAGAGCCGGTAGGGCTTGCCCGTTTCCAGAACAGCCCTAGGACAAAAGTCGCCACAGCAGGAGGGGCCGTGTAGCTGATGACCAACTGCAGGTACTGCCACAAAGAATCGGATACCTTTTCGATGTAGGGCACCCAAGCTGAAGCCAGGACGACGAGGACCAGGGTTGCGATCTGCCCTGCACGCACCAGCTGCTTGCTTGTCATATCCGGCTTGATATTCCGGATGAAATCCATGGTGATCAGCGTTGAAGCAGAATTGAAAGTTGCGGAAACAGAGGACATCATAGCGGCCAAGAGGCCCGCCACGACAAGCCCCAAAATACCAGAGGGCAGCAGCTGCATCAACAAGACCGGGTAGGTCAGGTTGGCGCATTCGGAAAGATCTTGGCAGGGCGTCCCATCTGCAGTAATGTAGTTCAGCCCTGAAATGTCCAGCTCGGAGAAGGTCAGCAGCGCAAGCACGCCGGGCACGATCATGATGAAAATCACAGGGAGCTTCAGCAAGCCAGCAAAGAGCGCACCCCACCGGCCATGATTGAGGTCGCGGGCGCCCAGCACCCGCTGCACCATAAATTGATTGTTGGCCCAAAAGTAGAAGCCCAAGAGCGGCACACCAGTCAGCAGGCCATACCAGGGCATGAACTCGTCATTGCCCGGCCGCACCAAGCTGAAAGCCTCTTCAGCTGTGGAAGGCGCATAATGGCCTGCGGCACGTGCGGCTTCCACACTTGCCACTTCGCCGGCCTGCAGGCGCTCGGTCAGGGCTGCCATCATGTCTCCCCAGCCGCCGCCAAACTCCTGAAAGGCAAAATAGGTCAGCAAAATGGAGCCGACCACCAGCAATATGGCTTGTATCACCTCGGTCTGAATCACGGAGTTGAGCCCACCGGGGATCGTGTAGGCCGCAGCCGCAATAGCCAACAGCAGGATGATCTGCCAGGAAGGCAGCGCGGGAAAAAGCAGTTTGAGCACAATGCTGCCCACATAAAGCCCTGCCGCGGTATCAACCATTACGTTGCCAATGATGGTAATGAAGGAAAAATAGTACCGGGATTTACGGTCGTACCGCTTTTCCAAAAACTCCGGCATAGTGTATACGCCAGATTTGAGGTAGAACGGCAAAAAGAAAATCGCAAAGAAAATGAGGACGACCACCGCATACCATTCATAGTTGTACACATGTATGTTGGTCTTGTAGGCGTCCCCTGCCAGCCCAATGAGGGTAGAGCTCGAAATATTGGCAGAAAAAAGGGCGATGCCCACGATCGGCCAGGTCATGCCCCGCCCTGCCAAAAAGTAATCTTCAGAACTGTCCCGTTTGCCATGGTAAATGCCGTAACCGATAATTAATACAGCGTAAGCCAGCATTATGCCGATGTCTAGCCCACTCAGCTGGAATTGATCCATCATGTTGCTACTTAGTTTGGTTGATTGATTAGACTATGTTGGGAATGTATTGGTCAGGGCTGAACGCTAAAATATATCAATTGAGGCAACCTGACACTATAATATTTTCCTTTTAGCTCAATTTGGTGCATTTCATTCCAAAACAGTGCTTGAGACGGGATACAAAAAAGAGCGGCACCAAAAATGGCCCGCTCTTATAAGAAATCACCCGACTGTTATTAAGAAGGGTTGCCCCTTCAAAATATACACTCTTAAATATTTTTGCAGGGCATTTTGCTCCGCCCCGGCATAATCATCAACTGAGAATCCAAAATTACAAATTCCCGACTAACTGTTAAAATTATCTTAACATTTTCTATGGTCTGCGCCCGGCAGCCAAAGCAGCGGAAAGCAGCACACAGGCCCCTTTAAAACGCTATCTTACTGAAAATCAAACCCTAAATCTTAGTGTTACAGATTGAGCCATAGCAACAGGAATTTGTTTTTTACACTAATATGATATTAGCGAATATCCGCTAAAACCCATTTTGCCCTGCTGTTTAGCGAGTGCCGGGGCTTTGCCTTCTAGCCGAGCCTGTTCAACACACAACAAGCCCTACCGGGGCACCGGACTAGCGCTGCGGAGGGGTGTAAGCCCGTTAGGGCCGAGCGGATAGCGAGCCCCGTAGCATAGCGGCACCTGCCGCGAGGCAGGGGCAGGCCCCAAAAAAGGAAAGCTGTTTTGCCCCCAAGCGGCGCTTAATCAGGCCAGAGCTCGATGTGGTCATCCATTAGGCGGAGGTCGATGGTATTGGCGGTAGCGAGCCAATCCATAAAATAAGCCCCCAGCATTTCGCGCCTCCAGCTTTCGCCTATCGCCTCTTTGGCGGTCTCTTCCCCGCTGCGTATGGCTTTGAGGATATTCCTTGGCACTACCATGTTAATGGAGATGTCTTCTTGCAGGCAACGGTAGCGGATAACCTGGTAGAGCAGCTCCATGAGCACCTCTTCCTCTGCGGGCGTATCTGATTCTTTTGGGATACGGGCGAGCACCCCTTCTTCCTCTGCCGTGATCGGCTGATGGAACAAGTCCTCGAAGGTTTTCCCGTATTTCTGAGCCAGTTTATCGGGCACCCTACGGTTTTGCTTCAGGGCATTGCCACCGGAAGAGATGCCCCTTACGATGTGGCTGATGTACTTGGCGGGCAGCACCATTTCTTTGGAGTGGTCCCTTCGCTTGGCGGTTTCGTTCCGCCAGGCGAAAAGGCGGAGCAGGAAGGCTTTCTCTTTGCGATTGAGGTTCCGCATGAGATTGCTCTTGATGGCATCGTGGTGGGGGTCGCGGTAGTAGTAGCTTTCTTTCTCCAATTGGCTGAACTCCTCCGCGGCCCAGTGTGCCCGGTTGCGGCCATCCAACTTCTGTGACAAGTTTTTCCAGAGAGTAGGCAGGGGCAGCACATCGTCCAATGCATAGCGGACCTGCTTCTGATCGAAAGGCCGGGCTTCCCAATCGGTAACTGCATAGCCCTTTTTGAGGTGTTGCCCAGTCTCCCCTTCCACCAGCTTGCGGAAAGAGACGGGGTAGCTGTAGCCTACAAACCCGGCAGCGATTTGAGTGTCAAAAAGATTGGCGGGCAGGGTCCCGTACAAATTGTACAGTAGGCGGTAGTCATTGTCGCCCGCATGGGTGATCTTCAGTATGGCTGGGTCGCTGATGAGCTTGAGGAAAGGGCCGAGCGCGCCATCGAGCTGAATGGGGTCTATGAGGTAGAGGCCATGCTCGGAAATGACCTGAATAAGGCAGAGGCGGGTTGTGTAGCGCTTCTCCCCTACAAACTCGGTATCAAATCCGATCCAGGAAACATTTTTGTGCTGTTCGTAAAATTGCTGTAGTGCTCCTGCCCCATCGATCAGGGAATAAGCAGGCAATGAGTTGGACATGTAATTCTGTTTATGGTACAAGCAGGCCCCGGCAGCTATTTGCCGGGGCCTGGTATTCTTTACAAAGGTATGTTGCCGTGCTTCTTCTTTGGCAATACGGCCACTTTATTTTCCAGCATGGCAAAGGCCTTGATCAGCTTGCGCCGGGAATCAACGGGGTCGATGACTTCATCCACAAAGCCCCGGCTGGCTGCACGGTAAGGGTGGGCAAATTTGCGCTGATACTCTTCCTCTTTTTCTTTCAGCATAGCCTCGGGGTCGTCTGCTGCCATGATCTCCCTGCGGAAAATGATTTCCGAAGCGCCTTTGGCGCCCATCACCGCAATCTCTGCCGATGGCCAGGCAAAATTCATATCGGCCCCGATGTGCTTAGAGTTCATCACATCGTAGGCCCCGCCGTAAGCCTTTCGGGTAATGAGGGTAATGCGCGGCACAGTCGCTTCGCTGAAGGCATACAACAGTTTTGCGCCATTGACGATGATGCCGTTCCACTCCTGATCTGTGCCGGGCAGGAAGCCCGGTACGTCTACCAGGACAAGCAGGGGGATATTGAAACAATCGCAGAAGCGCACGAAGCGGGCGCCTTTTTTGGAGCTCTCCACATCGAGCACCCCGGCCAGGCTCATAGGCTGATTGCCTACAATGCCGATGCTGCGGCCGCCCAGGCGGGCAAAACCGACCACGATATTGTCTGCGTAGTGGGGGTGGATTTCAAAGAAAGAGGCTTCGTCTACTATCCCATTGACCACATCCCGGATATCATAGGGCTGATTGGCGTTTTCTGGCACGATATCCCGCAATTTGGGGCGCAGCTCATCCCCCGGCTCGTAGGGCAGCTTTGCCGGCTTATCTTCGCAATTCTGCGGCATATAGCTGAGCAACTGCCTGATCTTAGCGATACAGTCTATATCATTGGCTGCGGTCACATGCGTCACACCAGATTTGGTAGAATGGGCTGAAGCCCCGCCGAGCTCTTCGGCTGTCACCTCCTCGTTGGTCACCGTTTTGACCACGTTGGGGCCCGTAACGAACATATAAGAGGTATTCTCCACCATCACGGTGAAATCGGTCATAGCCGGAGAGTAGACCGCACCGCCGGCGCAAGGCCCCATAATAGCAGAGATCTGCGGCACCACCCCTGAGGCCATAACGTTGCGGTAAAAAATATCCGCATACCCGCCAAGGGAGCGCACCCCTTCCTGAATACGCGCCCCACCGGAATCGTTGAGCCCTATTACGGGCGCCCCGTTCTTCATGGCCATATCCATGATTTTGCAGATTTTCTCTGCGTGGGTTTCGGAAAGCGAGCCTCCGAAGACGGTGAAATCCTGAGCGAAGACATAGACCAGCCGCCCATCGATCGTACCATAGCCGGTCACGACCCCATCACCGGGGATACGCTGCTTTTCCATGCCAAAATCGGTGCAGCGGTGTTTCACAAAAGCGCCAATCTCTTCGAATGAGCCTTTGTCCAGCAGGAAGTGCACGCGCTCGCGGGCTGTCAGCTTTCCCTTTTCGTGCTGCTTTTCGATTCGCTTTTGGCCACCGCCAAGCCTGGCCTCTGCCAGCCGGTCTTTAAGTTCCGCAAGTCGGTCTTTCATATTTCTTGTTTTATGCTTGCTAATGAGGCTTGTGCTTCAACAGGATGCGGCTTCCTTACCAGAAAACCCTTGCCTACGGCATGCCGAGCTTTGCCGAACAAGGCCCGGTCTAGTGCAATGATGCTATCTGTCAACTTGGCCAGGGCAGGCTCTTTTGTGGTCGGCCTGAGCGCCAGCCCGTTGTCCGGCTGCTCTTTTAGGTTGGTCGCGTTGGCTTTGAAGAGCCGTTGTATGACGCCAGTCCAGTACATCTCTAGCAGCCCGATGAGATGCCCGCTAAGGTTGTGCTCCTCGACCACCTCCAGCCCATAGTTTTTTGCCCACCCTCTGAAATCAGAGCCGGAGACGAGGTATTCATGCCCAAAGGCGTATGCGCCCTGCGCGATTTTCCCCTGCCCCAGCCAGCGCAGCAAACGGTTGATGGGGTCGTAGGTCAACGGGAAGTCCAAGTTGGGGAAGGTGATGAGGGCGGCCCCTCCGGGCTTGAGCACCCGCTGAACCTCTTCCATCATCCGGGCGGGCTGCCCTACATGCTCTATCACATCTACTGAGGTGATGAGGTCGAAGTGGTTGTCTGGGAAAGACAATGCGAGCGCGTTCTCCACCCGGTAGGATAAGTTCGGCACGCCTTGGTTGAGCTTTTGGGCATAAGCCACATCTGCTTCGTTGATATCGCAGGCAATCAGGGTGGTACAAAAACGGCTTACCATATGATCGTAGTCCCCCTCTCCGGTGCCCAAGTTGAGGGCCAGCCCGAAGGCTCCCCCCTCAGAGAGCTCCTCTAGCTTGCGCCGGACAAAGGTGTAGCGGTTACGGTAAGTCGGGAATAAAAGTTTATAATTCATGTTCTATGTTCAAGCCTGTCCGGCAGCGGCTCTGCCTGCTGCAAAAACGAGGCACAAAATTAACAAACACTGGCCAATTGGCCGGCACATCATATCCGGCTGGCCGCATCGAGGTAGCGCTGTGCGTTTTGCGTATCTCCGAGGGCTTGCAGCGCCTGTGCTGCCAGCTGATAGGCCGGCTTGAAACGCGGGCTGCTGTCAATGGCCTTCTGAGCATTCTCATACGCCTCCCGGTACCTCTGCTGCTGCTGATGGATAAGGCCTTTGTAATAGTAGGCCACATAATATTCATCGTTGACCCGGGTGGCGTGGTCGAAAGCTTCCAGCGCGGGTCCTGCCTGCCCCAGGTTGAGGTAAGCCAGCCCTTGGTACAAAATCCCCGACTCTACGTCCGGGGCAGCTTTCAGAGCTGCATTGGCTGCATCAAGGGCTTGCTGATACTGCTGCGTATTGATGTAAGCATTGCTCAGCCCTATCCAAGCCACCTCGTTGTCTGCATGAGCTTCCACTTCGCGTGAAAACTGCTGAATGGCCTCTGCCCAGTTGCCAGCTTTCACAGCTTCCTGCCCCAGGAAAGCCGCACGGGTCTCATTTTTCTCAATAGCCACGATGGGCACCCCGTTGACTTTTACCGTGTGCACAGCCTTGCTCGTGGGCCAATTGCCTGAACGAAGGTGGGCCCCACGGATAAAACGGGAGGGGAAGATACCATAATCCCAGTCTTCGCTATAGCGGGAGTTGAATCTTACATACTTGACTTTGACCGCGTCCCCAAATCGGCCTTTAGCCTGCCAGGCCAGCGGATAGAAAAAAGTACTGGCCAAGGTGAGGGTATCGGGGCTGCCTTCCTGAAGGATACCTTCCGCTTCCAGCCAGTCTAGCCCCTGCTTGACGCCTATGCCCCAATAATCGGTCTCGTACTCCCCAAATGCCGCTTTCAGGCCTCCGCTCACAGGGTTGAAATACACATAAGACAAATGAGGGTTGCGGGCGATGAACTGTGCAGGCTCAAGGAGGAGGAGGGCCAAGGCCCCATAGAAGCCATACTGCAGGTTTTTACGGGCTGACAACCGGCTTTCAAGCGACACAAAAAACAAGCTGGCCAAAACCACCAAGCTAGGGTAAATGAACATCAGGTGCCGCCAGCCATCGTGCAGGATGGAGTCTTTGTAGATGATGTAAGCCAATGGGAATACCGTAGCGAACCACAACAGCAGTACTGCAGTACGGTCGTATTGTTTCAATATAGCCGGCAGCAGCAGCAGGCTGCCCAGTGTGCCGATCAGGATATACAGGGGCACTGTCCGCACGATCCAGGCTATGGGGTAATACCATGCTGCCTGATCGGACATGACGTTTTCCCCTTCGAAGAGCAGGCGGATCTTAACCCCGAGCTTCGAAAACTCTGTGAGGGCGGCCAAAGGGTGCCCTAGCGGGTCGGCCAAAGCTGCGGGCCAGAACAATACGGCAAGGGCATACCCCCCTGCAGCCCCCACGCCACACCATAGGGCATATTTCCCGACAAGGCCCGTATGGCTGCCCAGCCCTTTCCAGCCATAGCGGAATAGGAAATCCAGACCGGCAAACAGCCCGAGGTAGCCAAACAAAAGCAGGCCCCCTGCCCGGGTGGACAGTGCGAGCCCGATACCGGCAGCCAGCCCGAGCACTGTTTTCCAGTGTGGGGAAGGGAGGCTGCGGAAAAGACGGACCATAAAGTAGAGCGACATCGCAAAGCCCGCCGCAAAGGGGATGTCCTTAGGGTTCATTTGGGCATGCCCAAAGAAGCGGGGCGACAGGTACATCAGCCATATCCCCAGCACAGCTGCCCGCCAGCCTCCAATCAGATAAGCCAGCAGCCCCATGAATAAAATTGCGGTGATACCCATCCATGCATTGAAAAGGTGGCGGACGTGGTGGTAAGCCGGATCGAACTTATCGAAACCCAGGGCGTGGTTGGCCAAGCCTGTAGCCAGGTCAAAAAAGCCGCCATAATAGTGCATATTGCCTTTCTCGATGTACAGCGCGGAGGTGTCCTGCCCCATCGTCAAGTAATAGCTGACCAGCTTTTCAGAATAATCGACCTGATACTCATCGTCCCCATTGATGCCGGTCCCTAAAGAGAGCAGGCTGCTCAATAGGGCCATCAGCAGCAGGGAGCCTACAAAGACGCGCTTCAGAAGGGCATCCTGAGGGCTCTGAGGAGGCTGAGCGGGTGTGCTGTACGGAGCAGGGGTGTTTTCTTTCAGCTTGGGCTGCTTTTTTTTGCTCATAGATGCGGCTGTAGTAAGTTTACACCGAAGATAGAAAAAATTCCGGCCCTCTCGCCCATGCTGCTGCTTTTGTGCACTGCCCCGGGCGCAGTGCCCTTCCCCATAATGACGGGCCAGATTGAACATGCTCCTGATCACGCTCCTGCACACCTGTGAGCCGAAAAGGCACCTACCGCTCAGAAACCGGAAAAAAGGCAATCTTTGGATGGCACATAGCTTGGGCTGCATGTTAAAAAAAGCGGGGAGCTACTACAAAATGCCTAATTTTGCCGACACCTTTTTAGAAACATCAAAAACGATTCGCACAAATGGCAATGGCAACCACTGCGCTGCTCGCACAGCGCATACAACAAATGGAAGAGTCCGCCACCATCAAAATGGCTCAAATGGCTCGCGACCTGGCCGAACAGGGGCATCAGGTAATCAGCCTCAGCCTGGGAGAGCCTGATTTTGATACGCCAGACCATATCAAAGAAGCCGCTAAAAAAGCTTTGGATGACGGCTACACCAAGTACACGCCCGTCCCGGGCCTGACCGAGCTCCGCAAGGCTATACAAACTAAATTCAAACGGGACAATGGGCTGGACTTCGACCTCAGCCAGATCGTCGTCTCCAACGGCGCTAAGCAGTCGATCGCCAACATCTGCATGTCATTGCTCGATGAAGGGGACGAAGTGGTCATCCTTGCCCCTTATTGGGTATCTTATTCCGAAATCGTAAAGCTGGCAGGGGGCGTCCCTGTTTTGGTCAGCGCCGGGATCGAAGACGACTACAAGGTCAGTGCCGCACAGGTGGAAGCAGCCATTACTGACCGTACCCGCATCCTGCTCTTCTCTTCCCCTTGCAACCCTACCGGCTCGGTATACACCAAAGAGGAACTGAAAGGCATTGCTGATGTCATCGCGCCCCACGAGCAGATCACCATCATCTCAGACGAAATTTACGAGTACATCAACTTCACCGGTGCGCACGCCAGCATTGGCGCTTTTGAGAACGTCAAAGACCGCACGGTGACGGTCAATGGCTTCTCCAAGGGTTTTGCCATGACCGGATGGCGTCTTGGCTATATCGGCGCCCCGCAATGGATCGCCTCCGCTTGCGCCAAAATGCAAGGGCAGTTTACTTCTGGCGCTACCGCTTTCGGGCAGATGGCCGCTGCCCAAGCCCTGCTGGGCGATATGAAGCCGACCGAAGATATGAAAGCGGCTTTCCTGAAAAGGCGCGACATGATGATCGGTGCATTGGGGCAGATCCCTGGCATGAAGGTGAACCAACCGCAGGGGGCATTTTATATCTTCCCGGACATCAGCGCTTATTTTGGCAAAAAAGCGGGGAGCTATACCATCAATGACGCCAATGATTTCTGCGAGTACCTCCTTGCAGAGGCGCATGTGGCTGCCGTAACTGGCGAGGCATTTGGCGCACCGGAGTGCTTCCGGATTTCCTATGCGGCTAGCGAGGCAGAACTGAAAGAGGCCGTCGCCCGCATTGCCGAGGCGGTCAGCAAGCTGAGCTAGAAGCTAGTGGTCTGTCAAGGCTGAAACTAGGGGTTGCCTGCGGCGGCTTTTAAGGCTACTCTTCGTTGGACAACCCTTACGTAGCGCTGCTATGCGCGGGAACATCCGCCTTGATCAGCCTTAAAATCCGCTCCCACTCAACCCATAAATTAACACTTGACAGACCACTAGGCTTAATTTGCCGGGGCAGTGCATTGGGTACATTGAGCTATTTTCTGCCACGCGCCGGCTTTTTCCAAGAGCTTTCTCGGCGGGGGCACAGCGGCTGCTGTGCCCCCGCTGTATTTTGCGCTGCCCCTATTGGCAGCGTGCCCATTGGCGGACAACCCCTTTCACTCCGCTTGACACCCCTTCCCAATGCATGCTGCCGGGCTCAAATTGCAGTGCCCAATAAGACCGTGGGGCAACGGTATCATGGGGGATGAGCACTGCCCTTCTTCAAACGGGGGGGGGCGCTTCGCCTGCGGGGTGCTGTCTTTGCCGTCTGCCTGGCCCGGCCTGACTTCCTGCCGTGCGCGCTTGGGCCTTCCGGCTGCAGAATTGGAGCGGCCTAGCGCTGCGGAGGGGTGGCAAGCCCGCAGGGCCGAGCGGATAGCGAGCCCCGGAGCATAGCGCCCCCTGCCTTTGGGCAGGGGGAGGCCCCTCATCCTCGCAGAAAGGGCAGGCAAACTTGCCCATTTAGGGCTCTAGGGTCTTTTCATCACAAAACTTGAGCAAGGACCTATAAATATCGCTCCGGCTGAGCAGCTCCCGGTTGCCCAAAATCACAATGTGATGGCGGGCACGGGTCAGTGCGACGTTTAACTTACGGTCTACCCCTTCTTCCGACATCGAGGACAGGGCGGCCAGCTGGCTCAGGGAATTGGTGCACAAAGAGAGGATGATGATGTCCCTTGCCCCTCCCTGATAGCGCTCCACGGTGTCTACCGTCAGTAAGTCTACCGGGGCTTTGGAAGCCTCTAGCACCGACTGTATCTGCGCAATCTGTGCGCGGTAAGGGGTAATAATGCCAATGCTGCCGGAGGTCAGCGGCCAGCCCTTCCGCTGGTAGAGCTCCTGGAACGCCTTGACCAAGGAAGCTGCCTGCTCTGCCTCATGGGCATTGGTCTTTTGTGTGGCGCTCCGGTCGTCCGGTGGGGTATCTAAGAAAAGCAGGCGGTCTTGCCCGAGCCGCTGCAGCAACAGGGGGTCCCCTTCGGCGACCGGCAGTGCGAGGGGGCGCACCTGTTTTTGAGCAGCCGGCACCTCTTCCGGCAGTATTTTCAGGGTATTGTTGTAGAAGTACTGATTGGGGAAAGCCATGATGTCCTCGTGCATCCGCCCCTGATGGCTGAGCTGCGCATAAGCCCAATGCCATCCGTTTTCCTGGCACCGCTTAAATAGGCGCTCGAAGAGGGAATTCCTGAGGTTGTAGAGCCCCAGCTGCCGCAGCGGCTCATCAGAGACGGCAGATAGCCCTGGCTTTTGTACCACTACCGCTGGCAGCTGATTATGGTCGCCAATCAGGATGAAGCGCTCAAACTGAGGCAGGAGGCCCACTAGGGCGGGCTCCAGGATTTGGGAAGCTTCGTCGATGATAACACGGTCGAAGTGTTTGAGCTTCAGCAGCTCTGTGCGGCCGGATACACTTGAGACCGTCCCCACCACGATGCGATGGCGGTGGATGACCTGCAGGAGCTCCTTGCGTGTAGAAGCTTTGCTTATCTTTTCATTCAGCAGCTGTGGCTGAAAACGGGGGGCAGTGCCATAACGGGAGCCAATACGAAAATAATGCGCCCTGATGTCTTGCCGGATGCGCTCGATAGAATCGCATATTTCATCTACCGCCCGGTTGGTGTAGGCAAGCAGCAGGATGTTCTCCTCTGTCTCCTCGAATAGGTAGCTCACCAAATGCTTTAGCATCATGCTGGTCTTCCCTGTGCCCGGGGGGCCCCACAACAAAAAATAATCTTCAGCAGACAAAGCCCGCCGGTAAATGTCCTGTTGTTCTGCCGTCAGCTCTTCCGGCACCGGGATCTCAGCCGCCTCGCCCTCGCGGGGCGCCCGTTGTGTCAGCAGCAGTGCCTGCTTGTCTTTTGGGGCGCCTGCGAAAGTGTACAGCCCTTGGTACATGCTATTGAAACTGCTGTCCAGGAGGTCATGCTCCAGGTTCCAATCTGCGTACTCCGTGAAGATGCGGGAGTTGAACTGTTTGCAGCGCAGCCGTACCCACACCTCGCTGTTCGATATCTCTACGACAGAACATTTGAAGACCTGATTGGACAATACAGACTGCCCTTCCTGGTGTGGGTAGAGGACCGCGATATCCCCTATCCGGAAATTGGCAAGGGGGTTGGTGTGTGCTGTCTTTTGGAATTCAACGATGGGCTCGGCCTCCTGCGCCCGTATTTTGGTTACCCGCAGGTGGGAAATGATATCGAACCCTGCTTCCTTTTCTTCAAAGCTGTTGAGCCATAGGGAAGCCATCCCATTCACGTTGTCCATCCCTTGCTCTCCTGCCTTAGCCAGGCGGTGCTCCCGGGCGATCAGCCCCGAAAACGCGATGAAGTAGCTTCGGGCTACCGGGCTCATGCCACGGTAAATTTTTTCAAAGGCTTCCATGTCCCTACGATGGAAACCTTTAAGCTCTGGGTGCCGCTGCGGGCTGAGCTTTCCGAACAACCTGTTGCCCTGCTCTTCCAGCCCCCCTTTTTCAGGGTTGCCCAATTCGGCCAGCAACCGCTCTATGCCTACCAAGTGATTGCGCACCTGCAGGGCGTCGGTCTGCTGTGCGCTGATGCGGGGCGCATAGCGCAGCTGCTGTTCTTCCTGGCCAGAATAGAGGATGTAGTTGGCGGGGTTGACCTCTTTGCCAAATGCAGAGCGCACCATCAGATCGTAAAGCAGCGTTTGTGTAAAATGGTTGGGGCTCAATCCGTAGATGTTGGGCATGAATGGCTTGCCGCTTTTCAATTCTACGATATTGGCCCGCTCGGGGCCCATGTGCAGTACATCAAGGCGGCCTTGCAGCCCGTAGGCTTCAGAGTAAAAGCTGGGTTCGAGGTAGCACTCTTCTGGTGTGATGCCCTGCTCTTGGAAGCCATTGGCCACCATTTGTTTCAGGGTGAGGAAGTGGCGCTGGGACTTCTGCATGATCTCCCGAACCACCTTGTCATCAAAAAGGCAAAACTGCAGAGGGTTCTGACGGAAGGTCTGAGCGAAAGCCGCACGGAAATCAAGCGCGGGGTTGTTCATCAGCTCATCCAGGAAAAAATTGGCGATATTGCCCAGCATGAGGTTAGGGCTGGGCTCTTTGGGCATATACTTTTTCAGCAGAAAAGGCCAGGGGTTGGTACCAGAGGCCTGAAAACAGTCTGCCACCGCGGTGACATCCACCAGGTAATCTGGCTCTATGACCATAGCCCGGGGGTGGTAAACGCCCTGTTCATCGACCTCGATGTCCAACAGGTTCATGACCACGGGCAAGCCGAAAACGGCCCGTATGCTATCGATGGTGTCCGAAAAATTATCATTCCGCCCTGCTTCATTGTACTGCACCCGCACCACCTGATAAGCGTGCTCCTCGTCCTTTGCCAGGAACTGCTCGGCAGCTTCGTCATCTTCCAAGATGACTACCCGGGCACGCGGCAGGAACGCTGCTACCTGGTACGGCTTCAGGTTGGCAGGCCAGGACGGAGGGTAAAACGCCCGGAGGGGCTCCGGCATAGGCTCCTCGAGCAGCGCTTCAATCAAGTCGAACAACACCTTGGTGCCCAATTCATTAACCGCTTTCACCTCCTCCTCTGATGCCCGCATTGCCCGCAGCGCGCCCTTACGGAAAACGTGGACAAAAAACTGAAGCTTCCGGTCGACCTCATCGCGGTGGCATACATAAGCGATACGCGCGAAGAGGGTAGAGAACTGAAGGCGCTCGGCCTGTGTCAGCTCTACGAACAGCAGGGTCATCAGCCGGTACAAGGATGCTGACACCCCGGCAGGGGGCAGCTGTCCGTTGGCCAGCACTTTGCGAAGCTCTGCATAAAACAGCTTGGCCAGCTCCGGCTTATTGATTCTTTCGGTCATGGGCATTGGCTATTCCGGGGTGAAAGCCCCGGGCTTTAAATCATTTTCTTCCATATCATCAAGCAGGCTGAGCAAGCTTGCCGTCAACTGATTTTTGCGGATCTCCGCCTGCTCGGCGGTGAGCATCCCCTGCTGCCGGTCCTGACGCAAAGCAGACATCCGAGCACTCAGCATGATTACCGTAGTTTCATGAAAAGACGCCCCTTCGATGACGCTCTGCAGGGCCTCTATCGCCTGTTCAAGGCTATTTACCGCCAAGCCCTTGAGATGCTTTTTCCATCCTTCCAAACCAACTGGGGCAACAGCTTCCACAGTGGCCGGCTGTTGGCCTCTGCCCTGCCCTTCTGCAACGGGCAGCGGTGCTTGCACAACCTCTGCAGGCACCCCTTTGAGGCGGAACATCAGCTGCCCGCCCATATCTCCTATGCCGTACAATGGCGCTCCCTGAGGCAGCTGCCGGGCATTATTGCCTACTGCCCTCAGCACCTGACTGCACAGGTCGGCTACCCCGAAGCGGGGAGCTTGGTTGGCCCGGAGCGCTGCCAGTACTGCTTGTGCAAAAGGGCTGTGCAAGCCCGGATGGCCGTCGGACACAGGCTCGTTCCGCCCGGCAGTGAGCATCCAACGGGAAGGCAGGCTCTCCAGGCGGTCCTGTACCAAATCGCGGTCTTGGGCAAACACATGCCCAGCATAGCAAGAATCGGCGATCACAAAGGTGTGCAGGCTCTTGATCCGCCCAAGGATACGGATAAGGGTGGTCAGCTCTAAATAGCTGCCCGGATTGTCGGGGTCGCCATCAAATGGCACCCAGTACCCCATATCGAGGGCCTTGTCGTATTGGCCGTGGCCTGCAAAATAGATCACAAGGGTGTCCTGAGGAGCAACGGCGGCGACCAAGCTCTTGAGCTGATTGATCATAGCAGCCTGTGTGGCATCCCTATCGAAATGGCAGACCGTATGCTCCGGTGTGAACTGGTACTTTTCCCAGAGGAGATCGCGGACGGCCTCTGCATCAGCCCTGGAGTTATAGAGGCGCGGCAAACGTGGGTATTGGTCTACCCCGACGAGGTAAAGATAGCTGTTGCCTGCGGGCAAATAATTTTCTGAAAGCTGCATTCCTCCGTTTTCCATGGGCTCCCGGCTGTGGCTTTGGTTTTACCGCCAATATAAGCAATGCTGCTGAAAAATCGGAAAGCTGCGCTAATTGCCTATCCGGACGGGCGCAAACCAGATTATCGTTTTTTGCCTGCCCAGCTTGCTTCGCGTGATGGGGCCTGCCCCCTCCGAAAGGATAGGGGCCTGCCCCTGCCTGAGGGCAGGTGCCGCTATGCTACGGGGCTCGCTATCCGCTCGGCCCCTCGCCCTACAGGCCTCGGGTCTGGCCTTCGGCCACCCCTTCGCAGCGCTAGGCCAATGCCAGGCTGGAGCCAAAGCCTGCGGCAATAAGGTTTATGCCCATTTGGAGCACTAAGGCAACCAAGTTTCCAGAGGCTGGACCGGTTTGCCGTCAGGCCAGTAGCCAAGGCTCGCAAAATCTGGCGCCTGTCCGCAGGCCATATCACAGTGGCTGCCCTGCAGCTCGCAAGCAATCAGGGCATCGAGCAGTTTCCAGTACACTTTGAAGTCTACGACATCCGTGCGGGCAATGCTCAAGGCCCGTTTGTAGGAAACGTTGTGCAGCCCAGCATCAAATGCCGTATCCAAAGCGTAGCATTCGTTATGCCCAGCTGTGACTTCAGGGGCCCCGTGGCGGTCTGCCGATTGCCTGACCAGAAAGCGGTTGGGCGTGTTGGTGGCTGTAGCGTATACTTTCCGGCCCAGCTCCTCGCCTACCACGTAGTCATCAGCACTGACCACAATGCCCAGCCTGAGGCCGCTGTCCATCCCTGCGTAAGTCTCTAACAGCCCGCCGCTCAGAGGGCCTGTGCCGGGGGCGCACAGGAGGGCTGCACGCGGGCGGGGAAGCCCCAGCTCCCGGTAACGGGCAGCAATATTCGCTGCGATGGCGCCACCGTAGCTGTGCCCGGCTATGAACAGCTTGGACGTATCCGGGCGCACCCGCCCTTCTCCGGTTTCCAGCTCGGCCAGCGCCCGTTTGATGCCTGTAGCAGCATGGGCCACAAAAGAAGAGGGAGCAGGGAACAATAGGTTGTTCTGATAGCGGGGGTAGATCACGATGTGCCCCTGCCTCACCAAGTGACGGATCCAACCGCCGTAGATGGCAGGGTTGATGGCCCCGTACCCATGATGGAATACCACCACTGAAGCCCGTTCGGCCCCGGGCACTCCTGAAGGCTCAAAAAGCCAGTAACCATCTTCATCTGCGGCAAAGTCGGAAAAGCGCACCTCTTCGTAGGTATATAGGGCGGTGCTTCCCGGGCCTTCCTCCGGCTGAGGCCAGGCACCGGCTGCCTGCCCAGGAGCAGCAATATGAGCGGTGCCCCACAGCAAAAAAGCGGACCAAAAAGAAATTGACATCATAAACGGATAGCGGTTAAATACGGTACTTTGGCCAGTGCCTCCGAGGGCGGCCACGTTTTAGTACTACCAAAACGCACCACAAAAGCATAAGTTGCCGGAAACCGGGCCGGCAGGGCGATTTTGGCGAGCAGTTTAGGCGCTACAAGTGAAGGCAGCAGCCCGGCCCGCTTTCGAAAAAAAGTGTACATTTACGCCAAATCACAGCAATCCTGTTGCATGCCTGAATCATCCGAAAGACCGCCCGTAGGCGTAATTGGCGCCGGCAGCTTTGGCACGGCCATCGCCAATCTGCTCGCATACAATACGGACGTGCTGCTGTACAGCCGGCAGCCCCAACTGGTAGCAGCAATCAATGCCAACCGGCAACACTTAGGCGTAGCCCTTTCGCCCCGCGTACAAGCCACCAACAGCCTGGAGGAGGTTGCCCGAAACTGCACCTTGCTTTTCCCGGTAGTGCCTTCCAGCAATTTCCGGTCTATGATGCGTGACCTCGGGCCTTTTTTGCGCCCCTACCACATCATGATACATGGCACCAAAGGCTTTGATGCCCCTGAAGATATTGTAGCAGACCCACAAATCCCGTTGACCCGCAAAGACGTGAGCACCATGAGCGAGATTATCCGGCAGGAGAGTGTGGTGCTGCGCGTAGGCTGCCTGTCTGGCCCCAATCTGGCCAGCGAGATCATGGAAGGCCAGCCCACGGCTACCGTTATCGGCAGTGCGTATGATGAGGTCATCTCCTTAGGCAAATCGGTGCTGAGCAGTGAGCACTTCCACGTCTTTGGCACTTACGACCTCCTCGGGGCAGAGCTCGCTGGCGCGCTCAAGAACATCATTGCGATTGGGTCGGGCATCCTCAAAGGGAAAGGGCTGGGGAAAAACATACAGGCTATGCTCATCACCCGCGGGCTGACCGAGATGGTCTACTTTGGCAATGCTATGGGCAGTTCCAGCAGTGCATTTTTCGGCACTGCCGGCATTGGCGACCTCGTGGCCACCGCCACCAGCAAAAACAGCCGCAACTACACTTTTGGCTACCGCCTCGGGCAGGGGGAAGCCATTGCTGACATTGAAAACAGTATGCCTGAGCTCGCCGAAGGCGTGCGGACCCTCCGGGTGGCCCGCAAGCTCGCACGCTACTACCACCTGCGTGTCCCTATCACAGATATGCTCTATAAAATTGTATTCGAAGAATTCGACATTGACCGGGCCATCAGCTTTTTGATCACGTACCCTTACGATGTAGATGTCGACTTTATCTGAATAGCTGAAAACAAAAAACGATGATGAAACAGGTTATCCCTCACCTGGCCGCAATCGGTATTTTCCTGGCAGCTTCTGCTGCATTTTTCTACCCGCAGCTGGAAGGCAAGGTCGTCCCTCAGGGCGATATCATCCAATACCGGGGCATGTCCCAAGAGATCCGCGAGTACAAAGCAGCCACAGGCGAGACCGCACTTTGGACCAACGCTATGTTCGGCGGCATGCCGACCTACCAGATCAATACCGTGAGCGAAGGCAACAGCCTGAAAATTTTAGGCAAAGCCGGGCGGCTGGGCATAAGCGGCCCGATCGGGCAGTTTTTCACGGCTATGCTTGGCTTTTACATCCTGATGGCCGTCTTGGGGGCCAACCCTTGGCTAGGCGTCATCGGGGGGCTGGCTTTTGGGCTGACCACCAACAACCTGATCTTGTTTGAAGCCGGGCATATGACCAAGCTCAAAGCCATAAGCTATCTGCCCTTGGTGGCAGCAGGCATGCTCTTGGCTTTCCGAAAGCGGTACTTGGCTGGCGGGCTGCTCTTTGCAGCTGGCCTTGGGCTGAACATCATGGCCAACCACGTGCAGATGACCTACTACTTTGCGCTGACTGTCTTGGTTTTCGGGATAGCAGAACTGGCCCACAGCATCCGCAAAAACCGCCTGCCCCATTTCGCTAAAGCAGCAGGTGCCCTCATCGTAGGTGCGCTATTGGCGCTGGGCTCCTCTTCGTCCAACCTTTGGGTGACCTATGAATACTCTAAGGACACTATGCGGGGGGAACCGATCTTACAACCGGACGGGGAGCCTCAATCTAGCAGTGAAACAGAGGGTCTCGACTGGGAATATGCCATGCAATGGAGCAACGGCACGATCGACTTGTTCGCCTCTTACATACCCGGCGTAGCGGGGGGCGGGTCTCAAGAACTGGTAGGGGATGACGCAGCCATCGTCAAAGACCTCGAGCGGAAAGGCGCAAGGCTGCCTTCCGACTTCCGTGCCCCACTGTACTGGGGCAGCCTGCCCTTTACCAGCGGGCCCATTTATTTCGGCGCTATCGCCTTTTTCCTTTTCCTCGTAGGGCTGGTTTTGGTCAAAGGCCCTGTGAAGTGGTGGATTGGCATCGGCACCCTGCTTACCTTGCTGCTGTCTATGGGCAGCAACCTCGAAGGGTTCAACCGTTTGTTTTTTGATTACATGCCCCTTTACAATAAATTCCGCACCCCCAATTCCATCCTCAGTGTCACCGCTTTCCTGGTGCCGGTGCTAGGCTTCCTGACCGTCCACAAGATCATCAACGAGAAAGTAACCCGGGAGGAAGCCATGCACGCCCTTAAGGTAGGGGGAGGGATCGCACTGGCCATCCCCTTGTTCTTTGCCCTTATCGGGCCATCTATGTTCGACTTCAGTAGCCCGGGGGATGCCCGCTACGAACAGGCCGGGTACAGCCTGAGCGCAATTGTGCAGGACCGCCAAGCGCTGATGCGCAGCGATGCCTTCCGGACCCTCATTTTGGCCGCTATCGCTACCGGACTGCTTTGGGGCTACCTACAGGGCAAGCTCAAGCTCCCTGTTTTCCTGCTCGCCCTAGGCCTCATCACCGTATTTGATTATTGGACGGTTGGGCGCCGTTACCTGAACGAGGGCTCCTTCGCTTCCGAAAGGCAATCAGAAGCACAGCTGCAGCCAAGGCCCGTAGATGAGCAGATCCTGCAAGACCCAGACCCGCACTATCGGGTATATGATGTTTCCATCAATACCTTCAACAGTTCTCAGGCATCTTTCCACCACAAAACGATCGGCGGTTACCATGCTGCAAAGCTGCAGCGCATGCAGGACATCATCGACCGGCATATCGCCAAAGGCAATCAGAAGGTGCTCGATATGCTGAACGCGAAGTACTTCATTTTCGGGCAGCCCGGACAAGAGCAGGCTCAGCTCAACCCCAATGCACTGGGCAATGCTTGGCTGGCCAAGGACATAAAGCAAGTGGCTACCCCAAATGAGGAGATCGATGCGCTGACGGACTTCCAGCCAGATTCCACTGCAATTGTGCACGAGGAATTTGCGGATTACCTGAGCGGGCTCGCACCAACAGGCAATGGCAGTATCTCCCTCAGCAGCTACGCGCCCAACCGTTTGGCTTACGAAGCGGATGTGGATGGCGAGCAGCTGGCGGTCTTTTCCGAAGTGTGGTATGGCCCGGATAAGGGCTGGCAGGCCTATATCGACGGGCAGCCGGTGGAGCATATCCGTGCGGACTATATCCTACGGGCACTCCGCATTCCTGATGGGAAGCACGAAATTGTCTTTGAGTTTGCGCCAAAGTCTTACGAGCAGGGCGTCTTGGCTTCCCGTATTTTCAGCACCCTCATTCTGCTGGGCCTGCTGGGCTTTATCGGGTACAATGGTTATCAGCAGCGCAAGGCGGAGGCCTAACCCTAGCTTGGCAAGCTGGCCGCCAATACGTATTGGAGGGCAGGCGGCAAAGGATGGCATCGGGCTAGCGCTGCGAAGGGGTGGCAAGCCCGTTAGGGCCGAGCGAAAAGCGAGCCCCGCAGCATAGCGCCCCCTGCCTTGAGGCAGGGGGAGCCCCACAACCGGCTCAAAACTGCCAAAGCTCGGCTCCAAGCCCAAGCTAAGACCTGTAAACCAACAGGGCGGTTATAAGCAAAACATTGGCCAGGAGCAGCCCTAAATTGCCTTTCTTCAAGGGTAAAGCCCCAGAACGCATTGTCCAGATGCTGGCGATGAGCGCCAACAACAAGCCTATGCCCGCGTTGACGATCAGGATGGCGCCTGCTGCAAGCCCCTGCCCTTCTGCCACACCGGACACCAGCGTGTAACTTACACCAAGCAGCCAACCTGCCAAGCTGGCCTGTAGTGCCAAAACCAATTGGAGTATCACTTTCATGCCCATCAAGATACGCCATTCTTTGCGTTAAAACTGCTCGCGCAGCTCAAAGGCCTGCCTAAGGCGGCTGTAAAGGCGGTTGGCCTCCTGATAGCTCAGGGTCTGCTGCCCGTCGGAAAAGGCCTTCTCCGGCTGCCCGTGCACTTCCATGATCACACCGTCGGCACCTGCCATGACCGAAGCCAAGGCTATTTTATCTACAAACTGCCGCAGCCCGATGCCATGGGAGGGGTCTGCAATTACGGGCAGGTGGGTCTTGGCCTTGAGCATGGCGATCGCATTGATGTCCATGGTGTTGCGGTAAGCCCCCTCGTAGCTCCGGATACCGCGCTCGCACAGCATGATGCGCTCATTGCCATTGGAAAAGATATACTCGGCAGCTTGCAGCAGCTCCTCAATGGTGCCGGAAATGCCCCGCTTGAGCAGCACCGGGCGGTCTACCTGGCCCAGAGCGTCCAGCAGATTGAAGTTTTGGGAATTGCGGGCGCCTACTTGGAAGATGTCCACGTATTCCAGCATGGGCTCAATCTGTTCTACCATCATCACTTCGGTGATGATTTTAATGCCTGCCTCCCTTGCTTTTTCATGCCACAGCTTCAGCCCTTCCATGCCGAGCCCGCGGAAAGCATAGGGGGAGCTCCTGGGCTTGTATACCCCGCCCCGCATAATGCGCACGCCGGCAGCTTTGAGGTGGGCGATCGTTTCCTCAACCTGAGCAGCAGATTCTATAGAGCAGGGCCCAGCCATGATGCTAAAGGAGCCGGTCCCGATTTCCAGCCCATCGCCCAGGCTGATCCGGGTATCTTCCACCCGCCATTTCTTGGAAACCAGCTTATAGGCATCACTGACCCGATGGATATCGCGGACCCCGGGCAAGATGCCAATGCTCCTGATATCGAACGGCTTGTTGCCCACCCCGATGATGTAGTCAGCATATTGCGTGGTGACCCGGTTCGTCTTGTACTCGATTTTGTTCAAGGCTTCCTCCAAGGCAGAAAGCTGAGGGGCAGAAATATGGCTGTCCAATTGAATGATCATCTTCAGCTTATTTAGCAGAGGGGGCAGCGGCGGCTGCCCCTTCCCGTACATTTTTGACAAATGAAATTACCGTAGACCGGATATCTTGCCCTTCGGACAGCGCACGGATAAACGCACTGCCAATGATTGCGCCGTTCGCATAACGGCAAGCGGTCTCAAAGGACTGATGGCCGGAAATCCCAAACCCAATGAGGCGTGGGCGCTTGAGCTTCATGGCGGCTACCCGCTCGAAGTAAGCGGTCTGCTGCGCTGAGATCTCCCCCTGCCCGCCGGTGACAGCAGCGTTGGAGACCATGTACACAAACCCGGTGCTGAGCTCGTCGATGGCCCGGATGCGGGCCTCTTCTGTTTGGGGGGTAATGAGGAAGGTCATCTTCAGCCCGGCCTCTTCCACTGCTTTTTGGTACAAGGTTTCATACTCGTACACAGGGAGATCGGGCAGGATGAGGCCGTCTACGCCCGCTTCCGCAAAATCCTTGAAAAACCGTTTTTCCCCGTATTGCATTACCGGGTTGAAGTAGCCCATGAGCACCAGCGGGATATCGCTGTGCTTGCGTATTTCCCGGATCTGCTCGAGCAGGACAGGGATGCTCATGCCATTCTGAATGGCCTTCATGCCGCTTTCCTGAATGGTGGGCCCGTCAGCCAATGGGTCGGAGTAAGGCATGCCGATCTCAATGAGGTCTGCCCCAGCCGCATCCAAGGCCTGCACGATGGGAAGGGTATCTTCCAGGCTGGGGTAACCTGCCGTGAAGTAAACGTTTAAGATGTGGTCTTGCTTTTCAGCAAATAACCGGTCTAGTCGGTTGGTCATATTTTAGCGGTTGTAATCGTCAAAATGCTGGATGAAAGTGGCCAGGTCCTTGTCCCCTCTTCCGGAAAGGCAGATGACCACCACGTCGGAGGGCTGATACGCCATCACCTCCAATGCAGCTAAGGCATGAAAAGTCTCCAGCGCGGGTATGATGCCTTCCTTACGGGAAAGGAAATAGGCTGCCCGCAAGGCATCTTCATCGGTAATGCTGATGGGCTCTGCCCGCTTGCTCGCAATGAGGTGGGCGTGCATAGGGCCTATGCCGGGATAGTCGAGCCCGGCTGAGAGCGAGTAAGGCTCTACAATCTGGCCGTCCTTAGTCTGCATCAGCAAGGTGCGGCTGCCGTGGATGATGCCCCTTGTGCCCAGTACGCTTGTAGCGGCAGACTCCCCAGAGTGTACGCCTTTTCCGGCGGCTTCCACAGCGATAAGCCTTACCCCTTTTTCATTTAGGTAATGATAGTAAGCCCCTGCAGCGTTGCTGCCCCCACCTACACAGGCTACGACAGCGTCGGGGTTGGGCTTGCCGGTCTGTTCCTCCAGCTGCCACTTCATCTCCTCGCTGATGACCGACTGAAAACGGGCGACCATATCTGGGTAAGGGTGCGGGCCTACCACAGAGCCAATAATGTAATGGGTATCCACGGGGTTGTTGATCCAGTCGCGGATGGCCTCGTTGGTCGCATCCTTCAGAGTTTTGCTGCCGCTTTCAGCTGGCCTGACTTCTGCCCCCAGCATACGCATGCGCGAGACATTAGGGGCCTGCCGCTTGATGTCCACTGCGCCCATATAAACTACGCAGGGCATGCCCATGAGCGCGCAGACGGTGGCGGTAGCGACCCCATGCTGCCCAGCGCCTGTCTCGGCAATGATGCGTTTCTTGCCCAGCTTTTTAGCCAGCAGGATTTGCCCGACCGTATTGTTGATTTTGTGCGCACCAGTGTGGTTCAGGTCTTCCCGTTTGAGATAAATATTGACTTGGTAGTGCTCGGAAAGGCGCTCTGCCAGGTACAAGGGGGAAGGGCGGCCCACGTAGTCCCGCAAGAGCTTTTGAAACTCCCGCTGAAAGCCCGGCTCATTGATAATGCCAACGTATTCGGCTTGCAGCTCGGCAATATTGGGGTGGAGCATCTCCGGGATGTAAGCCCCTCCGAACTCCCCATAGTACCCTCTTTCATCTATTCCTATCATCAGGTTTTCAATTTTTGCTGCCAAACCGGGGCACATCCCGGAAGGCATTAATGAACAATTTAAGGCGGCGGAGGTCTTTCAGCCCAGGGCTGAGCTCAAACCGGCTGTTCAGGTCTATGCCGGCCCATTGGGGGTGGCCGAACGCCTTCAGCGCGGGCACGTCATCGGGGCCGATCCCCCCGCTGAGCAGGAAAGGCACTGGCAGTTGATACCCCTTGAGCAGCTCCCAATTGAACGGGACGCCGTGGCCCCCATAGCCGGGCCCTTGGGTGTCAAACAGAAAGTAAGCACAGTAGGGCGCGTAAGGGGCTACTGCTGCGAAGCTGAACCCTTGCGCCACGCCAAATGCTTTGATGAGGGATACCTTGCCCAGGCCGGCCTCCTGTAAGGACAGCTTCAGCCGGCGGCAATACTCGGGCTTTTCGTCCCCATGCAGTTGGAGGAAGTCGAGCTGATAGGCAGCAGCAAGGTAGAGGGCGTCCTTCATCTCGGCATTGACCACCACCCCTACTCTTTTTTGCCGAGAGGGGGGCAACCCTTGCAAGCCCGTGACTGCCCGGGGAGATTTGGGATAGAAGATCAGCCCCATCCAATCTGCGGCCAGGCTGCCTAGCCCGGTGATATTGTGCTCCTCCTTCATTCCGCATACTTTGATGATCATATCTTCTATTGGGTTGTGGGCTAGCGGATCAGGCGATAGCCCCATCAAGCAGGGATGCGATACGGCTGACCTCCCGGATGAATTCCTGGCAAGCCTTGCCAGGGTCTGCTTGTTTCATAAAATGCTCCCCGATAAGGAACCCCTTGTAGCCAGCTTGCTGAAGCGCTACAACCGCCTGAGGGTCGTTGAGCCCGCTTTCCGAAACCGGTACGGCCGCTCCGGGCAGGGCATCAGCCATTTCCAGGGAATGAGCGATATCTACCTCAAAAGTCTTCAAGTTGCGGTTGTTGACGCCAATAGCATCCACTTCCGGCACGAACTTGTCCAACTGCTCCCGGCTATGGACCTCCATCAGCACCTCCAGCCCCAGCTTTTTGGCCTGCCGGGCAAGCTGGGCTAATTCTGCAGCCTCCAGGCACTCTGCGATCAGCAGCACAGCATCGGCCCCAATAGACTTTGCCTCTAACAGCTGATATTCGTCCAGCACAAAATCCTTCCGCAGTATGGGGCAGAAGTTGAAGTTCCTGGCCTCGGTCAGATCCTCGCTCTTGCCCCCAAAAAAGTGGCTGTCGGTAAGCACAGACAACGCTGAAGCGCCGGCTTGCATGTAGCCGATCGAAACCTGCTCCACGGAGGCATAAGGGTTGATGTCCCCTTTGGAAGGCGACCTGCGCTTGAACTCTGCAATAATGCCGGACTTGTCTTCCCGCAGCAGGTATTTCCGGAGGGATACAGCGGGGGCCTCAAAGTAGATGCTCTGCTCGAGCAGCTTTGTAGGAAAAAGCGACTTGCGCTCAGCGACTTCTTTGCGCTTGTACGCCATGATTTTTCCGAGAATGTCCATTTTGGATATCTTTTTGACCAGCCTGGCCATTTGCGCCAAGCGTTCAACTGGTTTAGTTCAGTAAGGTTTTCAGCTTAGCCATTGCTTTCCCGCTTTGGATGCTCTCCCGGGCCTCCGCTGCGCAATCCGCCCAGCTTTTGCCAGGGCAGAGGGTTTGGATAGCCAAGCCCGCGTTGGCTACCACTGCCATTTCATGGGCTGCTGCCCCCCTGTTTTCTAATACCCCCCTGAAGATAGCCGCCGCTTCCTCGGGCGTATCCCCTCCGTGCAGGTCTTCTGGCTTGAGGGTGGGCATAGACAGGTCTCCCGGCGAGAGCAGTGTGTCTTTTGCGTTGGTCCTAAAGCGGAAAGGGCCGGTTAGCGACACTTCGTCGTACCCGTCGAGCGCATACACAATGGCGAACTGACGGCCGGATTCCTGCATGATGTACTGGTAAAGGCGGGAAAGCTCCAGGCTGTAGGTGCCATACAGCTGATGGGAGGGCTGTGCAGGGTTGACCAAGGGCCCCAGCATATTGAAAAAGGTTTTTACCCCCAGCTGTTTGCGTACCGGGGCGACCTCTTTAAGTGCCGGGTGAAATAGCGGGGCGTGCAAAAAACAGATGTTGGCCCGGTCCAGCTGCCTGCGCAGCACATCTGTATCGCTGGTAAAAACGTACCCCAGCTCCTGCAGCACGTTGGAGGAGCCTACAGCAGAGGAGACCCCGTAACTGCCGTGCTTGGCTACTTTGTAACCCGCCCCCGCCACTACTATGGCCGACAAGGTAGATATGTTGAAGGTGTTCTTGCCATCCCCCCCTGTGCCTACGATATCGATCGCTTCCATCCCCTCTAGAGGAAAAGGCACGGCCAGCTCCAGCAGGGCATCCCGGAAACCTTGCAGCTCAGGGATGCTGATGGGCCTCATCCGGTAAACGGCAGCCAAAGTGGCCATTTCAGCCGGATTGTAGCTCCCCTCCCCTATGCCGAGCATGACTTCGCGGGCCTCTGACCGGCTGAGGCGGTTGTGTAAAAAAAGCCGTTCTAAAATTGCTTTCATGGCGGATGAAGGTTTAAACTGCGACCGGCGCAACGCAGTGGGTGAAGAAATTCTGTAGCATCTCCCGCCCCTGAGGCGTCATAATAGACTCCGGGTGGAACTGCACGCCCCTGACGTTGTACTCCCGGTGGCGCATAGCCATGATCTGCCCTTCCTCGTCTACGGCAGTGACCTCAAAACAAGCAGGGAGGCTTTCCTTTTGTACTACCCAACTATGGTAGCGCCCTGCATGGAAAGGATTGGGCAGCCCCTCAAAAAGCGCTTCGGTGGCAACCGTCTGCAGAATAGGCGTTTCCAGCCCGTGATAGACCTCAGCCAGGTTGTGCAGCTCGGCCCCGAAAGCTTCCCCTATAGCCTGATGGCCCAGGCATACGCCCAAAATGGGCTTCTCCGGTGCATACTGTTTCAATAAAGCAGGCATGATGCCTGCATCTTTGGGCAAACCTGGCCCTGGCGACAAAACGATGGCATCGAACTCGGCGACCTGATCCAGGGTGATGGCGTCATTGCGCTTCACCACCACCGGCTGCCCAAGGATTTCTTCGATGTACTGCACCAGGTTGAAGGTAAAAGAGTCGTAATTATCCAAAACTAAGACTTTCATGTGCTGTGGTTTTAAAGGATTTAAAGCGCGCAAACCAAAATGCCGCGGGCGTTTAAGCCCTTATAGCTTTAGGCTGGCATTGGCCTAGCGCTGCGAAGGGGTGTAAGAGCTTGTTGGGACTTTAGTAATCGGTCTATCCCGCTAGCGGGACACTTTTCTGCTTATACTTCGCCCCGAAAACCCTTCCCGCTTTTGTGCATAAAAAGCGGGACTTGTCTAAACTCCGGTTTTCGGAACTTGTCTAATCAAAAAATGGCTTGAGGCACTAATTTTCAACTAGAAGGCCAAAATCCCAGCACGCTCTCTAAATTTGTTCTGCTTCCCGCAAAGCTTTGGTCAGTGCCCCGAGCTTGTTGTTCACTTCTTGCAGCTCTTTTTCCGGGACGCTGGCCACGACCACCCCAGCGCCGGCCTGGTAGTAGAGCGTATTGTCTTTGCTCAGGAAAGACCGGATAATAATAGCATTGTTCATTTCTCCGTTGAAGTTGATGTACCCCAATGCACCTCCGTAGATGCTCCGGTTTTGGTTTTCGTAATGGTTGATGAGCTCCAGGGCCTTGTACTTCGGAGCCCCTGAAAGGGTGCCTGCCGGGAAAGTATCCCCGAAAATCTGTACGGGGTTTGCCCCCTCGGGCAGTTGCCCGGTCACCTTGGAGACCAGGTGGATCACATGGCTAAAGTAATGGACCTCTTTAAGATTTTCGACCTTCACCTGCTGCGCATGCCGCCCCAAGTCGTTCCGCGCCAGGTCCACCAGCATGATGTGCTCGGCGTTTTCCTTAGGGTCTGCGGCCAGATCTTTGGCATTTTGCGTATCCACTTCGAAGTCGCCGGTACGGCGGTATGTGCCAGCAATAGGGTTGACGATGGCTTTGCCGTTGCGGACTGCCATTTGGGTTTCTGGGCTGCTGCCAAAAATGCGGTAGCCCCCAAAATCGGCATAGAACAGATAAGGAGAAGGGTTGATGGATCGCAAGACCCGGTACACGTTGAAGTCGTCCCCCCGGTAGCGCTGCGCGAACTGACGGCTGAAGACAATCTGAAAGACATCGCCCACCTGACAGTGGTGCTTGCCTGCTTCCACTAGCGCTTTGAACTCCTCGTCTGTCAAGTTGCTGCTTTCGCCCCCTTGCAGTTGGAAACGGTGGGTAGCAAACTGCTGGCTTTGGATCAGCTCTTCCACTTGCCTCATCTTAGAGGGTGTGCCTTCTGGCAAGTTCTCCAAAACGTAGAGCTCATCTTTAAAGTGGTTGAACGCAATTACAATCTGATAAAGGTTGTAGCGGATATCCGGCAGGTCTATGCGGCGCTTTTCCGTATCGAAGGCCAGGGTGTCAAAATACTGTACCGCATCAAAAGCCGTGTAGCCGATCAGCCCATTGAACCCCTCGTAGGCCGTATCCTGCTCCACTTCGAAGCGGTCGAGGAAAGCCTTCATTGCCGCCGGCACATCGGCTACACTTTGGACGGAGGACACCTCCGCCTCCTCATTTGGATAAGCTGCCCTGATCTCCCCTTTTTGTACCTGAATACTGCCTAACACCTCAAGGCCCATAAAGGAAAAGCATTCTTCTTTATTGCGGAAATCGTTGTTCTCGAGCAGCACCGGCTCAGTGAAATGGTCCCGCATCTTGAGGTATAAAGTGACCGGGGTGAGGGTGTCCGCCAAAAAGCGGTGGACCGTTGTCCGGATTTTGATGGTGGAAATGTCCGTTGCGGTTGGCATAGTCAAGTTGGATGGTTTTGTAGCGTCTTGTCTGGCAGGCCTAAAAGCAAAAGCGGCTTGCCGAGTGATCGACAAGCCGCTTCTGTTTTATTGTTCTCTTCACAAAGCACAGCAGTGTCACCTCACCCGGGTTACCGAACGACCGTGCCACCACCAATTTTTGCTTGCGAAGAATTTCATTCTGAATCAAGTTTGAGCCAAAGATAAACGCATTATCCTGAGAAAAACAAACCTTCCAGGTTAATTTTTGAGCCGGGGCTGCCTAAGCCGCATTCGGACAGCCCCCTGCAGCCCGGCCTCCCCTTTGTACGGAAAGCCTGTTTTTATTGGGCTTATGCGGCTGACTGCTATGCGGCTGCCCTTGCAGGGGCGGCTGGCAATCCTGACTTAAAACTGACATTCCGGTTTATTTCAAAGAGGTGATCCATTTTGCGATCTGCAAGGCCTCATCTTTTGGGACTTGCGGCATAGGCGCCATAGGCGTCGAATAATCAGGCCAGTTGGCCGGCTCGGGGTTGTAGATCAGCTCCACGATGCGCTCCGGGGAATAATCCCTGGCCGCGATGGCTTTGAAGGAAGGCCCGACCTGCCGCTTATCCACTGCATGGCAGGCGGTGCAGGTATTGCGGATCAGCAGGCCTTCCACCGCTGCATAAGTGGGCAGTGCAAGCTTGGCCTGAGCCGCTTTGCGAGCTTCCGCAGCCTTTTTCCTTTTGGCCTCTGCTTCGGCGCGCTCACGGGCAGCCATTTTCGCCTCAGCGGCTTCCTGTGCCTTGACACTGCTGTACCTACCCCAGGCATCCTCAGCCAGCACCGTACCTTCAGGGATGTTGTTGAGGGTGTAATAAGCTACAGGGTGCAGCAGCCCCATGCTCGTGTCTTGGGCCATGCGCAGGCCAGACAGGTCTAGCTCATGGATGTGGTACTGCCGAAGGTTTTTCACCTGCAAGCGTACACTTTTGCCATCATCCCCTATCAGCACGCCGGCAATCTCAAGCGGCTGCTCGTGTATGGTCGGGCTTCCGTAAACAGGATGGTACTTATAGATAAACTGCCGGCCTTTGTATTGGTCTAAGTCCTTAGCCCGCTCTTTATCCACGGGGAGGGTAAAGGACACTTCGAAGCCGTCCGGCCGGGCTTTTACGGTGTACATCTCAAATGGCATGCGGCCCGTCCAAACGAGGCGTTCCAGGCCGGAAGTCTTCGTGCCAGCAGAGCCCCAGCCCCGGTTGGTCTCCCCAGCGTACAAGGAGCCATCATTGCCCCAGGCCATGCGCAGTACGCCAGACTGGAAGCCAGAGCGGAAATCGAAGGCTACCCCCTGATATTCCCCGTTCACTTTTTCCAAGTCTACCCGCATGATCTTGCTCTGCCCCTGATCGCTTACGAAGAGCTGCCCGGCAAAGGGGCCGAAAGCTCCACCGGTACGGTCCTCCAGGATTTCAGCATTGGAGATGCCCAAGATGCCGTGGGGGAGCCACACTGCCGGCAGCTGTATCTCCGGGAATTCAGATTTCAGCTCGTACAGCAGATCGGGGCTGGCCTCATCGCGGATATTTTCGGGCTTGACATAACGGCCGTTCTCCTTCACCCGCCGGCGGTCTACTTTGGCGAAGTAGTCATCTTGGGAAAGGCTGAGCGGGGACTCGGGCTGCCCCGTCCATCGCAAGCCTGCCGGGTGGCCGGTAAAGCTGCCTTTTTTTACGTGCCAAATGCCGCCAGAGCCCATCCAATCGCCCTGATTGTCATCGTAGAAGAACTCGCCTTCGTATTCGCCAATGCCGCAGGGGGACCGCATGCCGGTAGCCCAAGGCTCCATCTTGCCGTCTTCAGTGATGCGCATCGTCCAGCCCCGCCATGGCACCCGGCTTTCGCCCCGCCACCATTCTTCGTCTCCGAAAGCTACATTGGCCGTGACCATCATCCCGCCGTCGGGCATGATTTTAGGCCCGTAAGAATACTCGTGGTAATGCCCCGAGAGCGGCCAGTCGTAAATGGTTTCGTAAAGGTCGGCCACATCGTCCCCATCTGTATCTACGAGCTTGGTGAGCTCGCCGCGCTGAGCGGCATAAAGGGCGTAATCTTTATAAGCCAGCCCAAGCGGCTCGTGCAGCCCTGTGGCAAACAATTTGTAACGGGGCGCCCGGCCCTCGTACATGTCGGGGTTTTCTACAATCCAGACATTGCCGCGCCGCGTGCACAGGGCGATCCGCCCATCGGGCAGGGTGGCCATACCGCCGACTTCCAGCAGCATGCCTTCTGGCGTAGGCAGAGTGATCATCCGGTAGTAGTGGTTTTCTTCGCCTGCAGGCTGGGCAAAGGTGCCCGTGATAGCCAGCCCGCACCACAAGAGGGCTGTCATGATATGTCTTCGGTTCATTTTTACCATTTTATGTTATACTCCAAATGCTTCCCGAAAGGCATGACCAATTCTGATTGGCCAGCTACCTTTCGTACCGTAGCGTTGACGCCCGGGGGCAGCTGTACATAGTACTGCCGGTCCACGACATACAAGCCGCCGGTCAGTTGCACGACCTCCTGCCCTTCTGCCAGCTTCGCCATCCCGTTGAACGGGGCGGAGGCGGTGAGTTGACGGACGAGGCCTTTGCCCTCAGCATCGGGGCGGATATGATCGGACACCAAGAAGGTATCCACTTCGTAGAGGAATACCGGGTAGCCAGATTCCGGGTCCACTTTGTAGCCTTTGTTGCGGAAGCCAGCGGACTCATCGAGCGCTGAAGGGAAAGCCGCAAGGCTGTCTTTCAGGCGGGCAAAGCTATGCCCGGTGAAGAGGTAGGCGGGGCTGCCCAAAGGGCGGAAGGAGCCATCCCCCCTGCCCTGCCACATGGGGGTGGCATCTACAAAATCCCCCCTCCAGACACAAGCTGGCGAGCCGGTTTTGAGGTCATAGGCATAGTGTACGCCATTCGTGCCCCCAACCCCGATAGCGTGGGTCAAGCGTTGTTGGCGGTCGCCCTCGAAATCCAAAAATGCGCGGAGCATCCTCGGGCGATTGCCCACTTCATCCAAGATAGGGCCATTGCCCCCGCCGGTGGGCAAGGCGTCCATAGCATGCAGGGGCAGAGGGTGGCTTGTGGCATTGAACACGCCAAGGCGCAAGGGCAGCCAGCCGGAGTTTTTGTAATACACGAGCTCAATGGGGTTGTCGCCTTTTTCCAGTTTGACTTCCACGAGCTGCTCCCCGGCATACTGCATAGGGATCTCTGCCGGCTGATTGGCGACGGTCAGCCTTAGCCCGCCTGAGCACTTGAGCAGCAGCTGATGGGCGCCAGCTTCCTTTGCAGACAAGCTGCCGCGCACGATCATCCCAAAACTGGCCCGCTTGCCGGCCGGTGCAAGGGAGAGTTTGTCCAGGGGGCCTGCTGCAGCTTTTTCCCCCAAGGCTACCGCTCGGGCCTCCTCAAAGCCCCCTTCGTATAGCTCGTAAGTCAAATCCCGGAACTCGAGCGGCCGTTCCCGGAGCAGCTGATAGCGGATGTTGCGGAAAGCCACAGGCCCGTGGTCGCCTTGTATCATGAGCGGGCCCAAAGCCGTTTCCTCTTTAGAGACCGGGCCGCCGGTAGGCCTTGGGATTTCCACGTTCTCGTGGATACGGACCCCGTTCAGGTCTACGGACACGAGGCGGGCATGGCTTACTTTCGCCCCTGAAGCATCAAAACGGGGCGCTTGGAAGACGATTTTCAGCTGCTGCCAAAGGCCCGGTGCTTTTGCGGCATTTACCAGCGGCGCTTTGCCCATGTATTTCAGCTCGGGCGCCTGCTCCCAGTTGCGGTAGATGCCGCCGATATCCGAGAAAGAGGGCTGACTGACGCCCCAGCTGTCGAGCAGCTGTACTTCGTAGCGCCCCTGTAGATAAATGCCAGAATTGGAGCCCTTTGGCATCATCACTTCCAGCTCAAGGATGATATCGCCGTGCTCCCAAGCCGTAAGCAGGTGGTCGCGGGCATCAGGAGTGTTGTTGTTGAAGAGGATGCCGGTGCCCGGTGCCGCCTGCACCGCCCGCTCCAGATCGTCGTGGATATCGACGGCCGGGTTCATGGCTACGCCCCCCACTATTGACCAGTTGCCGGCCTGCGGCTGGAAGGCGGACATATCCGCCAGCGGAAGGCGCACGGTCTCGCTCCGCTGCCCGTACCCCAGCTGTATAAACAGCAGGGCCAGCAGCGCTGTGTACCCTAATCTTTGCATGTTGGTTTCCCTCGTTTGTTGAAAAAAGAAAATCTGATGGTTATCACAGACTAAGGTAGAAATAATGCACGAGTAGCCCAAATATCCTTTGCCCGTGTGCGCACCCTTTTCAAAACATATCCCAATTATTGATTGCTTTTTCGTAAATTCATCTAACAAACTACTTCTTCGCCAAAGAATCGTCATTTTTTGCTACCAGCCGACAAGGAAGCCCGGCGCCAAACCTAATCGAAATGAAAAGAATACTACTGCCCCTACTGCTGCAGGCAGCCGCTTATCTCCCCCTTGCTGCACAACCCTCCTATGCACAGCAAGACGAACTGCTCAGCACCCTCTACAGCGTCATTTCCGGAGAAGCCGGCGAGGCCAGGGACTGGGGCACTTTCCGTGAGCTTTTCCTCCCTGAGGCCAGGCTGGCCCCTTCAAGGGCAGCAACGGATAGCACCAAAGGCAGTTACCGGGTGCTCAGCCCGGAAGATTACATCCGCACTTCCGGCAAATGGCTGGAGGAAAATGGTTTTTTCGAAAAAGAGATCCATCGGAGCACACAAGAATACGGCAGCATTGCGCATGTTTTCAGCACTTATGAATCCTACCGGAGCGCCTCCGGCAAGGAACCGTTCGCAAGGGGCATCAACAGCATACAGCTGTTCCACGATGGGGAGCGGTGGTGGATACTCAGCATTTTCTGGATGGGGGAAACGGCAGCCCACCCCATCCCCAAAGAGTACCTGCCGGACTGACAGCTTGAGCGTAAACCCAAATGTCGCAGGCGGTTATGCTTTTGGGGCTCTAGTGCCTCAAGTCATAAATCCTTGCCACCCCAAGTTTCGTTCTTTTCCGCCTACTCTTCGTTAAAGAACCGCTCCTTTAGCTCGGGCTAAAGTCGCGAACCTTCGCCTTGATTAGCCGGAAAATAACTTCAACTTAATTATCAGAGATTTATGACTTGAGGCACTAGCCTGGCATTGGCCTAGCGCTGCGCAGGGGTGGCCGAAGGCCAGACCCGACGCCTGTAGGGCGAGGGGCCGAGCGGACAGCGAGCCCCGTAGCATAGCGGCACCTGCCTGCTGGCAGGGGCAGGCCCCTATCCTTGCGGAGGGGGCAGGCCCAAAAAACGACAATCTGGTTTGCAGCCGACAAATTGTAAAACATCAACCAACTAGACCTATGTCACAAAATCGGAGATCATTTATCAAAAAGGCCGCACTTGCTGGGGCCGCAGCGGCCAGCGCTACCAAAGCTTACGCTGAAAAGGGGGCACTGCCCTTTGAAATCATGAGGCGGGCGCCCCGGCCTTCGCCTAAGCAGACACTCCACATCGCCCTCATCGGTGCCGGGGGCATGGGCACCGTGGATGCCAATACCGCCCTGGAACACGAAGGGGTGCGCATTACTGCCGTTTGCGATTTGTACGATGGCAACCTGGACGCAGCGCGGGAACGCTGGGGGAGCCACCTCTTCCTGACCCGCAAGTACGAGGAAGTGCTCAGCCGGACAGACGTGGACGTCGTCATCATCGGCACGCCCGACCACTGGCACAAAGACATCAGCATTGCGGCCCTCAAGGCAGGCAAGCACGTGTACTGTGAGAAGCCTATGGTACACAGCATTTCAGAAGGGCATGAGCTCATCAAGGCATGGAGAGATTCTGGCAAAATCTTCATGGTCGGCAGTCAGGGGCTGTCTTCCCTGGGCAATGAAAAAGCCCGGGAGCTGCTGGCGGCGGGCGTCATCGGCGACATCAACTATGCAGAAGGCTTCTGGGCCCGTCATTCCCCGGGCGGGGCTTGGCAGTACCCTATCCCCTCTGGCGCCAATGAGCGCACCGTAGACTGGGCGCGCTACGTTTCCAATACCACACAGCGGCCCTATGACCCGCTCCGTTTTTTCCGTTGGCGGAATTACCGGGACTACGGCACGGGCATGTCGGGCGACCTCTTCGTACATCTTTTCTCCAGCCTCCACTTCATCACCAACTCCCTGGGGCCCACTAAGATTGCAGCAATGGGAGGGCTGCGCTATTGGAAGGATGGCAGGGAGGTGCCGGATGTACTGCTGGGCATGTTCGATTATCCCGATTCAGAAGCCCATCCTGGCTTCAACCTCTCTCTGCGCTGCAACTTCATCGACGGCACAAGCGGCTCTACTTACCTCAAAATAAACGGCAGCAAGGGCTCCTTAAATGTGGGCTGGAACGACGTGACCGTGGAGCGCAACAAAACTACCCACCAAGATGACCCCTTCCTGGAAGCGAAGGAAAAGGAAATGGGCAGTACCTACGCCGGCCGCAAGCAGATGCTCCCGCCTCAGAAGATGGTCTACGAAGTAGAAAAAGGCTACAAAGGCGCACATTTCGACCACTTTGGCAACCTCTTCCGGGCCATACGGGAAGGAGGGCAGGTAGTGGAAGACCCTGTGTTCGGCTTCCGGGCCTGTGCCCCTGCCCTACTGTGCAACGACAGCTATTTTGAAGACCGCTATATCCAATGGGACCCTGTGGGCATGAAGGTCATAGGCTAGCCCACATTTTTTTTCAAAACTAAAACCAACAACCATGAAGTACTTATGGGCTTGGGGCCTTGCACTGTCGATGTACAGCTGCGGGGGCCCGGCGACCACAGAAGCAGCCCCCCCTGCTTCAACAGAAACCGTTACGGCTGTAGCCGGCAACACCCTCTCCGAAGCTGAAAAAGCCGAAGGCTGGGCCCTCCTTTTCGACGGGCAATCGGCCGCAGGCTGGCGGGGCTTCAATCAGGATAGCCTCCCCGGCAGCTGGGCCGCTGAAGGCGGGCTGCTGACGACGGCAGGAACCGGAGGCGATATCGGCGGCGACATCATCTACACCGCACAAGCATTCGACAACTTTGAGCTGTACCTGGAATGGAAGATAGAAGAAGCCGGCAACAGCGGTATCTTCTATCATGTGCAAGAAGGCGAGCAGTACCACGCCCTTTATGAAAATGCCCCGGAATACCAACTGCTGGACGATATCGGCTTCCCACAAGAGCTGGAAGCCTGGCAGACTGTTGGCGCAGATTATGGCATGTATGCCCCCAAAGAAGACAAGCCCCTGCGCCCCGCAGGGCAATGGAACAGCAGCCGCATCCGGTACACGCCCAATAAGGTGACTTACTGGCTGAACGGGGCTGAAATGCTCAGCTTCGACCCTGGTTCCGATGATTGGCAGATGCGCAAGGAAATTGGCAAGTGGAAAGACTACCCCGATTATGGGGCCGCCCGCACCGGATGGATCGGCCTGCAGGACCACGGAAGCAGAGCCTGGTTTAAGAACATCAAAATCCGCCCGCTATGAAAACCTGCATGACTATTGTCTTGATGAGCACCTCCATCAGCTTGCTTTCTGCACAAACCCAATTGTTCAATGGGAAAGACCTGAACGGCTGGGAAGCTTATGGCACAGAACAATGGTACGTTGAAGACGGGCTATTGATCTCCGAAAGCGGGCCGGACAAAGCCTATGGCTACCTCTGCACAACGGAGGCGTACGATGATTTTGTGCTGGCCCTCTCTTTCCTGCAAGAGGCGAACGGCAACAGCGGGGTCTTCTTCAGGTCTACCGTTGAAGGCACCAAGGTACAAGGCTGGCAAGTGGAAGTTGCCCCGCCCGGGCTGCATACCGGCGGGATATACGAATCCTATGGCAGGGGCTGGCTGGCCAAGCCCGGAGCAGCACAAGAACAGGCCCTGCTCGAAGGCACATGGAATGAGCTAAAGATCAAGGCCAAAGGCCCGCGCATAACGACTTGGCTGAACGGGCGAAAGATGGTCCGTATCAAAGACCAGAAAATTGGCGAGGGCCAGGGCGGGATCTGCCTTCAGATACATGATGGTGGCGGGATACGCGTCAAATGGCGGGATTTTTCTTTAAAGGAACGTTGATAGAACATCATTAGGGCAGGGCGCTTTGCGGCGCCCTTTCTTTTGACTTGCCCCTGCACAACAAGAGGGGCCTGCCCCTGCCGCAAGGAGGGGGCAGGCTGGCAGGTGCCGCTATGCTGCGGGGCTCGCTGCCCGCTCGGCCCTGTCGGGCTTGCCACCCCTCCGCAGCGCTAGGCCGGCGCCAAGGGGTGGCAAGCCCCCACAGGGCAGCCGCACTGGCCTACCGGCAGGCTGTTTTTTATATTGGCAAGCAGGTAGCATTGTGGCTTTTTTGTATATTGTAGTATTGTCTGGGCTGTAGCTTGGCACGCCGGGCGCTGCAAGCAGGTAGGCTCAGCCTGGGCAAGGTGGGGAAAAGAACGACAAATTGGGGAGGGAAGTGCGTGTATTAGCGAGTTGCAGGCAAGCTATTGACAATTCAGATAATGCGGCGAGAACTAAAAAGAGTTATATTTGTGTTGAATGGTCTAGAATACAAAATAGAATAGCTTGAAAATGAGCGGACTACAAGATAAATATATAAACCCACTGACAGACTTTGGATTTAAAAAACTTTTTGGAAGTGAACCCAATAAAGCCTTGTTGATTGATTTCCTGAACCAAATACTTCCAGAGAAACATAAAATTAAAGACCTGAATTATTCCCGAAATGAACAAATGGGATTGAATGAATTAGATAGGAAAGCAATTTTTGACTTATACTGTATTGGTAAATCTGGAGAACGTTTTATCGTAGAAATCCAAAAGGCAAAGCAAAATTATTTCAAGGATAGAAGTATATACCATTCATCATTCCCAATTCAAGAACAAGCTCAGAAAGGAGATTGGGATTATAAATTAGAACCAGTTTATACAGTTGGGATACTAGATTTTATATTTGATGACCACAGGTCAGAAAATGAGATTTTGCATTTGATAGAGTTAAAGAACCAGAAATGCGAAGTTTTCTATGATAAGCTAAAGTTCATTTATATAGAGCTGCCTAAATTCAAGAAAAAAGAAGAGGAATTAGAAACTCAATTCGATAAATGGCTGTATGTGTTTAGATATTTATCTCAGCTACAAGACCGGCCACAAAAATTGCAAGATAAAATCTTTGAAAAGCTATTCGAAGCAGCAGAAATAGCAAAGTTTACCTCAGAAGAGAGGGAGGCCTATGAAGAGAGTTTGAAGTACTATAGAGATATAAAGAATGTAGTTGACACTTCAATGGAAGAGGGAGTAGAAAAGGGATTGAAATCTGTAGCAAAAGAAATGAAGAAGGAAGGAGAGCCAATAGAAAAGATAATGAGATACACAGGACTAACAAAAAAGCAAATAGAAGAATTATAAACCGCCTGCCTGCAACAATGGCTACATGCCATGCCGGTAAAAACCTTCGAGAGGAAAATTGAGATTGAAAAACCCGCGCAGGCAGCAAAAGCCAGGCTACGCCAAGTTCGCCTTTTGCTGCCTGCGCTAGCATTTGTGAATTAAGACGAAAATGGTAAATTTAGAATCCGGCACGGCACGTAGCCGGGCCGTTCTCGGTCATTAAATTAAAATAGCTGAGTAAACATATTAAATCATATAAAAACTAAAACCATGATTAGATTAATCACTACAGTATTGCTTTTACAGCTTGTCCAGGTATTCTCTTTTGCTCAGGAAAGC